>JAGYJJ010000004.1:0-307500 GCA_018402235.1 Candidatus Nanopelagicales bacterium | reverse complement strand
AAATTGCCCCCGTAACTTCGGGAGAAGGGGGGCCGCGGCTGGTGATGGGACTTGCTCCCTGAGCTGGCTACGGCCGCAGAGACCAGGTGGAAGCGACTGTTTACTAAAAACACAGGTCCATGCAAAGTCGCAAGACGACGTATATGGACTGACGCCTGCCCGGTGCTGGAACGTTAAGGGGACCGGTTAGCCGCAAGGCGAAGCTGAGAACTTAAGCGCCAGTAAACGGCGGTGGTAACTATAACCATCCTAAGGTAGCGAAATTCCTTGTCGGGTAAGTTCCGACCTGCACGAATGGCGTAACGACTTCCCAGCTGTCTCAACCACGAACTCGGCGAAATTGCACTACGAGTAAAGATGCTCGTTACGCGCAGCAGGACGGAAAGACCCCGGGACCTTTACTACAGCTTGGTATTGGTGGTCGATTCGATTTGTGTAGTATAGGTGGGAGACTATGAAGCTCGGACGCCAGTTCGGGTGGAGTCATCGTTGAAATACCACTCTGATCGTATTGGCTGTCTAACCTCGATCCGTGATCCGGATTAGGGACAGTGCCTGGTGGGTAGTTTAACTGGGGCGGTTGCCTCCCAAAAAGTAACGGAGGCGCTCAAAGGTTCCCTCAGCCTGGTTGGCAATCAGGTGTCGAGTGCAAGTGCACAAGGGAGCTTGACTGTGAGACTGACAGGTCGAGCAGGGACGAAAGTCGGAACTAGTGATCCGGCGTCGGCATGTGGAAGCGGCGTCGCTCAACGGATAAAAGGTACCCCGGGGATAACAGGCTGATCTTGCCCAAGAGTCCATATCGACGGCATGGTTTGGCACCTCGATGTCGGCTCGTCGCATCCTGGGGCTGGAGTCGGTCCCAAGGGTTGGGCTGTTCGCCCATTAAAGCGGCACGCGAGCTGGGTTTAGAACGTCGTGAGACAGTTCGGTCCCTATCCGCCACGCGCGTAAGAGTCTTGAGAAGATCTGTCCTTAGTACGAGAGGACCGGGACGGACGAACCTCTGGTGTGCCAGTTGTCCTGCCAAGGGCACGGCTGGTTAGCTACGTTCGGAAGGGATAACCGCTGAAAGCATCTAAGCGGGAAGCCCACTTCAAGATGAGGACTCTCACTGGTTTACCAGGTAAGGACCCCAGCTAGACGACTGGGTTGATAGGCCGGATGTGGAAGCACAGCAATGTGTGGAGCTGACCGGTACTAATAGTCCGAGGACTTGCCTCATTTCACAAAATTCGCGTCCACTGTGCGGTTCCCGAGATTCGGTCGGGAACACCAACCACATCTCAATAGAGTTTCGGCGGCCATGGCGAAGGGGAAACGCCCGGCTCCATTCCGAACCCGGAAGCTAAGCCCTTCTGCGCCGATGGTACTGCGTGGGTGACTACGTGGGAGAGTAGGACGCCGCCGGACATTCTTTACAAAGGCCACCTTCGGGTGGCCTTTGTTTTTTGCTGAACAAGTACCCGAGAGGATAGGACCGTGGAGCGTTCCGGAAGTGATCGCAGATCGTCAGGTGGGGCAAAGCCCGGTGGTGGGTCAGCGCGTGGATCCGGTGGTCGGCCTGGTGGTCGCTCGGGCGGTAAGCCCAGCGGAAGGCCTGGCGACAAATCCGGTAGCAAGCCCGGCGGTAAACCAGGTAGTAAGCCCGGCGGTAAGCCTGATGGCAAACCGGGCGGTCGTTCCAGCGATCGTGACCAGCGTGGTCCGGCGAAGCGCTCCTCCGGTGGTCGGCCAGGTGGGCAATCGGGCGGTAAGCCAGGTGGGCAACGAACCGATAAGCCGCGTAGCCAAGGTGGCGCCCCTCGCGGTGGCCGGCCTGGTCCTCGGCGTACATCCGATGAGCGTCCGCAGCGCCCGCCTCGGCCGGTAGGGCCCGCCATCCCCGACGAGGTCGACATCACCGAACTCGATCCGGCAGTCCTGAATGAACTGCGTACCCTGCCGGAGGATTTGGGAGAGAAGGTCGCTGGGCATCTAGCGGCGGCAGAGTTGCTGCTGTTGGAGGACGACGACGAAGGTGCACGCGAACACGCGAAGGCTGCGAAGAAGTTGGCCGGGCGCGTCGCGGCCGTTCGCGAAGCAGCGGGCGTCACCGCTTACCGATGCGCAGACTACGCAGATGCGCTGGCTGAGTTACGTGCTGTGCGGCGCATGACGGGAGATGACTCGTTCGTGCCGATGATGGCCGACTGCGAGCGAGGATTGGGGCGACCAGAACGAGCGCTGGAGCTTTTGCGGGACATCCGTGACGGTGATCCGGCGTTGAAGGTGGAGTCACAGATCGTCGCCGCTGGGGCTCGTTCGGATATGGAGCAACACGAAGCAGCGTTGGTATTACTGGATATTCCAGAACTCACGGCGCTACCGCAGGGATCTGAGCGTGCCCGTTTGCAGTACGCCTACGCGAGCGTTCTCGAAGCTCTGGGTCGACAAGGCGAGGCCCGCGAGTGGTTCACCAGAGCAGTTGAGTCCGATGTGGACGGCGTTACGGATGCCGCTGAGCGCCTGAACTAACGGTTCGGGTTGAGCGAGGTTTTGTCGAGCCACCGCCAAATTCCCGAGACCTGGGCTCCAGTACTGGACAGCTCCTCGAACTTAGTCGCACGCTCGGTGTCTGCGTAAAAATCCGGGTGCCTTTCACGGTCCTTCTCCTTGACCATCGCGATGGCATGTTCGAGATCCATGCCGGCGTGATAGGCCTGCGATACCTGTTCAACCCAATAGCGAAGTTCCTCCTCGGACTGATCGAACACGAGATCTACGTCGGTAACCGGACCGAAGTGGCTGAACAGCAGACGGGTTGGTGCGGCGTCGCGCATGCGTCGCAGTGAGTCCAAGGCCAGTTCCAGATCGAAATCCGGCGGGGGAGTTGCCGGGCGAACCTCGGCGGTGTCGGGCACGAAGACCCCGGCGGCATCGCCGGTGTAAAGATCGCCGGTCTGTGAATCGACAAGTGCAACGTGGTGCGATGCGTGTCCAGGGTTGTGGAAGGCATCCAGGCTTCTGCCATCACCCAGATCCACGGTCCCTTTCTCACCGAGGGTGACCAGGCGTTCGTTTGGTGTGGGTAGCAAGGGTCCGAACATCCGGTCCATATCCGGGCCGAACACCCGTTGGGCGCTGGCCACCAGTCGGGTCGGGTCGGCTAGGTGCCGGGCTCCCTTTTCGTGTACCACCACGTGTGCGTTCGGATAAGCAGCGGCAATATCACCGACCCCTCCAGCGTGGTCGAGGTGGATGTGAGTGACCACCACTGTTGCCAGGTCTTTTGAGTCAATTCCCAGTTCGGTGAGTGCTGCGATGACGACGGGGGCGGAAAGGGCGGTGCCCGTCTCGATCAAGCAGGGCCGAGATCCACGGATCACATAACTCGACGTGATGCCCGCGTGTCCGGCCATCTGGGTATCGATCGCGAACACCTCATCACCGAGCTGGTCGATGATCGGCGGGGCGGGTTCCTGCGAGTTATCCACAGATGCATTCTGGCGTGACATCTCATCCACCGTTCTCGATTGGGACTAGATCGTGGCGAGTTGTTGGGGCTTTCCTGGGGGGTAAGAGTCGTTCTAAGGAGGGAAAGTCATGACAACGTCGTCGTCGGTTGCGCTCATGGGTCGGTTGGGAGCCCAGGTGCGAACCAAGGAACTGCCCAGTGGGGACACCATCACGTCTTTCACGGTGATAGTGGATAGGCCGGTACGCGAAAGGACCGGTAGCCCCAACGCCGCCATCGTCGATGCGATCGCCTGCACTACAACCAGGGCGCGCACGCGTGCCATGGTTGAACGCCTCGAGCCGGGGACGTTGGTGTCGGTGGACGGGACGTTGCGTCGACGCTTCTGGCGAGGAGGAGCTGCCGGTGGAGTGGGCAGCACTATGGAAGTTGTGGTGCGTTCGATCCAGAAGGCGTGAAGGCGAGCGCACACGCGTTCATGGGACGCTCGGTTTTCATGGGACGCTCGGTTTTCATGGGACGCTCGGTTTTCATGGGACGATGAGCGCGTGGAGTCTTTCGACGCCGTGGATGCAGCCGACGCAGACGACGTCGGTTCACCCAGTGGTGGCCCGTACGAGTGGTTCCAGCGAGCGCAGGACATGCTCTCCACGGGAAACGCCGAGGCGGCCATCATCTTGTTGGAGCGTGTCCGGCGGTCCGAGCCGAGCCCGTCAGTGCTGGAGACCTTGGGTAGAGCGCTATTCGATGCTCGCCGGTACGACGACGCGATCGAGGTATTGACCGAGCTTGTCGAACGCGCGCCCGATGAGGACTACGCCCACTACGCACTGGGAATGGCCCTATGGCGACGGCAGATGTTCCCCACGGCCCGCGATCACCTGTCCATGGCCTTTGTGATGCGACCGGATCGACCTGAGTACGCACAGGCGCTGACCCAAGTGAAGGCGACCCTTCGGGCACGAGCAGAAGCCGGACTGGCGCCTGAGGGTCCCATCGAGGCGGACTTCTAGGTGGCGCCACTCCTCGACGGGTACGACGCCCTCATCGTGGACGCCGATGGGGTGATCTACCGGGGTTCGGTTGCCGTTCCCTTCGCCGTCGATGCCCTTCGAGCCTCGCCAGTTCCGTGGTGCTTGCTCACGAATAATGCTGCGTTGCCGCCTGCGGCGATCGCTGAACGTATCGCTCGTCTTGGTCTTGCGATCGATCCCTCAAATGTGGTCACCTCGCCACAAGGGGCCGTTGCTTACCTGCAGGAATATGGAGTGCCAGCCGGCTCACCCGTCTTGATCGTCGGTGGCGTGGGAATCGATGAGGCAGTATCGGCGGCTGGCTATACGCCGGTGCGTGATCGCTCAGTGACACCGGTCGCGGTGGTGCAAGGTTTTGGACCAGAAGTCGGGTGGCGGGAACTTTCCGAAGCCGGATATGCGATCACTGCAGGGGCGGTGTGGGTGGCAACGAACCTGGATTTGAGCATTCCGACCGAGCACGGTTTGGCACCTGGGAACGGTGCTCTTGTGAGTGCCATTCAACTGGCGATTGGTCGAGCACCCGATGCGGTGACCGGTAAGCCGGAGCCGCTGCTGTTCACGCTCGCCGCCGAGCGCCTGGGTTCGTCTCGCCCCTTAGTTGTGGGTGATCGCATCGATACCGATATCCAAGGTGCAAATCGCGCTGGCATGGACTCGCTACTGGTCCTCACTGGAGTTGCAGGAGCGCAGGAGCTGGTGGATTTGATCGATGCGGACCCGCAGTTTCGACCCATTTACATCGCCGAGGATCTACAGGCCTTGAGCGGGCCGGTCGATGCCGTTCGGGTTGCCCCGGACGCGCCAGGAAGTGGGCCGCTGGCGGAGGTTCTCCGAGGTCTGGGCCGAGCGTGGAGCAAGTCCGACGCCTCCGGCAACGTGAGCGATCAGGTGCGTCAGGCGATCGACGCGTGGGCACGGCGTTAGAGTTCTAGCGATAGATCTCATGGAGGGGCGTGATCGAGGTGCTGGAAGGTCTGCGCGGGTATGTGCAGCTCGCTAGTGGTGTCACTGAGGTGACTGCCAGCAAGGCGCGCGATGCTGCGATGTCCTTGGTCAACCAAGGGATGCAACTGACCGGGAAGACTCCGGATGTGGTGGGCTCGGTGCAAGACATCGCCGACGACCTCATGGCGACCTCCAAGCAGAACCGAGAAGTGCTCGTGGGGATGATCCGAACGGAAGTTGACCGCGCTGTCGGTCGCATGGGCTTCGTGCGTGAGGACGAACTCGCTGCGCTGCGCGCCCGGGTCGAGCGTCTGGAGAGAGAAGACACGACCGAGAAGTCTGAGAAGGCTGCGAAAACAGCGAAGTCCGATGAGTCGAGTTCTTCGACAGCGAGTGTTGCTGGCGAGGCGCCACGCAAGGTGAAGAAGAAGGTGGTCCCGGAGTGATGCTCAATCCACACGACGAAGCGACAACGGTGGTTGAGAGCGTGGACAGCGAACCCACGGAGTCGGAGATGGAAAAGATCCTCGTGCTCGACGAGGCGCCCGATCCACAGGCTGCATTGCCCGTCTGGGAGCCAACCGGCAACGTAGCCGTCGACGCAGCCCTTGAAGAACTGCACGCTGTTGCCCAGTCCGATCTCGGTGAACACGCCGAGATCTACGAAAGAGTGCAGCAATCCTTGCGCGCAACCCTCGACGGTCTGGCATCCGACGACGATCCTGCTTAATCGTTCTGCCTCGTTGTCATGCTTCGTCGCCCATCGGAGTGATCGATGACACGTCGACGGCTGGATGCCGAACTTGTTCGTCGTCGTCTTGTCACCTCGCGTGAGCAAGCCCAGGAATTTATCGCGCAGGGACGAGTCACCGTTGGTGGCGTGGTTGCCGCCAAGGCTGCTACGCAGGTGGACGTCTCCGCCGCGTTAGAAGTGCAGGCCGGGGATGAGTCCTCCTACGTTTCTCGCGGTGCCCACAAACTCGTGGGTGCCCTTGATGCTTTTGGGATCAACGTCCGTGGACGTAAGGCCTTGGACGCAGGGGCTTCAACCGGCGGCTTTACGCAAGTGTTGCTCGAGCGCGGGGCAGCGCAGGTGATCGCCGTCGATGTCGGCTACGGGCAGTTGGCCTGGTCCGGTGCGCTCGCAGGATGCGGTTGTGGTGATGGAACGCACCAACGTCCGACATCTCACGCCCTCGGACCTGCCCTTCGCGCCGGATTTGGTTGTTGCGGACTTGTCGTTCATCTCCCTCACTGTGGTGCTGCCGGCGCTGACTGACGTGGCAGCCGCGGGCGCGGAACTAGTGGTGATGGTCAAGCCGCAGTTCGAAGTGGGCAAGAACAAGGTGGGGCATGGGGTCGTGACAGACCCGCAGTTGCGTGCGCAGGCCGTGCGCGGGGTGGCAGCCGCGGCGGTGAGGTTGGGTCTGGTGATCCATGGCGTGGTGGCTAGCCCGCTGCCTGGACCCAAGGGCAATGTCGAGTATTTCCTGTGGATGACGAAGTCCGGTAGTGACGCGGGGGATTCGACCGGGGATGATGGCGTGATGAGCATGAGTAAGGGTGTGCAGGGCGGACTCGATTCCGAGCTCCTTGAGCGTGCCATCACCGCGGCGGTCCAGGAGGGACCGCAATGAGTACTAGTGACGTCGCCCAAGGCGCCAGTACCAACCCAGCAGTCCGCGTTTTTGTTGTGGTCAACGCTGCGAATGAGGACGCCCGGCGGGTGGCTCGATCGACTATCTCCGCCCTTCGCTCCGCCGGTGTGCAGGTATCGGGGACCGCACGAGATATCCAAGCTTTGGAGCAGGACGGTTTAGCTGACGCCTTTTCGCGCGATGAGTTGGAGGTGCTGGCCGACGACACCGCTGTGGGTAGGGCCAGAGGCGACGTCGTCGCCTGCTTCGGAGGAGACGGCACGATCTTGCGCGCAGCCGAACTCGCCGAACCCGGCACACCGCTGCTGGGCGTGAATCTGGGGCACGTGGGCTTCTTGGCGGAAGCCGAGCCCGAGGATGTGCAGTTCGTGGTGGAGGCGCTCATTGCTCGTCGCTGGAGTGTTGAGGAGCGCACGCGCTTGCGAGTAAATGTTGTGCGTGATGGGGAGATCGTCGACAGCACCTGGGCCCTCAATGAAGTCAGCATGGAAAAAGGCACCCGCGAACGCATGATCGAAGTGCTCGTGGAGGTGGATGGGCGTCCACTCTCGCGTTGGGGTTGTGATGGCGTGGTGTGCGCCACTCCGACAGGCTCTACCGCCTATGCGTTCTCTGCCGGTGGTCCCGTGGTCTGGCCTGAAGTGGCGGCCCTTTTGGTGGTGCCGCTGAGTGCTCATGCGCTCTTCGCTCGGCCATTAGTCGTATCGCCCTCAAGCACGATCGCGTTGGATTTAGCGCCGGGATCGCACGCGGTGCTGTGGGCTGATGGTCGACGCACGATTGATTTGCTGCCTGGCGATCGCCTCGTGGTAACTGCCGACCCGATTCCCGTGCGCTTCGCTCGGTTAGCGCCGGCACCCTTCACCGATCGACTGGTGGCGAAGTTCGACCTCCCGGTCGATGGGTGGCGTGGTCGGCAGCGGTGACGTGGCAAGCGTGAACGGGCGGATGTGATCGAGAAGCGATGATCGAAGAACTACGCATCCAGGGCATCGGGGTGATCGATGAGGCGCGCATGGAGTTCGCGCCGGGTCTGAACGTCATCACCGGAGAAACCGGTGCTGGAAAAACAATGATCTTGTCGGGATTAGAACTGCTGCGTGGTGCTCGGTCTGAGTCCGGGCAACTGCGTGATGCAGGGGCAGGGGCGGAAGTCGATGCGGTAGTGACACTTGATGACGCGCATCGGCTCGTCGTGGCGCAGGCGCTCGATGAATTGGGGGTTCTGATCGATGACGATGCGCTGATAATCCGCAGAACCGTTGCCCCGCAGGGCAAGTCCCGTGCGCACGTGGCCGGTCGTCCGGTGCCGCTATCTGCACTGTCCAACGTATGGCACGGCTTACTCGCGGTGCATGGACAAGCCGACCAAGCGCGTTTGCGCGAGTCGACCTGGCAGCGCGAAGTGGTGGACCGATTTGGTGGCAAGGCGGTGTCGGACAAGCGCCACGCCTACGAACTCGCCTGGAACGAGTTGCAGGACGTGCGCCGTGAATTGCTGGAGTTGACAGACAGTGCCGACGAACAGGCACGTGCGGCAGCTCTCTTGCGCTTGGGTATCGCGGAGATCGACGACGCCGCCCCGGAGATTGGCGAAGACGAAGCACTCGACGCCGAAGCTGCCGTTCTCGTCCACGCCGGGGCGTTGCGCGATGCCGCCCTTGAGGTTCGTGCCGCGCTGAGCGGTGCCGGAGACGACATCGACCCCGCCGCGGTTCTCACGCGGCTCGCGCAAGCGCGGGAAAGCCTGGAGTCGGTAGCCGATGTCGATGAGCGTCTGGCCGTCTTGGCTAAGCGAGTGGCAGCTGTGACCAACGAGGTGGTCGATATCGATGCTGAACTCGGTGATTACCTGCGCTCACTTGATGCCGACCCGCATCGACAAGCCTGGGTCGAGGAGCGGCGCGGGCGGCTAGCTTCGTTGCGCAAGTCCTTCGGTGCAACCATCGAGGAAGTGCTCCGTTGGCGGGAGGACTCCGCTGCCCAGGTATCCGCGGTCGATAACTCCGCCGAACGGATCGAGGGCTTGTCCCAGCGCGAGAAGGAGTTGTCTTCGCAGGTCGAACAACTTGCCCGCGGCCTGTCGGAGGAGCGATCGCGCGTGGCCGGGGAACTGGTCACGGCGGTGGAGCAGGAGTTGCAGGCCCTGGCGATGCCTGACGCTCGCGTGGTGATCGATGTCGAGTGTGATGTGGCGTCTTTGAAGTCCCATGGGGCCGACACGGTCACGGTCTTGTTGGTGCCGCACTCGGGGGCCAGCCCGCGACCGATAGGTAAAGGTGCGTCGGGGGGTGAACTCTCACGGCTGGCCCTGGCCTTCGAGGTGGCGATGGTCGGAGATTCCCCCGTGCCCACCATGGTGTTCGATGAAGTCGACGCTGGAATCGGGGGAGCGGTGGCGGTCGAGGTCGGACGACGACTCTCCCGCTTGGCCAGCACAGCCCAGGTGATCGTTGTGACCCATCTACCCCAAGTGGCCGCTTTCGCCGATCGCCATCTGGTCGTCACGAAGGGCACCGATGGGTCGGTGACCTCGGCAACGGTTCGGGAAGCCGAAGGCGATGAACGGGTGAAGGAACTGGTGCGCATGCTCAGTGGCTTGGAGGAATCGACGACCGGCGCAGCGCATGCTCGAGAGTTGCTCGCCCTGGCTGCGCGAGAGCATGACCGGACAGGAGCAGCAGATGATTCCCCAACTCCCGACGGCGCGCCGCAGGTGGCGCGCGCACGCACCTCGCGTGCGCGCTAGTCTGGTCTCCCGTGGACATCCCGCGAAGTTCCCCGGTCGTCACCAAGCACCTCTTCGTCACCGGGGGTGTCGCTTCCTCGCTCGGCAAGGGTCTAACGGCTTCGAGCCTAGGCAACCTGCTGAAGGCTCGCGGTCTGCGCGTGACCATGCAAAAACTCGATCCGTACTTGAACGTCGATCCTGGGACTATGAATCCGTTCCAGCACGGCGAAGTCTTCGTTACGGACGACGGCGCTGAAACCGACCTTGACATCGGTCACTACGAGCGCTTCCTCGATACCGATCTGCACGGTTCAGCGAATGTCACTACCGGCCAGATCTACTCGACCGTCATCGCCAAGGAGCGCCGTGGTGAATACCTCGGCGACACCGTGCAGGTGATCCCGCACATCACCAATGAGATCAAGTCGCGAATTCGTCGGATGGCTGGTCCTGAGGTCGACGTGGTGATCACCGAGGTGGGTGGCACGGTTGGCGATATCGAGTCGCTGCCCTTCCTTGAAGCGGTCCGACAGATCCGACACGAAGTGGGTCGGGACAACGTGTTCTTCCTCCACGTGTCCTTACTTCCCTACATCGGTCCCTCGGGGGAACTGAAGACCAAGCCCACGCAGCATTCGGTGGCGTCGCTTCGCAATATTGGTATCCAGCCCGACGCCATCGTGCTGCGTGCTGATCGTCCGGTTCCGACGAGTATCAAGCGCAAAATCTCGATGATGTGCGACGTTGATGCAGAAGCCGTCGTGGCCGCAGTCGATGCCCCGAGCATCTATGACATACCCAAGGTGCTGCACGGTGAAGGGCTCGATGCTTACGTGGTCCGCCGGCTCGGGCTTCCCTTCCGGGATGTCGACTGGACTAATTGGGCTGACCTACTTCGTCGAGTACACAGCCCCGCCAACGAGGTCACGATCGGATTGGTCGGGAAGTACATCGATCTTCCCGATGCCTACCTTTCGGTCACCGAAGCGATCCGTGCCGGTGGTTTTCATCACGACTGCAAAGTGAACATCCGTTGGGTGTCCAGCGACGAGTGCGCCACTCCCGAGGGAGCGGCCCGCAACCTCGAAGGTCTCGATGGCATTTGCGTTCCCGGCGGCTTCGGTGTGCGTGGAATCGAGGGCAAACTCGGCGCCTTGACGTACGCCCGGGAAAACGCACTGCCCACGCTGGGTTTGTGCCTGGGCTTGCAATGCATGGTGATCGAGTACGCGCGGACGGTTGCGGGCCTTGAGGGTGCAAACTCCTTAGAGTTCGATGAGACAACCCCACATCCGGTGGTCTCCACGTTGGCCGACCAACGCGATGTGGTCTCCGGTGACCGCGATATGGGCGGCACGATGCGCCTAGGTCTTTATCCAGCCAAGTTGCTGTCCGGAAGCCAAGCCGAGCGCGCTTACGGCCAGCCCTACGTCGACGAGCGTCATCGCCATCGCTATGAGGTGGCGAACGCATACCGCCCGCAACTCGAAGAGGCCGGCCTGGTTTTCTCGGGTACGTCACCGGATGGCCGTTTGGTGGAGTACGTAGAACTCCCCGCGAAGGTTCATCCCTACTACGTAGGCACCCAGGCACATCCGGAATTCAGGTCCCGCCCAACGCGCGCGCATCCGCTGTTCGCCGGGTTGGTCGAAGCCGCCCTTACCCGCCAGCGTGCATCAGTGGGTGCTTCGTCGGCGCTCGCCTAGACCCTGCATTCGATGCCACCTGAAGGTCTGCCGCGGCCGGAGGAGGCCTGGTCGGGCGCGGTAGCTGACACCCCGGATTCCACGATGGCCGTTGCCGAGCGAACGTTGGCCTTTGAAGGTCGAGTGTGGTCGGTTGTCCGTGATTACGTGCGGATCGGGGAGAGCGATTCGGTTCGCGATGTGGTGATCCACCCCGGCGCCGTTGCGGTTATCGCGGTCGACCACGACGATCGGATTTTGCTCATCCGGCAGTACCGCCATCCGGTGGCGATGTACCTGTTCGAGCCCCCCGCGGGCCTGCTGGACGTGGCGGGCGAGCCACCGCTCGTTACTGCCCAGCGCGAGTTGGCCGAGGAGGCAGGTGTCCAGGCGGATACCTGGCACACCCTGGTCGACCTGTTCAACTCACCCGGTGGATCGAGTGAGGCCATACGCGTCTACCTAGCCAACGACCTCACGACATTGCCTGATGGTCGATCACACACCGGCGAGGCCGAGGAGGCTCACCTTCCCCAAGCCTGGGTGCCGTTGGACGATGCCGTGGAAATGGTGCTGTCCGGAGCGATCGGCAGCCCTTCTGGTGTTGCCGGAATCTTGGCCCTGGACGCGATCCGTAGGCGAAATGGACAAGGCTTGCGTTCGGCGCAGGCCCCGTGGGAACCGCGTGCATGGCTGGTGTCCCAGCAGCGAGTTCGCTGATCGCCTGCATCTTTCGTCCGATCAGTTGAGGGCGGTCTACGCTGCTATCGGGCACCACCGGGGATTCCGCCCCAGGAGCCGCGAGGCGATCAGCAGGAGGAAGCGTGCGCATCGGTATTCCTACCGAGGTCAAGAACAACGAGTTTCGCGTGGCCATCACGCCGGCCGGTGCCATGGAGTTGACCCGCCATGGCCATGAAGTGGCCGTTCAGTCGGGAGCCGGAGACGGCTCGTCGATCTCCGATGCTGAGTACCAGGCTGCCGGAGCGCGCATGTTGCCCGCGGCCGACGACGTCTGGGAATTCGCCGAGATGATCTTGAAGGTGAAGGAACCGATTGCCGAGGAGTACACCCGCATCCGCGATGGTCAAGTCGTGTTCACGTATCTGCACCTGGCTGCTTCGCGCGAGTGCACCGATGCGCTTTTAAGTTCCGGTGCCACAGCCATCGCCTACGAAACCGTCGAGTTATCCGATGGCTCGCTGCCGTTGCTGGCGCCCATGAGTGAAGTGGCCGGGCGGCTTGCGCCACAAGTCGGCGCGCATGCGTTGATGCGCGCGCACGGTGGCCGGGGTGTCCTGATGGGCGGAGTGTCCGGTGTGTATGCGGCAAAAGTAGTAGTGATCGGAGCTGGCGTATCTGGCATGAATGCGGCTGCCATCGCACTAGGTATGCAGGCTGAAGTGCTCTTGATGGACAAGAACATGGCCCGCCTTCGTCAGATGGACGCTATCTACCAGGGCCACATGCAGACGGTGGCGTCGAACGTCTTCGAAATCGAACGTGCGATGCTGGACGCAGATATGGTGATTGGTGCTGTTCTCGTGCCTGGTGCCAAAGCGCCGAAGTTGGTATCGAACGATCTTGTCTCGCGCATGAAGCCGGGCTCGGTGCTCGTAGACATCGCCATCGATCAGGGTGGCTGCTTCGAAGACTCTCGTCCTACCACGCACGCAGACCCGACCTATCCGGTGCACGATTCGATTTTCTACTGTGTTGCGAACATGCCCGGCGCCGTCCCGCACACGTCCACCTACGCCTTAACGAACGTGACGCTGCCTTATGCCGTGGCACTTGCGGACAAGGGGTGGAAGCAGGCGATGCGCGACGACCATGCGCTGGCATTAGGCCTGAACGTGCACGCGGGAACCCTCACCTACGGAGCCGTCGCTGAGGCGTTTGATCTTCCGTTCACGCCGATAGCGGAAGTCCTCGCGTAGGGCGACGCGCCCATCGCAAGCATGTCCAATCCGCCGATCAGGGACGCCATCGGTGGCTACCTTGACCACGTGAGCGTCGAACGCGGGCTGGCGCAAAACACCGTGGCGGCTTATCGACGCGATCTGGATCGGTACTCCAGATGGCTGTCGGCACGCTTGATCGATGATGTGAATGCGATCGCGCCCGCGGACGTGGCGGACTTCTCTGCGTCGCTGCGCAACCCCGATCCAGGCGAGCGACCCTTGAGTGCCTCGAGCGCAGCGCGGGTAGTGGTGGCCGTTCGCTCCTTCCACCGGTTTGCGGCTTTGGAGAATTGGACAAGCATCGATCCAGCCGCAGATATCGCTCCACCCCAGATTCCGCGCCGGCTTCCTAAAGCATTGCCGTATTCGAGCATCGAACGGCTGATCGATGCGGCCGGTGATCCCACTACGGCAGTCGGTTCTCGGGATCGGGCCCTTGTGGAGGTGCTGTACGGAACGGGGACACGGATTTCCGAGGTAGTCGGGCTCGATGTGGACGACGTCGACCTCGACTCCGGCACGGTAGTGGTGACGGGCAAAGGCAACAAGCAGCGGATACTGCCGGTTGGAGCAGCTGCACGTGGGGCGATCGCCACCTATCTCACGCGTGGCCGGCCCGCGCTGGCCCAGGCAGCAACGGGAAAGCGTCGCCCGGGAGCGGCATTGTTCTTAGGCGTGAAGGGTGCGCGGATGGGTCGCCAGTCCGCTTGGGAAGTGATCCAGCGGTGTGCGCAGGAAGCCAGCCTGAGCGGCAAGGTGGGGCCGCATACCCTGCGCCACTCCTACGCCACCCACCTCATGGAGGGCGGTGCCGACGTTCGCGTTGTGCAGGAATTACTCGGCCATTCCTCGGTCACAACCACCCAGATCTACACCCTCGTGACGGCCGACGCGCTGCGCGAGGTGTACGCCGCCAGTCACCCCCGCGCGCAGTAGGCTCGGCCGGACAGCCGAAGGGACCTCGATGAGCAACGAGCAGGACCCGGCCACCGCTAAGCGGGGCCCGGAGCCGCCAGCCCCTGCGCCGGTAACCAAGCACGGCCCGGCGCGGATCATCTCGATGGTCAACCAAAAGGGCGGTGTTGGCAAGACCACCTCCACCGTTAGTTTGGGTGCGGCCCTGGCAGGGTATGGCCGCCGAGTGTTGCTCGTGGACTTCGATCCGCAGGGAGCTTTGTCCGTCGCCTTGGGCTACAACCCGAACGAGATGGAACTCACGGTCTACAACCTGCTGACCGATCCGCAGTGCCATATAGGCGATGTACTCGTCGCCACGGATGTGCCGGGAATGGATCTGCTTCCGAGCAATATCGATCTGTCGGCTGCTGAGATCCAGTTGGTCTCTGAGGTGGGTCGTGAGTACGCCCTGCAGCGTTCCTTGGAGGCGGTGGTCGGGGACTACGACGTTGTACTCATCGATTGTCAGCCGTCATTGGGTCTGCTGACCCTTAACGCTCTCACCGCCAGTACCGATGTGATCATCCCGATGGAAACTGAGTATTTCGCTTTGCGCGGAGTCGCGTTACTCAAGGACACCATCGACAAAGTGATGGCGCGGCTCAACCCGACTCTGCGGATCCTCGGTGTCCTAGCGACCATGTACGACCCCCGCACGCTGCACAGCCGCGAGGTGCTGGAAACTGTTCAAAAGGCTTTTGGTGACCAGGTCTTCACGACTGTCATTAGCCGGACCGTGAAGTTCCCCGACGCCGCGGTGGCTGGTGAACCGATCACCACGTTCGCGTCGAGTAGTGCGGGGGCTGAGGCGTATCGCCGATTGGCTCGGGAAGTTCTGGCTCGGTGACGGTCACACCGGAAACTGAGCATGAGGCGCAGCCCTTTGCCAGCCTGGACGGACGCGACCACCAACACCAACCGACCGAAGGTTTCTCGGTCAAGGTAGGTGACTTTGAGGGCCCGTTCGATCTTTTACTTTCCCTGATCTCGAAGCACAAACTCGAAGTCACCGATCTGGCATTGCATCACGTCACGGATGAGTTCATCTCCTACATCAAAGGTAAAGGCGGCGAGTGGGATCTTGATGAGGCCAGCGGCTTCCTCGTCGTTGCCGCCACGCTGCTGGACCTCAAAGCGGCTCGCTTGCTGCCGAGTGGTGAAGTTGAGGATGAAGAGGATCTAGCTCTTCTGGAAGCGCGTGATCTGCTGTTCGCGCGATTGCTCCAGTACCGCGCCTACAAGGAGGTGGCGGCGCTGTTGGCTCAGCAGATGGAAGCAGCCAGCAAGAGGCTGCCGCGCACCGTCTCACTCGAGCCGCAGTTCGCCGCGCTCTTACCAGAGGTCTTGATCGGCCTCGGCCTTGACCATTTCGCAGCGCTGGCGGCTGCAGCACTCACACCCAAGGACGAGGAGCAGGTCGGTGTGGGGCACCTGCATGTTCCCAGGGTGAGCGTCCGCGAACAAGCAGCCGTGATCGTTCAGCACCTTCGACGCTCCCGGACGTCCACGTTTCGCGCACTCATTGCCGATGCTGATTCCACCCTTGTGGTGGTGGGCCGATTCCTCGCCTTGCTTGAGCTCTACCGCGAGCACGTCGTCTTGTTCGAACAGGTTGTTCCCCTTGGGGATCTGACCATTCGCTGGGTAGGTTCAGATGACGGCGATGTCCAGGTGACCGACGAGTTCGATGTAGAACGTGAGGTCGACCAGGAGGACGAGGACGCCGACGTGCAAGCAAACCACAACAACGCGGGCGTCCAACAAAGTGACGACATCGATGAAAGTGAGATGGCGTGAGTGAAGACATGATGGTCGAGGAAATCTCCGAGGAGTCAACCGAGGAATCAACCGAGGACAACACTCTCGGCGCCCCGGATCTCAGGTCGGCGTTGGAAGCGCTGTTGCTGTTGGCCGATGAGCCGATGTCGGTGCTGACTTTGGCGCAGGCCACGTGCCGGCCCGTTGAGGAGGTGGAGCCGGTAGTGCGCGAGTTGTCGCAGGAGTACACCGAACAAGGCCGCGGCTTCGACCTGCGAGAAGTGGCGGGTGGGTGGCGCTTTTATACGCGCGCAGAATGTAGTCCGCTCATCGAACGTTGGGTGCTCGACGGGCAGCAGGCCCGCCTAACACAGGCATCGCTGGAAACCCTAGCGGTGATTGCCTATCAGCAGCCGGTCTCGCGAGGTCGCGTGAGCGCTGTGCGAGGGGTGAACATCGACGGCGTGATCAAGACCTTGCTCACCCGCGGGTTAATTGAAGAAGCAGGCCACGATGGTGAGTCCGGATCCATTCTTTATCGAACAACGTCCTATTTCCTTGAGCGCTTAGGAGCCTCCTCTTTGGATGAGTTGCCTCCGCTTGCCGAGCACCTACCTGACCTCGCCGACCTAGAAGAGGTGCTGGACTCCGTCGGTGGATGACCATCCAATGAGCGAGGAAGTGCAAGGGCGCGAATCCGGTAGTGATGAGGGCATTCGGCTGCAGAAGGTACTCGCGCAAGCCGGCATTGCAAGTAGGCGTGCTGCTGAGCAACTCATCCTCGAGGGGCGCGTCAGCGTTGATGGAAACGTCGTTTCCGAGCTTGGTTCGCGGGTTGATCCGGCAACCGCCGTTATTCATGTGGATGGTGAGCGAGTACCCACTGCGCCGGGGATCGTGGTAGCGATGATGAATAAGCCGCGAGGTGTCATCACCTCGATGTCCGATGATCGTGGACGTGAGTGCGTTGGTGATCTTCTAGCGGGTCGGCCTGAGCGATTGTTCCATGTTGGGCGTTTGGATGCCGACACTGAAGGGCTGCTGTTGTTGACCAACGACGGCGAGTTAGCGAATCGACTCGGGCACCCCTCGCATGAGGTGGCCAAGACTTACCGCGCCACTGTCCAAGGGCCAATCAGCAAGCATGCGCTGCGGGAACTCAAGGAAGGAATCGACTTAGACGATGGCCCGATCGCGTGTGACAGCGCTCGCGTTATTCAACGGCTGACCGATCGAAGCTTGGTGGAGATTGTGTTGCACTCTGGTCGTAATCGAATCGTTCGACGCATGCTTGATGCAGTCGGTTACCCGGTCATCGATCTGGTACGCACCCGTATCGGTCCACTGCACCTGGGTCGGCTCCGACCAGGCCAGGTGATTGACCTGGAGGGTTCGGATCTGCGTGCCCTCTACACGGCTGTTGGTCTGTGAATAGGTGTCAGGTGATGCGCCTCGCTACGCTCGGCGGCTTGAAGGAGGGAAGACCATGAGATCCAACGGCATCCGGGGTATCCGAGGTGCAACGTGCTTAGCGCGCGATGATCCGCGCGAGATGGCCGAAGCCGTTGCTGAGCTCCTGGGTGAAATGCTGACGCGTAATGGTGTGGAACGTGACGATGTAGTAAGTGTCGTATTGACATGCACCCCTGATCTGAGGAGTGCCTTTCCAGCGGCAGGGGCTCGAGCATTCGGCTTGACGGACACCCCCTTGATGTGTGCGCAGGAGATGGACGTCGATGGTGCCCTTGAACGGGTGGTTCGCATCCTCGTCCACGCCGAAAGCGGGATCCCGCGGTCGGATGTTCAGCACGTCTACCTGCGCGGTGCAGAAGTACTTCGCCAGGACCTGATCCCGTGAGAGAACACCGCAGGGAGCCGGTGGACGGTCCCGTCCTCGTCCTGGGCACCGGTTTGATCGGTACCTCGGTCGCCCTGGCCCTGCGACGTGCGGGCGTGGAAGTTGTCTTAGAAGATGCCAGCGCCATTGCGTTGCAGGAGGCGGTTTATCGGGGTGCAGGTGCTGTTCTTGGTGACCAGCAGCCCACGCTCGTGGTGGTGGCGGTCCCACCCGATGCCGCAGCGCAGTCCCTGGCGCAGTCAAGTATGCGCTTCACGGATGCAACCATCACCGACACCACCTCAGTCAAAGGACACATCCTCGATACGGCCGTTGTGCTCGGCGCCGATCCGGCTCGCCTGGTGGGTGGGCATCCGATGGCAGGTCGCGAGGTATCCGGACCTGCGGCCGCGCGCGCCGATCTGCTCGATGACCGGCTCTGGATTGTCACGCCGAGTGGGCACGAGGAAGAAGAGCACCTGGCCAGGGTTCTTCGATTGATCGACACCTGTGGTGCAAGCGTGACTTCCATGGATGCGGCCGAGCACGACGCGGCGGTTGCCTTGGTGTCGCACGCTCCGCAAGTTCTGGCCTCGACGCTTGCCTCAGTATTGGTCGACGAGCCCGCTGAGCGCATCGGTATCGCCGGCCAAGGAATGGCCGACACCACGCGCATTGCTGCGTCCAACGCTGATCTGTGGGCGCAAATCCTTCGAGCGAACGCACGTCCGGTGGCCGGTGTGCTGCGTCGGCTGGTAGACCGATTGGAGGTAGCTGCGACGAGCCTGGAAGCAGGTGACCACTCCGACCTCACACCCGTTATCGACATCTTGGAGCAGGGGAGGCAGGGTCAGTCGCGACTTCCGGGCAAACATGGCTCGGTTGCCACCTCCTACGCAGTAGTGCCCGTGATGGTTGAGGACAAGCCCGGCGAGTTGGCGCGGTTGTTCGTGGCCGCCGGGGCGCTGCACATAAATCTCGAGGACGTGCGTATTGAGCACGTCCTGGGTCGCCCCAGCGGTCTGGTGGACCTGTTCGTGCGCTCCGATGCCGAGCAAGCCCTGAAGGAGGGTCTGGTTCAGGCCGGCTTCGATGTGCGGGCCTGAGGGATCCTCCCAGCGCGTACGCTTGTCGATCGTGGCCCCCAGACTCGTCATTGCGATCGATGGCCCTGCGGGGTCGGGAAAATCGAGCGTGAGTCGGGCGGTTGCCACTCGCATGGGTCTGAACTACCTGGATACCGGCGCCATGTATCGGGCTCTCACGTGGGCAGTTTTGCAGGCAGGAGTCGATCCCGACGATGCCTTGGCGGTCACGGCGTTTATCGAAGGCGAACGCTCACCGTGGATTACTAGTGGCACCGACCCGAGTAGGCCGACTATTGAGGTCGATGGTGTGGATGTCGCAGAACCCATCCGCAGCTCAGACGTGACTAGTGCGGTGAGTGCGGTGAGTGCTGTTCCCGAAGTTCGTGCACACCTTGTTGGACGTCAGCGTGAGTATGTGCGCGACAGCGGAGTGGGGATAGTTGTGGAAGGTCGCGATATCGGCTCCGTAGTCCTCCCGAATTCGGACATCAAAATTTTCCTCACTGCGGATTCGCAAGTGCGCGCACAGCGTCGTGCAGCCGAAAAGCTCGATGGTCACGATGCCTCACTCGAGGCGACGCAGTCGGCACTTCTAACGCGCGACGCCAAGGATTCAACCCGCGCCGTCTCTCCTCTTGCGCGCGCCGACGGAGCGATCGAATTAGACACAACACACCTCACCTTTGATGAAGTTGTCGATCACATCGTGGATCTTGCGCGCCAGGTTTTGAAAACGTGAGCAGCGCACGTGCTGCTCACGCACGTAATCTCTTTGGACCCCTCATTCGCTCCACGTATCGCATAACGGTCCACGGGCTTGAGAATGTTCCCAAGCGCGGCGGGGTGCTCATCGTTTGCGACTGGAACAACATTGCGGCTCCGAGCGTCATTAAGGCGGGACTACCCCGCCCGATCCACGTGTGGGCGGCAGGGCCCGCAGGTCTGCCCGGTCCGCTGATGTCGGTTACCGGTGATCTTGCTATGCCCGATGGGCGCCCGGGAGTGGCCACCGTGCAACGAGTCGTCGAGCTTGTGAGCCAGGGCGAAGCGGTG
The DNA here is from genome assembly GCA_018402235.1 of Candidatus Nanopelagicales bacterium. Lineage (GTDB taxonomy): Bacteria > Actinomycetota > Actinomycetes > S36-B12 > S36-B12 > S36-B12. The sequence continues at coordinate 287,330 of JAGYJJ010000004.1, read as the reverse complement.
GTGGCCATCGGGGCTCCCGACATCGGCTACGTCCTGGCGCAAACTGGGGCGCCCATGATGGCCGCGCGTATTCAGGCGCCGGTCACCAAGAGACCAACCGACCCGCCTGCCCGTAGGTCCGAGATCAGTGTGACCATGGGGTCCTTGCGTGAACTTCCCGAACGCCTCAAGGGCACGCGCCCGACCATCGGGGTCACGCGCGCTGCGGGGGAGTGGGCGCGCCAACGACTCGTCGATGAAACAGGTGAACGGTGAGCGAGGAATTCCCAACCGGTGACCAGGTGGAAACCTGGGACGTCGACGAGTCAGTCCCGGGCGAATCGGGCGACGATGCATTGACGCTGCAAGCAGCAGCGGCCGCACGCGCGGAGTTTGGAGATCTGGAGGCCGAGCTATCGGCCATGGAGCGCGCTGCGGGTTCGGCGCAATTGCCCACGCTGGCGATCTTGGGTCGACCCAATGTGGGCAAGTCGACGCTGGTCAACCGTATTCTCGGCAGACGCGAGGCAGTGGTTGAGGATGTTCCCGGGGTAACCCGCGACCGGGTTTCCTACGATGCCGAATGGAACGGCAAGCACTTCCTGGTGATGGATACAGGGGGGTGGGACACCAGGGCTCGGGGGCTAGGCGGCCAAATTGCGGCACAGGCCCAACGCGCGCTGACCGAAGCCGACGCAGTCTTGTTCGTCATCGACGCCACTGTTGGGGCAACCGACGCCGATGAGGAAGTAGCTAAGGTCCTGCAGCGGGCGGACGTTCCCGTGCTGGTGGTGGCCAACAAGGCCGACGACTCCGACACCGAACTTGCCGCCGCCGCGTTGTGGGGCCTGGGACTTGGGGAGCCCTTTCCTACGTCCGCCCTGCATGGTCGGCGCGCAGGGGATCTGCTCGATGAGATCGTCTCGATGCTTCCCGAAAAAGGCAAAGGACTCGGTCGCGAGGGCGGACCGCGCCGAGTTGCCCTCCTTGGTCGACCGAATGTGGGTAAGTCGTCGTTGCTCAACAAACTCGCTGGTAGCGAGCGGGTGGTAGTTGACGACGTAGCTGGCACCACGGTCGATCCTGTCGATGAGATCGTAGATATCAAAGGAACGTGGTGGTGGTTCGTGGACACGGCAGGTGTCCGTCGCAAGGCCAAGCAGTCAAGTGGGCACGAGTATTACGCCACTTTGCGTACGCAAACGGCTCTTGAACGTTCAGAGGTTGCGATCGTGCTGATCGACTCCTCCGAGCCGGTCAGTGAACAGGACGTGCGGATTTTGTCGATGGTTGTGGAAACCGGTCGCGCTCTGGTTCTGGCCTTCAACAAGTGGGATCTCGTTGATGAGGATCGTCGTCGTTATCTTGATCGAGAGATTGACCGCGACCTGAACATGGTCACCTGGGCACCCAGAGTGAACGTCTCAGCACTCACCGGCCGCCACATGGACAAACTCACGGTCGCGCTGGAGCAAGCCCTTGAAGGCTGGGAGACGCGTATCTCCACGGGGCGACTCAACAAGTTCCTTGCCGAACTTGCAGCTGCTCATCCGCACCCCGTTCGCGGAGGCAAACAACCACGAATCCTGTTCGCCACCCAGGTGGGAGTTGGTCCACCGTCCTTCGCGCTGTTCACCACGGGCTTCTTGGAAGCCGGCTATCGCCGATTCATTGAACGGCGGCTGCGTGAGGAGTTCGGCTTTACCGGTACCCCGCTTCGTTTGATGATGCGTGTTCGGGAGAAGCGGCGTCGCTAGTGACGCCTTAGTTTTCCTCAACGACTTTCACGAGGCTGTAGGCCAGGCTCGAGGCGTCAGCTGGCGGGTTGTCCACCTCGGTGATTTCTACATCGATCACGTACGACGTACCTTCGACGGGTTCGAATCCTGCGATTTGGTCATAGAAGAGTTCGTATTCGGCATCCGCGGAGTAGGCAACCTGCAAACACATCATCGGAGCGACACCCTCGCACTCAACCCGTTCGGGGCCAATCCACATTCGCGAGGTCTGTTCATTCGCACCGCAACCGGCCACGAACAGTGGCCGCGGCCGCAGCGATACCGACAACACGTCGCCTGGTCACATCTGCAGGCTAGTCGCCGGGTAGTGTTCATCCCGCCTTCTCGGCAGCGGGCTGTGGCGCAGCTTGGTAGCGCACTTGACTGGGGGTCAAGGGGTCGCAGGTTCAAATCCTGTCAGCCCGACGCTGCGCCCCTCACGGATCATCGAGATTCCTGAGGGGTTACGTCGTGTCCTAGTTTCGTGGCCACAATAGTTCAATCTTCAACTAACTGATATGCTTGGTGACCGCCAAGACACCCCAAGGAGTTCTCCGTGACCACCGTCCCCCTGGCCATCGACGACACTGCGGCAGATGTGCTGTTCCGAGCAGGGCGTACGGCCTACTCCTTTACTGACGAGCAGGTGAGCGACGAGCAGTTGGCTCAAATTTACGAGTTAATGCGACATGCACCGACTGCCATGAATAGTCAACCGCTTCGGGTGGTGTTCGTGCGATACCCCTGCGGCCAAAGCGCGCCTGCTCCCTCGCCTGGCGGAAGGAAACCGCCCGAAGGCTGAATCGGCACCCGTCGTCGCGATCTTGGCCGCCGACACCGACTTTCATAAAAACCTCCCACGGTTGCTCCCAATGGCGCCGAAGGTTCAAGACTCCTTCGACGATGTGGACAAGCGCGAGCAGCACTCACGATTCAACGCCACTTTGCAGGCGGGATACTTCATTCTCGCGGTGCGAGCCGTTGGTCTGGATGCCGGTCCGATGGGTGGCTTCAATGCCGCGGGAGTTGATGAGGAGTTTTTCGCCGGAACTTCATTGCGCAGTCTCCTGGTAGTGAATATTGGTCACGTTGCCGAGGGCGGAAACTTCCCACGCAAGGCGCATATGGCGTTTGAGGAAGCCGTAACGCTGTTGTAGCGCTTGCTACTTCGTGGTCGGATTGCGCAAGATCGAGACGACAAATTCGGCTTCGTCGCGCCACGGCCGGAGATCCCAGGTGGCAAAACGGCTTTCAAGAATGAAGCCGGCGGAACTTAGGTCTCGGTCGAAATCACTAACCGCGTAGCGTTCGGTATGAAATCCCATGATGCAGGGGGCGTCCGCCGCTAAATGCGCGCGGATGGAACGTAAGACATCCACCTCAGTGCCAGGTTCCACATAGGTAATCACGTTGCCTGCACTCACAGCAGCGTCGAAGATCAGTGAAGCGCCCATGTCATCACGGATGTCCAATAGCGCCAGATCACACTCGACATATGTCGGCCCGGGGTGGTCGATCCGCGCTGCTGCGAGCAAAGTGGCGTCGATATCGACCGCCACTACTTCGTGACCTCGCTCGGCAAGGGAGCCTGATGTTCGTCCTTGGCCACAGCCAGCATCGAGGATGCGGCTCCTAGGTTTGACGACGGCATCGACCAAGCGCGCCTCCCCTTCGGTATCGGCGCCCTCAGCAACCAGATTTCGAAAGTGGTCTGCGTACCACTGGGAGTGAGTCTCGTCGTTCTCCGAGAACCAGCGCTGCTTCACGGTGGAATCTTGGCAGTTGATGTGAGTTAGCTAGCCAAGGAGGCATGAATGAAGACGCACTTCGGGTCCGCCAGGTGCGGACAGCACCATGGCGGGCACCTCTAAGGCTGCCGCTCGGTGCTCGTCTAGGAGTGCGGTCGCCACATCTAGGGAGGGTGGTCGAAGGTAGCCGACGACTTGTTCATCGATGCGGATTTCAACGTCGGCAACCTTCTTCATGCCTCGGTCGATGATGGGGACGAGGCTGGCGAGGGCGAAGTGCGGTTCAACGCCAAGATCGAATGCCAAAGCGGCGAAGGAGTCGGTCAAGCGTGATTGACCGACGGTGAGGATGGGGTAGTCGGACTCACTGCTGGAGACATCAGCTAGTCGAACGGACTCAATTCGCGGCTCCTGGCGTCGTCGAAACGGCCACATCACAGTCCAAGCACGATAGCTGCGATCGCGCACACAGCAGCGAGGTACCACTGGATTACGCCGATAGCGGCGATGCGCAAGGGAGCGCGGTATTCACCGGCTGCGTATTTGAAGGCATTTGCGTAGACCGCCGAGAACTTGGTGGCGTCCTTCTTGGCGTTGCCCGAGGGGTCGCGCTGGGACCAGTAGCCCCGTTCGCTGGACAGTCCCAAAACGACGAAGGCTGTTCCGAAGGCCGCAAGGGCGATGGCAAAGATCCACAAAGTCTCGGCGGGAATACTCACGCGCGTGAGCGTATAGGTAGCTCCAGGCATCAGGTGCCCTGTGGACGTCGGGCAGACCGTTGAAGAGCCGGCTCAAGAACCAAATGCCCGAATGTCGCAGAAATATCCCATAAAAGTAGGATTCATGTCACATCCGTTATGTCTGAAATGACGAGAATCGCCTGGGGCTGTCCCTGCCCGGTCATGATCAACTGATGGACGAATTCACAGCACCCTGCTGGTCACCCATGCCGGCGGGAGGGCTGCGTCCACCACCCCGGACGACGTGAGAGCCGTCGCCGGGGGACGTGCGCCCTGGGGAGTTCCGGCGGACGGACCGATGCCCGCTGGAGCGCGGACCTGTGCTGTGGCCCCGGCGCCGCGATGGCTTCGGGCTGACCTGCGAAGGTTGTATGACTGCTCGACTCTTCGGCTGGAAACGACGCACGACCCTGATCGCCTCACTCGCCGTTTTCGCGGTGGCCCTCCCGGCCTTGGCCGTTGGAGCTAGCGCTGTGGGTCGTGGTCCCAGTGGCGTAGGGGAAATTCCGACAGCCCAAGCTCCCAGCCATTTCGCTGCCATCACGAGCAAGCGGTTAGGCGCCAGGGACTCGATGACTCCGGCCACGACGGGTGCGGCAGTTGCGTTCCAGCGGTCCTTGATGCAAGCCGAGATGCTCGAGTTCACAACCGAATCCGAGCAAACCAAAGACATGCGGGGGATCGAACGAAGTCTTTATCGAGGCGAGTACTTCACACCGAAAACCGAACCCCTTCGGGCCTGCATCGTCAAACGCGAAAGTGAAGGTCGATACGACGTTCGAGGTGGCGGTGGGAACCGATACTTCGGCGCCTATCAAATGAACGACGACCTCGCCGACGGTGCCACCTGGATGATGCTCGACGAGCACAAGGGAGTCCTTGGCGCGCAGGCGGCGCGCTCCCTCATGGCTGAGCTGCGCGAGACGCCGGTTACGAAGTGGCCGCGTTATTGGCAGGATGCTGCCTTCTACACGATCTTCAACTGGGAGGGCCCTGGCTCCGGTGCTGCGCATTGGGCCGGGGGGCGCTGGTCGTGTTGAGTCAGTTAGTGATGTTGCTCAAGTAGTGCGCGCGACGGCGCTGCGTAGGCTCCGCAGCGTGCCCGCGCCGCAACTGGTTGATCGCCACCCCGCAGTGGCCGTGGATCAGATTCTTGCCGACCTTGTGCCCCCGCCGCACTTTCGAAACGTGGGCTTCGACACCTATATCCCCGGCGATCCCACGCAGGGGCGGCAGTCCAGGCGCTGGAAGCGTTCGTTACGCGCATTAACGCGCCGCGTTCGGCCAAGCGGGGGATCTTCCGACGCGCGGCACCACCGGAAGGGCGTGGGGGCGTGTATCTGGATGGTGGATTTGGCGTGGGTAAGACCCACCTGCTCGCATCGCTGTGGCGGAACGTGGATGGCCTGAAGACCTATGGCACCTTCGTCGAATACACCAACCTCGTCGGACTCTTGGGATTCCGGCAGGCCGTCGAAGCGCTCAAGGTTAATCGGCTGGTGTGCATCGATGAGTTCGAACTCGATGATCCGGGCGACACCGTTTTGATGTCCACGCTCCTTGGTGAACTAGTCGAAGCGGGTGTCTTTCTTGCAGCCACGTCAAACACACTTCCGGAGAAACTCGGTGAAGGTCGATTCGCCGCGGATGACTTCTTGCGCGAGATCCAGGGGCTATCGGCTCATTTCGATGTATTGCGTATCGACGGCGAGGACTACCGGCACCGAGGCGCACCTGATGCTCCGGCCCCCTGGACAAACGAACAGGTTCGCGCCGCAATTGACCGCACTCCCGGCGCCACACTCGATCATTTTCGCGAACTGGTTGCCTTCCTGCCTCAGGTTCATCCTTCGCAGTACGGCGCGCTGGTCGAAGGCATACCCCTCGTGGGGCTCGAGGAGGTGCGCACGCTCAGCGATCAGGCACAGGCGCTTCGGCTGGTGGTGCTGGTTGACCGCCTCTATGACAGGGACGTTCCTGTTGTGGCAAGTGGTGTCCCGCTCGATTCGCTGTTCACCGAGCAACTCTTGAAGGGCGGTTACCGCAAGAAGTATTTCCGAGCTATGTCGCGCCTGGTAGCCCTGACACGCGAAGGTCAAAGCGATCAGCCCCAATGACCGCTCCCGAAGTGGTTGGATAACGGTGTGGAAATCGAGAGCATCTGGTCCGGCCTGGGCGCCGGCATAGTCATCGGCCTGATCGCGCGCATTCTCGTCCCCAGCATGCAACCGATTGGCTGCTTGATGACGATCCTGCTCGGCATCGTGGGCGGCGCCAGCGGTGCACTCATCGGAAGTGCCGCCGGATGGGGCTTTTGGCTCACCTTCGCCACGCAGATCGTGATCGCCGCGGTTTTGGTCGCGATCGTCGCGGCGTTGTTCCGCAAGAGCAACACCTAACCGGCTCCAGGCCCTAACGTGGGGTGATGACCAACCGACAGATCACCTTGGCCAAACGCCCCGAGGGCGATGTCTCCGCTAATTGTTTCGCGAGTGTTGACGCCCCCATGCCTGTGCCCGGCCCCGGCCAGGTCCTCGTCAAGGTTGATTGGTTGTCGATCGATCCGACCATTCGAATGTGGATGGCGATGGATACCTACCTTCCGGCCATCGAAATCGGTGCACCGATTCGCAGCGCCGGCTTGGGGACCGTCGTGGAATCCAACAACGACGATGTTCCGGTCGGGACGGTCCTGTTCGGTACACCCGGCTGGCAGCAGTACGCCGTCATGGGGCCGAAAGACCAGGTGGTGCCCGAGGGTGTCGATCCCACCGCCGCGTTAAGCGTCTTCGGGATCACCGGACTCACCGCCTACTTCGGGCTGATGGAAATCGGCCAACCCAAGCAGGGGGAGACCGTGGTCGTCTCAGGCGCTGCGGGCGCGACTGGTTCGGTTGCGGGTCAGATCGCCAAACTCAACGGATGCCGGGTGGTCGGCATCGCAGGCAGCGACGATAAGTGCCGCTGGCTCACCGAAGAGCTCGGCTTCGATGCCGCGATCAACTACCGAACCCAGAACGTTGCGAAGGCACTCAAGGATGCGTGCCCGGACGGCATCGATGTCTTCTTCGACAACGTTGGGGGAGAGATCCTGGAAGCGGCTCTTGCCAACCTCGCACTTCGCGGTCGAGTAGTCATGTGCGGTGCGATCAGCCAGTACAACGATGCTGTGCCACCACCCGGCCCGCGCAATCTTTCCGTTCTCATCTCCCAGCGCGGACGGATGGAGGGTTTCATCATCTTGGATTTCCTTCCCCGAGCAGGCGAAGCGATCGCTCAACTCGCCACCTGGGTGATGAGCGGTCAGTTGAAGTACAAGGTGGATGTGATGGATGGCCTGGATGGCGCCCCCGAGGCGCTACAGAAGCTCTTCAGTGGAGCCAATGAGGGCAAGATGCTGGTGAAGCTCTAGCGGGGCTCGCTCAATGTCGAGGTCTGCGCAATCGCCAGGCCATGAGAGCGCCCACCGACAGCCCGGACATCACACTTGCAATGCTCAAGAACGAGCCAATGCTGAACGCGCTGCCGAATGAGCCGATCGAGCCAATCGAGAGCGCAGAGCCTCGCGAGCCGATCGACAACACCGAGTCCCGCGAATAGATGCTCAGGTAGGAGTTCTGGGATCGAAAACTCCGTGATGAGACCGACATGCAATTACGGTACTCAAGGGGACTCTGGTGGGCGATACAGGAATCGAACCTGTGACCTCTTCCGTGTCAAGGAAGCGCGCTAGCCCCTGCGCCAATCGCCCTTTCGGTGGTACATCAATCGCTTTCGAGGTGGAGACGGGATTCGAACCCGTGTAAACGGCTTTGCAGGCCGCTGCCTCGCCTCTCGGCCACTCCACCACGGCGGGTCTTACCCCTCCGAGCGGACGACGGGATTCGAACCCGCGACCCTCACCTTGGCAAGGTGATGCGCTACCAGCTGCGCTACGTCCGCGTATTCCCTCTCGGGAGGGGTAAAGGTTAGCCGACACGCGTAGCGTTGGCGCCGCAGCCCTAGGCGGGAAGTCGAGATCCCGGGCAGGATGGGTCCATGCGCACGTCCGCAGTCGCCCACCTCGGTGGTCTATGGGCATGGGATCCCGTGGAAATCACGGCTGATCTGACCCGGCTCGAGTTCGGTGGGAGATGGGCGGTTGTCTTGCCCTACGACCAAGATCCGGTTCTGGTGCGTTTTGCTCAATGGTCAGTCACGCCCCCGTTTGCCCAGATCGGCCCATGGGCTGGCGTGGCGCCTGCGTCTTGGCAGACGAGCTTGGACGAACAGGACTACATAGCCGGTGTTCGGCGAATTCAAGAACACATCGCCGCGGGTGAGGTCTACCAAGCCAATCTGTGCCGTGTTCTGTCGGCCGAGTTAGAGGCCGACGACGACATCCTGGCCCTGCACCACTCCTTGATGAGTGGGAACCCGGCGCCGTACCAGTCGATGGTGTCGATTCCCGAAGTTGATCTGCATATCGCCTGCGCCAGCCCGGAGTTGTTCTTGCGCCGTGAAGGAGACTTGTTGAGCAGCGGGCCGATCAAGGGAACCGCGCCAAGCCCTAACCTGCTGCTGGAAAAGGACTTCGCCGAGAACGTGATGATCGTCGACTTGGTCCGCAATGATCTGTCAAAAGTGGCACGCACCGGCAGTGTTCGAGTTCCCGAACTACTGCGCATCGAAGAGCACCCGGGGTTGGTCCATCTTGTGTCGGATGTGCAGTGTCGGCTCGCCTCCGGCGCCCGGCTGGGACTCGATCGTCGAGGCCACCTCACCTCCAGGATCAGTCACCGGGGCACCCAAGTCATCAGCGCTGCGCATCATCGAGGAGTGCGAGGCCGGGCCACGCGATGTTTATTGCGGCGGTGTGGGGTGGATTGACGCCGATCGAAACGCCGCCGAACTTGCGGTGGCTATCCGCACCTTCTGGATCCGCGGAAACCAGCTTCATTTCGGCACCGGCGCCGGCATCACCTGGGGCTCGGACCCGTACGGGGAGTGGCAGGAGACGGAATTGAAGGCCAGGCGGCTGTGCCAAGTGGCATCGCAACCGGTGGCCGCGACCGTCACGTCATTTGCCCGATGAGTGTATGGATCCAGATCGGCGACTCCGCCGATCTCCTCGACAGTGGCGCTGCGCAGATTTCCGTTTTCGACCACGGCATAACGGTTGGGGACGGGGTGTTCGAGACACTCAAGGTGCTCGGAGGAGAACCGCTAGCGCTCACTCGCCACCTGAACCGGCTTAGCCGTTCGTGTGAGGTTTTGGGATTACCTTCACCGGACCTTGAGGTCATCCGCGATGCAGTGGTCGAGGTCATCCGTAGTGAGCCAGAGGCTGCCGACAGGGGCCGGCTGCGCATTACTTGCACCGGAGGATCAGGCCCCTTGGCAAGTGACCGACGTGAAGGATCGCAGACAACGATCGTTGCCGTGATGCCAATGCAGCCGTGGCCGGCAACGACCAGTGCAGTGGTGGTTCCGTGGGTGCGCAATGAGCGATCCGCTGTGACAGGAGCGAAGACCACGTCGTACGCAGAAAACGTGGTCGCTTTGCAGTGGGCGCACGAGCAGGGGTTCTCTGAGGGCTTGTTCGCAAACAGCGTCGGTCAGCTCAGCGAAGGCACGGGTACCAACGTCTTCATCGTGAAGGGCGGTGACGTTTTCACGCCGCCGCTTTCGAGTGGATGCCTGGCGGGTATCACGCGCGAACTGCTGTTGGAGTGGGGTCTGGCAGTTGAGCGTGAGCTTTCGCTCGAAGATCTGCAATCCGCCGATGAGGTGTTCCTCACCTCGAGCACGCGTGATGTGCACCCGGTGACCAAGCTCGGGGACCACACCTGGGGTGAATCCGGACCCGAAACGCGTTTCGTGGCTGCCCAGTACATCCGCACGATCTCCCAAGACATCGATCCGTAGCCACGCGCAGTTCATCAACGACGAATCATCAACGACGAAGGCCCCCGCCGAAGCGGGGGCCTTCGTGAACTACTGAATGGACTAGCGGCCGTGTGTAGTTGCGCGCCGTCTTGAACGGCTGCCACTGACCAGCCACACCTGGCGCCTTGCCGACGACGGTGCAGCTTCCCTTGCTGGCGATCCGCAAGGTGACCGAACCGTTGTCCGGGTAGAGCAACTTGCAGTGCTTGCGGCCGCCGCCCTTCTTGAGGACCTTCCAGCCGATGTTCTGTCCTGCGTTGGTGTCCGCTTGTCCGGGTGACTCCAGGACAAGCACGCGACCCACCTTGAAGCGACCCGACGGGGGAGCAGCGATGTTTGCCACCTGTACACCGGGAATGAGGTTCACGGTGTAGCCAAAGGTGACCGGTGCGTAGCCGTTACCGCCTGGGGAACTGGCCTGCAGATTGCACACGCCCGAACCCGTCGGCACGTTGATGGTCAGTCCGCCTACCTGGCACGGTCCGGTCTCACTCAGTGTGACCGGTGCGCCGGACAGGCTCGTGGCCTGGAAGGTGAAGTTGGACCCGTTACCGAGGGTGTAACTGCCGTTCGGTGCCCACGGGCCCCAGCCTGGCTGTACGAGCGTGATGGAGTCGGTCTGCGACGGTCCGGCAACGATGTTCACTACGTCGGTGGTCGAACCGGAACCTCCCTGGTTAGTCGTGTAACTGGCCCCAAGGGTGACCTGACCGACAACGTTCGGTGTCCACTGGAACGTTGCAGTTCCATTCGTGATCGGGATCGCTGCGCTGATCGGGTTGCCGTTTAGCGTGAAGCCGACCGTGCCCTGAACATTGCTCGGCGCTACCGAAGCTGTGAGTGTGACCGGCACGCCCTGCGTCATGGTGCCCGGCGCCTTCAGGCTGATGGTTCCACCGCTCGGAGTTGCTTGGATGATGTCTTGAGCGGACGTTGATCCTGCAGCATTCCCACCGGATGGCTGGTAGGTCGCCTGCACGATGTACTGACCCGGAGCGGTGGGCGTCCATGAGTAGTAGGCGTACGACTGACCGGTGCCTGGTCCCGGCGTGAGCCCCATGGTCTGAAGCGTTGCGCCATTGGCGTCCTTGACGATGACCGTGTCCGGTGGGTTGTACTGACTGCTCAGGCTCTTGCGACGTCACGGTCACGGTGATTTGTGTGGTCGTAGCCGACTTTGGCGGTGTTCGGTGCGCTGATCGTCGTTGTGGTACCGATCGCACCGACTGTCAACGTCAGATTATTGACGACACTGGATTGGCCAGATCCGATACGCACTCAGCGACCATGAAGTGGTCGGCGGTCGTTAGGTGTGGTCCAGTGAAGAAGAGTGGCAGGCTCTGCGCTGCCGACCTCAGCGTCGTGGCGGTCAGTCACCGGTGACTGTGCCGATGTCCGTTGATGGTGGGAACCATCGTGACGGTGCTACGCCCGACAGTCGCTCGACCAGACCAGCTGACGGTGATGTTCGGCACGTCAACGGGACCGTTGACGAAGCCTGAAACGGCCGCGTGGGCGGCTGGTGCAGCGATGGTCAGCGACGCTGCTGCAATCGCGAGGCCGCTGGCCGCGGCGAGGGCGGCGCGAGGGCCGCGCCAGGTTTCCAGAAATTTCATCTATCTCTCCTCGGTGAAGCCCGGGTGGCGGGCGCGGCCAGGGTAACCCGATTCGAGGGGGTATCCCCGCTCCACACGCTTGTGTCAAGACGAAAACCGAACAAGCGGTCTAGAAGGTGGGGATTTGCCCTGCTGCGATAGCATCGCGGGGCTTCGGGCGATTGGCTCAGTGGTAGAGCGCTCGCTTCACACGCGAGAGGTCACTGGTTCGAACCCAGTATCGCCCACCGAAACTTCTACCCGTCCACCGAAATGATCAGGCCCGAGGAGCATGGGGTGTCCCAGACAGCCGTGGACGTGGTCGGATCCGACCGCAGCGTGGTGGCCGCACGCATCAACGGCGAGATCAAGGATTTGGCTACTCCGGTTAGTGACTCCGATCAGGTCGAGCCGATTGCCGCAGATTCCCCCGAGGGCCTAGCGATCCTGCGGCACTCCAGCGCGCATGTGGCAGCCCAGGCGGTGCAAAAACTCTTTCCCGAAGCCAAGCTCGGCATCGGCCCGCCCATCAAGGACGGCTTCTACTACGAGTTCGACGTCCCCGAACCGTTCACTCCCGAGGACCTGAAGGCGATCGAGAAGGAAATGGTGTCGATCCTTAAGTCCGGGCAGGAATTTCGGCGGCGGGTCGTGTCCGAGGCCGATGCTACGAGCGAACTTGCGGGTGAGCCCTACAAGCTCCGCTTGATCGGTAGCGAAGGGGGCTCCGAGGTGATGGAGGTCGGCGGCGCCGAACTCACCATCTACGACAACGTCGATCCCAAGTCCGGTGAGGTGTGCTGGAGCGACCTTTGTCGCGGCCCGCACGTGCCGAACACGCGCTATATCCCACCGAACGCGGTGAAAGTGATGCGGTCGTCGGCGTCGTACTGGCTTGGAGACCAGGCCAATGAGTCTCTGCAGCGTTTGTATGGCACCGCCTGGCCTTCAAAAGATGATCTGAAGGCGTACCTGACTTTCCTGGAAGAAGCCGAGCGGCGCGATCACCGCCGGTTAGGCGCGGAACTCGACCTGTTCTCCTTCCCCGAGGAGATTGGCTCCGGTCTTGCTGTGTTCCACCCCAAGGGTGGCGTGGTGCGCCGGGTGATGGAGGACTACTCGCGTAAGCGCCATGAAGAAGGCGGCTACGAGTTCGTCAACTCACCCCACATCACTAAAGCGCAACTATTCGAAAAGTCCGGGCACCTTGATTGGTACGCCGAAGGCATGTATCCGGCTATGCATCTTGATGCTGAGATGGACGCTGAGGGCAATGTTCGTCGGCAGGGCGCAGATTATTACCTGAAACCCATGAACTGCCCGATGCACAATCTGATCTTCAGCGCCCGCGGGCGTTCATACCGAGAACTTCCATTGCGATTGTTCGAGTTCGGCACGGTTTATCGGTACGAGAAGTCTGGTGTGGTGCAAGGACTCACGCGTGCTCGCGGTTTCACCCAAGACGACGCCCACATCTACTGCACCAAGGAGCAGATGCCCGGCGAACTCGACCGGCTGCTCACTTTCGTTTTGGATTTGTTGCGCGACTACGGCCTAACGGACTTCTACCTCGAGCTGTCCACTCGCAACCCGGATAAGTCAGTGGGAACGCAAGAGGAGTGGGCTGAGGCGACCGAAGCGTTGCGGATTGCAGCCGAGAAGCAAAATCTCGAGTTCGTGCTCGATGAGGGTGGCGCGGCCTTCTATGGGCCAAAGATCTCGGTCCAGGCAAAGGATGCGATCGGTCGAACCTGGCAGATGAGCACTATCCAGGTGGATTTCCAGTTGCCCCAGCGCTTTGATCTGGAATACCAATCGTCCGAAGGCACCCGTGAGCGCCCCATCATGATCCACCGCGCGTTGTTCGGTTCGATTGAGCGCTTCTTCGCAGTACTTCTCGAGCACTATGCGGGAGCGTTCCCGCCCTGGTTGGCGCCGGTGCAGGTGGTGGGTATCCCGATCACCGACGATCATGTCGCCTACCTGCAGCAGGTGGCCGAGAAACTGGCTGCTCGCGGTGTGCGCGTGGAAGTGGATACCTCCGACGACCGCATGCAAAAGAAGATCCGCAACGCCCAGCGCACCAAGGTGCCGTACATGCTGATCGCCGGTGATGAAGACCTGGCTGCGGGTGCTGTGTCCTTCCGCTACCGCGACGGCACACAAAAGAACGGGGTTCCGGTCGAGGAGGCGGTAGCCGAGATCGTTCAGGCTGTCGACGATCGGGTGCAGGTCTGAGATGTCCGACGACTGGGAGCGGATCTACACACCACATCGGATGGTCTACCTGCGTGGCGGCAAGAAGCCGAAGACCACTGAGGCGGGGAAGGACTGCCCTTTTTGTATTGCTCCGGATCTCCCAGAGGACGAGGGACTGGTCTTCGCTCGCGGTGAGCACGTATATGCGGTGCTTAACCTGTACCCCTACAACTCCGGGCACGTGATGATCTGCCCGTACCGTCACATTGCCGAATATCCCGAAATCAACCACCAAGAGATGGTCGAGATCGGGGAATTCACCCAGCGCACCATGCGGATCTTGCGCACAGTTGCGACGGCGCAGGGCTTCAATGTGGGGATGAACCAAGGATCTTTGTCCGGTGCCGGCATCGCCGGACACCTACACCAGCACATCGTTCCCCGATGGGGGGGCGACACAAACTTCATGCCGATCATCGGTCAAACGAAGGTGATCCCGCAGTTGCTTGAAGACACCCGGCAGTTGCTCGAGCAGGCGTGGAACGAGGGCGTTGGCCTGAGCCCCGAAGAAGACTTCTAATCGTGCTCAACAACGCCGCCGCGCGCAAGGTTGCCGCCGTCGTCATCGACCCACCGGCCAAGTTGCTGGTGAAGATGAAGGTCAGTCCCGACGCTGTCACCCTTACCGGGACTATCGGTGGCTCGCTAAGCATGCTCATCTTGATCCCTCAAGGGCAATTCATCTGGGCCTTCGCGCTAGGGGCCTTTTTCGGAATCAGCGATCTGCTCGACGGCACTATGGCGCGAATGACGGGAACCAGTGGCCCGTGGGGGAACTTCTTGGACGCGACTCTTGATCGCATCACTGACGGTGCAGTCTTTGCTGCCATCATTTTGTGGGGAGTTTCACAAGGCGATGAATGGATAATCTCCGGCGCATTGCTTGCCCTCATCGCCGGACAAGTTGTGTCCTACTCCAAGGCTCGAGCGGAAGCCGTCGGCGCGACTGCGAATGTCGGTATTGCCGAGCGCGCTGAGCGGTTGATCGTCGTCGGTATTGCGGTGCTCCTCACCGGGCTCGGGGTTCCCTACGTCCTCCCGATTGCAGTCTGGGTAATCGGTATCGCCGGTGTGATCACCGTGATCCAGCGGATGGTGGAAGTACGCCGGCAACTGCGGGGAAGCTCCAGCAGTGAGTGAGCCCGCGAGGTTACTGAGCCCGTCGGCGTTGCGGAGTGCGGCAACGGATTCGTTGAGCACGTGGCTGTATGAGGTTGGTTGGAAAGTGACGCGGACGATGCCGGAGTCTGTAGCGAATGCGGTCTTCCGGCAGATGGCAGATGCCTTGTGGCGCCGAAACGCCGGTGGAGTGACGCAACTCGAGAAGAATCTTGGCCGCGTCCACCCTGAAGCCAGCCGCGATGAGATCCGCGAACTCAGCCGCGCGGGCATGCGCAGCTACATGCGTTACTGGTGCGAGGCTTTCCGGCTTCCTTCCTGGTCGAGGGCGCGCATCCAGGACACGTTCATTCTCGAGCGCCAGTACCTTCTTGACGACGCGATGAGTCGAGGCGGGGCACTTATGATTTCTGCTCACATGGCCAATTGGGATCACGCGGGAGCGTGGGGGGCACTCACTTACGGATCGGTCTCCTCGGTGGCCGAGCGTTTGAAGCCGGAGAAACTCTTCGACAAGTTTCTCGCTTACCGCCGGGAGCTTGGCATGGACATCCTGCCAACCGGGGACGCCGATGTGTTGCGTCAACTGACCCGCCGCCTGCGCGATGGCAAGCTCGTGGCGCTTTTGGGGGATCGGGATATCGGCAGAAGCGGTGTGCACGTCGACTTTTTCGGTGAATCGGCGTCCTTCCCCGCGGGGCCGGCGTTGTTGGCGATGATGACCGATGTGCCGTTGTATCCGCTGACGATGTGGTTCGACGGGGAAGTGACACGCGGCTACATCCACGACCGCATCGAACTACCCACAACAGGAGAGCGCGAGGACAACATCCGCGCCATCACGCAAGAACTTGCGCGTGGCTGGGAATCGGGGATCCGCGAGCACAGCGCCGATTGGCACATGTTGCAACGGGTGTGGGTTGCAGACCTGAAGCCGCGAAACCCGGTGTCGGCATGAACATGCGCATCGGCCTGGTTTGCCCCTACGCCTGGGATGTTCCCGGCGGGTGCGTTCGCACGTCTCCGATCTTGCCCTCACTCTGCGAGGCCAGGGACACGATGTGAACGTTCTAGCCCCCGTGGAGCAAGACACGGAATTGCCCGAATGGGTCACGGACGGAGGTCGACCGGTTGCGGTTCCGTATAACGGTTCGGTAGCGCGTTTAAGTTTCGGGGTAAAGGCGACCAGGCGCGTTCGTGCGTGGATTCGACAAGGTAATTTCGACATCGTTCACATCCACGAACCGCTCGCACCGAGCTTGTCTGTTCTTACCTGTTGGGCTGCGCGCGGTCCACTCGTTGCAACGTGGCATTCGGCCCAGGACCGATCGCGGGTCCTCACTGCCGGCTACTACGTTGCCCAAACCGCCATGGAGAAACTTCGTGGAAGCATCGCGGTTAGCGAAGAGGCTCGACGAACCCTCGTTGGCCACGTGGGGGGCGACGCGGTGCTGATTCCCAACGGCGTTCGCGTTCAGGACTTTGCCCCCGATATTCATGACCGAGATCGTCGCCGCGAACTGCTTTTCCTTGGGCGTATCGAGGAGCCGCGCAAGGGACTGGGCGTGCTGATCGATGCCCTACCGTCCATCCTCGATCAGGTTCCGGATCTGAAGGTGATTGTGGCCGGCCCAGGCGACATAGATGACGTCCGCAAGGACATCTCCGAACGTGTGGATCGTGCCCTTACGTTCGTGGGCACGGTTAGCGATGAGCGCAAACAAGAACTCTTGCGTGAGGTTCAGGTCTACGTTGCGCCGCATACCGGTGGTGAGTCCTTCGGCATTGTGCTCGTCGAAGCAATGGCTGCTGGTGCGTGCGTGGTCGCCTCCGACATCCCAGCGTTCCGTCAGGTGCTCGAAGATGGCAAAGCTGGGCGCTTGTTCTCCTGCAAGGACCCGCAATCGCTCGCTGACGCGGTGCTGTCCGTCTTGGCCGACGACGCTGCTCGGCGAGCTCTGGTGGCTCGCGGGCACTCCCGCGCCGATCAGTACGACTGGGACACAGTGGTAGACGATGTTTTGGAGGTCTACGAAAGTGTTGGCGTGCCGGGGGAGAAGGTGACCGAGGACTTGCGTGGCCAGGCGTTCGGAAGATTCGCTCACCGGGCTGGGTTCGGGCTGGGCCGTAAGCAGGGGAGCAGCGAATGAGTTGGTGGTGGCTCATCCTCATCGTCGTTGTCCTGGGTCTCTTTGGTTTGTATCTGTCGATGACTGCTGGGCGTCTTGATGCGCTCCATAAGCGCATCGACACCGCTGAACTCACCCTTGACGCTCATTTGCTTCGCCGGTCCTCGGTTGCGCTCGAACTTGCCACGAGTGGGTTGTTGGATCCAGCGGGCGCAATCGTGGTGGCCGAAGCGGCGCACGCCGCACGCACCGCTGCCGATGGAGACGACCACAACCCCGAGCGCATACAGCGGCGAACACAAGCAGAGTCAGCCCTAAGTCAGGCACTTGAGGCCACGTTCGATGAAGAGGAGATCGACGAGGTGCGCCAGGCTGCAGGCGGTGATGAGTTGATCGAAGAGCTCGCTGCTTGTGCTCGACGTGTTCAGCTCTCACGACGCTTCCTCAATGATGCCGTTCGAGCCTGCACGCAACTGCGAAATCAGCGAATGGTGCGCACCTTCCGGCTTGCCGGACACACACCCTGGCCGCAAGCCGTGGAACTGGACGATTCGATTCCTGTAGCGCTCGTAAACGAGTAGTCCACCACATCGGGGGCCTGAGGACAGATGGTCCGGATGCGGGGCCGGGTGGTGGCTCTACGATGGGGCTTCCACGTTTATTCCGGTGATTTGTGAGGTCTAGGTGAACGAGCAGGTTGGTACCGACCGCGTCAAGCGGGGTATGGCAGAGATGCTCAAGGGCGGCGTGATTATGGATGTGGTCGACGCCGAGCAGGCCAAGATCGCTGAGGACGCCGGCGCGGTGGCAGTCATGGCTCTGGAGCGAGTGCCGGCCGATATTCGTGCTCAAGGTGGCGTGGCGCGCATGTCCGATCCGGAGATGATCACCGGAATCATGGACGTCGTTTCTATCCCGGTGATGGCCAAGGCTCGCATCGGCCACTTCGGCGAGGCCAAGGTGCTGCAGTCCCTGGGTGTCGATTACATCGACGAGTCCGAGGTGCTGACTCCGGCGGACTACGCCAACCACATCGACAAAAAGGCGTACACCGTTCCTTTTGTGTGTGGCGCGACGAATCTCGGTGAGGCGCTTCGCCGGATCACCGAGGGCGCAGCGATGATCCGATCCAAGGGCGAGGCTGGAACCGGCGATGTCTCCAACGCGGTCACCCACATGCGCAAGATCCTCGGGGAGATCCGTTGGCTGCGATCGATGGCTGAGGACGAGTTGTACGTAGCAGCCAAGGAACTCCAGGCGCCGTATGAGTTGGTGGCCGAGGTGGCGCGCGAGGGCAAACTCCCGGTGGTGCTGTTCACCGCGGGCGGCATTGCAACCCCCGCCGATGCCGCGATGATGATGCAACTTGGTGCCGACGGCGTATTCGTGGGCTCAGGCATTTTCAAGAGTGGTGACCCCAAGGCCCGCGCTGAGGCCATCGTGTCCGCGACCCACAACTTCGATAAGCCGGAGATTGTCGCCGAAGCATGCAAGGGCCTTGGCGAGGCGATGGTCGGTATCAACGTTGCCGATATTCCTGTTCACCACCGCTTGGAAGACCGCGGCTGGTGAGCAGCGCCCCGTTCATCGGGGTGCTCGCACTGCAAGGGGACGTGCGTGAGCACGTCGCTGCACTGACACGCGTCGGAGTTCGATCGGGCGCTGTTCGGTCTCTGGATCAACTCGACGCGTGCGATGGTCTGGTGATACCGGGCGGGGAGTCCACCACAATGTCCCGGCTGGCGCTGATCGATGGATGGTTCGAACCCCTGCGCTCGATGCGTGCGACCGGAGTGCCGATGTATGGATCGTGCGCGGGCATGATCATGCTGGCCGATCAGGTGCTCGATGCCCGACCCGATCAGGAAACCGTGGGTGGGTTGGACGTGGTGGTTCGCCGGAATGCCTTCGGCCGCCAGGTGGACTCCTTCGAGATAGACATCGAGATGCCGGTAGTCGGCTCCGAGCCCTTCCACGCGGTGTTCATCCGCGCACCGTGGGTGGAAAGCGTGGGGCAGGACGTGCAGGTGCTTGCGGAAATCTCGAGCGGAGCGCGCGCGGGTACCATCGTGGCCGTTCGGCAAGGGTCGGTGCTGGCCACCAGCTTCCACCCCGAGTTGACGCCAGACGACCGGGTTCACCGGTATTTCGTGGACATGGTTCAAGGAAGGGTTTAGAGGCAGCGCATGAGCGGTCATTCCAAATGGGCCACCACCAAGCACAAGAAGGCGGTCATCGACGCCAGACGGGGCAAGCTCTTCGCCAAGTTGATCAAGAACATCGAAGTTGCCGCGCGGCAAGGCGGCGGCGATCCGACCGGCAATCCGACGCTATACGACGCCATCCAGAAGGCCCGCAAATCTTCGGTGCCGCTGGACAACATCGAGCGTGCGGTCAAGCGGGGCTCGGGCGCTGAAGCAGGCGGCTCGGACTGGCAGACGATCATGTACGAGGGGTACGGCCCGAACGGTGTGGCCGTGCTGATCGAGTGCCTCACGGACAATCGCAACCGCGCTGCCGGTGAAGTGCGGGTGGCGATGACACGCAACGGCGGATCGATGGCCGACCCGGGATCTGTTTCCTACATGTTCAACCGCAAGGGCGTGATCATCGTTCCCAAGGTCGATGGCTTGACCGAGGACCACCTACTGATGGCGGTGCTGGATGCGGGTGCAGAGGAAGTCAATGACCTTGGTGAGTCCTTCGAGGTTGTGAGCGAGGCGACCGATGTGGTGGCGGTGCGCACTGCTTTGCAAGGTGCCGAAATCGACTACGACTCTGCCGAAGCGACCTTCCTGCCCTCGGTCACGGTCGACCTCGACGAAGACGGCGCAACCAAGGTTTTCCGTTTGATCGAGGCGCTCGAAGACAGCGACGACGTCCAGAACGTTTATGCGAACTTCGACGTTAGCGACGATGTCATGGAGAAGGTGGGCTAGTTCGTGTCCAGTGGCGATTCGGTTGGCGCACAGCTGCGCGGTTGGGATGCAGCCACCTTCCGTACTGCAGCGGGCGACCCGCGGATGCGCAGCACCGTGGTGGCGCTTGCGGTCTTGGATTCAACCCCTGACTGGGAACGCCTGCGAACTCGCCTAGAGCGCTTGACGCACTTCGTACCCACATTGCGTATGCGTCCGCTATACGGCTTGTTCGGTTTGTCGGCACCGCGGCTGGCGCTAGATCCAGACTTCGACATCGACGTGCACGTGCATCGCTATCGCCTACCCGACGGCAGTGGGTGGTCGGATCTGCTGCAGGACGTGCGCCGGATGTCGCTGACCGACTTCGATCGCAACCGGGCGTTGTGGGAAGCGGTTTTGGTTGAGGGACTTCCCGGCGGTGAGTCCGCTTTCGCATTGAAGCTTCATCATTCGATCGCCGACGGTCAAGCCACCGTGATGATGGCGCTCTCGCTTTTTGAACTGGGCCCCGATACCAATCCTGATGACCCGCCAACACCCGAAGTGCCGCGTGGGGAAGACGTCAGCTTGATCGATATCGCGCGCGCGAACGTGGAGGACAATCTCGAGCGGTTTCGCGAGAGCGCCGAGGGTGCATTGCGGGCCGGCGGCCAGGTGGCACTTCAAGCCCTCGGTGATCCGGGCGGCGCAGTGAACGTCGTTCGCCAAACCGTGGAATCGATCTCCAAAGCGCTCTCGGTTCCCGAGGCGCCACTCTCACCGCTGTGGACCGAGCGTGGCACTACGTACCACTTCGGCGCGTTTGAGTTTCCTTTCGAAGGCCTGAAAGTCGCAGCGAAATCACGCGGATTCAGCGTGAACGACGCGTTCATGGCTGCGGTGACCAGCGGCGTGGACCGTTACCACCAGCGGTATGGAGCAGCGGTCGATGAACTCCGGGTCAATGTCCCGATCAGCCTGCGAGGCGACGCAGGCGACCGAAGCGGGCAGGCTTCCAACGCGGTGGCCATCGCACGGTTCGAGTTACCGGTAGAGAACTTGGACATCGACGAGCGAATGGCCACTGCGCATGAGTTAGTGGATGTTTGGCGGCACGCGCCGGCAATGCGGATGGCCGACCCCTTGGCTGATGTGAGTTGGTTCGTGCCAGTTCCGGTGCTCGCGCACGCAGCGAAAACCTCCGACATCACCACCAGTAATGTGCCTGGTCCACCCATTTCGATGTATCTGGCTGGAGCGCGAATGGTGGCTGCGTACCCGCTCGTGGCCACGATTGGCGCCGCGGTGAATGTCACGATGGTCACGTACGACGGTTTAGCTTGCATTGGGGTTTCCACAGACGATCGATGCGTTGAGGATCACACCGAATTGGTGGAAGACCTGCGCTGGGGATTTGAGTTGGTGACCGGTGATCTGGTGGGCCCAACGGATCGATATTCCCGAAAGGCCGACTAAGGGCGCGTTCGGCGCGCCCACGCGGGGGTGACACACCCTCGCACTAGCGTGACCGTACTGGTGTTCGATACGCCTACCTTGTCGAACACATCGAAGGTACGGGATAGAGGGCGGTTCATGGGTGCGGACAGGCGAGTGCTCGGGGTGGATCCAGGCCTCACGCGCTGCGGGGTGGCTGTCATCGACGGTTCCCCCGGACGCAAGGTGAGCCTGCGATTTATCGGTGTCCTGCGCACAGATGCAGATCTCCCGCTCGAGATCCGCCTCGTGGAACTTGAACGTGGCCTTGAGGCATTGGTTATCGAGCATGCTCCGGATGTAGTGGCGGTGGAGCGGGTCTTTAGCCAACACAATGTGAGAACAGCCATGGCTACTGCACAGGCAGCGGCAGTTGCCCTGCTCGTTGCTGCCCGCCGGGGAATCGAAGTGGCTGTGCACACGCCCACCGAGGTTAAGGCCGCCGTGACGGGAAACGGTCGCGCGGATAAAGCGCAAGTCACGTCGATGGTCACCCGGGTTTTGGCTTTGTCCGAAGCGCCTAAACCGGCCGACGCAGCCGACGCGGCAGCGATCGCCATCTGCCAGGCCTGGCGTGGCGCGGCTGCTTCACGCCTCGAGCAGGCGCGCGCCCAGCAGGTCTGGCAGGCGGCCCGTCGATGATCGACCGAATTCGCGGTGCCGTCTTGAGGATCGGCGGGGATGACCTAAGCGTCGATCTTGGACCTATTGCTTTGAGAGTTGTGGTGCCTGCACAGGTCACCACTGAAGTTCGCCTGGGCAGCGACGTTGAGTTGCATACCGCGATGGTGGTGCGCGAAGACGGCTGGACCCTCTACGGCTTCATAGAAGCCGAGCATTGCCAGGTTTTCGAGCAAGTTCAGACAGTGAGCGGTATCGGTCCGCGCATCGCGCTAGCCCTGGTCAGTGTCCTGGGTCCAGATGACCTTCGACGGGCTGTCGAAACTGAGGACCTTGCCTCGCTTACCTAAAGTGCCGGGAATCGGAAAAAAGGGCGCGCAGCGAATCGTATTGGAGTTGAAAGACCGGCTCGGGCCCTCGATGGTGCCCGCCACCTCGGTCGGTGGGCGAGGCTCAGAGTCTTGGCGTGCTGGCGTTGCGGCGGCGCTCACATCGTTGGGCTGGAATCCCCGAGAAGCTGAAGCGGCGGTGGATCAGCTCGCCAGTCGGCTCGGTGAGGTGACCGACCCGGACGCCCCCGATGTTGGCGTGTTGCTTAAGGAAGCGCTGAGAAGTTTGGACCGATCGTGAGTGTCCTGGATCCAGGCGCAGACGACGACGACCTTGTCGTCGATGGAGCCTTGCGGCCCACAACACTTGCCGAGTTCGTTGGTCAAGATCGCGTCAAGAGCCAGCTGGGGTTGGTGCTCGAGGCAGCGCGTCGGCGCGAAGGGGTGTCCGATCACGTATTGATGAGCGGTCCACCGGGATTAGGCAAAACCACCCTGGCCGCCATCATCGCAAGCGAACTCGCGGCTCCCATCCGAATGACCTCTGGTCCTGCCCTGCAGCATGCCGGGGATGTGGCCGCGGTGTTGTCGAGTCTGCAGCCAGGTGAAGTGCTTTTCATCGATGAGGTGCACCGAACAGCTCGGGCAGCGCAAGAAATGCTCTACGTCGCCATGGAGGACTTCCGGGTCGATGTGGTGGTGGGCAAGGGTCCCGGGGCTACGGCGATTCCCCTGGACATCTCGCCGTTTACTTTGGTGGGCGCCACCACGCGCGCTGGATTGTTACCTGGTCCCCTGCGCGACAGATTCGGATTCACAGCTCACCTGGACTTCTATGAGTCCGCGGATCTTGAGCGCATCATCCGCCGGAGTGCGGGTCTGCTTGGTGTGACGATCACCGACGACGGAGGTGTGGAAATCGCCGGGCGATGCCGTGGCACTCCGCGCATCGCGAATCGATTGCTTCGGCGGGTACGTGACTGGGCGCAGGTGCACGGTTCAGGTGTTGTCGACCTCAACGCGGCTACCGCAGCGCTTGAGTTGTATGAGGTAGACGCGGTGGGACTTGACCGGATTGACCGGGCGGTCCTGGAGGCGATCGTGGATCGATTCGGAGGTGGCCCGGTGGGCTTGAGCACCCTGGCCGTAGCTGTGGGCGAGGAGCCCGAAACAATTGAAACCGTTGCCGAACCGTTCTTGGTTCGTCTGGGGCTTCTTATGCGCACGCCGCGGGGCCGCATCGCAACAGCAGCAGGCTGGCAGCACATTGGGCGCACGGCTCCGGCGGATGCCCCGGGTCAGGGCGTTTTGCCGTGGGCGTCGGACACGCCCGACTAGGTACCCCTGTGAGGGGTCCGTCGTGGGCTGCCCGGGCCCTAGGTACCCTCATCTCCACCGGAATATCCGGCGCGCGTGTGCAGCCCGGCACGAGTAGACGAACGAGATTCAGGAGTGATTCGTGGACCTGGTGGCCTTCGCACCCATCTTGCTACTGGTAGTGGCTTTCTATTTCCTGCTCATTCGCCCCCAAAAGATGCGCCAACGTCAGCAGACCCAGATGGTTGCGGCCCTTGCTCCGGGAGCACAGATCATGACCACAGCCGGGATGATGGGCACCATTGCCGTGGTGGCCGACGATGAGATCAGCGTGGAAATCTCCCCGGGTGTCTTTGTCCGGATGGTCCCCGCAGCGGTAGCGCGGGTTATCGAGCCCGCGCCGGGATCGAACATGGATGCTCCGCCTGAGCCGGGTTCTGAAACAGCTTGATCCAGCCGTTCCGGCACCGCCTGCTCGTCTAGAAGGAGAACCGTGGCAACACCCGCAACTTCCAAACCAGCGCGATCTTTGATCGCTCTGGCAGTGCTGCTGATAGGCAGCGCAGTGTGGGCTTTTTGGCCGGGAACAGACTCGTCTGTGCGTTTGGGCTTGGATCTGCAGGGTGGCACACAGGTGATCATGGTTCCCCAGCCTGTGGTGGAGGGCACCGAGATCACCGAGGAACAACTCGCGCAGTCCGTAGAGATCATCCGCGCTCGAGTGGACGGGCTAGGTGTTGCCGAAGCTGAAGTGACAACGCAGGGTTCTGGCGACTCAACGGCAATCGTCGTGTCGGTACCGGGAGTTGGGCAAGAGCGGGTCGTGGAGCTCGTTCAACGGACCGCACTACTCAACTTCCGTCCAGTGTGGAACGTGCTGAGTCCGTTCCCGGCCGATGCTGCCGCGGACGAAGCCGGCACCGATGCAGCGGGTGAGTCGGCTGACCAAGACGCAGCTGGCCAAGACGCAGCTGACCAAGACGCGTCCGATGAAGGAGGTGCCCGGAGCGCAGAGATCGTGCAAGCGCCGGACTACACGCCCGAGTTCCAGGCCGAGGTCGATGCGCTGAATTGCCTGGATCCGGTGAACTTGGCCGGCGGCACGCCCGATAATCCCGAGCAGTGGCTCGGCGCCTGCGACCAAAGTGGGGCCCAGAAGTATGTGATGGAACCGGCCTTCATCCAAGGTGTGAATGTGACCGATGCCAACGCTCAGTTGACCCAGCAGGGCATCGGGTGGGTCGTTAGTTTGGAGTTCGACTCCGAGGGTGCAGGCGCACTGGCCGATGCCTCCACCGAGTTGAGTGCGCTGCCAGAGTGTGGCTCAGGTGCAACTCCGTGTAATGCTTTTGCAATCGTCTTGGATGGCGTGGTTGTGTCCGCTCCTCGATTCAACGAACCGATCCTCGGAGGTCAGGCTCAGATCGAGGGTGACTTCAACGCTCAAGAGGCTCGCGATCTGGCGAATGTCTTGAAGTACGGCGCACTGCCGGTCACCTTGGAGGTAGTGGACGTCACCTCCGTATCGGCAACCGTTGGGGGAGACCAACTAAGGGCCGGCATCATCGCGGCGCTCATCGGGTTGAGTCTTGTCAGCGTGTACTTGGTTCTCTACTACCGACTCCTCGGCCTGGTGGCTGTGTTGTCGCTGGCCGTGGCGGGTCTGATCTTGTACCTAGCCGTGGTGATCTTCTCTAAGACGATCGGTTTGACTTTGACTCTGGCTGGAGTGGCGGGTGCGATCGTGGCCGTGGGCATCACGGCCGACTCTTTCATTGTCTACTTCGAACGCATGCGCGATGAGCTCCGCGATGGACGAACACTTCGCCAGGCCTGCGACAGCGGTTGGATTCGGGCACGGCGAACATTACTTGCGGCTGACTTCGTAACGCTGCTCGCGGCTGTGGTGTTGTACTTCCTATCGGTGGGTAGCGTTCGTGGCTTCGCATTCATCTTGGGCTTGACCACGGCTATTGACCTTGTTATGGCGTTCTGGTTCACGCATCCGATTGTGGTTTTGCTCGGTCGAACCAAACTCATGCAAAGTGGTTCCAAACTTACCGGTTTGGATCCGGACCGTATTGGTGGCCACAGCGCAATTGACTCGCTTGCTGGTCGCTCAGCTCGGAAGCGCCGTGATGACTACCGTGAGCGAAAAGAGGACAAAGACGCGTCCCTCGAAGACATCAACACCGACGCTGAGAATGCGGAGGTTCGCTCATGAGTAACTTCGGTCAACGCCTCTATCGCGGTGAAGTTTCCTACGATTTTGTGAGCCGGTGGAAGAGGTGGTTCGCGTTTTCGGCGGTCTTGCTGGTGGTCGCAATCGCTGCCCTACTGATCCGTGGCCTCAACTTAGGAATCGAGTTCAAAGGCGGTGCCGATTTCGCGATCCCGAATGCAACCTGCTCAGTGGCAGAAGCGCGAGAGGTGGCGGAGATCGAAACTGGCGGTCAAACAATCGTGACGGTGGCTGGCTCGGGAACTATGCGGGTGCAAACGGAGCCGTTGACGAGTCCGGAGTCGATAGCGCTGTCGAATGTTCTGGGCGACACCTGCGGGGTCTTGGGGACTGACATCACCGTGCAGGTGGTGGGACCTACGTGGGGGGCCCAGATCTCCACGGCCGCTCTACAGGGCCTGGCGATTTTCTTGGTTCTCGTGACGATCTTCTTGTCGATCTACTTCGAGTGGCGCATGGCAGTGGGCGCATTAGTGGCGTTGATCCACGACTTGGTTATCACTATCGGGATCTATGCAGCGTTCGGGTTGCAGGTCACCCCCGCCACTGCCATCGGTGTGCTCACGATCCTCGCCTACTCGCTCTACGACACTGTGGTGGTCTACGACAAGGTCAAGGAGAACACCCGAGGCATCGCTGGGCAGTCGATCATGACTTACAGCGAAGCTGCGAACCTTGCGGTGAACCAGACGGTAGTCCGCTCGATTAAATACCTCGATCACATCGTTGTTGCCGGTTTTGGCGATCATCATCGTGGGCGCCGGACTCTTGGGCGCGGGGACCCTGCTCGATCTAGCGGTGGCCTTGGCCATTGGTATGGCGGTGGGCACTTTCTCGTCCTTGTTCATCGCGACTCCTGTTCTCGTACTCCTGAAGGATCGTCAGCCAGAAATGAAAGCCTTGGCGGCTCGAGTGCAAGCCCGGCGCAAGCAAGCGGCAAAGGCATCCCCCGCGCGCAAGGGATCCGCTGTTGGTGATGGTCCTGAAGGGAACGCGCCGGACGACGGGCCTGCTGTATCAGGTGCGGCTGTATCGAGCACGGCTGTATCGGGTGCGGCATCCCCGGAGCAGCTACGGGAATTTGCGCGCACGCAGAGCTCCGATCGCGTTCAACCCAAGCGCCAACCACGGCGTAAGCGTCGGTAGTCGGACGTACACTGGTCCTTGACGAGGAGGTGGAAATGGCTAAGAACATGCCTGTTGCCACCGAGCCTGGTCGACCGGGGACGGATCGCTCGAATGAGGTTGGTGGGTTCCGCCAGCGCTTTGCTCGTCTTTCCGGCCCCCGCTCGAACCATCCCGAACTGGAGCCGGTACTACGCGATCTTCGGCGGTATCACCCCAAGGGTGATGCCCGCTTAGTGGCGCGCGCCTACGAGATGGCGGCGTACCTGCACCGTGATCAAAATCGGCACTCGGGTGAGCCGTACATAACCCACCCCTTGGCTATCACCGCGATTTTGGCCGATCTGGGTATGCCCGCCCCCACCTTGGCTGCCGCTTTGTTGCACGACACCGTCGAGGACTGCGGATACTCCCTCGATGCACTCCGCGAGGACTTTGGCGATGAGGTAGCGCTACTGGTCGACGGTGTTACCAAACTCGACAAAGTCACATACGGAGAAGCATCCGCCGCCGAGACAGTTCGCAAAATGGTTGTCGCGATGGCCCGGGACATCCGAGTCCTAGTCATCAAACTAGTGGACCGGCTACACAACATGCGTACTTTGCAGTGGCTGCCGGAGGAGAAGCAGCAGAAGAAGGCCAAGGAAACCTTGGAGATCTACGCACCCCTTGCGCACCGATTGGGTATGAACACTATCAAGTGGGAACTTGAGGATCTGT
The DNA here is from genome assembly GCA_018402235.1 of Candidatus Nanopelagicales bacterium. GTDB lineage: Bacteria > Actinomycetota > Actinomycetes > S36-B12 > S36-B12 > S36-B12. The sequence continues at coordinate 259,307 of JAGYJJ010000004.1, read as the reverse complement.
CCTTTGCCACGATGTATCCGAAGATGTATGAGGAGATCGTCCGACTCGTAGGGGAACGTGCGCCGTCACGAGAGAAGTACCTCACCCAGGTAATTTCCGATATCGATGGTCAGCTCAAGGCAAGTCGCATCAAGGCGAGCGTGACCGGCCGGCCGAAGCATTACTACTCCGTCTACCAGAAGATGATCGTGCGCGGCCGGGACTTCAACGACATTTACGACCTTGTGGGCGTTCGCATACTGGTGGAAAGTGTTCGCGACTGCTACGCCGTGCTTGGCACCATTCATGCCGAATGGAGCCCGGTGCCCGGGCGCTTCAAGGATTTCATAGCAATGCCGAAGTTCAATATGTACCAGTCCCTTCACACAACCGTGATCGGACCCGACGGCAAAGTCGTAGAGGTGCAGATCCGCACCAACGAGATGCATCAGTCTGCTGAGCTCGGGGTTGCCGCACACTGGAAGTACAAGCAATCGGACTCTGGAAAGTCCGGCGCAGACGACTTCGCGTGGTTGCGACAACTCCTTGAGTGGCAACGCGAAACAGCGGACCCCAGCGAATTTCTGGATTCTCTGCGCTACGACCTCGGATCAGCTGAGGTCTACGTCTTCACCCCGAAGGGTGATGTGATGGCCTTGCCATCAGGGGCTACGCCGGTCGATTTTGCCTACTCCGTCCACACCGAAGTGGGTCATCGGTGCGTGGGTGCGCGGGTGAACGGAAAGCTCGTTCCGCTGGAGTCGCAACTCGCCAGCGGGGACGTTGTTGAGATTTTCACGTCCAAAGCGGATGGGGCCGGACCGAGTCGGGATTGGTTGAGTTTCGCAGCTTCGGCGCGGGCTAAGACCAAGATCAAGGCCTGGTTCTCCAAGGAGCGCCGCGATGAAGCTATCGATAGTGGTAAGGATCAAATTGCACGGGCCATGCGCAAGAAGGGTCTTCCTCTGCAACGGATGATGACCAACCAGGCGCTGTCAACAATTGCTGCTGACATGAATCAGATCGACGTCACCGCCCTGTACGCATCCGTGGGGGAGGGGCGCATCTCCGCTGCAACCATCGTCCAGCGTTTGGTCGATGCTGCTGGAGGCGTAGACGGCGCGGCTGACGATGCAGCTGAAACCATCACACCCACTCCTGGCCGTCGCGCCTCCACCTCGCACGACGTAGGTGTGGTCGTTAAGGGCGCAGACGATCTCTGGGTGAAATTGGCTCGTTGCTGCACACCCGTTCCTGGTGATCCGATCATGGGATTTGTGACCAGGGGTTCAGGTGTGTCTGTTCATCGCGAAGACTGTGTTAACGCTCCCAACCTTCGCGAACAGCCCGAGCGTGAAGTACCCGTGGAATGGGCTCCTACGCCATCGAGTGTGTTCTTGGTAAATATCCAAGTCGAGGCGCTGGACCGATCCCGACTCCTCGCGGATGTGACCCGGGTGCTTTCGGACACCCACGTCAACATCTTGAGTGCATCCGTTGCCACCACCCGAGATCGGGTGGCAACGTCGCGATTCACCTTCGAGATGGCGGACCCGAAGCACTTGGGTTCTGTCCTCAAGGCAGTACGGACAGTTGAAGGGGTGTACGACGCGTATCGCGTCTAGAACTACTAGCGAGCGATGCGCTGTGCGGCTTCAAGCAGGGCGCGAGTGCTCTCGATGGATTCCGTCAATGTGCGAACCGTTCGATCGTCGCCGCGGGCCTGGGCCGCGGCAAGGTCGGCTTCTTGGCGCGCTAGGGCGTCTGTGAAGGCGTTGGCAGTTGATTCCGCTCGCGCACGCTTGTCTGGATTGTTTCGATCCCACGCGGTTGATTCCGCCTTACGAACTGCCTCTTCGACCTTCTTCAAGCGGGCCTCGAGACGTGTTCGATCGGAGCGCGGGAGGTCACCTGCTTTGTCCCACTGCTCTTGGACGGCACGTAACTGACGCTTGATGGTCGTGAGCTCAACATCGCGGGACAGCGGCAACAACGCTTCCGCCTTCACAACGAGGGCTTCTTTCACCTCGACGTTCGGTGCCAGTCCTGCGTCCTTAGCGGCGTCGGCGGCCTTCATCGCCGCGTAGAAGGAGTCTTGAGCCGCCTTGAACTTCCGCCACAGCTTGTCTTCATCCGAACGCGAGGATCGGGGAGCGCGTTTCCAATCGTCCATAAGTTTCTTCAGAGCGCGGGTGGTGGGTCCCCAGTCGGTGGATTGCGCCAATTGCTCGGCCTGGGAGATGATCTCGCGCTTCTTACCTACTGCTTCCTTGCGCTGGCTGTCCAGTTCGGCGAAGTGCGCCCGGCGGCGCTTATCGAATGTGGCCCGTGCTGCACTCAGCCGCTTCCACAACTCTTGCTCAAGTGAACGATCCGAGCGTGACAGGCCCTTCCATTCCTCGACCATCGCGGCGAATCGCTCACTGGTCGCTTTCCATGCTGTTGACTCGGCGAGGGATTCAGCCTCCTGGGTGAGCGCCTCCCTAGCGGCCTTGGCCTGTTCACGGAGTTTCTCGCGGTGCTCTGCCTGACGTGTCGCAGCGGCTTCCTGCTGGGTTTGAGCGGCTTCGATTTTCCGCTGCAGGGCTTGGACATCGCCAACGAAGGATCGCTCGGCGAGGCCCGCGCGAACGCGCTCGATAACCACCCCAGCCTGGTCGGGTTTGGCGCGTCCGTCGGCGAGGCGCTGGGTGATCAGATCGATCTCCACAGCGAGGTCGTCGTACTTGCGTGCGAAAAAGGCGAGCCCTTCCTCAGGAGTGCCCGCGGCATATTGCCCAACCTTCACCTCGCCGTCGGGTGTCTGTAGATACACGGTGCCATCGGCCTCGACGCGACCGAACGCCATGCTGGGGCTGGCCACCGCAGGGGCAATTGCGGTAGCGCCGCTGGCCTGCGGTGCGGGCCGGCGAAGTGCGGCCGGGGTGGGAATAGCCGGACCGGAGGAGGGCGTGGCTACTTCGTCTGACATGCCCTCACCTCCATGTTCGGTCCAAGTCGTCCCTGGTCGGGCGACGAATCTCACGTGTAACGAACCAACAGTCTGTCAGTGCTGGTGTCTTGTGTTAGCCGGTGGCGCCAACTGTTGCAGATTCGATAACCAACGGTTGAGCCGGTAGTCCATCCCCTCCGCCATCTGCAGTGCCAGCTGCAGCGATCGCCTGGAGCACATCCAGACCCTGGGTGATCTGCCCCCAGACCGTGTACCCGGAAGGCAAAGTGGTGTCCTCGTAGACGAGAAAGAACTGTGATCCAGCGGTGCCTGGACCGGCGTTGGCCATGGCCACGGTGCCTGCGGGATAGTTATCTGTGCCCTCATCCGGCAGGTTCTCGTCGGGGAGTTGGTAGCCGGGACCCCCCGTGCCGTTCCCGGCCGGGTCCCCGCACTGCACCACAAAGATTCCAGCAGCTTGTGAGGCGATGACAGGCCGTGGCGTTGTAAAAGCCGCTGTCTGCGAGGAATTCGATCGAGGCGACAGTGGCAGGAGCGTCGTCGGCGAGGAGTTCGATCGCGATGTTGCCGCAGTTGGTAGCGAGGATTAACGTCCCCCCGCTGGCTGATCCCGGATCAGGTGCGGCTTCAAACGAAACATCGTCTGGACGTACGGTAACCGGCTCGGAACACTGTTCGATGAGAGCAGCGCCGGCTTGAATCTCATCGACTAGCTCATCCACAGCCTGATCGAGATTGGCGCTGGCCGTTGATGAATCGTCGTTGCCACCTATCAAGGAAAAGACTGCCCAGCCGCCACCAGCGATCACCAAAGCGGCAATGACCACAATGGCGACGATGCGCTGGCGGGATCTTGCCGTGACCTCCCGCTCCGCGCGGCGGGCCTGTTGCCGCTCGAACTTGGCTCGTGCGACTTCCCTCTCACGTCGATTCGACGAGGTCATGGATCTCCTGTGGGTCGTGGTGCGCGGTGTGCTGCATCGGACAGTTCACGGTTCGGCGCACGAGTGTAAGGCCAGCCCGATGCGTGGCTAGGCTGAGCAGGCTGATTCGAATGGGGCAGTCAAGGATCCTTGCAGGAGGAACGGTGTTCATCACGGGCTTTCCCGCTGGTTCTTGGGCGACCAACTGCTACGTCGTCGCCACCGGCCCGGGTGAGCCGTGCATCATCGTTGATCCTGGCCAGGAGAGCATCGACGCCGTTCACGAGATCGTGCGCGAGAACCGGCTGCTTCCAGCGGCCGTGCTCCTCACCCATGGGCACGTCGACCACGTCTGGAGCGTGGCGCCGCTGAGTCGGGATTTCGAGATTCCGGCCTTCATCCACGAATCCGATCGGTACCGACTCGTCGATCCGGCTGGCAGCACGATGGTTGCAGCCCGCGAACAGTTGTTGGCTATGACAAAGGACTCGCTGGAATTAACGGAGCCATCCGATGTTCGCCTGCTTCCACAGGAGGGGGCAACGGTCGAGATTGCCGGCATCGAGTTCGGCGTGCGACATGCGCCGGGACACACCGAAGGGTCGGTAGTTTTCACGCTGCCGCGGGGCGGCGATAGTGATGTTTTACTGTCGGGGGACGTGCTCTTTCAAGGCTCGATTGGGCGCACCGACCTCCCGGGTGGCAGCTCAAGTGCGATGGATGAAAGTTTGCGCTCGGTTATCTGGCCCCTGGACGACGACGTCCTCGTCCTACCTGGACATGGACCCCAGACCAGCATTGGCGCCGAGCGGGTAGCCAATCCGTTCCTCCAGGCTGCTGCTGCCGGAGGATCGAGCAACCCTCCTTCTCGGGGGATGTAGTGATGGTGGAATTCCAAGCTCCGAAGGGAGTCCCGGAGTACTACCCGCCGCGCTCCAGTGCGTTCTTGTCGGTCCGGGATGCGCTGGCTTATCCGGCTCGCCATGCCGGCTACGAATACATCGAACTTCCGGTGTTCGAAGACACCGCCTTGTTCGTTCGTGGCGTGGGGGAGAGTACCGACGTCGTGAGTAAGGAGATGTACACCTTCACTGACCGTGGCGATCGGTCCCTGTCGTTGCGACCTGAAGGCACGGCGGGTGTCATGCGCTCGATCGTGGAGAACCGACTGGACAAAGGACCGCTTCCGGTCAAACTCTGGTACGCCGGGCCGTTCTTTCGCGCCGAGCGTCCCCAACATGGGCGGTACCGGCAATTGCAGCAGGTGGGCATCGAGGCGGTCGGCGGTGATGATCCGGCTTTGGATGCCGAAGTGATTGCCCTGGCCGATGAGGGTTACCGCAGGCTTGGGTTGCAAAAGTACCGGCTTGATCTCACGAGTCTGGGGTGCGCTCAGTGTCGCCCTGCCTACCGCGCCTTATTGACCTCGTTCTTGGTTGGCCTCGAGCTTGATGAACCCACCAGAGCGCGCGCTCACGTGAATCCGCTTCGGGTGCTGGACGATAAACGCACCGAAGTGATCGACCAGCTGGTCGGTGCGCCGCTCATGGTCGACCACCTGTGTGAGGCGTGCGGGGAGCATTACAACTCCGTGCGGAGCTTCCTAGCCGATGCCGGAGTTCGCTGGACCGAGGCTCCGCGGTTGGTTCGCGGCCTTGACTACTACACCCGCACTACTTTTGAGTTCACCCACGAACTGCTCGGCGCCCAATCGGGAATCGGTGGCGGCGGTCGTTACGACGGCCTGATGGAGTCCGTGGGCGGCGGCTCTTTGTCTGGTATCGGATTCGGCCTAGGCACAGACCGAACACTCTTGGCCTGTGAGGCCGAAGGCTTGGATGTGGCATCCAGGCCGCGATTGGATGTGTTCGTCGTTCCGATCGGCAATCTCGCCCGACATGTGTCAGTAGGGCTGCTCGCTGAGTTGCGTGCTGCCGGTGTGCGAGTGGATATGGCCTATGGCGAACGTGGGCTCAAAGGTTCGATGAAGGCCGCAGACAAGAGCGGAGCTCCTCTGGTAGTGATCATCGGCGACGATGAGGTCGCTGCACAGGTAGTGCAGGTGAAAGACATGCAGCAGGGAACTCAGCAGTCAATATCCCGACAAATGGTGGTGGACGAGATCCGTCGATCCATCGTGGAGGAAACTCAGTGATCAGAACCCACCGTGCCGGAGACTTGCGCGCGGACCACGCCGGAACGTCTGTAACGCTCGCCGGTTGGATCGCCTCGAGGCGCGATCACGGTGGTGTTGCGTTTATCGATTTGCGCGATGCATCGGGCCGGGTGCAGGTAGTTATTCGTGAACCGGAGGTCGCCCACCCGCTGCGCGATGAGTTCTGCATCCAGGTGACCGGCGAGGTTTCGATGCGTCCGGAGGGTAATGAGAATCCGGATCTTCCCACTGGGGCGATCGAAGTCATGGCGGATCAAGTCATGGTGCTGTCCACGAGTGCACCGTTGCCTTTCCCAATCGATGATCGCGTGAACGTGAGTGATGAGGTACGCCTGCGTCATCGCTATCTCGATCTGCGGCGCACGCGACCTGGCGACGCGCTTCGGATGCGTTCCAAGGTGAACCAGGTTGCGCGGGATGTGCTCTTGTCGCGCGACTTCGTCGAAGTGGAAACACCCACTCTCACGCGCTCAACACCAGAAGGTGCCCGGGACTTCCTGGTTCCGGTTCGACTCCAGCCCGGTCACTGGTACGCGCTGCCGCAATCACCACAGTTGTTCAAGCAACTACTCATGGTCGGTGGCATCGAACGGTACTTCCAGATAGCACGCTGCTATCGAGATGAGGACTTCCGCGCAGATCGGCAACCGGAGTTCACTCAACTCGACATCGAGATGAGTTTCGTGGAACAGGCCGACGTCGTCGAGGTGGGCGAGGCAGTGGTTCGCGCGCTGTGGTCGCACGTTGCCGGCCATGAGATCGGCGAGATCGCGCATATGACCTACGCAGAAGCCATGCAGCGATACGGGACCGATAAGCCAGACTTACGGTTTGGCTTGGAACTCGTTGATCTGACCGACTTCTTCGTGAACACGCCGTTCCGGGTATTTCAAGCCGACTACGTGGGTGCTGTGGTGATGCCTGGTGGCGCAGATCAGCCGCGTCGGCAGTTCGACGCCTGGCAGGAGTGGGCCAAGCAGCGTGGGGCCAAGGGATTGGCGTACGTGACCGTCGATACAGACGCAACTTTGGGCGGGCCGGTGGCTAAGAATCTGAGTGATGACGAGCGCGCCGGCCTCGTTGCTGCCGTGGGCGCAGCACCGGGCGACGCAGTGTTTTTCGCCGCAGGTCGGGCCGGTGAGGCCCGGGCACTCTTGGGAGCGGCTCGGGTTGAAATTGCCGAACGGCTGGCGTTGATCGACGAATCGCAATGGTCGTTCGTGTGGATCGTTGATGCACCGATGTTCGAGCAGGTACAAGACGATGTCGGCGCATGGGTCTGGACTGCGGTTCATCACCCGTTCACCTCACCTAACGCTGAGTGGATCGACCGCTTCGACGGAACGGACACAGCCCCGGGCGAGGCACTTGCCTGGGCCTACGACCTCGTGTGCAACGGCAACGAGATCGGCGGCGGCAGTATCCGTATTCATGATGCCGCCGTTCAGCGACGAGTATTCGGGGTTCTGGGCTTGGACGAGGAAGAGGCGCAGGAGAAGTTCGGATTCTTGCTCGAAGCGTTCCAGTACGGCCCGCCTCCGCATGGCGGTATCGCCTTCGGCTGGGATCGCATCTGCATGCTCCTCGCGGACGCCGATTCCCTGCGCGATGTGATTGCCTTCCCCAAGACTGGCGGGGGCCACGATCCATTGACGGGGGCGCCTACGCCCATCACTGCCCAGCAGCGGGCTGAGGCGGGAATCGACGTCGACCCAACCGCTCCCGAGGATGACAGCTGAAACGGGGCTTTCAGTGACACTATTCGATGATCGAGAACAGAGCGATCGTCACGATGCGCCGCTGGCAGTTCGGATGCGACCACGAAGCGTGGGGGAGGTCGTAGGGCAGCACGCAGCGCTTGCGGAGGGTTCACCACTGCGTTCCTTACTCACTGGGGGTGATCGAGGAGCCGTCTCCGTAGTTCTTTGGGGCCCACCAGGCACAGGCAAAACCACATTGGCCACCTTGGTTTCACGCGAGTCGGGGCGAGTTTTCACCGAACTCTCGGCCGTGACGGCCGGCGTGAAGGATGTTCGTGTGGTGATCGAGGAGGCGCGCGATCGGCTACGCCTGCAGCAACAAGGAACGGTCCTGTTCGTCGACGAAGTTCATCGGTTCAGTAAGAGTCAGCAGGATGCCTTGCTGCCGGCGGTGGAGAACGGGTGGGTAACACTCATCGCTGCGACCACCGAAAACCCGAGCTTCTCGGTGATTGCACCGTTGCTGTCACGGAGCATCGTCGTTACGTTGCAGCCGCTCACGGATGCGGATATCGAGTCGGTGTTGCGACGGGCTATCGAGAATGATCGCGGCCTTAGCGGATCGGTGACAGTTACCGACGAGGCGCTGGACTTCCTCGTGCGGATCAGCGCCGGGGATGCGCGCCGAGGACTCACAGCACTCGATGCGGCAAGCGCGGGAGTCGGCACGGGTGGAGTGGTAGGCCTCCCTACGGTGGAGTCAGCCGTTCAGCACGCTGCGGTGCGCTACGACAAGGACGGGGACCAGCACTACGACGTCGTCAGCGCCTTTATCAAGAGCGTGCGGGGAAGTGACCCTGATGCCGCTTTGCACTACCTAGCACGCATGCTCGAAGCGGGAGAGGATCCGCGGTTTGTCGCACGCAGATTGATGATCCTGGCGAGCGAGGACATTGGGATGGCGGACTCGAGTGTGCTGCAAACCGCAACCGCTGCTGCCCAGGCGATTGCGATGGTCGGCATGCCGGAGGCGCGCATCATCCTGGCGCACGCGACCGTGCATGCGGCGCTGGCGCCTAAGTCCAATGCGGTCTACCGAGGTATCGATGCGGCAATCGCCGATGTTCGAGCCGGCCGTATCGGGACGGTCCCCATGCATCTGCGCGATGCGCATTACCCCGGGGCTGCCAGCCTCGGTCATGGTCACAGCTACGTCTATCCGCACGACGTCCCTGGTGGTGTGGCGCAGGCTGATTACCTGCCTGATCCCTTGCGTGATGCTCGGTATTACTTCCCGACAGAGCATGGGACTGAGGCACGCTGGGGAGATATCGCCCGACGCTTGGCAGAGCGTCGATTAGGGCGCAACGAGAACCCCGATTCCCAGGTGGGCGAGAACCCCGAAGCCTGATGCATAGGCTTGCCCCGTGCGACGACTCGTGTGGACGGCCATCGGTGCTGCGGGAGGTATCCTGGCGTACCGCAAGGGCGCTGAACTACTCGAACAGGCGCGTGAGCAGGGGGTCGCGCTGACGATCCAACAGGTGGCATTGACCACTACGCAGACCATTAATCAAATCTCGAGCGCCATGGGTCAGCGAGCTTCTACCGAAGTCAGGCGGAATCCCGGCAGCAAGCCAATCACCGACCCAGGTCCCTCGGCGGGCAAAAACTGATGGATTCGGCAGAGATCAGGACGCGATTCCTTCGCTACTTCGCTGAGAACGGACACGAGATCGTGCCGTCGGCTTCGCTGCTACTCGATGATCCGACGTTGCTATTCGTCAACGCCGGCATGGTGCCCTTCAAGCCGTACTTTCTCGGCGAAGCCCCACCGCCGTACCCGCGGGCAACCAGTGTGCAAAAGGTGGTCAGAACCCTCGACATCGAGGAGGTCGGCAGAACCACTCGCCATGCATCCTTCTTCCAAATGGCCGGGAACTTCTCCTTCGGCGACTACTTCAAGGAAAAGGCCATTCCCTACGCCTGGGAGTTGTTGACCCGGCCGGTGGTCGATGGAGGTTACGGATTCGAGGAGTCGAAACTGTGGGTAACGGTCTACTTGGACGACGACGAATCCATTGACATCTGGCACAAGGATGTGGGAATACCCCTCGATCGCATTCAACGTCGCGGTCAAGCAGACAACTACTGGTCGATGGGTGTTCCCGGACCGTGTGGCCCCTGTTCGGAGATCTACTTCGATCGCGGCCCGCAGCACGGCGTCGAGGGTGGGCCGATAGCCGACGAGAACCGTTACCTCGAAGTTTGGAACCTCGTGTTCATGCAGTTTGAGCGGGGTGCGGGCCCGGCCAAGGAGGACTATCCGATTTTGGGTGAATTGCCAGCGAAGAACATCGACACCGGCATGGGGCTGGAGCGGATGGCTGCGCTGTTGCAAGGCGTGGACAACATCTACGAAATCGACACCACGCGCACGATCCTCGACAGGGCTAGCGAACTAACCGGAGCCCAATACGGGAAATCGGAGAAGAACGACATCTCCCTGCGCGTTGTTGCCGACCACGCGCGGACATGCTCCTTCTTGATTAGTGACGGAGTGATTCCAGGGAATGAAGGTCGTGGCTATGTGTTGCGTCGATTGATGCGACGAGTTATCCGCAATATGCGCATTCTCGGCGCCGAGCAACCGGTCATGAGCGAGCTCGTGGACGCCACGGTGCTAGCCATGGCGCCGCAGTACCCGGAGTTGAACGATGAAGTCGAGCGCATTCGGAGTATCTCGGTATCTGAGGAAGCATCGTTCGATTCCACGCTGCGAACTGGCACCACACTGTTCGAAACGGCTGTAGCCCAGGCGAAGGATTCCGGTTCGGTCACGTTGCCTGGCGACCAGGCCTTCTCCCTGCACGACACCTACGGTTTTCCGATCGACCTCACGCTGGAGATGGCGGCCGAGCAGGGACTCAGCGTCGATGAAGCTGGATTCCGCACGCTGATGGGGCAGCAGCGCGAACGGGCAAAAGCAGATTCGGTGGCCCGCAAGAGTGGATTCGCTGCCACTACCGCCTACCGCGACATTTTGGATACGGGTGGATCGACCGCATTCATCGGGTACGACCATGTGGAAAATGAAGCGACGGTCATCGGAGTAGTGGCGGAAGGTCAAGCCCAACCGGTCGTGAAGTCTGGCCAGCATGCCGAGGTGATCTTGGATCGAACACCCTTTTACGCCGAATCCGGTGGGCAGTTGGGTGATCACGGAAGTATCGCGTCCGCCGACGGCACAATCTTTGAGGTGTACGACGTTCAATCACCGGTGCCGGGGCTATTCATTCATCGCGGGCAGGTGCGCGAGGGCGAGATCACTCAAGGAGATTCGGTTGTTGCACGGGTCGATACTTACCGCCGGAAGGCAATCTCTCGCGCTCACACGGCTACCCACATGATCCATCGAGCTTTCCGCGAGCAGTTGGGGGACACCGCCACGCAGATGGGATCGGAGAACGCACCCGGGCGCTTACGGTTCGACTTCCCAAGCCCCGAGCCCGTATCGGGCGCCGTCTTGCGCGACGTAGAAGCCAGAGTGAACGAAATATTGATCGAGGATCTGGATGTGCATGCGCAGGTAATGACCCAGGACGAGGCTCGGGCCATGGGTGCCATGGCGTTATTCGGGGAAAAATACGGTTCAGAGGTCCGCGTGGTATCGGTTGGTGACTGGGCCCACGAGCTGTGCGGTGGAACGCATGCCCAGCGGTCCGGTCAACTTGGTGTGGTGTCCTTCCTGTCTGAGGGATCGATCGGTGCCGGGATTCGTCGGGTCGAAGCCTTAGTGGGGGTCGATGCCTACCGGCATCTGGCCGCAGAGCACGTTCTTGTGCAGCGGCTTTCGGATCTAGTCAAGGCCCCCCGCGATGAAGTTTTAGAGCGCATCGAGCGAACCATCTCATCGCTCAAAGATGCGGAACGGGAACTGGCTCGGTTCAAGACGGCGGATCTGCTGGCGGAAGCTGACACTCTCATCGGAGAAGGTGTTGATGCTGGCGGGTTACGGGTGCACGCCTTTACGGCGCCCGCAGGTGTTGGCGGCAAGGAGTTGCGCGATATCGCTCAGCACGCGAAGGCGCGCGCAGGAAAGGACGCTCCCGCGGTGTTCATCGGATCGACGGTCGCGGACGACTCAGTGGCGCTGATCGTCGCCTGCACCCCTGCGGCTGTCGCTGCAGGAGCGCGGGCAGGTGAAATCATCGGCGTGATGAACACCCGACTGGGTGGTCGTGGTGGCGGTAAGGACGACATGGCCCAAGGCGGCGGCGGAGACCCGACACAGATCGACGCGGCGATCGACCATGCGCTGGCGACGCTGCGCGGGCGCTAGGAGTTAGGTCAGGTGCGCAAGGGCCGACGTGTGTCGCTGGACCCCGGATCGGTGCGCATAGGCGTTGCGGTGTGTGACATCGATGGGATCCTGGCTTCCCCTCGCCCGGCCCTCTCGGCAGGGGACCTAGAGGCGGTGGGCGTCGTCGTCGAGGAGATCGAGTCCCTAGAGATCATCGTGGGTCTACCGGTGGGCCTCGATGGCGTAGAGGGGCACGCGGCGCTGCGGGCTCGAGATTTCGCAACGCAAGTGCGACGGGCCACCTCGGTGCCCGTCCGACTGGTCGATGAACGTCTATCAACCGTGCAAGCCCAGCGTGGCCTCCACGATCAAGGGCGGTCGGTGCGCCAGAGTCGTGCGATGATCGACAGTGCCTCGGCTGCAGTGGTGTTGCAGTACGCCCTCGATGTCGAGCGCAGCACAGGCGACCCCCCCGGTGAGGTGCTAGAAGACCAATGACTCACATGGATGAATTCTTCGACGAAGAGGACGCATTGCCGCCCTCACGGAATGCAACCAGCCTGGCTCGGCGCATAACCGGAGTCGCGGTGCTGCTTGCGGTTGCCGCGTTGGCCTGGGGAACATGGTCATTCGTGTCGGGGTTCGGTGGCGGGAGTTCGTCTGCATCCGAATTCGCTGGTGAGGGGTTTGGCGAGGTGCAGATAGTCGTCGCACGAGGCGACACCCTGACCGCGATCGGCCAAACTTTGACCGACGCTGGTGTGGTGAGCAGCGTGAAGGCGTTCGTTGACGCCGCGCAGGCAAATGAGTCCGCCGCTTCCATCGGCCCTGGGACGTACACGCTTCGCCAGCAAATGAGTGGCGACCGTGCGGTCACATTAATGCTCGATCCCGTTTCGCGTGCCGGTAGTCGGTTGGTGCTCCCCGAGGGTTTGCGTTTGTCACAGACGATCGAAGCAGCGTCTCGAGCGTCGGGGTTGCCGTTATCGGAATTTGAGCAGGTACTAGACAACCCAGGGGTATTGCCGCTGCCCGCGTGGGCCGAGCAGCGGCCCGAAGGGTTCATGTTCCCAGCAACGTACGACCTTGTCGGGGATGAGACGGCCGAGCAGATTTTGTCGACACTCGTAGGACGATTCGATCAGTCGGCGCTGTCCTTGGATCTGGTTGCTCGCGCCGAAGCAATCGGACGGACGCCCTATGAAGTCCTTATCGTTGCGTCGTTGGTCCAAGCGGAGGTTCTTCCGGAGGATATGCGCAAGGCTGCTTCCGTGATCTATAACCGGCTCGACGACGGCATGCCCTTGCAGTTCGACTCCACGGTTGCGTACGCGCTGGACATCGTTGAATTGCAGTTGTCGGCGGAGCAATTAGCGACCGATTCTCCCTACAACACCTATCAGGTCACGGGTCTACCCCCAACGCCCATCAACTCGCCAGGGGATGCGGCGATTGAAGCTGCCTTGGATCCAGCGCCCGCCAAGTGGCTCTACTTCGTCACGGTAAACCCCGATACCAAGGAGACGAAGTTCGCACGTGACTACGACCGCTTTTTGAAGCTCAAGAGCCAATTGCGCGAGTGGCTGGCGGAGAACAGCTGATGCCGCGGGCGGCCGTGCTGGGCTCGCCGATCGCACATAGCCTTTCGCCAGCGTTGCATCAGGCGGCCTATCGTCTCCTAGGCCTAGATTGGGATTACGCAGCAATTGAGTGTGCCGAAGGTGACTTTCCAGCTTTATTTGCCTCGCTCGATGACGAGTGGCGGGGCTTGAGTTTGACGATGCCTCTGAAGGAAGTCGTCCTCGAAGTCGTCGACGACGTTTCCGATGTGGCGCGTGCGGTCCGCTCTGCTAACACGGTTTTCCGCCGGGCTGGTTCGCGCGTCTGGCAGGCAACCAATACCGATGTGGGGGGTATGCAGAACGCATTGCATGAGGGGGGAGTTGTGCGTATCGACTCAGCGCGGATACTCGGTGCAGGTGCCACCGCGCGTAGTGCGGTTGCTGCGGTCGCCGCACTGGATGGTTCACACGTGGTGATCCATGCTCGGCGTCCGCAAGCCGCGCAGGCAGTTGCTGACGTTGCCCGGCGCCTTGGCTTGCAGGCCACTGTCGCAGACCTGACCCCAGTAATGGCCGACTGCAACCTCCTGGTGAGCACCCTGCCGGCGGATGCAGCGGCGCCCTGGTCGGTCATGGCCGATGCCGCTGGAACCACCGCACTCCTGGACGCGAGTTATCACCCCTGGCCCACCCCCTTGGCAAGCGCCTGGAAACGAATTCCGAACTCGGTGGTCGCGAGCGGTCGGGACATGCTCGTCTGGCAGGCCGTCGCCCAAGTGCGGTTGATGACCGGACTGGACTTCGACGACTCGAGTGTCGTGGCGGCGATGAGGAGTGCGCTGTAGGGCTTGTCCACAGCCCGCTTTTGGGTATTCCCTCATGGGGCTTGGGATCCTTAGCCTCACAAGGTGATCACTACACACCAGGCCTTGAACGCGGCGTTATGGGCATGGTTTGGGGGGTGGGCGCTCGCCCTCACCGTGGTGGACCTGCGCGAGCATCGCTTGCCCAATCGAATGGTCGCGATCGCCTTCGCCGGCTGCGTTGCGCTGACCGTCCTGCTGTCTGCTGCCGCCTCAGATGGCGGGTTGCTGCTGCGGGCACTAGCAGCGTCCGTTGTGGCGGTTGTCGCTTTCGGGGTGGCCCATGTAGTGGGTGGTATGGGGATGGGCGACGTCAAGTACGCGGCGGTTACGGGTTGGGCGCTGGGCACTATCAGTTGGTCCGCAGTGTGGTGGGGGCATGTGTTGGGTTTTGTGGCGGCGGGCATTGTTGTTGTTGCTGGGTCGGTGCTCGGGCGGATGCACCGGCGCACCGCCGTGCCGTTCGGACCTTTCATGGGATTGGGATCCCTCCTTATAGGGGTCGCGGCGGTCACGTCAGTAGCTGGCTAGCCAATTGGTGGGTGAGGTCCGAGCAGAGACGGCGCACCTGCGATGATCGGCGCCATGGTGCGCTGGTTGACCGCAGGAGAGTCTCACGGGCAAGCTCTGACTGCCATTGTCGAAGGCCTTCCTGCGCACGTTGGCATCACGAGCGAGGACATCGGTCGTGATCTTGCTCGCCGCCGCCTCGGTGCCGGGCGGGGTGCCCGGATGAAATTCGAAGCAGATGCAGTGCGCATTCTTGGCGGCGTCCGCCATGGCCAAACGCTCGGCGGTCCGATCGCCATCGAAGTTGGAAACTCCGAGTGGCCGAAATGGGAAACGGTGATGTCAGCTGATCCGGTTTCGGCGCAGGATTTGGAGGGGCTTGCCCGGAACGCGCCGTTGACACGGCCACGCCCAGGTCATGCCGATCTCGTAGGCATGCAGAAGTACGGCTTCGATGATGCTCGACCCATCCTCGAGCGAGCGAGTGCCCGCGAAACAGCAGCGCGGGTGGCACTGGGTGCAGTAGCGCGGGCGTTCCTTGCGCAAGCCGCAGATGTGAGCGTCATTAGCCACGTGGTGCGGATCGGGACGGTGAGCGCACCTACGGATTCGGTTCCTACGTCCGCTGATGTTGAACGCATTGACGAGAGCCCGGTCCGTTGTTTGGATGGAGAGGCCTCGCGCGCGATGGAAGCTGAGATTGCTCTCGCGCACAAGGATGGCGACACTCTGGGTGGCGTGATCGAGGTGGTGGTGCATGGCCTGCCACCGGGATTGGGCTCGCACGTGCACTGGGACCGCCGCATCGATGCCCGTCTTGCAGCAGCACTCATGGGCATTCAGGCAATCAAGGGTGTGGAAGTTGGCGATGGTTTCGAACTTGCGCAGATGCGCGGGTCGACAGCGCAAGACGAAATAGTGAATGCCGACGGCACGCTCACGCGCACTTCGGGTCGCTCCGGCGGAACTGAGGGGGGCATGACAACCGGCGAGACGATGCGGGTGCGCGCCGCAATGAAGCCGATCTCGACGATCCCACGCGCGTTGGCAACGGTTGATGTCAGCACAGGTGAAGCCGCGCAGGCGATCAATCAGCGATCGGATGTGTGTGCGGTTCCGGCTGTGGGGGTCGTGGCGGAGGCCATGGTCTTGTTGACGCTCGCCGACGCCTTCACGGAGAAATTTGGCGGCGACAGCCTTGCTGAGGTGCAGCGGAACATTCGCGGCTACCTCGACACCTTGGTCATTCGCTAATGGCACCCCGGGCGATATTCGTCGGCGCTCCGGGGGCCGGTAAGTCAACGGTTGGTCGTCGGGTGGCCGAGCGTTTAGGTGTGCCATTTCTCGATAGCGATGCGCTCATCGAGCAGCGTGCGGGAAAGCCGGTGTCCGACATCTTCATTTCCGACGGCGAAGCGACGTTTCGTCAGATGGAACGCGAAGAGATCGCGCACGCGCTTGAAGACTTCTCTGGGATCGTGTCCCTGGGTGGGGGAGCGATCCAGGACGAGGACACCCGACGCGCTTTGATCGGCCAGCGCGTGGTGTGGCTGAAAGTAGACCTAACTCACGCCACCCAGCGGGTGGGGATGAACTCGGCTCGACCTTTGCTGCTCGGTAACGTTCGCGGAACCATGCTGACAATGCTCGAGAAACGCACTCCGCTGTACGCGGAGGTGGCAAGTGAGGTCATCGACACGAGTGGGCGAGCGATCAAGGATGTTGTCGCTGAGGTGGTCTCCAAGCTTTCTTCGGACGATATGGGTGCGAACTTATGAGCAGCGATCACCAAGAGCTGTATGAAATAGCGGTGCGCGCTGAGCACGATTACCCGGTGATCATCGGTCGCGGACTACTGGGAGAGTTACCCACTTTGTGTACGGGTGCCGAGAAGGTAGCGGTGGTACACACCGCGACCCTGACAGCATCGGCCGACGCCATTCGAGGGGATCTCTCCGATGCCGGTTTCACTGCAGTCATGATCGAAGTTCCCGCCGGCGAGGATGCCAAGACCGCCGAGGTCGCCGCATTCGTGTGGAATGCCCTGGGGTCGAGCGGATTCACTCGAACAGATGTAGTTGTCGGACTCGGCGGGGAGCCACAACCGATCTCGCTGGATTCGCCGCCGCTACCTGGTTGCGCGGCATTCGTGTTGTGCAGATTCCCACCACTTTGCTCGCGATGGTGGATGCCGCTGTCGGCGGTAAGACCGGCATTAATACCGAAGCTGGCAAGAACCTGGTGGGGGCATTCCACAGTCCTAGTGGCGTGTTGTGTGACATCAATGCACTGGAGACGTTGCCGCGCAATGACCTCCTCGCCGGTTTCGCAGAGGTTGTCAAGGTGGGCTTCACCCACGATGCCAGTATTCTTGAGGACATTCAAAGTCGCACGGACGAAGCAACTGATCCGACGGGCTTGCTGCTCCCCGATCTGGTCCGGCGTGCAGTGCAGGTGAAGGCGGATGTCGTGGCCGCAGACTTCAAGGAGACTGGAGCCGGGGGTGGAGTCGGTCGGGCGGCGCTGAACTACGGCCACACCCTGGGTCACGCGATTGAGCGCGTGGAGAAATACCAGTGGCGCCATGGCGCTGCGATAAGTGTGGGAATGGTCTACGTCGCCGAGTTGGCCCGCCTCGGTGGCAAGTTGTCGGATGCAGATGTCGACCGCCATCGCGAGGTTCTGGGGTTAGTGGGGCTGCCGACCACGTACGCCGGTGGCCGCTGGGACCGACTTCTGCCGGCCATGCAAATCGACAAGAAGGCACGCGGCAGCCTGCTGCGCTTCGTGGTTCTGCACGGTATGCAGCACCCGGCAATCTGGGAGGGTCCAGACCCCGCGCTGTTGCAGGCGGCCTACGAGGCCATCAGCGCGTAGGCTCTCCGACATGGCAGTGACACGTGTTTGGGTGCTAAATGGGCCCAACCTGAATCGGCTTGGATCGCGTGAACCGGACGTTTACGGATCCCTGAGTTACGAACAGTTGGCTGCGAATGTTGTCGAAGAGGCATCCGGCCTGGGTCTGCAAGCAGAGGTGCGACAGACCAACGACGAAGCCGAGTTGATCGAGTGGCTGCATCAAGCAGCCGATGAATCGATTCCTGTGCTGCTTAATCCAGCTGCCTTTACGCACTACTCGTACGCGATACGGGATGCATGCGCAATGTTGACCGCGCCGCTGATCGAAGTCCATCTCAGCAATCCTCTAGCGCGCGAGGAGTTCCGTCATACCTCGGTTGTGGCAGGAGTAGCGACCGGCACCATCTCCGGTTTCGGTGCAGACTCCTATCGATTAGCGCTGCGTGCACTTGCGGGGCTGCTGGCGCAATCGTGATGCCGTTTGCGATGCGCTGCGAGCGCGCCCGGATGGCAGTCGGTGGTGGACCCTTCCTGACTCGGGACTTGCCGACGATTCGATATCTCACTGGCTTTTCGGGTAGCAATGGGGCCTTGCTGTTGTCAGATGAGAGCGCAACGCTTATAACGGATGGTCGTTACCGAGACCAGGCCGAGTCCGAAACCACCGACGTTGCGGTCGTTATCGAGCGCGACGCCGTGGCAGCCATCCTTGCGCTGAATCTGCAATCGATAAGCGTCGATCCGCAACTCACCGTCGACCAGGTTGATCGGTTGCGGCAGGCAAACGTGGTTGTTCACATGGCCGACCATGCACTGCGAGATCTGAGGGCGGTGAAGGACGAGTGGGAAATCGAAGTGCTTGCTCGTGCCTGTGACATCACGGCGCGCGGACTCGAGGTGGTGGTTCAGAGCGCATCTGCTGGCGATAGCGAAGTACAACTTGCGCGACGCCTAGAGTGGATATTCGCAGAGTTGGGAGCCGACGATCGAGCATTTCCGACCATCGTCGCTTCCGGACCCAACTCCGCGATTCCGCATCATGAACCCACGGCGCGCTGCCTGCAGCAAGGCGATCTCCTCGTGATTGATTGCGGCGCCAAGGTTGCCGGCTATCACGCGGATATGACTCGCACGTTCGTAGTTGGGACACCTCCACATGCATGGCAACGCGAGATTCACGACGTTGTCCGTTTGGCGCAGCAGGCGGCAATCGACGCCGCAGTACCCGGGGTAGGTGCTTGCGTTGTCGATGATGCGGCGCGCTCGGTGATTTCGGAAGCTGGCTACGGCGATGAGTTCACTCACGGAACGGGGCATGGGGTGGGATTGCAGATCCACGAGCCACCGATGGTTCTAGCAACCAGCGCCGATAGCATCAGCGCCGGCTCGCCGATCACCGTTGAACCCGGGATCTACCTCCCTGGTCGCGGTGGGGTGCGTATCGAAGACACGGTCGTCGTGGGTGGAGCGGCGCGAGTGCTGACGAGTGCATCCCGAGACCTGATCGTCGTCGGCTAGCAACGAGAGCTCGAAGATTCGACTAGTTGGGGAGTGCAGTGGCAACCACGAATGACTTAAAAAACGGCATAGTTTTGAACTTGGACGGCCAGCTGTGGGCCGTCGTGGAGTTTCAGCACGTGAAGCCTGGCAAGGGCGGTGCCTTCGTGCGCACCAAACTGAAGAACGTCCTCTCCGGCAAAGTGGTCGACAAGACCTTCAATGCGGGCGTGAAGGTTGAAACAGCCACAGTGGATCGACGAGAGATGCAATACCTGTATCGCGACGGGGACGACTTCATCTTCATGGACACCTCCTCTTACGACCAGATGCCGGTGCCTAGCGCAGTGGTAGGCGATGCGGAGAGGTACCTGCTTGAGAACAACAATGCCAATGTTTCGGTTCATGAGGGAACGCCGATCATCGTCGAACTGCCCGCGTCGGTCGAACTGATGATCACCTACACAGAACCAGGCGTCCAAGGTGATCGGTCCACAGGTGGCACCAAGCCGGCAACCCTCGAAACAGGGGCTGAGATCCAAGTACCACTCTTCGTTGAGTCGGATACGAAGGTCAAGGTCGATACGCGCGATGGTTCATATCTTGGCCGCGTGAACGACTAGATGTCTGCCCGCAGCAAGGCGCGCAAGCGAGCCCTCGACATCTTGTTCGAGGCTGACTCGAAATCCGTCCCGGTGCCATCGGTGCTTGCCGATCACATTCGTCGGCGGGAGGCTGCCAGTGAGCCAGCGTTGAATGGGCATACGGTCGCTCTGGTGGAAGGGATCGTGGAACATCAGGCGGCTGTGGATGCGGCCATTGCGGCGGCTGCGGAGGGTTGGTCCGTCGATCGGATGCCTGCCGTCGATCGTGCGATCCTTCGAATTGGGGTTTTCGAGGTCCTGTTTGCCGACGACGTCCCCAACGGCGTAGCAATTTCCGAAGCTGTAGAGCTCGCGACCTCGTTATCGACCGATGAATCTCCCGCATTCGTGAACGGGGTTCTCAGCGGAGTGGAGCGGGCGCGAGTCCAAGGTTGAGCCAGCTCGGCTCCACTCGCTCGTGCCCCGGGTGATCGCTTCGCTCAACCCGTGCCACTCGCTCGGGAACTCGAGCAAGCTCGGCTCCACTCGCTCGTGCCCCGGGTGGGATTCGAACCCACACTGGACGGTGTTTGAGACCGCTTCCTCTACCGGTTGGGATACCGGGGCGCGGAGACAAGGTTAGCGGCGAACCTCTACCCGCTGGATACGGCCTGAACCCGTTTGGTTGAGTCGCACGCAGGTGCGATCATCGTAAATCCGTGACTACGGAGACGCTGATGTTGGTTGACCCATTAGCTTTTGCCACGGTCATATTGGCAATGTGTGTGTCACCCCGGTAGCTGCGGACGATGGTGCCATCGATAACAGCATCTTGTTCCAAGGTGAACCCGCTTGAGACCAGAAGGGCTTCGTAGGTAGCGGCTGCGGCGTCAACTGGCTGGGTTGTCTCCCACAGAGCCGTTGCGGATCCTTCGGACATAGACGTCGCGACCACTAGATCACCGTCCGGAAATGCCGGCACGTTCGCTGGCCACGATGCGGGGAGCTCAGTCCCCCCGCCTGCACTGAACTCGTTGCCTTCTTCGTCGGTGATGGAGATCGAATCGTCGTCGATCTGAACTTCGCCGTTGATGGCCTGCTCACCGATCTGCTCGGCAAGTTGTTCGCCACCGCAGGCTGTCAGCAAGATGACCGCAGTCAAGGCGATACTGGCGATAGTGGTTACTGATTTCGTGATCTTTTGCATCAACTTTCCCTTCCCGGTCTTCGAAAGTAAGGGAGATGAGTCAGTGCAAGGTGGTGGCAGACGACATTGACCGGTCCGCCGTAGTCTTGGGGTATGTCTGGAGTTCTTGAGGGCGCGTCTTTGCGCATCGTCGTTGCCGAAGACGAAGCGGTGATCCGAATGGACCTGGTCGAGATGGTCCGTGAACTCGGGCATCAGGTTGTGGGTGAGGCATTCAACGGTCAGCAGGCAGTGGACCTCGTTCGATCGGAAAGCCCGGACATGGTCTTCCTCGACATCGCGATGCCGGAACGAGATGGTCTATCCGCGGCTGCGGAGATTGCAGCGGAGGACCTTTGCGCCGTTGTCATGGTCACGGCCTTCAGCCAGCGCGATATCTCGACCAAGGCCGCGGAAGCCGGAGCCGTGGGGTACGTAGTTAAGCCGTTCACGATGGCCGACCTTGACCCCGCCATCTCGTTGGCGATGGCCCGGTGGCAGCAGATCCAAGATCTGAAGGCGCAGGTTTCCTCGTTGGGCGAGCGAGCTGCCTCCCGCGAGGCTGTGGAGCAGGCCAAGAATCTGCTCCAAGGCGGCCATGGGATGAGCGAGCCGGAGGCGTTTGCTTGGCTGCGCCGGGCGGCAATGGACAGGCGTGTCACCCTCGCCGAGGCGGCCACCGCGCTCCTGGCTGGGCAGGTCACCCCCTAGTTAAGGTTCGAGCAGGTCACATTCCGATCACGAAACGGTCTAGGGACCCCTTCTGGTTACCTGCCGGTAACCGGTGTGCGCTTAGAGTAACGGTCAATGCGACGGCATTCGCCGTCGTTTCGTATGTCCAAGGAGAACTGCATGAAGCGCACTATGGCTCTCAAGGCCGTCGCTGTGCTCGGCGCTGCTTCCCTCGCTCTCGCTGCCTGTGGCGGCGGAGACGATGATGCAACGTCGGCCGAGACGACCGCTGAGGAGACAGTGGCTGAGGAGACCGCTGCGGAAGATACCGCAGAGGACACCGCCGCTGACGACGCAACCTGCCAAAACGACACCCTGATCGTGGGCTCACTGCTCCCGGCCACGGGTGACCTC
Source organism: Candidatus Nanopelagicales bacterium (assembly GCA_018402235.1). Taxonomy (GTDB): domain Bacteria; phylum Actinomycetota; class Actinomycetes; order S36-B12; family S36-B12; genus S36-B12. Next base: position 237,126 of record JAGYJJ010000004.1, on the reverse strand, counting down.
GCCTTCCTCGGGCCGCCGGAATTTGCCGGCGTCGACAAGGCACTGCTCGAGATCGACGCCGGAGGCGGCGTGCTCGGCAGCCCTGTCACCTACATCGAGGGTGATTCAGGCGACACCACAACGGACATCGCAAGCCAGACCGTCGACTCGCACCTGTCTCAGGGCGTGCAGGCGATCATTGGCGCTGCGTCCTCTGGCGTGTCGCTAACCGTTATCGACAAGATCACGTCCAACGGCGTGGTTCAGTTCTCACCGGCCAACACGGCGCCGGCGCTGACCACCTACCCGGACAACGGCCTCTACTTCCGTGTTTCGCCGTCTGACGTGCTCCAGGGCGCAGTCATCGCGGCCGACGCAGTCGATAGCGGCGTTGAGTCGATGGCCGTCATCGCTCGTCAAGATCCTTACGGCGAAGGCCTGAAGGATGCTGTGGTCAAGGACTTCAGCGCTGCCGGTGGCACCATCACCGCTGATCTGCTCTACGACCCCGCAGCGGCTGACTTTGCTGCTGAGGTGAGCGAGATCGTCGCCAGCGGTCCGCAGGCTGTAACTGTGATCGGCTTCGAGGAGACCGTCAAGCTCCTGCAGGAGATGATCAAGCAGGGCGCTGGGCCGCAGGACATCCAGATCTTCCTGGTGGACGGCAACATCTCGACCACCGCGTACGCGGATTTCCCGGCTGGCACCATGACCGGCGTTAAGGCGACCGTGCCCTCGGGTGAGGCTGACCTCACCGAGTTCAACAACAGCCTGCTTGAGGTCGATCCTGACCTCACGGACTTCGCCTACGGCGCACAGTCCTACGACTCGATGATGCTCATTGCGCTGGCCGCTGAGGCTGCCGGTTGCGGTGACGGCACTGCGATCGCCACGTTCCTGCCTGAGGTTGCAGGTAACGGTGGCGAGAAGTGCTCCACCTGGGCCGACTGCAAGGCTCTGCTGGATGCCGGTACCGCGATCGACTTCGAGGGCGTCACTGGCCCAGTCGATTTCAATGAGTACGGCGATCTGGCTCAGGGCACCATCGCAGTGAACGAGTACACCTCGAACACCGAGTTCGAAGAGATCGGCAAGGTCACTGCGGACGTGCCGCTGCCGTAAGGCGCCGCACCCCGCATGACAGTCGGGGCCCTGCTTCCTTAGCGGAGCAGGGCCCCGACTCATTCCCTCCCCGCGAACCTCCCCGCCGGAACCGGCGAACCTCCCCGCCGGAACCGGCGAACCTCCCCGCCGGAACCGGCGAACTGACCCCTTGGGCGTCGGGTTAACCTCAGTAACCGCCACTTTGTCAACAGCCTGCGGTTTCGACTTCCACAGGATCGCGGTTGGGGCTAGTCCGGCTCACTGTGATTGTCTGACAGTGGGTTCATGGAGCGATGTTCAGGCTGGTCGCCTGATGAACTGGCAAGCGTTGAGGCAGACTGCAGATTGGCGTTAGCTAAGGCTCGAACACCAGGCATCGTGGTCGGCTTCAGCGCAGCTGCGCTGTGGGGAATGCCGGTACCGGCCACACGAGCCGCGGCGGTCCTATCAGGCGTAGTGAGTCTTACGAGGTTCGGTGGCGGAAACGCCTCACGTCAACATGGAACAGACGGTCATGAGATCTATGTGCCACCGGAACACCGTCTGAATCTACGTGGTGTTTGTGTAACGTCAGCGGCGAGAACTTGGGTCGATTGCGCATCGTTGGTGAGCGAGGATCATTTGTTGGCAATGGGCGACTACTGCCTGCAGGAAGGCGCAATCACGATTGAAGAAGTGGAGTCGGTCCTGGCGTGGTCTAGGGGTCGACGCGGAGTACGTCGGGCACGGTCAGTTGCGCCCTGGCTACGTTGCGGATCAGAGTCCCCTCAAGAATCACGTTTGAGATGGTTTATGGTCTCGTGCGGTCTTCCTGAGCCGCGGATCAACTGGAGTGTCGTTATCGGAGGCGAAATCGTTTGTCGCCTGGATCTGGCCTACCCGCTGCTGAAGATCGGTGCCGAGTACGACGGCGACTGGCACGCCGAGACGGTTGAGCATGACGAAGAGCGGCGCAAGCTCCTGCGCAATGAGGGATGGGAAGTCCTCGTAGTGCGAAAAGAGGATCTCCGCCATCCGCACGCCATCGTCAGTAGGTTGCGCCAGGTTAGAAATGAGCGAATGCTCAGAAACTCGGCAAGGTGGTGATTACGCCGGGAGGTTCGCCGGTCCACGCGGGGAGCTCGCCGGTCCACGCGGGAGGCTCGCCGGTCCACGCGGGAGGCTCGCCGGTCACGCGGGAGGTTCGCCGGTCCACGCGGGGAGGCTCGCCGGTCCACGCGGGAGGTCGCCGGTCCACGCGGGAGGTTCGCCGGTCCACGCGGGGAGGTTCGCCGGCTAGGCCTTGGCGAGGGTTCCCAGGTAGAGCTCGACGACCTTGGGATCGTTGGCCAGTTCCTTGCCCGATCCTGTGTAAGCGTTCTTGCCCTGGTCCAGAACGTATCCGCGATCGACAATTTGCAGGCACCGACGGGCGTTCTGCTCGACGATGATCACCGTTACGCCGGTCTGGTTGATCTCACGCACTCGGACGAATACCTCGTCCTGAAGCGCGGGGGATAGGCCCGCACTCGGCTCGTCCAACAGCAACACGCTGGGTTCCATCATCAATGCACGACCCATGGCCACCATCTGGCGTTCACCACCGGACAGTGATCCAGCCCGCTGCTTGCGGCGTTCTCCCAGGGTGGGGAATAAATCCACGACCTTGTCGAAGCGCCCGCTGAAACTTTTGGGGTCTTGGAAGGCACCCATTTCCATGTTCTCTTCGATCGTGAGAGAGGGAAATACGTTGTTCGTCTGGGGGACGAATCCCACCCCACGCTTGACCAGCTGGTCGGCTCGAAGGTTGGTGATGTCCTCATCGCGTAGTAAGACGGCCCCCTCATTGATGTGAACGAGTCCGAAGATCGCCTTCAGTAGCGTCGACTTACCAGCTCCATTTGGGCCGATGATGCCAACGAGCTCTCCGTCCTTGGCGTACAAATCTGTGCCATTGAGGATGTTTACGCCGGGAAAGTATCCGGCGAAGAGTTGATCGGCGCGAACCAACGCGCCCAGAGCCTGAGACAAGTGGACTTGTTCAGGTGACGCCGGGTGTCCAGTTGCCAGTTGATCGGCGTTGACGTCAAGTTCAGTTTCGAACTCGTGCGGGTCATTGGGATCTCCCGGGTTGGGGAGGTCTGCCGGTTCGGTGTAGTTCATCAGGCACCGTCCTCGGTGAGTGCCTCACCGGACTCGGTGAGGTTCGAATCGTGACGGGCGCCGAGGTAGGCGTCGATCACGGCGGCATTCTTCATGACAGTATCCGGGGGTCCTTCGGCGATGATCTGCCCCTGTGCCATGACGATCACCCAGTCGGAGATGTCGTGAACCATGTCCATGTCGTGCTCAACGAAAAGCACCGTGGTGCCCTCCTCGCGTATGGACTTGATGTGGCCCAGCAAACTCTGCTTCAACGCCGGATTCACGCCGGCCATGGGCTCATCCAACATCACCAGCTCCGGATCGGACATCAGCGCCCGGGCCATTTCCAGAAGTTTGCGCTGCCCCCCGGAGAGCGAGCCGGCAAAGTCGCCGACCTTCTCGTGAAGATTGAAACGCTCAAGCAGACGCATCGCGCGTTGATCGATCTGTTTCTCCTGTGACTTCCACAAGAAAGGAAAGATGGCTGCGAATATATGTTCGCCGGTTTGGTCCTTGGCGCCCAGACGCATGTTGTCGATTACGGTCATGCGGCTTAGCGCCTTGGTCAACTGGAAGGTGCGAACCATGCCCAGCCGCGCCAAGCGAAACGGTGCCTTGCCGGCAACTGGGCGCCCATTGAAAGTCCAGGCGCCTTCATTGACGTCGTCAAATCCGGTGATCAAATTGAAGAAGGTGGTTTTGCCCGCTCCGTTTGGCCCGATGAGAGCCGTGATGGCCCCGCGCTGGATCTCGACGTGTTCCACATTCACGGCCGTCAGGCCGCCAAAAGTGCGCAACACGTGATCAGCAACAAGGATCGGGTCGGGTTTGGGAACCCCGGGCGTTGCTGGCACCGATGCCAGGGTTGCCTTGGCCTGCTCGGCGCGTGACACGCCGGTGGCGGTGCTATCGGGCATCGAGGGCCAACTCCTTCCTGTCTCCGAAGATTCCCTGCGGTCGGAAGACCATCAAGGCGATCAAGCCGGATCCCATCAAGACGAAGCGGATGTTTCCAACGTCCGTCGGTTGCAGGAAGTCGATCCAACCGGCCTGGATGGCTTGACCCAGGAACTCGCCTGTTCCTGCAAGCAGGAACCAGAAGATGATGCCGCCGACGATCGGTCCGAAGACCCGAGCGGCACCACCAAGGAGCAATATTGTGTAGGCGAAGAATGTGAAGTCGGGCTGGAACGTGTCTGGTTGGACTGATTGCTTGGCGACCGCCCAGACGATGCCGCCGAAGGCCGCGATGATGCCACCGAGAATCAGTGCCTGAAGCTTGTAGACGAATGCATTCTTGCCCAGGGACACCACGGCGTCTTCGTCCTCGCGGATGCCCTTGACCACGCGTCCCCATGGACTGCGAACGAGCAGCCAGACCAACAGCGTGAAAGCGGCGATCAGGATCCAGCCAACGATGACGACCCACAAGTCTTGGCGCGTCCAACTGAGGACCGGCAGGCTCTGGAAGTCTGCTGGCAGCGGGTTGGTGTCGTGGAACTGCTGGCCGAGTTTGCCGTTGAGGCCCTGAGCGCCGCCGAGTACGTCCTTGAAGGCGATGGACCGAACCGTGAGCCGGAACAACTCACTGGCTGCGATAGTCACGATGGCCAAATAGTCTGCACGCAGGCGCAGGGTGGGAATCCCCAGCAGTAGTGCCAAAATCGTCGCAACGACCACCGCAACCACAATGGCGAGCCACAAACTTAGGTCGAAGGTCAAGACGATCACGCCTACGGCGTATGAACCCGCGGCCACGAATGCGACCTGACCGAAGTTGAGCAAGCCGGCGTATCCGAACTGAACGTTGAGGCCGATGGCCGCCAGGATGTAGATGATGGCGGTTACCCCGACCGCTTGTGTCATGGTCTGGGTGAGAACGAATCCCCAATCCATATCAGCCCACCCGCTCTCGTCTACCGAGTAGGCCTTGCGGGCGAATCATCAAGATCAAGATCATCACGAAAAGTGCACCGACGGTCTTCATCTCTGTGGGAATGACCAAGCTCGTCAAGTTGATGAACACGCCCACCACCAGGGCACCGACGATGGCGCCGTAGACGGTTCCGAGCCCCCCAAGAATAACCGAGGCAAAGATGATCAGCAGTATGCGTTGGCCCATGTTCCAGACGCTGTTTTGTGTCATGCCCAGGTAGACGCCAGCGAAGGCGGCAAGGCCTGCGGCGACGATCCACACCACCGCGATGACCTTCTCGACGTCGATACCCGTCGCAGAAGCCAGTGCCGGGTTGTCCGAGACCGCCCGTGTCGCTTTTCCGATACGAGAGCGCTGAACCCAAATGACCACAGCGGTGAGCGTGATGACCGCGAGAGCGGCAAGGATCAAGGCCTTCGGGGTAGCGGTGACGGGGCCGAGGTTGATGCCGGCCTGCCCTGCGTACTGCTTGTAGGTCTGGGGTGCGGCGCCGAAGAAAAGGGCTACCGAATAGCGCAACACGATGGCCAGACCAATAGAGATGATCATCATCGCGATGAGGCCGGTCTTGCGGCGGCGCAGCGGCCGCCACAGCACTTTGTTCTGTCCCCAGCCGAAGACGATGGCACAGAAAACAACCGCTATCGGAGCGGCAATGATGATGTTCACGCCCGAGAGGTTGAGCAGAAGTGCGGTGAAGGCGCCCAGCGTGACGAGGTCGCCATGGGAGAAGTTCGTCAGGCCGGTGGTGCCAAAAACCAAGTTCAAGCCGAGAGCAGCGAGCGCGATCATGACGCCAAAGAGGAGACCGTCAAAGAGCAACTGCAGGAACTGATCCCCGGTGACGTTAATGAAACCGCCACCACCGCCGCCGCCACCTTCGCCCTCGACCAGCTTGGTGAGGATGCGCTTCTCGCCACCGAGGACCAGCAACGATCGGCTCTCGTCCTCGGGTTTGGTGAGGGCGATTCCGTCCGGGAGCGTGCTGACATCAAGATCAATTTGGTAGGTGCCACCGCTGGGGAGTGCGGCTGAGAAATCGCCGTTGGCGTCGCTGGTCACGGTTTCGCTGAATCCGTCGGCGTTGCTCACGGTCACCGATACGCCCTCAACGGGTGTGCCGTCGGGGGCGGTGAAGGACCCCACAAGGACGGTATCCGCCGCATGGGCCGGGGCGCTCGAGAGCAGCGCGAAACCCAGAGCAGCCAGCACCGCGAGGACGAGCGCGCCAGCGGTACCGCGGGCTCGACTGGTCAAGGCACCTCCAGGGCGGAAACGGATTCGGAGGCAAGTGCCATCCGAAACGGTCACGAAACCCTAGCCCGGTTCCCCCTGAAATAGCGAGGGCTTTGGCACTTTGGTCGGCTTTGTTACGCGTTCGTGCCCGGCCGCTTCGCCGGCCGGATGAGGCAGGTGAGTCGAGCAGTGCAGATCGGATCGCCTGCCTCGTTAGAGATCCGGATCTGGGAACTGACCAGGGTGCGTCCAGCGGACAAGGTGGTCGCTTCGCCAGTCACCACGCCCTGGGTTGCAGACCGATGGTGCGTGCAGTTCAAATCCACTCCCACCACGATGTTTTCAGGACCGGCGTTGAAGGCAGCGTGGATGGATCCGAGAGATTCGGCGAGCACCGCGCTGGCTCCCCCATGGAGGAGGCCATAGGGCTGGGTATTGCCTATCACCGGCATGGTGCCCACCACACGATCGGGGGAGGCGGAAAGGATTTCGATGCCCATCTTCTCGGCAAGTGCGCCGGCTCCAAGGCTTTCGAATTCCACTGGCATGCCGTCCGATGTATCGCTCACGCGAGAAGCGTAGACCGCCGGCGCGCCTATGATCACGCAATGGGCGCGGCCAGATTGCTGTTGCTGGATGGGCACTCATTGGCGTACCGGGCTTTCTACGCCCTTCCGGTTGAAAACTTCAGTACCTCCACCGGTCAACCAACGAATGCGGTCTACGGGTTCACCTCAATGTTGGTGAATCTGCTTCGTGACGAGAAACCAAGCCACGTGGCGGTTGCGTTCGACGTCTCGCGAAAGAGCTTTCGCACGGAACGCTTTGCCGATTACAAGGCAACCCGAGCCTCCTCGCCAGCGGAGTTCAAAGGCCAGGTCGAGTTGATCAAGGAAGTAGTGCGTGCGCTGGGGATCACGACCTTCCAGGTGGAAGGTTTCGAGGCCGACGACGTCATCGCGACCCTCACAACCCAGGGCCAAGAACATGACTTGGACGTGCAGATCGTGAGCGGGGATAGAGATACCTTCCAATTGGTCGATTCGCGAACGACGGTCCTGTATCCAAAGAAGGGCGTGTCAGACCTCGCGCGCATGACACCGGAGGCCATCGAGGAAAAGTACGGGCTCACGCCCATTCAGTATCCAGATTTTGCAGCGCTTCGTGGGGATCCGAGCGACAACCTGCCCGGAATCCCGGGAGTGGGGGAGAAGACAGCGGTCAAGTGGCTGGGTACCTACGGAAGTTTGGCCAATTTAGTAGATAACGTGGACAGCGTCGGCGGAAAAGTGGGCGAGGCGCTTCGGGAAGCCGTGCCCCAGGTGTTGATGAATCGCGAACTGACCGAGCTCGTGCGCGATGTGCCCCTTGATGTCTCCGGTGGAGTCACTGGAATGGCGTGAGTGGTCGCGCGCTGAAGTCGAGCAACTCTTCGAATCCCTGCAATTCTCCGCTTTGCGTTCGCGCGTTGACGCACTGCCTCACGGCAGCGGCGCAGCTCCGGCCGGCGTTTCTCCCGCACCGGCCTCTCCCATGCCAGATATCGAAATCATCAAGGACGGCAAGGCGGCCACGGCTTTGTCCAAGGTCACCAACGCGGCGGTGGCCGTTGGCGGTTCATGGTCCGCTGGGCGTGGCGAGATTGCCGGTGTTGCCATCAGCGCCGAGGGGCGGCTACTGGCGATACCGACGAGCGACGACAAGAACCGCACGGCGGTATTCGATTGGCTTGGCAATGCCGATGTCGTGAAACGTCTGCATGATGTGAAGGGTCCTGATCTGGCAGCGCTCACTCAGTCCGAAGGGGAGCGGATTATCGATGGTGTTGCGATGGACACCGCGCTAGCTGCATACCTGGATGCTCCGGGAGCTCGTTCCTACTCCCTTGACGACGTATGTCAAAGAATTATGGGATCCACGGTCCAGCAAGCCGACGACGCCAACGGTCAACTCACGCTGGATGCCGATGATTCGACGCAACTTCAGGACTTAGCGCGAGCAGCTCATGCAATTGGTGAGGTGGCTGCGCAGCTGGAGACACGGCTTGAAACCGAAGGACTCGCGCCGCTATTGCGCGACATCGAGATTCCTCTTGCCGGTCTTCTTTCAAGAATGGAGTACGCAGGCATCGCCGTGGATCGCGACAAACTCAAGGCTCTTTCGGCCGAGTTCGCAGACGCCATGCGTCGAGCCGAGGAGGAAGCCCATCGGATTGTTGGGCACACCTTCAACCTTGGATCACCCAAGCAACTTCAGGAGGTTCTCTTCGTCGAGCGAGGGTTGCCGAAGACGAAGAAAATCAAGACGGGTTATACGACCGATGCAGAAGCACTTCAGAACCTTTTTGTTTCCACGCACGATCCAGTTCTCGAGCAACTCCTCGCGTGGCGCGACGTGTCAAAGTTGCGACAGACGGTCGATGGGCTGTTGCCTCTTGCAGATGAGCAAGGACGGATCCACACAACCTTCAAGCAGACGGCGGCGGCAACCGGTCGACTCTCATCGTCGGACCCGAATTTGCAGAACATCCCCATTCGCACGGAGGCAGGCCGACGGATCCGAGCGTGTTTCGTCGTGGGGGAGGGCTACGAGAGTTTGATGACGGCCGACTACAGCCAGATCGAGATGCGCATCATGGCGCATGTGTCCGCAGACGATGGCTTGATCGAAGCCTTCTCCGAGGGCGAGGATGTGCATAGCTCGGTGGCGGCCAAGGTGTTCGGCGTCCAGGAATCTGATGTGGATCCGGAAATGCGACGTCGCATTAAGGCAATGAGTTATGGCCTGGCCTATGGCTTGTCGGCGTATGGCCTGTCTCAGCAGTTGCGTATCAGTCCAGCTGAGGCCCAGGACCTGATGGACGAGTACTTCACCCGGTTCGGTGGGGTGCGCGACTATCTGGCGGGGATCGTTGAGCAGGCGAGGAAGGTTGGCTACACCGAGACCATGCTCGGTCGTCGTCGCTACCTCCCTGACCTGTCTCATGACAACCGTCAACGCCGGGAGATGGCCGAGCGGATGGCCCTCAACGCTCCGATCCAGGGCACGGCGGCCGATATCGTGAAAGTGGCGATGCTCCGGGTAGCGGAGGCGATCTCACACCAGGGGCTGGCCAGCCGGCTGCTTCTTCAAGTGCACGACGAATTGGTTGTGGAGGTGGCTCCGGGCGAGGCGCCGATCGTTGAGGCGACCTTGCGAGAGCAGATGGCAGGAGCAGCGAAGTTGCGCGTTCCGCTGGACGTTTCGGTGGGTGTGGGAGCGGACTGGCAAAGCGCCGGCCACTAAACACCAGGGCGACCACCCGACGCACTCACCCCTCGGGCTCTCCCGTACCCTTGGGGGGCCCAGCGACCGCTGGATACACCAACGACGCATCGGATTCCCCACTACATGACTGTTCCTACGACCTCCGCCCCTTCTGCTGCTCCGGCCCAGGTGGCCATCAACGACATCGGCTCGGCCGATGATTTCATGGCAGCCATCGATGCAACGATCAAATACTTCAACGACGGCGACATCGTCGAAGGCACCATCGTCAAGGTGGACCGTGATGAAGTCCTTCTCGACATCGGTTATAAGACAGAGGGCGTTATCCCCTCCCGTGAACTGTCGATAAAGCACGATGTCGATCCGTCCGAGGTTGTGGGCGTTGGTGACTCAGTCGAAGCACTTGTCCTGCAGAAGGAGGACAAGGAAGGCCGGCTGATCCTGTCCAAGAAGCGCGCGCAGTACGAGCGCGCCTGGGGCACGATCGAGAAGGTCAAGGAAGAAGACGGTGTGGTCGAAGGCCAGGTCATCGAGGTCGTCAAGGGCGGCCTGATCTTGGACATTGGACTGCGTGGCTTCTTGCCCGCATCGTTGGTGGAAATGCGCCGCGTACGTGATCTTCAGCCGTATGTAGGCAAGACACTTGAAGCAAAGATCATCGAACTCGACAAAAACCGTAATAACGTCGTCCTCTCGCGCCGTGCTTGGCTCGAGCAGACCCAGTCTGAGGTTCGTCAAACTTTCTTGACCCAGTTGCAAAAGGGTCAGATTCGCTCTGGGGTTGTTTCCAGCATCGTCAATTTCGGTGCGTTCGTGGATCTCGGTGGCGTGGACGGCTTGGTTCACGTTTCGGAGTTGTCCTGGAAGCACATCGACCACCCGTCCGAGGTTGTCGAAGTAGGCCAGGAAGTGACCGTCGAGGTTCTCGATGTGGATATGGATAGGGAGCGAGTTTCGCTGTCTTTGAAGGCCACCCAGGAAGATCCGTGGCAGCACTTCGCGCGAACCCACCAACTCAACCAGGTGGTGTCCGGCAAGGTGACCAAGCTCGTTCCCTTCGGCGCTTTCGTGCGCGTAGACGAGGGCATCGAGGGCCTTGTTCACATCTCCGAGTTGGCCGAGCGTCACATTGAGTTGCCCGAGCAGATCGTTCAGGTGGGCGATGAACTATTTGTCAAGGTAATCGATATCGACTTGGAGCGCCGCCGGATCTCGCTGTCGCTCAAGCAGGCGAACGATTCCGGAGATACGCAGGGCTCTGAGGAGTTCGACCCGTACTTGTACGGCATGGCGCCGGCATTCGATGAGGCCGGCAGCTACATCGGTCCCGACGGCTTCGATCCTGAGACTGGCGAATGGAAGGCCGGCTTCGAGGGCCAACGTGCAGCGTGGGAGCAGGAATACGCCGACGCCCACGCTCGCTGGGAGGCTCACCGCAAGCAAATGGTCGAGGCGCAAGAAGCCGACCAGGCGGCTGCAGTTGAAACCGGCGATGCGACGACTTACTCATCGGACAGCGGGGATGCCGAGGGCTCTTTAGCTTCGGATGAGGCGCTCCAGGCACTGCGCGACAAACTCACCAGCGAGTAGCGAGAAGTCTCCAGGGTGCGCATCGGGCTGACCGGGGGGATCGGCTCGGGTAAGTCAACCGTGGCCGCGATGCTGGCTGGCAAGGGCGCAATCGTCGTCGACGCCGACCAAATTGCCAGGCGCATCGTGGAGCCCGGTTCACCGGTTCTCGCCCGGTTAGTTGAGGAATTTGGTGCCGATATCGTCTCATCGGACGGCACCTTGGATCGTGCCTTGCTTGCCGAGCGCGCATTCGCAAGTGAGCGAGGCACGCGCCACCTCAACGAGATCACGCATCCTGCAATTCGCGAATTAGCAGAGGTCGAGCTCGAGCAGGGCGAAGGTAGCGGTGCGGTGGTGATCTATGAGATGCCACTGCTGGTGGAAACGGGGCAGGTTTCGCTTGTGGATCTCGTGGTGGTGGTGGATGTGCCCGAGGAAATCCAAGTGCACCGTGCTATGGCGCGCGGCCTAGATTCCGACGACGTGCGGGCGCGGATGGCTCGTCAAGCGTCCAGGCAGGACCGGCTAGCTGCGGCCGATCACGTTATCGACAATGCCGGGACGACCGACCAGACGCAATCGCACGTCGATCGACTTTGGCAGGAGTGGGCACGGCAATGACACGACCGATCACCGATCTTCAGCGAACGGTGGCGCCCTTTGAGGTCGTCTCGGACTTTCGGCCATCGGGCGATCAACCGCAGGCCATTGAGGAGTTGGCGCGAAGGATCGAAGCAGGTGATGAGCACGCTGTGCTCTTAGGCGCTACCGGCACCGGTAAGTCGGCCACGACGGCTTGGTTGGTGGAGCGACTACAACGACCAACTTTAGTGATGGCCCCGAACAAGACTCTTGCTGCGCAATTGGCCACGGAATTCCGTGAACTACTGCCCAACAACGCCATCGAATATTTCGTTTCTTACTACGACTACTACCAGCCTGAAGCGTATGTTCCGCAGACTGATACCTACATCGAGAAAGACTCATCAATCAACGATGAGGTTGAGCGACTCCGGCATTCGGCAACCAATTCGCTGCTCACTCGAAGAGATGTCCTCGTGGTCGCGTCCGTTTCAGCGATCTACGGGCTCGGGACCCCCCAGGAATACGTGGACCGAATGGTCCGTTTGCGTGTTGGGGAGGAAATGGAGCGAGACGCCCTATTACGTCGATTCGTTGACATTCAGTATGCGCGGAACGACATCTCTTTCGAGCGTGGGACCTTCAGGGTTCGCGGCGACACGGTTGAAGTTTTTCCGATGTATGAGGAACACCCTGTTCGAATTGAGATGTTCGGAGATGAAATCGAGCGGCTGATGACCCTGCATCCGGTGACCGGCGAGATCATGACCGAAGACCAGGAAATCTACATATTCCCTGCGTCGCATTACGTGGCCGGTCCTGAGCGAATGGAACGCGCGATTACCGGAATTGAGTCTGAACTGCAGGCGCGCTTAACGGAACTAGACGCACAAGGAAAGCTACTCGAGGCTCAGCGATTGCGGATGCGCACCAACTACGACATCGAGATGATGCGACAGGTTGGCGCTTGCTCCGGAATCGAGAACTATTCGCGTCACATTGACGGTCGCCCAGAAGGATCTGCCCCGAATTGTCTTCTGGACTACTTCCCAGACGACTTCCTGATGGTGATAGACGAATCCCACGTGACCGTGCCGCAGATTGGCGCCATGTATGAGGGGGACATGTCCCGGAAGCGGACGCTGGTGGAGCACGGTTTTCGGCTTCCATCTGCTTTGGACAACAGACCATTGAAATGGGATGAGTTCACGCAGCGAGTTGGACAAACCGTTTACCTGTCGGCAACGCCAGGTGCCTACGAATTGGGCAAGGTTGAGGGCGATGTTGTGGAGCAGGTAATCCGGCCCACAGGCTTGGTCGATCCGGAGATAGTGGTCAAACCTACGGATGGCCAGATCGACGACCTCATGTATGAGGTTCGAACACGGGCGGAGCGGGGTGAACGTTCCTTGGTCACGACCTTGACCAAGCGCATGGCTGAGGACCTCACCGATTACCTGTCAGAGCACGGGATTCGCGTGCAGTACCTCCACTCGGAGGTGGACACCTTGCGGCGGGTTGAACTGCTTCGGGAGCTGCGCGCCGGAGTTTTCGACGTATTGGTCGGCATCAATCTTTTACGCGAGGGGCTGGATCTTCCTGAGGTGTCGCTCGTGGCGATTCTTGACGCCGACAAAGAGGGATTTTTGCGTTCGGAGACCTCACTTATCCAAACGATCGGGCGAGCCGCCCGAAATGTTTCTGGTCAAGTGCATATGTACGCCGATTCGATCACGCCATCTATGCGAAACGCTATCGACGAGACGAACCGACGCCGAGCCAGACAGGTTGCCTACAACGTGGAGCGAGGCATTGATCCGCAGCCCCTACGTAAGAAGATCGCAGACATCACCGATCTGTTGGTGCGGGAAGAAGCCGACACGATGTCTCTGATCGGCTCCATGTCCACCACCAACGCCACCCCCGTGCGGCGCACTGCTTCGATGGCTGAGGGGGACCTGGTGAGTTTGATCGAGCAGTTAACGAATCAGATGCATCAGGCTGCCGCAGATTTGCAGTTTGAGCTGGCTGCACGTATACGTGACGAACTGAGCGAACTTAAGTCGGAACTGCGATCGATGCGAGAAGCAACCGGGTGAGACGGTGTGCCAGGTATCAGGGTTTTGGCGACCCGGGTTCGGATTCCTGTTGGGCGGCTGAAGCAGCGTCCTGCGCTGGTGACGAAGGAGTTTCGGCCATCGACCTACCAGACGGGGACGCGTGGCTGCCGATGGCTTTGGCTTCAGTGAGGAGTTCGCGTAACGCGGCGACCTCGTTAGCAAGTGCTTGTAGTTGCGCCTTGACCTCGTCTTGGCCCTTTTGCTGCTTTCCGCTCAACCGGTTGATGACAGAGGAAGCAACGGAAGCACCTACGAGGCCTAGAAGGGAGATGCCGACCACCATCACACCGGCGGCGATAAGCCGCCCGTTTGGTGTCACGGGGTAGTACTCGCCATAGCCGACGGTAGACATGGTCACGATGGACCACCACAGAGCGTCGGGGAAGGTTTCGATCTTGCCTCCCGGCGCTCCACGCTCGGCGTTTAGGACCGCGAGTGAGGCCAAATAGGTAACAAATATGAAGGCGAACACCACGGCAGTGGCGGTCCGCCCGAAACGCAACCGGCTGCCCCGACTGATCAGCCACTGCCCGGCGGTCAGCACCCTGAGTACTCGGAGCACGCGTAGGGCGGGAATCGCCACTGCAATGACGTCGATGGGGTGGTGGATGAGATAGGCGAAGAAGTGCGGGGCAAGGAAGGCGCGGAGTAGAAGGTCGACGATGAAGACAATCCAGATGGCGTTCATCCCTAGATTGAGTAATGAACGTTGGCTGTCAGTGAAGTCAGGTTCGAGCACGTAGAAGGAGTACAAGACGAGGTACGTGAGGGCCAGGACGACCATCAGCCAGGCTGTCTTGTTCTCGTATGAGGAGAGCCGCTTGGCGGCTTGCACCTGCTTGGGATTGTTGGGGTCGGGGTGTTGGTTCGTGAGGGCGTGCCAGAAGCGATCAAACCGAGTCTTGCTCGCCTCACTATCCGGGTCGTTTCCCGAAGGAGCGTTACCAGCCACGTTCACGCCATTGCACTAGATGAGGGCGCTCGTTACCGAGAATGGTGTCGCTGCCATGCCCGGGGTAGACCCACGTTTCGTCGTCGTAGCGCTGGAACACCTTGGAGAGGACCCCGTCGTACAGCGAGTCGAAATCCTGCGCGGCCCACGTTCGACCCACGCCACCGGGGAATAGGCAATCGCCCGTGAATAGGTGGGTGTGTCCAGTTGGATCGTCGTAGCCGAGTACGAGGGATCCGGGTGTGTGGCCTACAAGGTGGATGGTCGCGAGGGCGCAGTTCCCGAACGTAATGACGTGGCCCTCGTGTATGGGGAATTCAATGGGAACGTCGATCCCCGGAGCGTCCTCGACGTGGGCGTAGATTGGCGCTCCGGTTCGATCGTGGACCTCCGCCAGGGCACTCCAGTGATCGTGATGCCGGTGAGTAGTGATGATCCCCACCAGGCCACCGGCGCCCACCAGGTCCATGATTCGGTCTGGTTCTGCGGCAGCATCGATGAGGATCTGGGCTCCAGTGGCTGAACATCGCAGCAGGTAGGTGTTGTTGTCCATCGGACCCACGGCAAGTTTGCTGATCGTGAGTCGCTGGAGTTCGCGAACGTCGGCTGGACCGCCTACGCTGACATGTCCGGAGTACATAACCGGCACCGATAGCGAGGTCAGCTAAAGGAAGGGGCGAATGTGGTCGGGGACCCATTGGTCGTCCGCGGTGCACGCGAGCACAACCTCAAGGATGTCTCGCTCGAGATGCCCCGGGACGCACTCATTGTCTTCACCGGGTTGTCGGGTTCCGGGAAGTCCTCGTTGGCATTCGACACCATCTTTGCCGAGGGGCAGCGCAGGTATGTGGAAAGCCTGTCGGCATATGCCCGGCAGTTCCTTGGGCAGATGGACAAACCTGATGTTGATTTTATCGAGGGGCTCTCACCGGCCGTTTCAATCGATCAGAAGTCCACATCACGCAATCCGCGCTCAACGGTGGGAACCATCACGGAGGTGTACGACTATCTGCGCCTCCTGTATGCGCGTATCGGCAAACCTCACTGCCCTGTGTGCGGCGATCCCATCAGCCGTCAGACCCCGCAACAGATAGTCGATCAGGTATTAGAACTACCAGCCAAGACGAAGTTTCAAGTATTGGCACCGTTGGTGCGAGAACGCAAGGGTGAGTACGCCGAACTCTTCCGTCAATTGCAAACGCAGGGCTTCTCTCGGGTGCGTGTTGACGGAGTTGTGTACGGACTTGAAGAAGTACCGCGCCTGAAGAAGCAGGAAAAGCACACAGTCGAGGTAGTGGTGGATCGACTCACGGTCAACCCTGATTCGCGTCGACGATTGACCGACAGCGTGGAGACGGCCCTCGGCCTGGGTCACGGATACGTAGTGTTGGATTTCGTTGACCTGAGCGACACGGATCCTGATCGCGAGCGCATCTACTCCGAACACCTGGCGTGTCCTCGCGACGGCCTGTCCTTCGAGGAACTGGAACCACGATCCTTTTCGTTCAACTCACCCTTCGGCGCGTGCCCAGAATGTGCAGGTCTGGGCACCACTCGTGAGGTCGATGAGGAGTTGATTGTTCCTGATCCGGACGTGAGCCTTGCCGAGGGAGCCATCGCTCCGTGGTCGCGCGGAACCGTGTCGGGCTATTTCTTTCGATTGCTGGAGGCCATCGCAGAGGAACTCGAGGTGGACGTTGACACTCCGTGGCGCAAAATTCCAGCGAAGGCTCGCAAGGTCATCTTGAACGGGTACCCCGACCAGATCCACGTGCAATACCGCAATCGTTACGGACGTCGCCGGTCCTACTACACCGAGTACGAGGGGGTCGTGCCATACGTCAAGCGACGCCATTCCGAAGCGGAGACGGACGTTTCTCGCGAGCGTTTCGAAGGGTTCATGCGAGAAGTGCCGTGTCTTGCGTGTGCTGGCACACGGCTAAAGCCGTTGTCCTTGGCGGTGACAATCGCCGGGCGTTCGATAGCGGAAATTGCCGCGCTACCGATAGGTGAGGCTGCTGAAGTACTACGAGGATTGCTCCTCTCTGATCGAGATGCCGCGATCGCCTCGAGGGTCCTCAAGGAAGTGAATGAGCGGCTGCAATTCCTCGTGGATGTCGGACTGCACTATCTGTCCTTGGACCGCGCTGCGGGCACATTGGCAGGGGGCGAGGCCCAGCGGATCCGGTTGGCTACGCAGATCGGATCCGGACTTGTGGGCGTTCTTTATGTCCTCGATGAGCCAAGCATCGGCCTGCATCAGCGTGACAACCATCGACTCATCGAAACTCTGATTCGCTTGCGGGATTTGGGTAACACGCTCATCGTGGTGGAGCACGACGAAGACACGATTCGCATCGCCGATTGGGTTGTGGACATTGGCCCCGGAGCGGGGGAGCATGGTGGCCAGATCGTGGTCAACGGTCCGGTGAAGGAACTGCTTGCCTCACCCGATTCGTTGACGGGGCAGTACCTCTCCGGTCGCCGATCGATCGAAGTGCCCGCTATCCGCCGTCCCAGTGACCGAGGTTGGGTCACGGTCACAGGTGCGCGAGAACATAATCTGAAGAACGTCACAGCAAAGTTTCCCCTCGGCAATTTCGTCTGCGTTACCGGGGTGAGTGGATCAGGCAAATCGACATTGGTGAACGACATCCTGTACGCGGTACTAGCACGTGACCTGAACGGAGCTCGGATCGTTCCGGGCAAACACACTTCTGTGAAGGGCATCGAGGGCATCGACAAGGTGGTGCATGTCGATCAGAGTCCGATTGGCCGTACTCCAAGGAGTAACCCGGCGACGTACACCGGGGTGTTTGACCACATCCGTAAGTTGTTTGCTGCCACACCTGAGTCAAAGGTGCGCGGCTATCAGCCGGGCCGTTTCTCATTCAACGTCAAGGGTGGACGATGCGAAGCCTGCAGCGGCGACGGCACGATCAAGATCGAGATGAACTTCCTACCCGATGTGTATGTCCCCTGCGAGGTGTGTCATGGGGCGCGTTACAACAGAGAAACGCTGGAAGTCCACTTCAAGGGCAAGACGATTGCCGAAGTATTGGACATGCCGATCGAGGAAGCTCTCGAGTTCTTTGCCGCTGTGCCAGCGATCGCCCGTCACCTCGCAACGTTGGTAGACGTGGGTCTGGGGTACGTGCGAATGGGTCAATCTGCACCCACGTTGTCTGGCGGCGAGGCGCAACGCGTGAAGTTGGCCAGTGAACTGCAAAAGCGCTCAACGGGGCGCACGGTGTATGTCCTTGACGAGCCCACCACCGGTTTGCATTTCGAAGACATCCGCAAACTCCTGGGAGTTCTTCAGTCGCTGGTCGATAAGGGCAATACGGTCATCGTTATCGAACACAACCTGGATGTCGTGAAGTCCGCTGACTACCTCATCGACCTGGGCCCTGAGGGGGGATCCGGCGGCGGATCGATCGTGGCCACGGGCACGCCCGAGGAGGTGGCCGACGTTGCTGCGAGCCATACCGGAGCCTTCCTTCGCCCTCTCTTGGAGGGTCCAAGTGGGGCAACCCCCAAGGGGGCAGCCAAGACTGCCGCCAAGTCGCGTCGCAAGCCTGGCTGACGTAATGTTCCGGACATGACGAATTCCGACATCGCCCGCGTCGTAACGCTCCCGCGCCGGAAGGTGCTGGCCGCCGGTGGCGTGGTGGCAGTTGGCGGTGTGCTGGTTGCCTGCGGTGGCGGCGACACCGCGACCCCCACCGAGGCCGAGGAAACCAGTGCACAGGCCGAGGTGGCCGAGGAGATCGGCGACGCCGAGGTTTCCGCAGACCAAGGACAGGAACTTGTGGCGGTAAGCGAGGTTCCGGTGGCCGGCGGTGTGGTTATCGCCGAACCTCCGGTGGTTGTGGTGCAGCCCTCAGAAGGAGACGTCAAGGCGTTCAGTGCGGTTTGTCCGCATCAAGGATGTCTCATGTCCTCCGTTGAGGCGAATGAAATTCTGTGTCCATGTCACGGGTCCCTCTTCTCGGCCGAAGATGGAGCGGTTGTGCAAGGGCCGGCAAACTCCGGGCTCCCGGCCGTGGCGATCCGCGTGCAAGGTGACTCCGTCCTCTTGGGCTAGTGCGCCTGGGCTAGGTTGCCCGCGATGACCGATCCGAGTGACTACCGGCCCGAGCCGGGGGCCATACCCACGAACCCTGGCGTATATCGATTCCGGGATCACCTCGGAAGGGTTATCTATGTGGGCAAGGCCCGATCTTTGCGATCTCGCCTGAATTCGTATTTTGCCGACTTCGCATCATTGCACCCGCGGACTCAATCCATGGTGACGTCAGCATCAAGCGTGGACTGGGTGGTGGTTGCCAACGAAGTTGAGGCTCTTGCCCTGGAATTCACGTGGATTAAGGAATACGACCCACGTTTCAACGTCAAGTACAGAGACGATAAGTCCTATCCATACCTAGCTGTGACCGTGGGCGAGGAGTTCCCACGCGCAGCAGTGGTTCGTGAACCGAAGCGGAAGGGTACGCGGTATTTCGGACCCTACGCTCACGCCTGGGCTATCCGGGAAACGTTGGATGAGTTGTCGAAAGTTTTCGGCGTTCGCACCTGTCGTGACGGAGTCTTCAAGCGGGCAGAGGGGCTCGGGCGCCCTTGCCTATTGGGTTACATAGACAAGTGCAGCGCCCCGTGTGTTGGCCGTATTGATGCTGATGCCTATCGCGCGCGTGTTGATGACATGTGCAAGTTCCTTTCGGGAAACACCCGACCCTTCATTCGGCAGTTGGAAACCGACATGCAGGAAGCGTCGGTACGTCAAGAATATGAAGAAGCTGCACGTCTTCGCGATCGACTGGGGGCGTTACGGCGGGCACTGGAACGTAATGCCATGGTGTTCGACGACGCAACGGACGCGGACGTCATCGCGCTTCACGACGACGCGCTTGAGATCGGGGTTCAGGTATTTCACGTTCGGTCCGGACGCCTTGGTGGTGAGCGCAGCTTCATCGTTGAGAAGGCGGAGGACATGTCCCTCGGTGGCTATATGGAGCGCGTTCTGCAACGTCTTTATGCGGAACGCGAAGGGGTGGAGATCGATAGTGCCCGACCGCCCAGAGAGGTGCTTGTTTCCGTAGCCGCCGAAGAGGAATCCGCATTGCGAGCCTGGCTGGGTGAGCGTCGCGGGGGACCGGTAGATATACGTGTGCCACAACGAGGTGATAAGCGCGCTCTTATGGAGACCGCTTCAGCAAACGCCATGCAAGCACTTGCCCGCCATCGATTGAAGAGGTCAAGTGATCTGACCGCACGCAGCGAAGCTATATCGGAACTGCAGAACTACCTCGAATTGAGTGAAGCTCCGCTGCGCATCGAATGCATCGACATCTCGACACTCCAAGGCACAGATACGGTCGCGTCCCTTGTGGTCTTCGAGGACGGGTTACCGCGGAAGGCGGACTACCGCAGTTTCATCATCAAGACCCCTGGCGCAGATGACCTGGCCGCGGTTCGCGAGGTGGTGGAACGACGCTTTGCCCATGTCGCCTCTGATGAAGTGGAGCGCCGCACGTTCTCCTACCCTCCAGGCCTTTTGGTGATTGACGGCGGCGCGCCTCAGGTTGCCGCGGCCCAGCAGGCGCTCACCGATGTGGGTGCAGGGGACATCCCGGTAGTGGGACTTGCGAAACGCCTGGAGGAAGTGTGGCCCCCGGATTCCCCAGACCCCCTGATCTTGCCGCGTACCAGCGAAGCTCTCTACCTTCTTCAACGCCTTCGAGATGAGGCTCACCGCACAGCTATCGCCTTCCATCGCAAGCGGCGAACTGCGCGTCAACGCCGCAGCGCGTTGGACGACATTCCGGGTTTAGGTGAGGTCAAGGCGAAGGCTCTGTTGAAACACTTCGGTTCGGTGAAGGCGATTCGAAACGCCACGACCGATGAATTGCAAACCGTAACCGGCATTGGGCCCACCCTGGCCATGACGGTCTGCGAGGCACTAGCGTCGGAGAAGGCCAGCGAGACGGTGAAGGAAAGTGATGCACGTGAGTGACACCGACTCTTCGTTTGATGTTCTGCTAGTGACGGGTATGTCTGGTGCCGGGCGTTCCACCGCAGCCCGTGCCCTCGAGGATGCTGGCTGGTTCGTGATCGACAATATTCCGCCGATGCTGTTGGGTGCTGCCATTGAGGTTGCCGAAGATAACCCGGACGTGCAACGCGTGGCTGTCGTGGTCGACGCTCGCGGAGGATCGTTTTTCCCCCAGCTTGCAGAGGCCATGCAGGGATTACGTGACTCGGGCGTACATCTGCGGGTGCTCTTCTTGGAGGCTTCCGAGGAATCGCTCGTGCGCCGCTTCGAATCGTCCCGTCGCCCGCATCCGCTGCAAGAGGGCGCCCGCATTCTGGATGGGCTGCGCAAGGAACGCCTCGTGTTGGGGGATCTGCGGTCCCAGGCGGACCTCGTGATCGACACCACTTCCTTAAATGTGCATGAACTGAGGCGAGCCATTGACGCAGCCTTTGCTGATCCGGACGAACGTTTGCACATCACGGTCATGTCCTTCGGCTTTAAACATGGAATACCTGTCGACGCCGACATGGTGGCTGATGCCCGATTTCTGCCCAATCCGTATTGGGATGAGCGACTCCGCGATCGGACAGGACTCGATGCGGAAGTGGCAGGCGCCGTCTTGTCTGGGGATGGCGCTCAAGAATTCCTCGACCACCTCGCGGCATTGGTGCGAACCACGCGCGATGGTTATCTGCGCGAGGGCAAACGATTCGTCACCGTGGCCGTCGGATGTACGGGCGGCAAGCATCGCAGTGTTGCTCTCACGGAAGCCCTGTCCATGACGCTGGAAGCGCCGAATGTGAAAGTGGGCATCGAGCATCGGGATATCGGTAAGGAGTAATGGTGGCGGCGGAACACACTTTCTCGCCCGCCCCGGCAGTAGTTGCTCTTGGCGGCGGGCATGGTCTTGCCGTCACACTGCAGGCGCTGCGAGCACTCACCGATCGAATCACCGCGATCGTGGGCGTTGCAGACGACGGTGGCTCCAGTGGACGCTTGCGCCGGGACTTTGGAATCTTGCCCCCGGGCGATCTGCGGATGGCTGTTGCGTCCCTGTGTGGACAAGACGCGGCGTCGCGTGCCTGGGCGGATGTACTCCAGTACCGATTCACCGGAAACGGGGAGTTGGGAGGTCATGCAGTGGGGAACCTACTTATGGCTGCTTTGTGGGAGAGCAGCGCCGATCCAGTTGCGGGTCTCGACGAACTCGGATCTTTGGTAGGGGCCGTGGGGCGTGTTCTGCCGTGCAGCGTCGATCCCTTGGAAATCGTGGCCGACATCCGTGGACACGATCCGGCATCACCGGATGCGGTGATGGAGGTGCGCGGGCAAGTGGAGGTCGCGACCACTCCGGGTCGTGTCGAGCGTGTTCGCCTCGAACCCGCGGACGCTCGGGCGTGCGAACCGGCTTTGCAGGCCATCGACTCCGCCGATGCGATCGTTTTGGGCCCTGGATCGTGGTTCACCTCGTTGATGCCACATCTACTGATGCCGGACCAGGCCAAACGCGTTGCGAGCGCCCCGGGCCGGCGCATTTTGGTATTGAACTTGGATCCCCAAGAGGGTGAGACGGGGGATTTCTCTCCGGCGGAACACATTGAGGCGATCGCGCGGCACGCTCCCGACATGCGATTCGACGATGTGATTGCCGATAGTCGACACATGGGCAGTGATCGCGCGCGGGAGAACTTGCTTGCTGCGTGTCACTCGTGGGGTGCGCAGATCCATGAGCTGGACGTGGCGGGGCAAGCAGATGGGCAGGGTGACCGGCACGACCCCGCGAGCCTCTCGCGAGCCTTCGGTACGGTTCTCGCCGGATGACGGGAGGAACGGCCACTATGGCGATGACCGCCGCAGTCAAAGATGAGCTCAGCCGGGTCGAGGTGACCAAGACCTGCTGCCGTAAGGCGGAGGTGTCGACCCTCCTTCGCTTCGGCGGGGCTTTGCACATCGTGAGTGGATCAATCGTCATTGAGGCTGAAGTCGACGCTGGGGCCATCGCCCGGCGCCTGCGCAAGGACATCTTCGACATCTACGGCCACGACAGTGAAGTAGCTATGGTGCAAGGTTCGGGAATCCGTAAAGGCACCCGATACATCGTCCGCGTAACTACCGGTGGTGAGTCTCTAGCCAAGCAGACGGGCATCGTGGATGCCAGTGGTCGTCCGGTCCGAGGGTTACCGCCGGCGATCGTGTCCGGTGGGCTCTGTGATTGCGAAGCAGCCTGGCGAGGAGCCTTCTTGGCCCACGGCTCGCTGACCGAACCCGGTCGCTCGTCGTCCTTGGAAGTAACCGCCCCGGGTCCTGAGGCGGCCTTGGCGCTCGTCGGGGCTGCCCGACGTCTGGGTATTTCCGCGAAATCCCGGGAGGTGCGGGGCGTCGATCGCGTGGTCATTCGAGACGGCGACGCCATCGGGGCACTACTCACGCGCATGGGTGCGCACGAGTCCGTTATGGCGTGGGAAGAGCGTCGGATGCGCCGCGAAGTCCGAGCCACCGCGAATCGACTCGCCAATTTCGACGATGCGAACCTGCGCCGATCGGCTCGCGCTGCGGTGGCCGCTAGTGCCAGGGTGGCCCGAGCGCTGGAAATTTTGGGGGAGGACGTCCCTGACCACCTCGTGGTGGCTGGACGTCTACGCATGGATAACCAGCAGGCGAGCTTGGAGGAGCTCGGAGCGCTTGCCGACCCCCCGATGACCAAAGATGCAATCGCCGGACGAATCCGCCGCCTATTGGCCTTAGCCGACAAACGTGCAGTCGAGGTGGGTATCCCGGACACGGAGGCGGCCTTGGTCGATGCGGATCTGTCAGATGACTGATACGCCTGCTTCATCTGAAAGTTACCTTGATCACTAGGCTGTAAGCGTTGTCGGCGAGGAATCCGTTACCCGCTCGACACTCGCGCGGCATCCCGGCCACGACCCTTCGTGACGGTGTCATCGCGGGGACGACGCTAACGGTGAGGACCAGCTCAAGGAGATAGTTGTGACCATCAAGGTCGGGATTAACGGTTTCGGACGCATTGGAAGAAATTTCTTTCGCGCTCTTCTCGTCAGTGGTGCGGACGTTCAAGTGGTCGGCATTAACGACCTCACCGACACCAAGACTTTGGCGCACTTACTTAAGTACGACTCGATTCTTGGCCGCATTGGCGTACCGGTCGAGGCTGGCGACGGTCAGATAACCGTCGACGGCACGGTCATTCCGGTTTTCGCTGAGAAGGACCCCGCAGCCCTACCCTGGGCCAAGGTTGGTGCCGACGTAGTTATCGAGTCCACCGGTTTCTTCACCGACGCCGAAGACGCACGTAAGCACGTAACCGCGGGTGCCAAGAAGGTCATCATCTCCGCACCGGCAAAGGGTGAGGACATCACGATCGTGATGGGTGTGAACGATGCTGAATACAACCCCGTTACGGACGTCATCATTTCGAATGCGTCGTGCACAACCAACTGCCTCGCTCCGATGGCGAAGGTGATTGACGACGCCTTCGGTATCGAACGGGGCCTGATGACCACCATCCATGCCTACACCAACGATCAGAGCATCTTGGACTTCCCGCACAGCGACCTTCGGCGAGCGCGCGCGGCGGCTGTGAACATGATCCCCACGAGCACGGGTGCAGCAAAGGCGATTGCCCTTGTGATGCCGCATCTGAAGGGCAAGTTGGACGGTTACGCCATGCGCGTACCAGTGCCCACGGGTTCTGCTACCGATCTGACCGTCGAGTTGAAGACACCGGCCACGAAGGAGCAGATCAATGCGGCGATCAAGGTGGCTGCCGATGGTCCGATGAAGGGCATCTTGCAGTACACGGAAGATCCCATCGTCTCGACCGACATCGTCACCGACCCTGCTTCATGCATCTTCGATGCGGGCCTCACGATTGCGAACGGCAACATGGTCAAGGTTCTTGGCTGGTACGACAACGAGTGGGGATACAGCAACCGACTCGTGGATCTGGTCGGTCTCGTGGGCTCGAAACTCTAAATATGCGGAGCCTGGACGACCTCTCCGTCGCCGGGTCCGTCGCGATCGTTCGCGTGGACTTCAATGTCCCGCTGGCCGACGACGAACACGGTGAGCGAGTTATCACTGATTGCGGACGTATCGAGGCGGCGCTGCCCACGCTTGACTACCTGCGTGATCAAGGTGCGCAGTTGTTGCTTCTTGCGCATCTCGGCCGGCCGCAGGGGGGCGTGGACTTGGCGTTGAGTCTTGCTCCCGTGGCGCAGGCGCTTTCGGAGTTTTTGGGAACCCCGGTCGATGTGGCCGAAAGCATTGACGACGCACGTGAGTTGTTGGGGCGCACGGGTCCTGGCGGCGTGGTTCTTTTGGAGAACATCCGCTTCGATCCGCGAGAAACAAGCAAGGATGCGGCCGAACGTGAGGCATTGGCGGCCGAACTTGCCGACCTCGGAGATGTATTCGTCTCCGAAGGCTTTGGTGTTGTGCACCGAGAGCAGGCCTCGGTGACCGACCTCGCGCGGCTACTGCCGAATGCAGCAGGGCGGCTCGTACATAAGGAAGCGAAAGTTTTCTCTCAATTGCTCGGAGAACCGATGCGTCCGTATGTGGTGGTTCTCGGCGGATCTAAGGTCAGTGACAAACTCGCGGTGATCGGCAACCTGATCCCACGGGTCGATCGCCTGCTGGTCGGTGGGGGTATGGCGTTCACGTTCCTCGCGGCGCAGGGCTACTCGGTTGGGGATTCGCTGTTGGAGTCTGATCAAATCCCGACGGTCAAGGGATTCCTTGAGCAGGCCCAGCAGCTGGGAATTGAGATCGCTCTGCCGGTTGATGTGGTGGTGGCTGATCGTTTCGCTGCAGATGCGCAGGTGAAGATCGTGCACGCGGATCAGATTCCTGACGGCTGGTTGGGTCTGGATATCGGTCCGCAGACCGCTCGACGCTATGCGGATGTGATCGTCGATGCTGGAACGGTCGTGTGGAATGGACCGATGGGTGTGTTCGAAATGGAGCCGTTTGCGGCTGGCACGCTCGCGGTCGCGAATGCGATGGCGTCTTCTGCGGCGATGACGGTCGTCGGTGGTGGGGATTCCGCAGCAGCTATCCGAGTGCTGGGTGTCGACGAATCTGCTTTCGACCACATCAGCACCGGTGGGGGCGCGAGTTTGGAGTTCTTGGAGGGTAAGCAGTTGCCGGGTCTGGCAGTTCTTGAGGAGGAAGCGTGAGTGATCGTAAGCCACTGATGGCTGGCAACTGGAAGATGAACTTGAACCACTTTGAGGCAATCGCTCTTGTTCAGAAATTGGCGTTCGCGCTGAACGAGCAGGACCTCGAAGCGGTTGAGGTGGCAGTACTGACGCCCTTCACCGATATTCGGAGCGTGCAGACTCTGATCGAGGGCGATCACTACGACATCGCCTACGGCGCACAGGACATTTCCATCCACGCGTCCGGCGCTTACACCGGCGAAGTCTCTGGAGCTATGTTGGCCAAACTTGGCTGCACCTACGTTGCGGTCGGACACAGCGAGCGGCGTCAGTACCACGCCGAGACCGACGCCGTTGTAGCCGCTAAGGCGGCGGCGGCGATCGCCCATGAACTTGTTCCGATTGTCTGTGTTGGCGAGGGTTTAGAGGTCCGCCAATCAGGCGAGCACGTCGCCCATGTCCTCGAGCAACTGCGCGGTTCGCTCGAAAATATCTCCGATGAGCAGGTAGCGGGGTTGGTCATCGCCTATGAGCCGGTCTGGGCGATCGGCACTGGGGAGGTGGCCACCGGCGAAGACGCCCAGGAGGTGTGTACTGCCATTCGTACGGATATCGCCGAACGCCATGGAGCATCAACTGCGCAGTCTGTTCGAATTTTGTACGGAGGTTCTGTGAAGGCCACGAACGTCGCGGGAATCATGAATCAGCCCGACGTCGACGGGTGTTTGGTCGGTGGCGCCAGCCTGGATGCCGACGAGTTCATCGGCGTCGTTCGCTACCGGCTGCACCCCGACGTGGCTGCCTGAGGCCCGGGGTATCGTTGGTTCCCTCATGATCACAGTCCTCACCATCGTCTTGGCCGTACTCCTGGTCATCACCAGCGCACTGCTGGTGGTGTTGATCCTTTTGCACCGCGGCAAAGGGGGCGGCTTGTCCGATTTGTTCGGTGGCGGGGTTTCGTCATCGATCGGTGGCTCATCCGTTGCGGAAAAGAACTTGGATCGGCTTACCGTGGGTATCGGTTTAGTGTGGGCGGCGAGCATCGTTGCCGTGGGATTGATCATTAGCACGTAGTCACGTCTGCGGGACGTGACGTATTTCGCAAGGCTTGTGCGAGCGATCACAGCATCTAGGAAGGACATCACATGGCAGGTGGCAGTGCGATCAAGGGAAGCCGCGTTGGATCGGGTCCCATGGGCGAGGCGGAACGTGGTGAAGCGGCTCCGCGCATTCATGTTTCCTTCTGGTGCTCGAATAAGCATGAGTCCCGGCCCAGCTTTGCTACCGACGCTGAGATTCCCGAAGAATGGGACTGTCCTCGATGCGGACTCCCGGCGGGACAAGATCAAGACAATCCTCCGGCACCGCCCAAGATCGAGCCGTATAAAACTCATCTGGCATATGTGAAGGAGCGCCGATCCGACAAAGACGGTGCTGCCATCTTGCAAGAGGCGCTTGATCGTCTTCACGGAAAGTAGACGTCACCGCTTATAGCGTTTAGGCGTTTAGGCGTTGAGGCTCGTCTCCACTGAGGACCGCAGCGTCTGCCAACTGTCCACGAAAGAATCCACACCGGCCACCTCTAGTCCTTGGCAGACGGCCGCAACGTCGATCCCCGCGCTTTCCAACTTTTGCATCACATCCGCAGCCTCGCTGGCGCGGCCGGACATGGTGTCGCCCAGATACGACCCAGTCTCCGCAACTGCCTGCAAGGTTGCTTCAGGCACCGTATTGACGCAGCCTGGCGCTGCGAGCCCCACCACGTACCTCGTGGGGTCGTAACTCGGATCCTTCACACCGGTGCTTGCCCACAGCGGGCGCTGGGGACGTGCGCCCATCGCGGCTAGTTGGCGCCATTCATCGGAGGCTGTGTGGTCTTCGTAGGCAGCCCACGCGAGTTGGGCGTTTGCGATTGCTGCCCTGCCCCGAAGTGGTCTGAGCGCTTGATCGTCCTGTGCGTCGAGCATCGCATCGATCGCGGTATCCACGCGACTGACGAAGAAGGAGGCAACCGATTCAATTCCTGACAGGTCGATGCCCGCGGCAGCCGCGAGCCGAAGACCTTCGACGTGTGCTTGCCTGACTTCGCGGTATCTGTCCCCCGAGAAGATCAATGTCACATTCACGCTGATGCCCTGGGCCAGTGTCCGTGAGATAGCAGGTAGGCCAGCAGCGGTGGCGGGGATCTTGATCATTGCGTTGGCACGCCCAACCGTGTCCCACAGTGCGCGCGCCTGATCAACAGTGGCATCGGTTTCGTGCGCAAGTCGAGGGTCAACCTCGATAGATACCCGCCCATCAAGACCACCACTGGACTCCCAGACCGGCATGAGGACATCGCACGCGTCTCTGACGTCGTCGGTGGTCACCGCCCGGATGGCGTCGTCGACACTCATACCGGCACGGCCCAAGTCGCGAAGTTGATCGACGTACTTCTGCGACCCTGAACCCACAGCACGATCAAAGATGGTCGGATTAGTCGTGACGCCGCGGATAGCGCGCTGGTGCATGAGGTGCAGCAAACTACGCTCGCCGCTGCTCGCGACCAGGCGCGAACGATCCAGGTCATCGAGCCACAGGCTCACCCCTCCTGCTGTGAGTTCACTCAGCACCAGGGGCGTCATGCCATAACCCGCCGCACCGCGTTGGCGACGGCTTCGGTGGTCAAGTTGAATTCGGCGAACAAGCGTGGGCCATCTGCACTAGCTCCGAAGTGATCCAGACCCAGGACTTCGCCGCGATCGCCTACGAATCGGTGCCAGCCGAGAGTTGATCCAGCCTCGACAGCCACGCGCGCCGAGATAGCTGGATCAAGGACCGCATCTTGGTAGGCCTGATCTTGAGCTGTGAACCATTCCAGGCAGGGCATGCTCACGACATTCACAGATATGCCAGCGCTTGCGAGGTGATCGGCCGCCGAAAGCGCCAAGGACACCTCAGAACCGGTGGCGATAATCACCGCCTGCGGCTGGTCCGTGGATCGGACCAGGTAGCCGCCACGTTTCACGCCGTCCATAACGCGTTGGTGATCGACATCCAGGACCGGCAGGTTTTGCCTGCTGAGGATCAGCCCCACCGGACCCCGTTGCTGCACGATGGCTGTCCACGCCGCGACGGTCTCTCGCGCGTCGGCGGGACGGCACACGGCCAGACCGGGAATCGCTCGGAGGGACCACAGGTGTTCGATCGGCTGGTGCGTCGGTCCGTCTTCACCTAAGCCGATGGAATCGTGGGTCCACACGAAGGTGCTGGGGATGTCCATGAGTGCCGCAAGGCGAACGGCGCCGCGCATGTAGTCGCTGAATACTAAGAACGTGCCACCGAAGGGGCGTGTCAGGCCATCGAGCGCGATGCCGTTCAAAATTGCGCCCATGGCGTGTTCGCGAATACCGAAGTGAATAATGCGACCGAACGGCGAAGAGGTTGCTGTGTCTTCGGGAAGGAAACTCTTGGCGCCCGCAATGCTGGTGTTGTTCGACTCTGCCAGGTCGGCCGAACCACCCCACAACTCGGGCATGACTGCCGCGATGGCGTTGATGGTCTCGCCGGACGCTTTGCGAGTGGCCACGGATGTCCCCGGCTCGTAGCGGGGGAGAACGCTGTGTCAGTTCTGCTGGAGGTTGGCCCGTGATTAGGCGCTTAAGGAGATCCGCCCCCTCGGGGTTATCCGTCTGCCATGAGGAAAAGGCGTCATCCCAGTTAGCCCTAGCCTGCGCGCCCGTGCGCTGCCGCCCGGTGCGGATCGTTGTCAGTAGTTCTGGATCGAAGGCGAAGTGTTCGTCTGGGTCGATGCCGAGTTCCCGCTTGGTTGCCGCGACTTCGTCCACACCCAAGGCGGCGCCGTGGGATTTAGCGGTGCCTTGGGCCGTGGGTGCTGGCCAGGCGATGGTGGTGCGCAAGCGGATGAAGGTCGGTGCGTCGGTGGTGCCCTGGGCTGACTGCAGAGCCCTCGCGAGCGCTTCAATGTCTACGTTGCCCGAGGGAAGCATGTCTACTTCGCTCACATTCCAGCCATAAGCGCGGTATCGAGCCGCGACATCCTCGGTGAAGGCCAGGGCGGTATCGCCTTCGATCGAAATGCGATTGTCGTCCCAGATCACACACAGGTTGCCGAGTTGCTGCCGGCCTGCCAACGACGAGGCTTCGGCGGAAATGCCCTCCTCGAGATCGCCATCAGAGGCGATGACCCAGACGCGATGATCGAACGGGCTTTCGATGCTCAGGGGTCGGTCGGGATCCAACATGCCCCGGTCGTAGCGCGACGCCATTGCCATTCCCACCGCCACCGCTAAGCCTTGACCTAGAGGTCCGGTTGTTGTCTCCACCCCCTCGGTGTGTCCGTATTCCGGGTGTCCCGGAGTTCGTGAGCCCCACGTGCGGAAAGTCCGAAGATCGTCCATCTCCAGGTTCCCCGACAGGAGCAGCTGGCTATACAAAGTCATGCTGGAGTGCCCCGCACTCATGACGAATCGGTCCCGGCCCAGCCAGCGGGTGTCGCGTGGGTCGTGGCGGACGAAATCTCGGAAGAGCAGGTAGGCGACCGGGGCGAGGGACATGGCCGTACCGGGATGACCGTTTCCCACCGCCTGGACCGCATCCATGGCGAGCGCACGAAGGTAGGTGACCGCTCGAGCGTCGTCGTCGGTCCAAGTAAAGGTTGGCGCACCTACATCGGCAGTTCGAGACGGAAATCGCGTGGCTTTGGACATGGCCAGCAGCCTATTGGCCTAGGTAGGGCAGACGGGATGTCTAACGCGTTGTACGCTGCAGGAGGTCGTTGGTTTGTCGGGCAATACGAGCGCCCAGAACCCCTCATCCCCAAGGAGAGCCGCGTGGCAATCGCCGATACCGCAGGCTCATCTCAGACCACGGGTCCCTCCCTTCGCACCCTTCGAGCGCATATCGCCTTGACGAAGCCGCGCATCATCGAGCTGCTGCTCGTAACGGCGGTGCCCACGATGTTCCTGGCGGCGGAGGGTTTGCCGACGTGGCAGGTGACGGTAGCCGTGCTTGCAGGCGGAGCATTTGCTGCTGGTGCTGCCAACACCTTCAATAGTTTGTACGACCGGGATATCGACGCAGTTATGCAACGCACCACACACCGCCCGGCGGTTCTGGGCAGTGTGTCCCTTCGTGCCGGGTTCATTCAAGGTCTCGTGCTGAGTGCTCTGAGCATCACGGTGCTGGCTGTCCTGGCAAATCCGCTGTCGGCGTTGTTGGCTCTTGTCGCCATTGTCGGGTACGCAGTCGGATACACCATGCTGCTGAAGCGACGCACTGATCAGAACATCGTGTGGGGTGGTGCGGCTGGCTGCATGCCGGTTTTGATTGCCTGGGCTGCCGTGACCGGCACTCTCAGTTGGGCGCCGGTCGTGTTGTTCATGATCGTCTTCTGGTGGACGCCGCCGCACTATTGGCCGCTGGCAATTAAGTACCGTGACGATTACCGGGCGGCTGATATTCCCATGTTGCCGGTTGTCCGTACGCCGCGCAGTGTTGCGCGCCACATTGTCGTGTACTCCTGGTTGATGGTTCTGACGTCGCTGTCACTTGTATTGGTGGCGCCCGTGGGTTGGGTCTACGTAATCGGCGCGAGTGTCATGGGCGTCGCATTTTTGTCCCAGGCCTACCGCCTCTGGTGGAGCATTCGACGGGACGAAGCCGACGACTATTCGGCACCGTCGCTGCGCTTATCAATGCAACTATTCCACGGTTCTATCAGCTATTTAGCCATCATCTTCTTGCTCGTAGGCGTAAGCCCGTTTGTTGTATAGCGCACTTAACGCGATAAGGATTCGATCTCACGGTCATAACGTTTCCAGGCCACGTGTTCGCAATGTGGGCGGGAGGAACAACACGGCGACCCACACGGCGATTGCCCCAAATACGTGAATCGTGACAAGCAGCTCGGGTAACCCCGTGAAGTACTGCGTGTAGCCGATAACTCCCTGTACCAAAGCGATAGCGAGCAACACCAACGTTCGACGCGTGAGTGCCGATGGTGCATGAGCAACGCGTGCGGCAACGAGTAGACCGATTGTTAGACCCATGAAAAGCAGGACGCTGTCGGCATGCAGCCATGCGATTGTTCGCAAGTCAAGGTTGAATCGAACGCTCACGTTGAGGTCGCCCGAATGTGGACCACTTCCGGTTGTGATCACACCCAAGACCACCACCGCGAGGGTTGCCAGAACTAGCGCCCAGGTGAGGTAGCGCAGTGGCCGGGGAACCAGGTAGGTAAGTGGACGATCACCCGACTCACCTGAACGAACCACGAGGGCAACGCAGACCGCGACGAGAGCGATCGAGACGAGGAAGTGGGCAGAGACCGTGAAGGGGTTCAGCCCGGTCAGAACGGTGATGCCGCCGAGTACGGCCTGAACGGCGGTCCCGATGAGGGGAATGAATGCAAGAACCGTGAGTATCCGCCGCGGCGGTAGCCCAACGCGGCGACGCCGCCTACGGTCGACCAAGGCGGCAACGACGGCGGCAATAGCGGCGATAGCCAGCACAAAGGTCAAAAGCCGATTTCCGAATTCGACGTACTTGTGCCACGACTCCATTTGGGCTGAGGTGGGCACGAGGGAGCCTTCGACGCATTCGGGCCAGGTAGGGCACCCCAAGCCACTCCCAGTGATCCGCACGATTGCGCCGGTCAGGATGATCCCTGATTGCACAACGAGGTTGGCTATATAGACGCCTCGGACCCAGCGAGGTGACGCACCTGGATCACGTGCGGGCAGGTGTCCGCCAAATGAGGAAGGGGCCTGGGTGGTCGCTGTCACGTCATGCAGCGTAACCCGTCTAGATGAAGGCGCTAGCGCCACCGAAACGACCGGACCGCGATGAGGGCGCCGGCAACGCCCCAGGCGATTAGGACGAAGACGCTGCCCGGATTCGGGTCCGTCGCGACGTTCACCATCGCGCCAGTTGGCAGCCACGACAGGAGTGCTCCGTAAGGCAGCGACGATGCAGGAACGAGAACGCCGCCGAAGAGCGTCGCCACGACGAAGACCCCGTTGGCGAGGACGAGAACCGTTTCCGATCGTGCTATTCCGCCTAAAACGAATGCCCAGGGGACCACTGAACCCAAGCCGAAGAGGGTCGCGATCATCAGCCCGACGATCTCGCCGGAAATCAACTGTCCGAGAGCGACGGCGACCAGCACGAGCACTGTGAGCGCAAGGACCGCACTGATGGTGATTGCCATCAAAGAACCAGCCACGATGGCGCTCCGCGGTAGCGGGGTGGTCCCGAGGAAGGCAAAGGAGCCGTACCGTCGTTCAAAACCCAGGGAGATTGCGGGGGAGGTGAACCCCGCGGCAAGGATGATCATCACGGTGGTGATGATCAGTGGAGGTGTTGCTGTAGTGAGCAACTCCGTTCGTGTTATGGCCAAGTAGGCCGCCAGTGGAATTCCGATCAGCAGAAGAATTTGCTCTCCGTTGCGCCATGTGGTGCGCAATGTCCAGCGCGCATGCACCAACGCCAACGCGGTCCAGGATTTGCCTTGCACGGTACTCACGTTTGCTGCTCACCTCGTAGCGCACCCCAGAGAACCGACTTCAGGTCCGCAACCGTTACATCCGGGGTCACCGAATGCTGGTTGCACCACGAGGACACAGTTGCCATGACTGACGGATCGATACCGGCTGGCACATTCACGCGGTAGACGTCGTCTGTGATGCGGTAACAGCCAGATCCCTGGGGCAGGGCCGTGAGCAGGGCCTGTTCGTCCATCGCGCGCGCACTTCGCACCAGTAGTGCATTGCTGGGGCGAAGTTGCGCTGGTTCTCCGGTCAGCACCACTCGACCCGCGTGTAGGACGACGATGAAGTCTGCGAGGGATTCCACGTCTTCGATTAGGTGGGTTGAAACGATCATGGAGACTCCGCGATCCCGTTCGGTTCGCAGCACCTCATACAGACGTTCGCGACCCACCGGATCCAGTCCGGCCGTCGGCTCATCAAGGAACAGCGACGTGGCATCTCCGACCATTGCTGCGGCCCACGCCACTCGTCTTTGCTCACCTCCGGACAGCCGTCGAATCGGTGTGCGCGAGTTCGGATCTATCTCGACCTGCTTGAGCAGTTCCACCGGGTCACGTGGGTGGGGGTACATCCGGCCTACGTAGCACACGAACTCTTGGGCGCGGACACTGCCCGGCATGCCGCCGTCTTGCAGCATGACCCCAATGTGAAGCCGGTTCTGTTTCGACCCCGGGACCTGTCCGCGTACCCGAAGTGCGCCTGCCGAAGGTGCCTGAAGGCCGGCGGCCGTTTCCAACAATGTGGTCTTCCCAGCCCCGTTCGCCCCCACGAGGCAGGTGATACCTGAGTCGGGGATAACCAGATTGAGTTGATCGAGGGCCGTGACACCTGCGGGATAACGCACGCTGAGCCCCTCGGCCACCAGCAATGCATCCATGTTCGCACCGCCCGCGGCAACCGAGTGCTGTGCGGGGTTTTGCCGCTCCTGCTCAGGCGTCACCGCGTGCCCCTGTCCGGGCGGGGAGGTTCGCTGGTTCGGGCGGGGAGGTTCGCTGGTTCGGGCGGGGAGGTTCGCGCTCGCGGACTACGGCGAGCGCACACCGCGTGAGTGTAGGTGGGACCCCGGGGTTGCGCTCGCGGCGAATTAGGACACAATAGTGTTATGAAATTCCCGACGGAAGCCGCTGAGCGGGTAGCGCGCTGCCTTGCTGAGCGTGGGCCGTCCACAGCAGCGGCCATCGCCGGGACCCTGGGAATATCCGCCGCAGGTGTGCGCCGGCCTCTTCGGACACTCCAGGAAGCTGGCTTGGTCCAGTCACTCGATCGGGCGCCCTACGGTCCAGATCCGGACCCTCGTCGCGGTCGTCCCAGTCAGGTTTTCTCGCTCACCGCAGCCGGTCGTGCGGCATGCGACCAGGCCTACGACACCTTGGCATTGGAAGCCCTGCGATTCATGGCTAAGCGGGAGGGGCGAGAAGCGGTGGCGGCTTTTGCAGCCGAACGAGCCGACCGGATCCTTGCCGGGGTTGTGGCCACCCAGGGACCGGTGAGCGTTTCAAGCATCGCCGAGCACCTCACAGTGGAGGGCTTCGCTGCCTCGGTGGAACCGTTGTCGCGAGATGGTGCCCAACTGTGTATGCACCACTGCCCGGTGGTGGAAGCAGCCGGCGAATTCCCGGAACTGTGTGAAGCAGAAACAGCAGCATTGGGCGCCGTGTTAGGTCGCCACGTAACGCAACTTGCCACCTTGGCTCACGGTGATGGCATTTGCACCACCCTCATTCCAAGTTCCCAGGACGGACACTCTAGAAACGCCACCATCACGCAGGTACCCGGTAAAGAGCACGCATCCAGTAAAGAGCACGCATCCATCCCAGAGAAGGTGAGCTAATGAGCACCACGGCCGACGAGCAAGCTGCAACGATCGCCGAGCTCGGCAATTACGAGTACGGCTGGCACGACGCCCACGACGCCGGCGCTACCGCCCGTCGTGGCCTCAACGAAGAGGTGGTTCGAAACATCTCTGCGCTGAAGAGCGAGCCAGAGTGGATGCTGGACCTTCGCCTGAAGGGTCTGCGGCTGTTCGGGAAAAAGCCGATGCCCACCTGGGGCTCGGATCTTTCTGGTATCGACTTCGACAACATCAAGTACTTCGTGCGTTCAACCGAGAAGCAGGCGACGAGTTGGGATGAGTTGCCCGACGACATCAAAAACACCTACGACAGACTCGGAATTCCTGAGGCGGAGAAGCAACGGCTGATCTCTGGTGTTGCCGCGCAGTACGAGTCTGAAGTGGTGTACCACGCGATCCGTGAGGATCTTCAGGAGCAGGGAGTCCTGTTCTTGGACACCGACACTGCTCTTCGCGAACACGAAGACGTATTCCGTGAGTACTTTGGTTCGGTGATCCCGGTGGGGGACAACAAGTTCGCAGCCTTGAACACGGCCGTGTGGTCGGGTGGTTCATTCATCTACGTGCCCAAGGGCGTACATGTGGAGATTCCACTTCAGGCCTACTTCCGAATCAACACCGAAAACATGGGTCAGTTCGAGCGGACGCTCATTATCGTTGATGAGGATGCCTACGTTCACTACGTAGAGGGATGCACAGCGCCTATCTACTCGTCAGATTCACTGCACTCTGCAGTGGTCGAGATCATCGTGAAGAAGGGCGCACGCTGTCGCTACACGACCATCCAGAACTGGTCCACCAACGTTTACAACCTGGTTACTAAGCGTGCGATCGCCCACGAAGGGGCCACCATGGAATGGATCGATGGAAACCTCGGTTCCAAGGTGACGATGAAGTACCCGGCTGTGTGGATGACTGGTCCGCATGCGAAGGGCGAGACGCTCTCGGTTGCGTTCGCGGGAGAAAAGCAACACCAAGATGCAGGCGCGAAGATGGTGCACGCCGCTCCGTACACATCGTCCACGATCGTGTCGAAGTCGGTTGCCCGTGG
This sequence comes from Candidatus Nanopelagicales bacterium, assembly GCA_018402235.1. GTDB lineage: Bacteria > Actinomycetota > Actinomycetes > S36-B12 > S36-B12 > S36-B12. The sequence goes on along the minus strand of JAGYJJ010000004.1, from coordinate 200,584 downwards.
CGGAGGTCGCACCTCTTACCGTGGTCTGGTTCAGGTGCAAGAAGGAGCGCACCACTCCAAGAGCACCGTCAAGTGCGATGCGCTACTGGTCGACGACATCTCGCGCTCGGACACCTACCCCTATGTGGATGTCCGCGAGGACGACGTAGCAATGGGTCACGAAGCAACTGTCTCGAAGGTCAGTGCGGATCAACTCTTTTACCTGATGGCGCGCGGAATGAACGAGGATGAAGCGATGGCCATGATCGTCCGTGGGTTCGTTGAGCCCATCGCGCGTGAACTACCGATGGAGTATGCGCTCGAATTGAATCGCCTTATCGAACTGCAGATGGAAGGGGCGGTGGGTTGAGTAACACCACATCACCCGCATCCGACCTCTCGCCGAAGGTCATCTCGAACGATCCAACTGAGCATGGAATTCCCCATGGCCGGGAGGAGGAGTGGCGATTCACGCCGATCGCACAGATCCCCGATTTTTTTCAGCAGCAAGATTGGCCGAGCATCGGCGTGCAGGATGCACGGTTCGTCACGGTTCGTTCGGCTGAGCACGACAGCACCGTTGAGCAGGCGACAGGCTGGAAGGCAATCGATCTACCGTCAGCACTAGCTCGGTCTAGCGCCAAACAGGTCGTGAGTATCGCAATTCCCGCCGAGCACATCGCCGATGAGGTAATCGTTGTTGACCTCACGGCTACTCAGGGCGGGAACTACGGACGCGTAGAGATTTCTGCGGGTGCCTTCTCGAAGGCCACGATCGTCGTGCGTCATGACATGACCGCGGACGTCAGCGGCGTGATCATCACCCATGTCGCAGATCAGGCCGACCTGACAGTGCTGAACATGTACGACGGGCCACGAACGAGCCGCCACATATGGCAGTGGGCCACGACCGTGGGTCGCGATGCACGCTTTCTTGGTCTGTCCATCACGCTCGGGGGTGCTCTCGTGCGGTTGTCGCCGTCTGTCCGATACTCCGGGCCAGGTGGATCGGCGCAGATGCTCGGGGCCTTCTTGGCCACCGATGATCAGTTCCAGGAATTTCGGCTCTTCGTTGACCATAACGAACCGCACTGCTCGAGCAATGTTGTTTTCAAGGGTGCGCTCTCGGGGAAAAACTCTCACACGGTGTGGATTGGCGACGTTCTCGTTCGCCGGGAAGCAGTGGGAATCGAAACCTACGAAATGAACCGCAACCTGCTTTTGAACGATGGGCCGCGTGCAGACTCGGTTCCCAACCTGGAACTTGAAACCGGAGATGTCGTCGGTGCCGGCCACGCTAGCGCCACCGGCAGATTCGATGACGAGCAGTTGTTCTACCTGCAATCGCGTGGGATCCCGGAGGATCTGGCCCGACAGCTCGTGGTGCGGGGCTTCTTTGTCGAGGTGCTGGACAAGGTTGCAGACGATCCACTGCGTGCTGATGTTTTGCGTCGTATCGAGGAACGTATCGGCATGCAAAGCTGGGAGTTGGACGAGGTGAGTGTATGAGCGAGCCGAAACTCATGGACGTGTGTGCGTTGGGCGATCTCGCCTTGGAGAGCGTGCGCAAGGTAGAAGCCTCAGGTCAGGACATCGCCTTGGTGCGGTGCGAAGAAGGCGTGTTCGCGATCGGCAATCGCTGCTCGCACGCCGAAGTTGAGTTGTCCGAGGGTGAGGTTGAAGGGTGTGCTCTTGAGTGCTGGTTACACGGGTCGCAATTCGACCTGCGGACCGGGATGCCGCTATCACCCCCTGCTGTCCAACCAGTTCCCACGTTCACCGTTGTAATTGAGGGGGAGGGTGACGCTGCACGCGTTCTTGTTGACCCGACACCTCAGTTGATTAATCAATAGCCCATACCCACCAACAACCTCCATCAACAACGTAAGGAAGCGACATGAGCACGTTGGAAATTAAGGACCTGCACGCGAGTGTGGTAACCGACGCGGGTGAGACCCCGATCCTGAAGGGTGTTGATCTGACCGTTGAGTCGGGTCGTATCCAGGCGGTGATGGGCCCGAACGGTAGCGGAAAGTCCACTTTGGCCTACGTGATCGCTGGCCACCCAAAGTACGTGGTTACTCAAGGGTCCATCACGCTTGATGGGCAGGACGTACTCGACATGAGTGTCGATGAGCGTGCTCGCGCAGGTTTGTTCCTCGCGATGCAGTATCCGGTCGAGATTCCGGGAGTATCAGTTTCCAACTTCCTGCGCACGTCCGCAACGGCGGTTAGGGGAGAGGCTCCGAAGTTGCGAACATGGATCGGCGAAGTGAAGGAAGCCATGGCCGGATTGCATATGGACCCTTCATTTGCTGAGCGCAACGTAAATGAGGGCTTTTCCGGCGGTGAAAAGAAGCGGCACGAGATATTGCAGCTGTCGTTGATGAAGCCAAAGATCGCAATCTTGGATGAAACAGACTCCGGACTCGACGTGGATGCGCTCCGGATCGTTTCGGAGGGTGTCAACAAGGTCAAGCAAGAAACCGATGCTGGCATCTTGCTCATCACTCACTACACGCGGATATTGCGCTACATCAAGCCAGATGTGGTGAATGTGTTTGCTGGAGGCCGCATCGTGGAGACCGGAGGCCCAGAGTTGGCAGATGTGCTGGAGTCCGACGGTTACGAGCGCTTCGCTGTGAAGGCCTGACCATGGCACCAGCGCTCGACGTCCAGCGGGTACGCAAGGACTTCCCGATCCTCGCGCGAACGGTGCGTGGGGACAAACCCCTTGTTTACCTCGACAGCGCAGCCACGAGCCAGAAGCCTGTGGCGGTGCTCGATGCCGAGCGCGAGTTCTACGAGACATCCAACGCAGCGGTCCACCGAGGTGCTCATCAGTTGGCGGAGGAGGCGACCGATGCCTACGAGGGTGCACGCGCGGCTATCGCGAGGTTCGTCGGTGCGAGTCCTTCGGACATCGTCTTTACCAAGAATGCGACGGAAGGCCTGAATCTGGCCGCCTATGCCTTTAGTAATGCCACCGCCAAGGCCCAACACGGTTCTCGCGTGGATCCCAGGTTCATTCTGGGTCCTCAGGATTCTGTTGTAGTGACGGAGATGGAGCACCACGCGAACTTGATTCCGTGGCAGGAATTGTGCGCCAAGACAGGCGCCCAACTCCGCTGGATCGGAGTTACGGACGAGGGGTACTTGAATCTCGACGAACTAGATGTCATTGACGAAACCACCAAGGTGGTCTCCGTTGTTCACCAGTCCAACATCCTGGGCACAATAAATCCTGTCGATCTGTTGATGGCCCGTGCACATGAGTTTGGCGCGGTGGGTGTGGTCGATGCCTGTCAGTCCATCCCGCATATGCCAGTCGACGTGCCTGCGCTCGGCGCTGACCTCGTCACGTGGAGTGGACACAAGATGCTCGGCCCGACTGGGATCGGTTTGGTGTGGGGTAATCAAGAGGTCCTTGAGGCAATGCCGCCGTTCCTCACTGGCGGATCGATGATCGAGACCGTATACATGGATCACAGCACGTTCGCGCCACCGCCGCAGCGCTTTGAAGCAGGTGTTCCGATGGTGGCGCAGGCTGTTGGACTGGGCGCCGCCGTTCGCTATCTAGAAGATGTCGGCATGGACACCGTGGCGCAGCATGAGCATGACATCACTGGATATGCCCTTGACCGACTTGAGCAACTGCCGGGTGTTCGGATCATCGGTCCTGCATCGAATGTGAGCCGAGGCAGTGCAATCTCGTTTGTGGTGGATGGAATTCACCCGCACGATGTTGGTCAGATACTCGACGACAGAGGCGTGGCCGTCCGCGTCGGCCACCACTGCGCCTGGCCCACTTGTCGGCGCTTTAACGTGCCGGCCACCACGCGACTGTCCACGTACATCTACAACGACAACTCAGATATCGACGCTGCGGTGGAGGGCATTGTGGCTGCGCAGGAATTTTTCGGAGTGGCATGAGCGGTAACGTCGAAGCCCTATATCAAGAAATCATCCTCGATCACTACAAGTATCCGCGGGGTAAGGGGCTCATTGCCGATGCAGCGGGGGAAAGCTTTCAGGTGAACCCGACTTGCGGTGATGAGGTGACTGTGTCGGTCAAGCTCGATGACCACGGACACCTTCACGTGGGCTATGAAGGTCAGGGGTGCTCCATTTCGCAGGCAAGCGCGAGTGTGATGTCCGAACTCTTGGAGGAGGCTTCGGTAGCGGACGTTGCACGCGCTGAGCGTGCGTTCCTGGAGATGATGCATTCCAAGGGTGCCGCAGAGCCGGATGAAGATGTCCTTGGTGATGGTGTTGCATTTGCTGGAGTATCAAAGTATCCGGCGCGGATCAAGTGCGCGCTGCTGCCGTGGATGGCGCTGCAGGATGCCAGACATAAGGCGGGAATCGAATTCGACAAAGTTGAGAAGACGGAAGGGTAGGCGCGCTATGGAGTCGACATTCGCACGTGAGGACGACGTCATGGAGGCAATGAAGGATGTCATCGACCCTGAATTAGGTATCAACGTTGTGGATCTCGGCTTGGTCTATGGGGTGTCGGTAGCGGAAGGCAACATCGCCACGATCGACATGACTCTCACCTCCGCCGCGTGCCCGCTCACGGATGTCATCGAGGATCAAACTCGCGCAGCACTCACCGAGGTGGTTGACGACTTTCGGATCAATTGGGTGTGGATGCCACCGTGGGGTACAGACAAGATCACCGACGACGGTAGGGAAATGCTCAGGAGCTTGGGTTTCAACGTCTGAGCGTCAATCAAAAGTGCGCCATCGGTGCGCGTAGGATGCGCCGGCGATGATTTCTGCGACCGGCATTGAACTGCGTGCCGGCTCCGAACTTCTCCTTACGTGTGATGCACTCCGGGTTGCGCCGGGGGACCGCATCGGGCTGGTCGGGAGGAATGGAGCCGGCAAAACAACCCTTATGCGCACCCTGTCCGGTGAAACCCAGCCGGCGGCCGGGCTCATCACCAGTAAGGGAACCATCGGATACCTGCCGCAAGATCCCAGGGCTGCGCAGGCCGATGATCTCGCTCGCGATCGCATCCTCGACGCGCGTGGACTCGGAGAGGCGACAGCGCGCCTATCGAGGGCTACCGAAGCGCTGTCCAGCGTGGCCGAGGGAGGCGCAGATTGGGACAAGGCGGCCTCCCGCTACGCCCGGGCCGAAGCGGACTTCCTAGCTGAAGGTGGCTACGCAGCCGAATCCGAAGCCGCAACCATCGCCGCCTCACTGGGTCTACCGTCTCGGGTCTTGGAGTCTTCGCTGGGAACGTTGTCGGGCGGACAACGCCGGCGGGTGGAGTTGGCGCGCATCTTGTTCGGTCATGCGGATGTTCTCTTGCTCGACGAACCCACCAACCACCTTGATGCTGACTCGATCCGCTGGTTGAGAGAGTTCCTGCGCGGGTATTCGGGCGGATTCATCGTGATCAGCCACGACACCGAACTCCTAGCCGACACTGTTAACAAGGTGTGGCATTTGGATGCCATGCGTCAAGAGATCGATCAGTATGCGATGGGTTGGTCGGCGTATCTGCTTGCCCGGGAAACCGACGAACGCCGACGCAAACGAGAGCGGCGCAATGCCGAGCAGCAGGCTGCTTCGCTAAGGGTGCAGGCCGAACGTATGCGAGCGAAAGCCACTAAGGCGAAAGCGGCCCAGGGAATGCTCCGTCGAGCAGACAAACTGCTTGCTGAAACGGAAGGGAAGCGCGCCCAGGACAAGGTGGCGGCGTTGCGCTTTCCGACTCCTCAGCCATGCGGAAAGGTCCCATTGACGGCCCAAGGAGTCTCGCGTAGCTATGGCAGTTTGGAAGTCTTCACGGACGTGGACCTTGCGATAGATCGTGGCTCGCGCGTCATGATCTTGGGTTTGAACGGCGCGGGAAAGACCACGTTGTTGCGGATTTTGGCCGGTGTCGATCACCCCGACACTGGAACGATAGACGCCGGGCATGGTGCCGTGGTCGGCTATTACGCCCAGGAGCACGAGACTTTGGATCCGATTGCTACGGTCGAGGAAACCCTGGCCCATGCCGCTCCCGATCTAGACGACACCCGCAGACGAACGATTCTGGGTTCGTTTCTGTTCGCGGGTGACTCTGTGCATAAGCCAACCGGCGTGCTGTCCGGTGGGGAGAAGACTCGACTGTCCCTCGCCTGCCTTGTTGTCTCGGGGGCCAACGTGCTTTTGCTCGATGAGCCGACAAATAACCTGGACCCTGCCTCACGTACCGAGGTGTTGCAGGCGCTTCGCAACTACGAGGGGGCTGTAGTCCTGGTTAGTCACGATCCGGGGGCCGTCCAGGCACTGGAGCCGGAGCGAGTGGTGCTATTGCCCGATGGGGACGAAGATCTATGGAGTGAGGAGTACCTAGACCTCGTGGAACTGGCCTAATCAAGCACACAACAACGGAGCGCACATGAGCCAAGAGGACCGGATCGTGGTCCAAATCGACAGCGACGTCATGCGGGTCACCTTGAACCGACCCGAAGTGCGTAACGCCCAAACCCCGGCGATGTGGGAGCAACTCGCTCACATCGCCAGCGACATCCCAGCGGCGGTGCGCTTCGTGGTTCTGTCGGGTCGCGGCCAGGATTTCTCCGCGGGCCTGGACCGTTCGGTTTTGGCCGAAGGCATGCTGACCGAACTGCAAGCCGAACCGGATGACTTCATCGCCAGAGCGCAGGAGGGGTTTGCCCGATGGACGCGCATACCTCAGGTGGTGATTGCCCAGGTTCATGGCAACGCGATCGGTGCCGGTTTCCAACTGGCGCTCGCGAGCGATGTGATTGTTGCCGCCCCTGGGACCCGTTTTGCCATGCGCGAGGTGTCCATCGGTTTGGTGCCCGACCTTGGAGGAACGGGGGCACTTATTGACGCACTTGGCTATCGCCGAGCTTTTGCTCTTTGTGCTACCGGAGACTTCCTCTCGGCCGAACAAGCCCACAAGTGGGGTCTTGTTCATGCGCTTGCGGAGGATCCAAAGACGGCAACAGATGAGTTCATGGAGAGCCTGAGGCACCTAGATGGCTCAGCGATCGCCGACATCAAGGTGCTTTTACAGTCCGTCGCCAGCGATCGAGATTCCTGGAAGCAGGAGCGGAGCAGTCAACTCACGCGACTGGCAACATTATTCGGAACGTCACGCGCATGAGCATGCAAAGTGTCTGGCAGACCTATCAATCGATGACCCGCGATAGGTCGATTACTGGTACCAGGGTTTCGCGTGGCACCGTGCGCCGGATCCTTACCTATGCAGGTCCATACCGCGTCATCATCACCATCTTCTTGATCACCTTGGTGGGCGCCTCGCTACTGAGCGTGGCTCAGCCGCTGCTCTTCAGGAGGATCGTGGACGACGGTATCTCCGTCGGCAACGCCTCACTCGTTACCTGGACCGCAGTGGCGATTGCTGGATTGGCAATCGCTGACTCTGCGCTCGGACTCGTGAGTCGTTGGTACTCGGCGCGCATCGGGGAGGGGTTGATCTTTAATCTGAGAACTCAGGTGTACGACCACGTGCAGCGTCAGTCGGTAGCGTTCTTCACCCGTGCGCAGACCGGAGCGCTGATCTCTCGACTAAACAGCGATGTGATGGGTGCCCAACAAGCATTCACGTCCACGCTCGGGGGAGTGCTGGGCAATCTCATCTCGGTAACCGTTGTCCTCATTGCGATGTTTGCACTGTCGTGGCAGATCACCGTGGTCTCACTGATCCTGGTTCCCCTCTTTCTTCTGCCAGCGCGATACATGGGAAGGCGGCTCCAGGAACTGACCCGAGAACAAATGGGCCTCAATGCTCAGATGAGCTCGCAAATGACCGAGCGCTTCAACGTCTCCGGGGCACTATTGGTCAAGCTCTTCGGGCGCCCCGACGAAGAGGCGCGGTCTTTCTCGGCGAAGTCGGAGCGCGTTCGTGATATCGGAATACGCATCGCGATGGCCAATCGATGGTTCTTCACTGCCTTGACACTTGTCGCGGCGCTGGCAACCGCGATCACATACGGCTTTGGCGGCAACCTCGTCATAGATGGCGCGATTACGTTGGGAACTTTGTTGGCCCTTGTCGCCCTGCTTGCGCAGCTCTATGGGCCGCTCACTGCACTGAGCAACGTTCGCGTTGACGTCATGACCGCACTCGTGTCCTTCGAGCGCGTTTTCGAGGTTTTGGACCTCAGTCCATTGGTGAAAGATCCCACTGACCCGCAGCCTTTGCCCACCGGCGGCCTATCCATCGATTTCGAAGATGTCGGCTTCACGTATCCGTCAGCAGCCGAGGTGTCGTTGGCGTCTTTGGAGTCGGTGGCGCGAGAGGAGTCTGCGGGAGCAGGAGAGCCGGTTTTGTATGACGTGACCTTCCATGCAGACCCAGGGAGCCTCACCGCTTTGGTGGGGCCATCGGGTGCAGGCAAAAGCACCATCACGTCCCTGCTGACGAGGTTGTACGACCCAACGAGTGGGACGGTGCGGATTGGGGGAGTGGATCTTCGGGAGATAGCTACCCAAGATCTGCGTGCAGCGGTCGGCGTAGTTACCCAAGATGCTCACCTGTTTCACGAAACGATCGGGGAAAACTTGCGCTATGCACGGCCAGGCGCGTCAGATGAGGAGTTGCACGCGGCGTGCGAGGCTGCGCAGATCATGACGCTCATCGAACAATTGCCTGATGGGTTCGACACGGTGGTAGGTGATCGCGGATATCGACTCTCCGGGGGTGAGAAGCAGCGCTTGGCACTTGCCCGACTTTTCCTGAAGGCGCCGCGGATCGTCGTTCTTGACGAAGCAACAGCCCACCTTGACAGTGAAAGTGAGCGTCTGGTCCAGCGTGCGCTTGATAATGCACTTGAGGGCCGCACCAGCGTGGTGATCGCACATCGCCTGTCCACGATTCGACGCGCAGATCAGATACTCGTCGTGGTCGACGGGCGAATCGTGCAACGCGGCACTCACGAACAATTGTTGGCGGCTGGCGGGATGTACGAGACGCTTTACCGGACGCAATTCAGCGAAGATTAGGTTGATTCCTTGGCTTCCCGACGCAAGAACAGGTACCAACCCCCGATAGCAACGGCGGCGAAGAGCAACCACTGAACGGCGTAGGAGATGTTTTGCAGGTCGTCCGGCTCAGGAAGCGGCACGACAGTAAGAGGATCGGCGGGCTGTGAGTCCACCTGCTGGAGATACCAATCCATGGCGCCTCGGTTTGGGAGTTGTGCAGCGACGATTTCTGTCACCTGCTGCTCTGGCAGGCCGCCCCTGTCGACCAACGGCTCGCCATCGGGCAATGGTCGGGCCACTCCTGTGACCGTCACGCGCAGGGACGAGGCGGCAGGAACTTCAGGGGAATCTCCAGCACCGGCAGTGGTGGGAACCCAACCCCGAAGAACCCAAACGTCGCCTTGATCTGTTGCCAATTGTTCCATGACCCAAAAGCCGTTGCGTCCTTCGAGAGGACGCTGGCGAACGAGGCGCTGCGATTGGGGAAGGTATTCGCCGGTCAGCGTGACAGCCGTGAATTCTAAGACGGGATCTTGGGCTTGTGGGGTGATCGGCGTCTGCTGGCCCAGTTCTTGCGCCTGCTGCTGGAGTTGCTTCTCCTCGGCTCGCGCCCATTGCCACCGGCTCAGCAATCCGAAGGCGATGATCGCAATAATCACGACAGCGGTGAAGCCCTGCCACCGGCGGGTGCGAAGGAGGGCAAACATCCTTCCACTGTAGAGGCGAACTGAGTGGCTAGCGCGGGGCCTCCTCATCGCTGGGAACGATGACCACGCCCTCAATCGCCTTGCCCGAGGCCGGAAGCGCAGCGTGCGCTTGGGGCGTGACGTCGTCGGGAGTACCCGAGTCCCGTTGTTTGCCGCCGTTAGCGATCACCACAGCCAGGTAAGGCAGGACTACTGCCCCAGCGATGAGTACCCATCGCGGCCAGCCGGGAATGAAGATGGCGCCAATCACGCAGGCGGTGCGGATGCCCATGGAAATCAAGTACTTGCGTGTCCGGCCGGCCTGCTCATCGCTCAGCGCCCGCTGAGCGCTAGTGATCGTATGGGGCGTCGGGGTCACCCCTCTAAGGTAAACCCGATCGGAAGGGACCGCGCGCCGGTGCGGTCTAGGTCACACAGCACCACCTGATTGCACCACCTGACAGCACCACTTGATAGTTGAGTAGCAAAGGAGTCATCAATGTCCGATCGCGTGTACGGGATCAGCGAGGTTGTCGGCACGTCCTCGGATTCGATTGAGGGGGCCGTCCGCAACGCGGTTCGGCGAGCCGGTGCCGATCATCGGCACGTGGACTGGTTCGAGGTGCAGCAGGTGCGTGGTTACGTCCGCGGTAATGAGGTCGATCACTTCCAGGTCACGGTCAAGGTCGGCTATCGCCTCGAGGATGCCTGAGTCGGTGTCGGACGCGACTCCATCCGCCACGCACGTCCGAACTGGACGGGCGTTCGACCGACTTATCAATTTCACCGACGCCATCGTGGCGGTGGCCATAACAGTGCTTGTCCTTCCCATCGTCGAGCTTCGCCCCAAGGCAGGTGAGGAGACGGTATGGCAGGTGATGAGCGACAACACCGGTCAGTTGGTCACCTTTGCATTCACCTTCATCATCGTGGCAGTGATGTGGCGCATCCATAATCGAATCTTCAGTCGACTTGAAGGATTTGATGGAACCACTTTCTGGCTAAACCTCATCTGGCTTCTATTGATCGTTTTCCTCCCGTGGTCAAGCCTCATGTACGGAACGGGGATGGATAGCTTCCGGGCCGTAACCGAGGGTGCCTCATGGTTCTCGGGTGGTGAAGGCTTGGGTGGCGCGGGCCTGCTCTATTGGTTCAACCTCGGGGCGATCAGCATCTTGGGAGGCCTCATCTCGACGCATGCCCGGCGTCATCAAGATCTCATCAGTGCGGATGCACCCCGAGCGTGGATTGATTCCCCTTCCATCAGAACCCGAGGTTTCGTCTTCGGTATGTACATGTTCTTTATAGGGCTGATGACGGTTGTCGCGCCCATGGTGGCCGTGTGGCTGCCCTTCGGGCTGTTCCTGGTCGGATACTTTCTGCGCAAACAGGAGGCATGAGATGAGTGGTGTAGCGCTGGTGACGGGTGGGAGCCGGGGTATCGGAGCCGCTACGGCGCATCGCTTGGTTGCAGCCGGCTACCAGGTAGTAACCGCAAGCCGCACAGGCGCCGCCCCCACCGGCATCACTGTGGCCGGAAGTATCGCGATGGATGTTGCCGATCCTGAATCCATCGAAGCAGGACTCGACGAGGTTGTGAAGGAGCACGGATCGATCAGCGTGCTCATAGCAAACGCGGGCATCACGCGCGACGCCCTCGTCATGCGCATGTCGGACGAAGACATCGATCAAGTGCTGATGACAAATCTCGCCGGCACAATACGTTTGTGTAGGGGAGTGGCGCGAGGAATGCTGCGCGCGAAGGCCGGGCGGATTGTGTTGGTGTCCTCAGTGGTGGCCCTCATGGGTAGCGCTGGTCAAGTGAATTACTCGGCATCGAAGGCCGGTCTGATCGGTGCTGCCAGATCTCTGGCCCGGGAACTCGGATCACGTGGCATAACTGTGAATGTGGTCGCACCCGGATTCGTAAACACGGACATGACTTCTGAACTTGATGAACAGCGTCGATCGGAGATTCTTTCGGCCATTCCGGCGGGACGCTACGCCGAACCTGATGAAGTGGCGGCGGCTATCGAGTTCTTAGTTGGCCCAGCGGCCGCCTACATCACCGGAGCGATCATGCCGGTGGATGGTGGCCTGGGCATGGGTCACTAGGTCAATGCGCGAGAACGAATCAAATGAGAGGTAACGCAGTGGGATTGCTGTCCGAACGCACCGTGGTGGTCACCGGAGTGCTGACCGATCAATCGATTGCTTTCCATGTGGCAAGGCTTGCCCAAGAGCAGGGTGCGCGCGTGGTGCTGACCAGTTTTGGTCGGACTATGTCGCTCACCAAGCGCTCTGCTTCGCGGCTGCCCGAGCAGGTACCGATCGTCGAACTCGATGTGACTGACGACGATCACCTCGCCACCTTCGCCGACCGCCTTCGCGAACACACTGGTTCGGTGGATGGTCTAGTGCACTCGATCGGTTTTGCTCCGGAAACTGCTCTGGGCGGAAATTTTCTGAATACGACTTGGCCCGATGTCGCCACTGCTATGCACGTGTCGGCCTATTCGCTCGCGTCTTTGACAGTCGCAACCCGGCCGCTGATGAGTCCCGGCAGCGCGGTTGTTGGGTTGGATTTCGACGCCACCGTTGCCTGGCCAACATACGACTGGATGGGCGTTGCCAAGGCAGCCCTGGAATCCACCGCCCGATACTTGGCACGCCATCTCGGCCCAGATGGCATCCGCGTGAACCTGGTAGCTGCCGGACCGATCCGCACAATGGCGGCCAAGAGCATCCCCGGCTTTGAGGAATTCGAAACCGTCTGGAAAGACCGCGCGCCTTTGGGCTGGGATCTCACCGATCCGGCACCCGCGGCGCAGGCCTGCATTGCTCTGCTATCGCCGTGGTTTTCTGCCACGACCGGGGAGATAGTGCATGTGGATGGGGGAGTCCATTCTCAGGGGGCGTGAGCTGTGCAGCGACTAATCCTGTTGCGGCACGCGAAAAGCGCCTACCCACCTGGGGTGGCCGACCATGAGCGGCCCCTCAACAACCGAGGGCGAAACAACGCGGCCACCATTGCCGCAAGAATGCGGACATTCATCCCCGCAGGTGCGCGCACAGTGGCAGTGCTTTCCACAGCCACGCGTGTTCAGCAAACCTGGGCTATTGCCCGCCAGGGTCTTGAAGTCGACGTCCGTAACGATCGCAGCTTGTACCTAGCCGAGCCCGACACCTTGCTGGAAACGGCCTCCATCATCGAGGCGGAGGTCGGGATCATCGTGGGCCACAACCCAGGGTTGGAGGAATTGGCTTGCGCGATAAGCGGCGCTGAAGCGGCGAAGGATCCGCTGACGGGGGAGAACCTTGTCGACAAATTTCCCACGAGTGCCTTTGCTGTTGTGGACTGCGCTAATCAAACATGGCAACTGTCTGCCATGACCTGCACTGGCTTCGCAGTCTGCCGGTGAAGGTGGCTAAAGGTTGGGGCGAGCGGGAATACCGTCCCGGGCATCGGCGAGTTCCACTTCATCGCGAGTGATACCCATCATGTAGAGGACGCTGTCCAAGAAGGGGACCGACACAGACGCATCGGCAGCAGCGCGAGCGACCGGTTTAGCGTTGAAGGCCACTCCAAGCCCAGCGGCTTCGAGCATGTCGATGTCGTTGGCGCCATCACCGATGGCAATTGTGCGCCGGCGGGGGATACCGAAACGCACGGCAAGATCCTCAAGCACCTTACGTTTGCCAGGGCGGTCGATGATCTCACCCACCACGCGTCCAGTCAGCACACCGCTTTCGATCTCAAGAGTGTTGGCCCGCAGGTCGGCAACCCCCAATTCTTGGGCGATAGGAGCGATCACCTGGGTGAAACCCCCCGAGACGAGCGCGATCCGATAACCCAGGCGATTCAAGGTCCTACACAACGTCCGGGCGCCAGGAGTCAACTGGATGCGTTCGCGCACCACGGTCAATACCGAGTCCGGCAAGCCAGCCAACAGGGCCACCCGCTGGTGCAGCGATTCGCTGAAGTCGATCTCACCAGCCATTGCTCGCTCGGTCACGGCCGCCACCGCCGCCTGCTGACCAGCCTCGGCGGCCAACAGATCAATGACCTCGTCCTGGATCACGGTGGAATCGACGTCCATCACAACCAGGTACTGCCCGCGGCTCTCCAAGCCAGTTTCTTGGACTGCGATGTCGACATTCCGCTCGGCCGATATCGAGGCCAATGGCCGACGCAGTTGATCGGGGTGTACCCCTGAGCCTTCGAAGCCGATGGCCGTTACGGGGTACCGGGCGATAGCCCGGATCCGGTCGATATTGCCACCGCCGCCGGCGATGTGGCTGGCAATGTCCGCTACCGCCTGCGGGTCCAGATCAGGCGCCATCATCGTGATGCGAAACCCAGTGCCAGCGTCTACTGGATCCTCAGCGGATAGTCCCGGGCGCACGTCAATCACCGCGTCCATGTTGAGACGCTGGGCCAGTTCGCTGATGGCAGGCTGCAGAGCTCTTATGTCTGCTTGAGCACCTTCGACCGAGCAGGCAAGGATGAGTCGACCCTTCATCACTATCTGATCGATGTCTCGGACAAGCACATGGAAATGACTGCAGGTAGAAAACAGATCCCGGGTGACTCCGGGACGATCTTGGCCACTGAGTGTGACCACCATCGTTGCGAGATTCGCGCCGGTCATGATGAGCACACGGTACTGAGGGTCAGTTCGCCCAGCGCCCCGACACCCCTAGGGTGACGACGTGCAGGTTTTGTCGATGTCGGGTGTGAGCGTTCAACGGGGTACAAACTTCCTGCTCGACGGTTTGAACTGGCATGTCGATGACCTCGAGCGCTGGGTGGTGGTGGGTCCCAATGGAGCAGGGAAGACCACAGCATTGACCATCGCCGCTACGCGGATGTTTCCCACGGTGGGTACCGTGGAAATTCTTGGCGAAACCATGGGGCAGGTTGATATCAGCGAGTTGCGTCCCAGGATTGGCTTTGCGAGTTCGGCATTGCTGCGCGACATTCCCATGCACGAAAGTGCCGTGGATGTAGTGGTAACAGGCGCCTATGCAGTGACGGGTCGCTGGAAAGAGGAATACCACGAACAAGACGTTGATCGTGCACAAACGCTCCTCGCTCAGTGGGGTGCATCCGGGTACGCAAGCCGGCCTTTTGCGTCGCTATCGGAGGGCGAACGCAAGCGAGTGCTGATTGCGCGGGCGCTGATGAGCGATCCGGAGCTCTTGCTTTTGGACGAACCAGGCGCCGGATTAGACCTTGCCGGACGCGAGGAATTGGTTGCCTTGCTGGGTCGATTTGCGTCCGACCCCTTCTCGCCATCGCTCGTCCTGGTCACCCATCACCTTGAGGAGATACCTCCCGGCATCACTCATGCGCTGCTGCTAGCCAATGGACGAGTAATCGCCGCCGGCCCTGTACACGAGGTCTTGACCAATGAACATATGTCCGATTGTTATGGAATTCCGTTGGTCATCTCTTCGGCACATGGTCGGTGGATGGCCACCTACCGACGCGCATCATGAATACGCGTTGGCTATTCGCCGATCAGCTCGGCCCGCACTTCGACGACGGTGGACCATTGTTGTTCATTGAAGCGAAGTCGGTTTTCGCTCGACGGAAGTATCACAGACAAAAGGCTCACTTGATCCTTACCGCGTTACACAGCCGAGTACTGCAGGACCCCGAACGAATCACCTTCGTTCAAGCCGATACCTATCGACAGGGCATCGGAGACCTAGTCCCGGGAAATCTCGAAGGGATCGCCGCAACCTCACGACCTGCTCGCGAGCTGGTGCGGACACTCGGTGTGGGCTCCGTTCACCCTGAGCGTGGCTGGTTCACCTCCGTTGAGGAGTTCACGCAATGGGCGGCCAAGCGAGACGGTAAGCGCTTCCTTATGGAGGACTGGTATCGCACGGTTCGCCGGGCTCACAACGTCTTGATGGTTGATGGCGAACCCTCTGGCGAACCCACTAGCGAACCCGCTGGCGGACGTTGGAATTTCGATTCCGAAAATCGCCTGCCGCCGCCACGAGGACACACGCATCTGCCTGTTCCCCCGCCATGGCAGCCAACGGAAGATGCCATCGATGAGCGAGTCCGCAGCCAACTCGACACATGGGAAACCGAGGGAATCGAGTTTCTGGGTAACGACGGTCCCCGCCGGTTCGCCGCAACCCGCGCTGAAGCCCTGAGTGCACTTGATGATTTCATCAATCATCGATTGCCTATGTTCGGTCCGTACGAGGATGCCGTGCTGTGGCAGGACCCCTTTATGGCGCACTCACTACTGTCGGTGCCGCTTAATTTGGGTCTTCTTCACCCACGTGAGGTGGTGGACCGTGCTCTATCGGAGTACGCAAACGGACGGGCCACGTTGGCGAGTGTGGAGGGATTCGTTCGACAGGTCATTGGTTGGCGAGAGTACGTCTGGCACCTGTACTGGCATCTTGGCGCAGATTACGAAAACCTCAATGCCCTGAACGCCCAGCAAGAACCACCCGAGTGGTTCTTGGAGTTGAAGACAGATGAGGTTCAAGCGCACTGTCTGAAGCACTCGCTGGATTATGTGCGTGATCTCGGATATTCCCATCACATTATCCGCTTGATGGTGCTGAGCAATTGGGCGCTGGAGCGCGGCTACCAACCACAGACGATCAGCGATTGGTTTCGTCGTGCATTCGTAGATGGCTATCCGTGGGTCATGGCCGCCAATGTGATCGGTATGGGTTTGTACGCCGATGGCGGGGTGATGGCCACAAAGCCGTACGCCTCGGGGGGTGCCTACCTAAAACGCATGACCGATTTTTGTGGTGGGTGTCGCTACGACCCCAAGATCCGGGTAGGGGAGAAGGCGTGCCCCTTCACCGCGGGGTACTGGGCCTTTTTGCACCAACACCAGGACGGTTTTAGGCGAAACCATCGAATGGCTACAGCGATGCGCACGATGGATAAATTGACCGACCTATCAAGTCTCGTGGCTCAAGAGGCCGAGCGTGGATCAGCGGCCCCCTGACGCGCCGGACCGAGGCCCGGCGCCGATCGCGTGAGAACCTGACCGTGTGGATTGTTTGATTCCAGTGCCGGGGGAGGTGTTCGCGTGCGGCGCACCGCTGCCCGCGTAGTCCTGGGCTTCGCAGGCTCGGTGCTGGTCCTTGCCGGTGTCCTCGCAGCAGCCTTCGGTGGCTGGATTACGGCAACACTGCAGGGCCACGACTCTTTTCGCACCGTGCCACAACTGATCCAGGTACCTGGATGCTCGACGGTGGTGATGGAAATTGCAGACGCGCGCGTGGATGCAGGGCAACTGGACGGAATTGAGGTGGTCACCAACCGATCTGAATCGCTCCTGAGCATCCGCGTCAATGGCACTAGTCCTAACGGCTGGCTCGTAGGTACCGCCGATCAGAAGCGGGTAGAAGAACAACTCCTAGGGGCCCGCTACTGCCTGGTTGAGGTCGCCAACGGTGCGTGGGCGTCATCCTCCATTGCCTTTGATTCGGATGCTCCCGATGCGAACTTCACCGGGATACCAGGGCGCTGGGCAACGCCCACGAATGATGAGGCGGTGGTTGTGCCACTACCGGGGCCTGGTTTGAGCATCGTCATCTCCGGCTCCGAGGAATCTTCGCTCTCGACTGTCGAGGTGGTGGGGGAGTTGGAGATCGAGGGCGCTTCCCAAGCAGGCCTGGTCGCCCTCATTGGCGGAATCATCACGATTCTTCTGGGCATCGCACTCGTACTGTTCGCCATCCTCGGATTGCGCAGTAAAGGTCGACACGAGAATGACGGTCTACAAGGATCAACCTCATGACGGCGAACGAGTCGCTGACCGACAACTGGCGGACGATCCCGAATGCACTGAGTTTGCTGCGGCTCTTGGGTATTCCACTGTTCTTGTGGCTCGTTTTGGTACAGCAAGCTGATATCTGGGCGTTTGTCGTTCTGGTGATCGCTGGAGCCAGCGATTGGTTCGACGGCTACCTCGCCCGCAAGCTCAACCAGATGAGCCGCGTCGGTGAGCTCCTCGATCCACTCGTTGATCGCCTCTACATCCTGGCGACACTGATCGGATTAGCGCTGCGCGACATCATCGGTTGGTGGTTGGTTGCGATCCTCGTCGGTCGGGATGTCTTATTGCTGGTCTTGGTTCCCCTATTGCGTCGAGCCGGCAAGGTTGCGTTGCCTGTTTCCTACGTGGGCAAGGCGGGAACGTTTGCCCTGCTGTGGGGGTTCCCGGTCTTGTTATTGGGATCGCTTCCCGGTTTGTGGGGTACCGCCGTCACGGCATTCGGCTGGGCTTTTGCTCTGTGGGGAACCTTCTTGTACTGGTGGGCTGGAATCCGCTACGCCCAACAGATGGTGTCTGGTGGCCATCACGCCACGCCCACCGTCGACTAGTCTGCCGCTCATCTGCTTCGAAGAAAGGGCACCGCATGATCCCAGGTGAGTTGAAGTACACCGCCGAGCACGAATGGGTTCGCAGCGATAGTCCCGACACGGTGAGCGTTGGAATTACCCACTATGCACAGGAGTCCTTGGGCGACATCGTTTTCGTCTCCTTGCCGAAAGAAGGAGCAACCTTCTCCGCAGGAGACGTCTGCGGCGAGGTGGAATCCACCAAGAGCGTCAGCGAACTCTTTGCACCCATCGACGGTGAGGTGATCGAGGTCAACGGCTCGGTCGACGCAAACCCCGAATTGATCAATTCTGCGCCCTACGGCGACGGCTGGTTGATGAAAGTCCGGGTGGATGATCCGGCGCAATTGGACGGTCTTCTTTCGGCGAGTGACTATGAGGGGCTAACCCGGGGGGCTTAGGCTGATAACAAGCCTGAGCTTGAGCCTGAGCTTGAGCCCAGCACGAAGTGCAACCGTGAAGGGAGCCAGCCCATGACGTGTCCGGCATGTGGCAAGTCCGTCCACCCGGAGGACCGGTTTTGCGCTGCCTGCGGTGCGCCCCTCGTGGTGAGTGACATTGACCAAACAGGTGCCATTTCGGCGATTCCCGGCTCGGGGCCTGCGACCGGGACTGGACCGGCGGCGGCGCTGGGGACTGGAATCCATCGGGAACTTCCAACCGGTGCAGCCTTGTTGATCGTTCACAAGGGTCCGGCGGAAGGAAGCGAGTTCTTGCTGCCAGCCGACGCCGACATCATCGGGGTGGGCCGCTCGCCGGAGTCAGAGGTCTTTTTGGACGATGTAACCGTCAGCCGTCGGCACGCGGAGTTTCGCAGGGGCGCCGATGGTTGGAGCGTGCGGGACGTAGGAAGCCTCAATGGGACCTACGTCAACCGCGTTCGTGTTGATGACCAACGCTTACAGGGTGGGGACGAAGTTCAGGTCGGCAAGTTTCGGTTCATCTTTTTGGTCGGCGTCGACTCCTGAAGATGAGTGCGCGCGGCGAATCAGAAGCTTCCACACGGGGCACCTTGAGCATCGGCGAGGTGCTCAGTTTGCTCAAGCGTGATTTCCCTGACGTGACGATCAGCAAGATCCGCTTCCTTGAAACCGAAGGGCTCATCACCCCCGCGCGGACATCAAGTGGCTACCGTCGTTTCAGCGACGACGATGTTCGTCGATTGCGGGATGTGTTGACGATGCAGCGGGATCAATATCTGCCTCTCAAAGTTATTCGAGAGCAACTCGACAAGGACGCCGAGGATGCTCCGGCAGCCGCTGGAAGCGGCATGCGCCCGGAGGACTTTCGGCCCGGTGCAGGCCGCGTTCGCCTCACGCGCGGGGAGTTAGCGGAGATGGCCGAGCTCAATGAGGCCTACGTTGCAGAACTCGAATCTCTCGGCCTGGTGTGGGTTAGCCCCGCGGGCCATTACGACCAAGATGCCGTCATCATCTGTCAGTTGGCGGCACGCCTTCAGCAGTTTGGTTTCGAGGGGCGCCATATGCGCAGTTTCCGGGTGGTTGCCGATCGCGAAACTGGTCTGATCGAACAGATGGCCACGCCCTTCGCCAAGACGACAGGTCGCGAGCGCGACTCGAAGGTTCGATCTCAAGAGGCGGTACGTGAGATCGCTGCCGTTTTCGTGCAGTTGCATGCTGCATTGCTTCGAGCGGAGCTAATCCGTTCGGGCAGAGCATGAGATAGGTGTGCATTTCGCTGAAAGCACGTGTTGTCGGGTATCGAAGTGCGCCAACCGCAGATAGCCTGGAGACATGATCCCGATGGACATGGTGGGTGTTCGCATGGAAATGCCCTCAAACACCCCGATCGTGCTGCTTAAGGAAACTGAAGGGGAGCGCTATCTGCCCATCTGGGTGGGGGCGGTTGAAGCCACCGCCATCGCCTATGCCCACCAGGGGGTGGTTCCGCCGCGGCCACTCACTCACGACCTGATGAAGGATCTCCTCGAAGCGCTCGATGCCAAGATCGCAGAGGTGCGCATAACCGGACTCGAGGACGGTGTCTTCTACGCGATCATCGCCTTCGATGGCGGGCTAGAGGTGCATGCTCGACCATCCGATGCCATTGCTCTGGCATTGCGGGCGGGGGTTCCGATCGTGGGATCCGAAGCCGTTTTGGATGAGGCGGGAATCGAAATCCCGTCCGAGGATGAGCCAGTTGAGGAGGATCAGGTGGAGAAATTCCGCGAGTTCCTCGATCAGGTCTCACCGGAGGATTTTGGCGCTCCCGGGGCCACTTCCTGACTGCCCACCACCATTCGAAGGCCCCCGGTCAGCCTTCAGTTCACGTTGAGACTTAGGTCGAACCTGCCTGGGCGTGTCGTGTTGGCGTCCTTCGATCGCTTCCCTAGGTTCGCGCTGTACGTCTTCCCCGACCTGGCTTCCGTGCCCGGCACTAGGGTGAGGGCACGACGAGGAGGACTAGGTGACCGGAAGTTTCGATCACACCGCGCAGCCAAAATCGAACGCTGCCCGGGAAGGGACTGCTCAAGGAGCCCTGTTCGACGACGCCGACCTTCGACCGTTGCCTGCCAATGTGGGCTACCGAGGACCGATCGCATGTTCGGCCGCTGGCATCACCTACCGCCAACTCGACTACTGGGCTCGAACCGGACTTGTGGTGCCATCCGTGCGCGGAGCCAGCGGTTCTGGCTCCCAACGCCTCTACGGTTTCCGAGACATCCTCGTCTTGCGTATCGTCAAGCGCCTTATCGACACTGGTGTGTCCTTGCAGAACATCCGTGCTGCGGTGGACCACTTGGCAACTCGCGATGGTGATGACCTGGCCCGCATCACGCTGATGAGCGACGGCGCGAGCATCTATGAGTGCCGCAGCGCCGACGAAGTCATCGACCTTGTACGTGGTGGTCAAGGAGTCTTCGGCATCGCGGTGGGCAGTGTTTGGCGCGAAGTGGAAGGCACATTGGCTACCTTGCCGGCCGAGGATCTCGCGGGAGAGTCCATCGCCCCGGCAGGTGTTACCGATGAGTTGGCAAATCGCCGAGCTCGCCGCGCCGCAGTGTGACCTGAGCAAACCTTCATCGGTCCTCGGGGGCTATCCTGACACTGCCGCTTAAACCCGTGCGGGAGAGAGCCGCGGCCCACGCCAGGGTCGTAGCCGCCGAAGGAGCAATTGCCCCGACAAACTCTCAGGCACCGGTACCGCTCGGGTAGGCATCTCTGGAAAAGGGAGAATTCCCTACCGACGGTGAAAGCCGTGGCTCGCCACGGTGAAGCTCTCAGGTCGCGCCTAGCGCGGGTAACAGAGGGGGAGCAGTACCTACTGTTCGCCCAACTTGCCTGGAGACGCTATGGATTTCCCCGCCCGTCACATTGGACCAAACTCGATAGACATCGAAGTGATGCTCGCCGAACTCGGCTACGAGAACCTTGAAGCGTTCATCGATGCCGTGGTCCCCGCGGGCATCAAGGACCTCAGCGTCATGGAACTGCCGCCTGCTGCGGGCGAAACCGAAGCACTCGCCGAGCTCGAGCGACGCATCGAGACCGTCGAGCGCCCCACGAACATGATTGGTTTGGGTTACCACGGAACGGTGATGCCTGAGGCCATCAAACGCGGCATCTTGCTGAATCCCGGTTGGTACACCGCCTACACGCCCTACCAACCCGAAATCTCCCAGGGCCGACTCGAGGCACTGCTGAACTTCCAAACCCTGGTCGAGGACCTCACTGGTCTCAGCGTTGCGGGAGCCTCGCTACTCGACGAACCTACGGCGGTGGCCGAGGCCGTGACGATTGCCATCAAGTTCGGGCCGAAGGGTGCGGAGCGAATCGCGGTCGACACGGGGGTGCACCCACAAACCCGTGCTGTGTTAGCCACCCGTTCGGAACCGCAGGGCATCGAAGTCGTCGACTTCGACCCGCAGGAGGGACTGCCCGAAGGGCGATTCGCCGGGGTGGTTATCGCGTACCCAGCATCAACCGGAGCCATCATCGACCCTCGCGCAGTCATCGCGGCTGCTAAGGAGCAGGGCGCGCTCGTCATCATGGACGCCGACCCACTTGCACTCGCGCTCCTAGAAGCCCCCGGATCTCTTGGTGCGGACATCGCGGTCGGATCCATGCAGCGTTTCGGTGTGCCGATGGCGTTCGGTGGTCCGCATGCGGGGTACATCGCAGTTCGCTCAGGCCTGGAGCGCTCCCTTCCTGGGCGCCTTGTTGGCGTGAGTGTGGATTCCGATGGACGTCCCGCGTATCGCCTCGCGCTGCAAACGCGCGAGCAGCACATTCGTCGTGAGAAGGCCACCAGCAACATCTGCACGGCGCAGGTCCTGCTCGCTGTTTTGGCAGGCATGTACGCCGTCTACCACGGACCCGAGGGGCTTACCGCAATCGCGCAACGGGTGAACAACCTTGCATCGCGGCTTAACCAAGGTGCGAAAGACGCAGGCCTGCGCACAATCAACGAGTTTCTTTTCGACACCGTCGCCATCAATGTCCCGGGTACGGCCCAGGAGTTGTTTGCTGCAGCGCAATCTGCCGGCATCAATATCCGACAGGTGAACGACGACGTCATCACGTTCTCTGTCGATGAAACAACCACACCCCAGCAGGCCGTTAGCACTTGCTCGCGCCCTCGGCTTCGAACTTCCCGACCAAGCCGTCGCCACCATCCCGACCTCCCTCACCCGCTCAGGGGAGTTGCTGCAGTTCCCGGTCTTCCACGCACACCGCAGCGAGACCTCGCTGATGCGCTACATGCGTTCACTCGCGGATAAAGACCTCGCCCTTGACCGAACGATGATCCCGCTTGGCTCGTGCACTATGAAACTCAACGCAGCTGCGGAAATGGCACCGATCACCTGGCCGCAGTTCGCCGAGATTCACCCGTTCGCACCTGCTGAGCAGGTTGCTCCGTACGTAGACATCATCAACGAGCTCGAGCGCTGGCTCGTTGCGATCACGGGATACGACGCCGTGTCAGTGCAGCCAAACGCCGGATCGCAAGGTGAGTTTGCCGGCCTGATGGCCATCCGCGCTTACCACCGCGCCAACGGCGATGAACAGCGAACCGTGTGTCTGATCCCGAGCAGTGCGCATGGCACCAACGCCGCCAGTGCGGTTATGGCGGGCATGAACGTTGTTGTTGTCGCGACGGACGAGATCGGCGATGTCGATGTCGCAGACCTCAAGGCGAAGATCGCCCAGCACCAAGACAACCTCGCTGCGTTGATGATCACCTATCCATCCACGCATGGCGTGTTTGAGGAATCTGTCGAGGAGATCTGTGCGCTCGTCCACGAAGCCGGGGGACAGGTTTACGTCGATGGCGCGAATCTGAATGCACTCGTGGGCTTGGCCAAGCCGGGCATGTTCGGTGCGGATGTTTCGCACTTGAATTTGCACAAGACTTTTGCGATTCCGCACGGGGGAGGGGGTCCAGGCGTGGGCCCGATCGGGGTGCGCGCCCACCTCGCGCCGTACCTGCCCGGTCACCCACTTCGTCCCGATGCCGGACCGCTGGGTCGTGGGTTCGCGGACGGCGGCATTGGACCGGTCAGTGGTGCGCCGTGGGGGAGCGCTGGCATCCTGCCGATCCCGTGGATGTACATCCGGATGATGGGGGATGGTGGGCTTCGCGATGCCACGAGCACGGCGATGGTGAGTGCCAATTACATCGCGCACCGGCTGCACGATCACTACCCGATCTTGTACACCGCACCCAACGACACGGTGGCGCACGAGTGCATCCTTGATGTGCGTGCGATCACCGCAGCTAGTGGCGTCAGTGTCGATGACATTGCCAAGCGGTTGATCGACTACGGATTCCACGCACCAACGATGTCCTTCCCGGTTGCCGGAACCTTGATGGTTGAACCGACCGAAAGTGAGTCCCTAGCCGAGATCGATCGGTTCTGCGACGCGATGATCGCGATCAAGGCCGAGATCGACGCGGTGGCTGCAGGGGAGTGGCCCGCCGATGACAATCCGCTCGTGAACGCCCCGCATACCGCGGACTGCCTGATCGGCGAGTGGCAGCACGCCTACCCGGCCCGCCTTGCCGCGTTCCCGGCACCGGGCATGGAAAACGGAAAGTACTGGCCGCCTGTACGCCGGATCGATGGTGCCTATGGCGACCGCAACCTGGTCTGCTCGTGCCCCCGCCCCGAGGAACTAGAACACCTCTCCACCACCTAGCCCTTTCCGCCAGGGTCTGGCCGATTGACGAACAATCGGCCAACCTCTGGCGGATCGGTGCACATTCGCCCACCCTGTGGCGATCAGAAGAGTCGGAAGTTCCCGACAGGATCACTAATTGCGTACGGCGCGGACCCACAGGTAGTCCTGGGTGTCCTTATCGGGACGGACGTGGGACTGCTCGAAGGTTCGTTCGATTGTGAAATCCTGTCCCAACAAGCCTTCCCAATCGGCCAGATTCTGTTTGCGGACCGGCAGCCCGGCGCACATATCCGGTCCGGTTGGACCAAACCCACCGATAACGACGACGGAGCCGGGCGAGGTAGCCGCCCGCAGGGCCTGGCCGTAACAGGTGCGGTCGGCGTCGTCGAGCAGGAAATGTAAGAACGGCTCGGTCGTGCCACAAACCGAAGGTTCGCGGGGGAGTCCAACTGAGGAGATCGGCCTCGACCCAGGTCACGAACTCGGCCCGAGGTCCCAGTCGGGCCTGAGAGATCCCCAGAGCCACCGGCGACCAATCCAGCACGGTGACGTCACTCCAGCCGCGGTCCAGCGCCTCGTCGACCCACACCGAGGCACCAGCGCCGACGTCCACGGCTGGTGTCGCAGGATCTAGGTCGCCGATCATCAACCAGCTTGGGTCTGCGGTGGACTGGTACCAGCCACGCAGGGTGTGGTCGCCGGCTGAGTCGCTCGAGAACGAGGAGTCCCAGTGGCCCGGTGAGGAGGACGTCACCCCTGGACCTTATCTTTCGCTACGGACATAATGTGCATTATCGGCTTAAGAACGATACGCATCGCGCCTGTGACTCACTCGGATGACCGTGACCGTAACGATTGAGTCTTCAATGCGGTAAATCACGCGGTATTCCCCGCGCCGCGCTGTCCATCGTCCTTCGAGATTTCCCCGTAAAGGCTTACCGACTCGACGCGGATTGGCAGCCAGGGGTCCGTTGATGAACTCCCACACAGCCGCGGCAACAGTATCCGGCAAAGCCGTTTCCAGGGCACGTCGTGCGGGCCGGGACAATTTGATTCGGTACGCCATGGAAAGTTACGAGAAGTTAGGTCGCCGCCGGACATCCTCGAGATCAACGAGATTTCCAGCGGCGATATCGGCCTCGGCTTCAGCTATCTCGGCCATTGCTTGAGGATCGGACAGGATCGCGATGGTTTCCTCCAGCGACTCCAAATCATCCGGTGAGATCAGAACTGCAGCAGGCTCGCCGTTGCGGGTAATGACGACCCGTTCATGGGTCCCATTGACCGAATCAACGAATGCCGACAGTTGCGCCTTCACGTTCGCCAACGATGTCACTGTCATGACCAGAATTATGGTCGTGAACTGTGAGCCGGTCAACCAGTCTGCCTGGGAGGTCCAGAAATTGGGCGTCCGCCTAGGCTACGGCTTCATGTCCAAAGTGCTGGCGAGTTTGCCTGTCGGTGAGCGGGTGGGAATCGCGTTCTCCGGGGGTCTGGATACCTCCGTGGCCGTTGCCTGGATGCGCGAGAAGGGCGCTATCCCCTACACCTACACAGCAGACATCGGTCAGTACGACGAACCCGACATCGCCTCGGTGCCCGGGCGTGCCACGCAATACGGGGCTGAGGCGGCGCGCCTGGTCGACTGCACCGGCCCGCTCGTCGAAGAGGCTGGCTGGCCGATCGCCTGCGGTGCCTTCCATATCCGTTCGGGCGGGCGTCAGTACTTCAACACCACTCCCCTGGGCCGCGCAGTTACCGGCACGATGTTGGTGCGCGCGATGGCCGACGACGACGTTTCGATCTGGGGCGATGGTTCCACGTACAAGGGCAACGACATCGAGCGCTTCTATCGCTACGGCCTGATGGCTAATCCCGCGCTTCGCATCTACAAGCCGTGGCTAGATGAGGATTTCGTTCGTGAACTCGGTGGTCGCGCAGAGATGAGTGAATGGCTCACCGCTCGCGATCTTCCATACCGCGACAGCGCGGAGAAGGCGTACTCCACTGACGCCAACATTTGGGGTGCAACGCACGAAGCTAAGACGCTCGAGCACTTGAACGTCTCGATGGAGATCGTCGAACCCATCATGGGTGTGAAGTTCTGGGATCCGTCGGTAGAGATTCCCGCCGAGGACATCACCATCACCTTCGAGCAGGGCCGACCGGTAGCCATCAACGCAAACACCTTCGACTCCCCCGTCGCATTGGTGCGCGAAGCTAATGCGATCGGTGGACGGCATGGCCTTGGCATGGCCGATCAGATCGAAAACCGCATCATCGAAGCCAAGAGCCGCGGCATCTATGAAGCACCAGGCATGGCTTTGCTGTTCATCGCGTACGAGCGACTGCTCAGTGCGATCCATAACGAAGACACCATCGCGAACTACCACGCCGAAGGTCGTCGTCTAGGTCGCCTGCTGTACGAAGGCAGGTGGCTTGACCCGCAGGCACTCATGCTGCGGGAGTCCTTGCAAAAGTGGGTTGCCAGTGCCGTGACGGGCACCGTCACGCTTCGCTTGCGTCGCGGTGATGACTACACAATTCTCAACACCGAAGGCCCGGCATTCAGCTACCACCCAGACCGGTTGAGCATGGAGCGCACTGACGATTCCGCGTTCGGTCCAGACGATCGCATCGGTCAGCTCACCATGCGCAACCTGGATATCTCTGATTCGCGGGCGAAACTCGAGATGTATGCCGGGCTTGGAACATTGCGCGATGGGCACGTGGAACTTGTCGGTGACATCCGTCCGGGTATTGCCGGACGCATTGCCGATCGTGAAACCGACACCGATGAGGCCGCCGCCGAGCGCGGGGTCGACGAGGCACTCGACCGGGCCGCGTTCGACGCCGGCACCGACTAACGCGGGCGATCCCTCACCCGATTCGACCTACGTGTAATCCTGGAGCCATGACCACCTCTCCCCCGGAAGATCCGATGGACAAGCCCGGCGACGAGATCCCCGACTTCATTCCCGACGATTTTGCTATCGACGCTGCTCCGAAGGAACCAACCGCGGAGGAACGCGCCGCCAAGATGGCTCGCATCGCCCGGGAAAACGATCGCCTGCAGAAGGCTGGTCAGATTGCGGATGGATCAGGCAAACCGGCCTACCGCCGCGCCTCTCAAAGTCGCGCCCTGGGTGGGTATCGGCGCTGCGGTCGCCATCCTGATCGTCGTTGTTGCGCTTTTGGCCGGCTGAGACCGGTCCCTGACCGCCTATCCGCTAGCCCGAGCCCAGGCCGGCTGCCAGCCTAAGAAGTCGCACTCAGCGGAACCGCTCCCCCGCCACGTGCGTCCTATTCACAACCTCGCGAAGTCACCCAATCGTGGGTGGGGCGGGGACCGACCAACCAGGGAGGCAGCAATGGCCGAGACCTCAATGCGTGGTACCCGACTGGGTGCCCTCAGTTATGAACGGGACGACCACGTCGCACCCGCCGAGCGGCGGATTGTCCGATATGTCTGCCCCGCTGGTCACACCTCCGATGTCCCCTACTTCGTTGACGCCGACGAGATTCCCCGCGAATGGACCTGCCGATGCGGCGAGGTCGCGATTAGCGAGGAGATTGCTCCCCCCGAACCCAAGGCTGAGCGCCACGTGCGCACCCACTGGGACATGCTGATGGAGCGTCGTACCCGCGCGGACCTGGAAGAACTGCTCGAAGAGCGCCTAGCGCTGCTGCGGGAATCCCGTGAGGAACTTCCCCGCTCCGCGTAATTCCAACGGCCCAAACTCGCAGGTTCGAAGCCGAGCTTCGAACTAGGGCGTGAGGGCGGGCGGGTCTTCGTCCTCTGGGTCTGGACGACCGGAATCGAATCCGTTCTCGTAGCGCAGGTCCTCGATGACCACCGTGCCCTGGATGATCGGACCGGACCCGGGCATGCGAGCCATCCACGGGCTGGATCGATACCTGCGCATCATGCGTCGGCCGATCGCACCGCGAACGCCGGGCAGCAACAGCGCAAGTCCGATCACGTCTGTGAGATACCCGGGGATAGCGATCAGTACGCCCGCAACGAACTGCCCGGTCATCGACGAGGCCATCGCGCTGGCGCGCTGCTGATCACCTGCGTTCGTCGCTTCCATCAATCCGGCTGCACTGGCGCCAGCATTGCGCATGAGCGCGAAACCGATCGGGATCCCCGCGATGATTCCCAGCAGCGCCCAACCCCAACCGATGATGGACGCAACACCCCACAACACCAAGACCTCGGCCAGTGGATAACCGAAGAACAGAAGTCGGCCCTTAAATCCCATGAACAGCCCCAGGCTCCGCTTCAGTTTTCCGACGAACGACGACGTCCCGTGAGCGCGTCCTTGACTTGACCGACACGCTTGGCAACGCCCCACTGCGTGACGCGCCACAGCGCCTCGGCCACTATCGCGCGACTCATCTTGCTCGTGCCGATCTCTCGTTCGACGAACGTAATGGGAACTTCGGTGACCGTGAATCCGCGTTGCACTGCGCGCCAGGCGAGATCCACCTGGAAGCAGTAACCCTGGGAAGCAACACTGTGCAAGTCGAGGCCGCGCAATGTGTCCGCGCGGAAAGCGCGGTAACCACCCGTAGCGTCATGCAAAGGAACGCCAAGCATGGTGCGGGTGTACAGGTTGCCACCCCGCGAGAGAACCTCGCGTCCCTTGGACCAGTTCTGAGTGCCACCCCCGGCCACCCACCGGGATCCCAGCACCAGGTCTGCGTCGCGCAAGGCACTGAGCAAACGCGGAAGCTGCTCGGGCTGGTGTGATCCGTCGGCATCCATCTCAACCAGGACGTCGAAGTTGTTGTGCAAACCCCAGGTGAAACCGGCGATGTAGGCCGCACCGAGCCCGTCCTTGGAGCGGCGGTGCATCACCTGCACCTGTGAGTCCGAAGCAGCAAAAGCATCGGCGATCTCGCCGGTGCCATCGGGAGAGTTGTCATCGGCAATCAGAACGTGCGCGCCAGGTACTGAGGTGCGGATTCGTTCGATGATCACCGGAAGGGAATCTCGTTCGTTATATGTGGGAACGATCACCAGGATGCGCCCGAGATCGCTGAAATCCAGGTGCTCGGCGCTCACGCATCAACCCTAACGTCGCCAGAACCGGAGAGGGCGGCTCGTCTGCGGCGGCGGATGTACATAGCGATGACCAGACCGGTCAGCAGTACTCCCCCGGCCAGGATCTCCGGAATTGCACCCAGGACGGTGCTCGGTGTGCGGCCGGTGCGCAACGCGACCTCCTGGACAAGGTAGCCGCGCTCGCCTTCTTCCATCCGTGCTGTGACGCTTCCGTCGGGCTCGATGAAGCCGCTCACGCCGGTTGTCGAGGCAACCACCACGGAGCGTCCGGCCTGCAGGGCGCGAAGGCGCGAGATGTCCCACTGCTGTTCGGGCTGCGCGGTTCCCTGGTACGTCGCATTGTTCGTCTGCACGGTGATCAGTTGCGCACCGCCGTCGATCACACCGATGAAGACGTCGTCGTAAGCAACCTCGAAACAGATCACGTCTCCGATCACGATTCCACCCGCGTTGAGAACACCCGGAGAATCCCCCCGCACAAAGTCACGAGGAACGCGCTCGAAGCGACCGATCAGCGGCGCTAGTTGCTCGCGGAACGGAAGGAATTCCCCAAACGGCACTGGATGGTTCTTGACGTATCTTTCCCCCGGCCCGGTTACTGGATCCCAGACGATGCCGGTGTTCTCGACCTTGGTCGGATCGTCCGTCAGCACCACTGCACCCACCACGATCGGTACACCCACTGCAGCGGCAGCCGTGCTGATATCCGCGGCGACAGTTGGATCACGGAACGGGTCGATATCGGTTGAGTTTTCCGGCCACAGCACGAACTGTGGCTGTTCAACCTCGCCTGCGTCGATCGCAGCAGCCAGCGCCAGCGTCTGCTCCACATGGCCTTGTAGCACCGCGCGGCGCACATCCATCGCCTCCATGCCGGTGCCGGGAGTGCCGCCTTGCACAACGGCAACGAATGCAGTGCTGCTCTCGCCTCCGAACTCGAAGGGTCGTGGGATCACGAGACTGACCAAGAATGTTGCGACAAGAACGCCACTGACCACCCGCCAGCGTCTACGACGCACCGACTCGATCGAAAGCGCTGCGATCCACACGATGATGAAAGTCACACCCGCCATGCCCGCGATCGAGGTCAAAGCGGCAAGCGGTGAGTTGCCCTGCGAGAAGGCGATCTCCCCCCACGGGAAGCCACCTAGCGGCACGCGCCCGCGCAGGGCTTCCATGACCACCCAGCCGCTGGCCACCCACAGCGTTCCGCCGCGCAACCGGCTGAGCGGACCCACGAGCGAACCGAAGGCTGCGTTCCACAGAGCGCAGTAAGCAGCGAGCAGTAGCCAGGCGTCGGTGCCGATCACCGTCATCCACGGGATCAGCACCACGAAGAACGCGAAGCCGTATACGAAGCCCAAAACGGTCGAGCGGCAGCTGCTCGTGCGCCATTGCACAGCCAACACACCGGCAACACCGAGGAATGCCAACGGCCAAAGCCCGAAGGGAGCGAATGCGAGCCCGGTGGTAACGCCGGAAACAGCGGCAATGGAAAGCCCGATCAACCACTGCAGACCCCTGCTCACCGGCTACTCCCACCTGCACCAGTGCGTTCGGTCCAGTAGTCCTGGCCGTAGATCACCCGGCCATCCACCAAGGTGGCAACACAGACAGGATCATCATCGTCCAAGCGCGGTAGCCCTGGCGTTGCTGCACGCGGATCGGTGGACCAGTTAGTGACCGTGGCATCGGGCACGCGCACTTCAAGTTCGGCCGCCTCCCACACCGCCAGGTGTGCTGGCGCACCAACCTCGATCACGCCCACACCTTCATTACCTATTGCTCGCCAGCCACCGCGGGTGGCAGCATTGAAAGCAGCGCGCGCGGAGAGGCTCTCGGGTTCCTGGCAGTGCTCCGTTGCTGCCCGCACGATGGACCACGGGCGCATCGGCGTGACCGGCGTATCAGAGTTAATCGCTAACCGTCCGCCTGCAGACACGATGCTCGCCAGCCGATTCATCTGATGTGCGCGCTCGGTGCCTAGGCGCTGGTCATACATCCCGCCCGGCACACCCCAGTACGCATCGAAGATCGGTTGCATGCTGAACGTCACGCCGTGATTCACAAGCGTGGCGATGTCCGACTCGTGCAGCATCTCTGCGTGCTCAATCCGGTGACCCAAAGACCGCACGAGCCCCTGACCGAGTTCATCGGCAACAGCCGCAACACCCGCGGCCACATCCGCGCATGCGGCATCGCCGATCGCGTGAAAACCACCAGCAATCCCCGCAAGTGTTGCCGCGCGCAGGTGATCGGTGATCTCTTCGCGCGACAAGTACTGAGCTCCGCGCGAGGAAAGATCGTCGGCATACGGCTCGACCAAAGACGCGGTATGTGACCCGAGAGATCCATCCACGAACAGATCACCTCCCACGCCGATCGCACCGAGCTCGCGCGCCATCTCGATGCCACCCTCGGCAGCCGTCTGGCCCCAGTAGCCGAACACCACTGGTCCAGCGAAGTCAGCAGCAGTGGCGAGAAGCTCGCGCAGATCATCAGCCCCACCGATCGAAGGCCCGGACATCTCGTGAACCGACACGATCCCGTGCGCTGCGGCGTCGGCCAGCGTGGCCAGGTGCGCCGCACGTCGATCCGAGGGACGCACCCGAACCAACGCGGCTTCGCGCAGCGCGTTATGTGCGGCCTTGGTCACCGGCCCCACAGCGTCGAAACCCTCCAAGCGAACGGGCATCACCAACCCGCGCCACCAACGCACTCGACACCAATGCCGAATGCACGTCGATCCGTGAGAGATATACCTCGCTCCCCCACGACGCCCGATCGATCTCTGTTCGCGTAGGTATCTGCGGATCACGCCACAGCGTCTGATCCCAGCCATGACCGTAGAGAAATCCGCCGCGCGAGGCCTTCGCCTTTTCCTCGACCAAAGACAGCACGTCCGCCGCGCTCGTAGCCGACGTCAGGTCCACGCCGGTTATTTGCAAACCGGTCGACGTGGCATGGATATGGGAATCCACGAACCCCGGAGCCACGAATCGTCCATCAAGATCGACGATCACATCCGCGAGGTCGTAATGCACCCGCGCACCCGCATCATCGCCCACCCACGCGATAACGCTGTCGTCGATCAACAATGCCGTCGCGAACGGATCGCTCCGACAATGCACGATCGCATTAACGATCAGCGTGCGCGAACCACTCACGCAGGGATCCTGACCAACTCACGTGGACGGTTGTTCAAGGAGCGCACACCATCAGCCGTGCACACCACGATGTCCTCGATGCGGGCCCCGTACTTCCCCGACACATAGAACCCCGGCTCCACGCTGAACGCCATCCCCGGTTCGAGCGGCAACACGTTGCCTTGCACCAGGTACGGCTCCTCGTGGCTCTCAAGCCGATGCCGTGGCCAATGCGATGGATGAAGTACTCGGCCAACGGCGCTCCATCCAAAGCGAACGACGCCATCACCTCGCGCGCCCGCCCGTCGATGGATTCACAACTGAGTCCCGGTGCCACGAGCGCGGACGCCTGCTGCTGGGCGGACAGCAAAACGTCGTACGCGGCCTGGTAGTCAGGAGACGGCTCACCCAACACGTACGTGCGCGTGCAATCGCTGCAGTACCCCGAGGGCATGGTCCCGCCGATATCTACCACCACCGGATCACCGACCTGCATCACCCGATCGGACACCGAATGATGCGGACTGGCTCCGTTGGGACCGCTGGCCACGATCACGAAATCCACCTGCACGTGTCCGGCCTTCAAGATCGCATCGGCGATCTGCGCACCGGCCTGTGCCTCGGTCATTCCCGGACGAAGGATCGAGGGCACCTGCGCATGCACCGCATCGATCGCCGAGGCTGCCTCCTGCAAATACTCGATCTCGGCATCCGTCTTCACCAACCGCCGCCCACGCAGCAGGGAACCAGCCGTCATCTGCTCGCGATCGGGCAGCAAAGCCCGTAGCCGCAGCACCCGCTCAGCCCACATGTGGTCATCCACCGCCACCGCGCCACCCGGCAACGCGAGAATCCGCGACGCCACAATCGCGAACGGATCCTCGGTCTCCCCCCACAAGATCACCTCGCCACCTGCAGTTCCGAAATCGCTGCTGCGCGCCTCATGACCCTCGAGCTTCGGCGCCACCATGAATGCCGAGCCAGCCGCCGGGATGACCAGCGCGGTCAACCGCTCCAGGGGCTTGGCGTCGTACCCGGCCACGTACCGAAGATCGGCCCCCGGGGTGATGACCATCGCCGCCACGCCCTGCCCGGGCATTGCCTCTTGCAACCCACGAATGATGTCCACAGACCAAAGGTATGCCGTGCCAGACTGCCGCCGTGACGCACGCTCCGCAAGGCTCGACCCACACCAAGCCGGACGTGATGATCCTTGATACCGCCTCGCTGTATTACCGCTCCTTCTACGCGCTGCCCTCGTCCATGACCGCCCCCGACGGTTTCCCGCATAACGCCATCCGCGGGCTCCTGCAGACCATCGATCGCCTGCGCGAACGTTTCGACCCGACCACCCTCATCGCCGCGTGGGACACCGATTGGCGCCCGGATTGGCGGGTGGAACTACTCCCCAGTTACAAGACCCACCGTCTTGCGGACCCGACTACTGACGAAGAAGACGAGCCCGACGAACTCGGCCCGCAGATCGGTGCAATCCACCGGATCCTCACCACTTGGGGCATCCCAGTGGTGGGCGTGGAAGGTTTCGAGGCCGACGACGTTGCCGGCACCCTCAGTCACCTCGCAGCTAAGAGCAACCTCTCCACCGTCATCGTCACGGGTGACCGCGACTTCATGCAGCTGGTTGACGATGCAACGCACGTCCTGATGACCGTCAAAGGTGGCATGGATGCCTGGCCGCTGCTCAATACCGAAGCAGTCATCGAACGCTTCGGTGTCTCCCCCATCCAATATCTGGATGTTGCTGCTCTGCGGGGTGATCCCTCCGACGGACTCCCCGGCGTGCGCGGCGTTGGTGACAAGACAGCCGTGCGTCTGATTCAGCAGTTCGGCGATCTCGCCGGCGTTCAACAAGCCTGCAACGAAGAGCCGCTCATCAAGCCGCTCACCCCGCGCCTCGCTGGTCTGATCAGCGACCACGCCGATTACCTACGAACAGCCAAGGCCGTCAGCGCCATCCGCAAGGACGTTCCGATTCACGACGCCAAGAAGCTCTTGCGCCAACCCATCCCCACATCACCGCAGAAGCACGAAGCGTGGGAAACAGCCGTCGATGAATGGGGCGTGCGCCGATTCGCCGAATCGGCGATGAAGGAGCGGAGTTAGTTGCCTGAACCGGCCAGAACTTGCGCCGGAGTAACCGCCCGCAGTCCGGGAACGTCAAGTGTTGAGAAGTCGGCATCACGAGTGAGCAGACGATCGGCATGACGTGCGGCATGGGCAGCGATTAAGTAGTCAGTGGTTATGCGTCGATGTATTCGGCTCCGCGAACGGGCTTCCCCGGCTATTCCTGCTGCCTGAAGACCGAGGCCCACGTAGGTAACCCGAAGCGCATCGAGTGCATCCAGGGCGCGTTCGATCGACCCGCAACCCGTGGTGAACTCGGCGACAACTTCCGGTGACACCACAAGTGAGCCCTGTCGTCCGACCATCTCGACAGCAGCACGTGAAGTTTCTCCGAAGTGCGGGTCGCCTCCGATGATGTCAATCAAGATGTTCGAATCGAGGGCAGTGATCATGGTGCGTCACCTGCCTTGGGACGGATCTCGGCCATGATCTCGTCGGTGGTTTTCCCGCCAAAGTCGACCACCCCGTATACGCGATCCCAGTCGATTCCGGATGTCGCCTTTCGCATCACCACGTGGTCTCCGACGGTGTCGAATTCAACTTCGTCTCCCGGCTCGAGTGCCAGGAGTTCACGAACGTCCTTGGGAATGGTGATTTGACTCTTGCTGGACAACTTTCCCCCCATGGATCAAAAGTAAAGAATGAATGATAAAAAGTAAAGACGGCTCCATTATGAACCGGATATAGCTGCCCATGAAGCCCGTGTTCTAGGGCTGTGAGCGAGAAGGTCAATGCCTCTGGACGATCAATGCCTGCGGACGATCAATGCCTGCGGACGATCAATGCCTGTGGACTACGCGTGAGCCGGAAAAAGGCCGGGCTCACTCCAGGACCGGTGCGTAACCGACCACTCCCCTCTCGACTGCTGATGCCGCGCGGTCGGCGATATCCCGAAGGGCAGGATCGGCGGCGGCCTGCTGGATCTGTCCCAGGACATCGATCACTTGGCGGGTCCAGCGCACGAAGTCCCCTGCGCTCACATCGTTGCTGGTGAGAATGGTGAGCAGCGATGCGCCTTTGGCCCAGCGATAAATGGCCCACGCGAGACCGGCGTCCGGTTCAGGGCCCGAGCCCAGTTTGTGGGCGCGCTCGACGTCGCTGAGTTTGGCCCATGTTCGGAAAAGTTCATCGACCGCTGTTTCGATTGGCCCACCGGGAACTGCTGGGCGAACATCGCCCTCGCTGCGTCGGGACTGGTAGACAACGCACGCAACGACGGCTGCGAGTTCATGTGGCTGCAGGTTGTTCCACTGCCCAGCCTTCAAGCACTGCGCAATCAGTAGATCGGATTCCGAATACAGACCACCGAGCATGCGACCGGATTCGGTGATCTGAAGTTCGTCACCTTCACCGTCGAGGTAACCAAGATCGACGAGGGTTTCGCATACGCGGTCGAACTGCCGGGCAATGCTGTGGGTGCGGGTGGCGATGCGTCGCTCGAGATCACTGATCTGGCGTTGCGCACGAAAGTAGCGTTCGGCCCAGCGCGCGTGCGCTTCACGGTCCTGGCAACCGTGGCACGGATGGGCGCGCAGGCGGGCACGCAGCTCGCTGACTTCGTCGTTGTTGGTAGTCGAGTGGATCGGTGCGTCGTGATAGGCGTCTTCGGCGACGCTCACCGCTTTGCGTGCAAGGTCGCGACGCATTGATGCGTCTTTGGCCGAGAAGTTTTTGGGAACCTTGATGCGGCCGAGAGTGGGAACAGCGGTCGGGACTTCCACGGTGGACACGCGCCGGACTTGACGTTCATGGGTAAGCACTTGTGGGCGCGGATCGTGCGGGCGATCAGCCGATGCAATCACCACAGCAGGACCTGAGCGTTTGCCGCGCGGAATGACGAACACATCCCCCGGGCGCATCTTGGTCAAACACTCCTCCGCGCTGGACTTGCGCTGGGCCGATGCGATCCGACCGGCGTTCTTCTCCTTCTGGGTGATCTCCTCGCGCAACGCGGCGTATTCGGAGAAGTCACCGAGGTGACAGGCCATCGACTCGGCGTATCCGGCCTGCGCCTCCTTGAGCTTTCTGACCTCGGCACTCAGGCCCACCACCGACTGATCGGCTTGGAACTGAGCGAAGCTGGTTTCCAGCACCTCGCGTGCTCGGGCGCGGCCCATCTGGCCCACCAGGTTGATCGCCATGTTGTAACTGGCTTGGAAAGACGATCGCAATGGATACGTACGTGTGGAGGCAAGACCGGCGAGAACCTCGGGATCAAGTTCATCCGACCACACCACCACCGCGTGGCCCTCGACGTCGATGCCGCGGCGCCCCGCTCGTCCGGTGAGTTGGGTGTATTCCCCCGCGGTGAGGTCCACGTGCGCCTCACCGTTCCACTTCACCAGGCGTTCGAGGACCACCGATCGCGCGGGCATGTTGATGCCTAGGGCCAGGGTCTCGGTGGCGAACACCACCTTGATTAACCCGCGCTGGAACAGGCCCTCGACGATCTCCTTGAACGCCGGCAGCATGCCGGCGTGGTGCGCGGCGATGCCGCGCTCGAGGGCGTCGGCCCAATCCACGTAGCCGAGGGCGGCGAGGTCTTCGTCGGCGATGGCCATAGTCCCGGCCGACACGACCGAGCGAATGGTCTCCCGCTCACTGCTGTTTGTGAGTCTCAATCCTGCGCGCAGGCATTGCTCGACTGCGTCGTCGCAACCGGCGCGGGAGAACAGGAAGTAGATGCACGGCAGGAGGTTCTCGGTGTCGAGCTTCTCCACCACCTCGCTGCGCCAGGGGGTGAGCGAATCGCGGCGCCTGCCGCGTCCTCGTCTGCCGCCTCGTCCGCCTCGTCCGGGTGGCCCACGGTGGTGACTGCGCCGGGCAAGTGCGAGTAGTTCGGCGTTGATGGTGTGCTCATCGACGAACAGGTCATAGAGATGATGCCCGGCCATCACGTGCTGCCACAACGGAACGGGCCTGTGCTCTTCCACAATGATCTCGGTCTTGCCGCGCACGGTGGAAAGCCAGGCACCGAACTCCTCGGCGTTGGAGACCGTGGCACTCAAGGCAATCACGGTGACCGACGATGGTAGGTGGATGATCACTTCTTCCCAGACCGCACCGCGGGACCGGTCAGCGAGGTAATGGACCTCGTCCATCACCACGTAACCAAGGGATTCGATGGTGCTCGAGCCCGCATAGAGCATGTTGCGCAGCACCTCGGTGGTCATCACCACGATCGGTGCTTCGCCGTTGATCGAGTTGTCGCCGGTAAGCAGACCGACTTGATCCGCGCCGTACCGCTGCGTGAGTTCGGCGAACTTCTGATTGGACAGTGCTTTGATGGGGGTCGTGTAGAAGCATTTGACGCCCTCCTTGAGCGCCAGATGCACCGCGAACTCCCCCACCACGGTCTTGCCCGATCCCGTGGGCGCAGCAACCAAAACCCCTGATCCTCTTTCCAGCGCAGTACAGGCCTGGATTTGGAAAGGATCGAGTTCGAAGGGGTACTCCCTCATGAAAAGAGCTAGTGCCGGTTGCTCGCTGCGTTCACGGGAGCGGGCGTAACGCTCCGCGGGCGATGGGGACACGTCCTAAGACTAGGTGCGTTGCCAGGTCAGCACCTGCAGCGCAGATGGCATCACCTCGATAGTGGCCGGCAACGGGCCGATCCGTTCGCCATCGGCGAAGACCAAGGATTCCGGTGCATCGATGCGCAGTCGCTCAGCCCGCCAGGAAACTACGGACGGGTGTTCGACATGTTTGCCGGAATAAACCTTCGGCAGTACCGACACGAAGGTGTGTTTTGGAGTATTCGTCACCACGGTGATGTCGAGTTGGCCATCGGCCATATCGGCCTCGGGGCAGATCAGCATTCCCGAGCCGTAGGCCGGTCCGTTACCGATCGCCACGACCATCGCCGCCATGGACTTGTCGTCGCCATCGCTATCGATCGCGTACCAACGCGGGCGCACGATTGGCAACTCGCGGGCCAGGCCGAGTAAATATCGCGCTCGTCCCACCTTTGCTGGCATGGCATTGGCGCGTTCGTTCACATCAGAATCGAAACCGCAGGACATCACCCCGAGGAAATAGCGTGTGAGGAGTTCATCGTTATCAAAGATTTGAATAGTGCCAACATCGGTGAGCGTCGTGGACTTCTCCAGCACCGCGTCGATGAAGGCGCTTTGGAGATCCTCGGTGCCTTCGGTCTCGAGCCCAAGACCCCGCACGATGTCGTTGCCACTGCCGACCGGCCAGATCGCCAGTTGCTTGTTGGGTGCATCAGAGGTCATCACGCCCTGCAGGCAGTCGTGCACGGTGCCATCGCCACCGCATGCCACCACGATCCCGCGTGGTGCGTGCGTTCGTGCTGTGATGACGGTGTCCTCTCGTGTTCCGGGTACGTGAACATGGCAGGGCACGCCGGCATCGGCAAGGGCGCGGGCCAGACCGCTGGCGGCTGCCACAGCTTTCCCCCCGCCGGCAAGCGGGTTGGCGATGATGTGGATCACCGGCGATCGTCCGGCTTGGGCAGATGGTCCGTTGACAGGTCGCTGGCTGATATATCGCTGGCTGTTATGTCGCTGGAGCTGGTGTCCAGCGGCGAAGCTTCGTCGTCGTCCCAATCCTGGTAATCCGGCTCGTGAAGTCCTTTGCGAGCGCGGCGTTTGTCATTGAGCAGGGAGATTCCGATCGCGATCATCACCAAAAGCAGAACCGGTCCGGCAAGGAGCACCAGGTTGATCGGATCGCCGGTGGGGGTGGCAACAGCCGCGAATACGAAAACGATGAAGATGATCCACCGCCACCACGACATCAGTCGCTTTCCGGACAGCACACCGGCAAAGTTCAACGTGACGATCAACAGTGGAGTTAAGAAGCCCACGCCAAACACGATCACTGTACGGATGAAGAAGGACAGGTAGCGATCCACCGAGACGATGTTCTCCACGTTGTCGGGCGTGAAACCCAACAAGATCTCCAGGCCGACCGGCAAGACGACGTACGCAAGGGCGGCGCCTGCCGCGAAGAGGGGCGTGGCCACAGCCACGAAGGCGATCCCCCAGCGCTTCTCGTGCTTGTGCAAGCCCGGGGTCACGAACCGCCAGAGTTGATACAGCCAGATGGGCGCCGAGAACACTAGGCCCGTAATGGCCGCCACTTGCAACTGCAGCACGAACGGATCGGTCACGCCGGTGAGGGCGAGAGTGACATCTCGGCCCTCAGATTGTGCCTGCAGAACCGCGCCTTCGAATGGCTCACTCAGCAGTGCGAACGTTGTCGGATACAAGATCCATCCGACCACCATGCCAATGACGATGGCAATGCCGGACTTAACCAGGCGTGAGCGAAGTTCCCGCAGGTGCTCGGCAAGCGGCATCGAGCCCTGTGGATTGCTCCCGCGTTCGCGAACGGCCACGGGCGGAACTAGGAGTCGTTGCGTTCCGGCGAGGTCTCGGAGGCCTGCGCAGTGGTGTCGGTGGAGTTCTTGCCCGACTCGAGGGCCTCAGGGCTTGACGGCTTGCCTTCACCCGATTCAGATGTGGCGTCGTCGTCGTGCATGCCCTTGGTCTCGGCCTTGAAGATTCGAAGGGAGCGCCCCAACCCTCGCGCTGCGTCGGGAAGCCGCTTGGCTCCGAACAACAGCACAACGAGAGCAACGATGATGAGCAGCTCCTGCCAGCGCAGGTTGGGCATGGTGCACGCTCCTTGGATTCTGCGAACTTGCGGATGTTTAGCGAGTCTAACCCCGCCAGCTGCCTCAGGCCGCTTAGGCCGGCTAGGTAGAGGCTAGACGCTGCCTAAACGCTGCCCAGCGGCCTTGTGGACAGCCAACCTGGCGGGTTCGGGCTCAAGCACTCGCACCCGACCCCCGTGCCCCAGCACCCAGCGCGCCAACCAGTCCAGCGAGGCGTAGCGGATGAGGGCCTCGTGGGTTTGCGGGAGGGGTTCGACGTCCTCGGTGTCCATAATCCAGGCGGCCTGCGGATCGATCGCGATGCGCGCCACCTGAGTGTGCTCAGGAGCGATGGCGATAGCGGCGGTGACCGGGCTAACCCCCATCCCCGCCGGTGGGTCGATCACCTCGGCGCTGTGGATGCGGTCCAGGCGGAAGGTGCGAATGTCCGTGGCCACCTCGCACCAGGCCTGCACATAGACGCGATCATTCACTGCGTAACTGTTCATCGGCTGGATCCGGCGTTCGGTGATGAGATCTCCATCAGCAGCTGCGTAGCGAATCAGCAACCATCGCTGCTGGGCGACCGCGGTATCGATCGCTGCGCGCACTCCGGAATCAATCGATACAGAGACGTTAATCGAAACCGAAGGGGCGCCGGCCTCCTCGAGTTTGGCCATGGCCGAGACAAGCGCCTGGCGATCGTGATCGCCGGGAACTTGGGCTAGAACCCGCAGCGCCACATGCAAAGCCGCAACCTCCTCACCGGTTAGTCGCAGGGGCCGGTCCAAGGCGATCGCATCGATCACGTGAATCACATCGTCGTCCCAGAACTGAATATCCACCAGTTGATCTGGGCCATAACCAGGAATCCCGCACACGATCAATTGCCACAAATCCGTGGTGAGTTGATCGGGGGTAACGCCGAAGTCTTCGGCGGCCTGAGTGATGGTGATGCCATCGTTGGCACGCAACCACGGAACCAGCGTCAGAAGCCGGGCCAGGCGCTCGCTGGATGTTTCGCTCATCGGTGTGCCTGTTCGATGCTCGCCAGACCAGCGAGGTACTCATCGCGCAGGTCCTGCGGATCAAGAACCGTGACGGATGGATCTGCCCGCCATAGCAACGTGAGGAGTTGTTGCCTGCCTTCGGTGATGGTGAAGTGCGTGCCGACGGCTGAGGCGACCGGGAGTCGCCGGAGTTCTGCGCCCACGCCGTCGGGGATGTTGACCTGCGCGGTGACGTCGTCGTCCAGTTCGACTTGCCAGTCGCGAGCATGAGGTTGTGGCCGACTTGAAACCTCGGTAGCCGTGACCTGGACAGAGCCGTTGATCCGCGAAATACGGAAGATCCGCTCCTCGTCGCGTTCGGTGTCCCAGGCCGCCAGGTACCAATGGCCGTCCTTGGAATGAACCGCCCACGGTTCCACAGTGCGCTTTTCACCCTCGGCCTGTCCTGGTTTGCGGTACTCAAAACGCACAACACGACCATCGCGAACAGCCCTCAGGAGCGGCAACAACGCCGCATCACGGGCGGTGAGGACACCGAAGGTGGTGGCCGAGGAAAAACTCCCCTCATCGGATGTGGACTCCAGCTTGCGGACAGCCGTGAGTGCAGCCGATTCGAGCACCGCGTTGTCCCACAGCTGGGCGGCCAGGTTCAACACCGCGATCTCCTCGGCCGTCAGGTTCAGGTCGCGCGTGGCGTATTCCTCTGCATCAACTACGTATCCCTGAACTTCGCCGTGGGCATCGGTGATGGTGCGGATCGGGACACCCATCGCACGCAGTTCTTCCTTGTCACGCTCGAACATCCGCTCGAAGGCAGGGACGCTGGTATCGGCGTCGTAACCGGCGACCTTCGCCTGGATATTCGCGCGCGATAACGGTGCTCGCGTGGACAGAAGAGCGATGACGAGGTTCAGTAGACGCTCTGTGCGCGAAACCGAACTACTCGACATGGAAGTGGGGCTACTGGAGGCGGATTACTTGACGGCGAGCAGGTCGATGACGAAGACGAGGGTCTTGCCCGAAAGACGATGACCGCCACCGGCAGGTCCGTAGGCCAGTTCCGGCGGGATCACCAACTGCCGGCGTCCCCCGACCTTCATCCCCGGAATACCTTCTTGCCAGCCGGCGATCAGACCCGAGAGCGGGAAGTTGATCGACTCCCCGCGATCCCAGGACGCATCGAATTGTTCGCCGGTGTCGAACTCCACGCCCACATAGTGGACATCGACAGTGTTGCCGGCTTTGGCCTCTGCACCTGCCCCTTCCACCAGATCGGTGATGACCAGTTCGGTGGGGGCGGGTCCTTCAATGAAGTCGATCTCAGGCTTGTTCATATTTGCTCCGGCTTGTTGTTGGTTGCTGAACTTGTTGATTACTGACCGACGCCGAGGAGTTCGACGACGAAGACCAATGTCTCACCAGGCTCGATTCCCGGCGGTGGGTTTTGACCGTAGGCCAGTTCGCTGGGGATCACCAGGACGCGTCGCTCCCCCACCTGCATTCCGGGGATGCCATCGACCCAGCCTTGGATCAATGAACCCTGGGATAGCGGGAAGGAGGCCGGGGCACCGCGGGCCCACGAGGAATCAAAGAGTTCACCGGTGGTGAGCCCCACCCCGCAGTATTCGACCGTGATGAGGTCGTCCAAGGCCGCGGAGTTGCCGGATCCGGCACGCAATTCAGTGCTCACGAGTTCACGCGCTGGCGTCGAGCCCTCGCGGACATACACCAGCGGGACATCCGCATCCAGAACGCTCACATCGGGCGTGATCGCGACTCCGTCGGCTGCATCGACCTGCTGTGCTGCGCCGGTGATCCCGCAGTCGGTCAGGGCGAATGTGTCGCCAGCCGAGGCGGGAGTGGGAGCGATGGTTTGCTGGCTATCGCTGGAGCAGCCAGCGAGGATCACAACTGCTGATAGTGCCGATGCTGCAATGAGGGCGGGTTTCACGGAGGCAAACTTCACACGGGCAGGTTACGCCACAGCGGGTTACATACTCGCCAGGAGTCGATCGACGCGCTCGTCCACATTCGCGAACGGGTCCTTGCACAGCACCGTGCGCTGGGCTTGATCATTGAGCTTGAGGTGGACCCAGTCCACGGTGAAGTCTCGGCGGCGCTCTTGGGCCCGGCGCACGAAGTCTCCGCGCAGCTTCGCGCGGGTGGTCTGCGGAGGCACGTTCTTGGCTTCGAAAACTTCAGGATCGTGGGTGAGACGCTTGGCCAGGCCGCGCTTTTCGAGCAGATAAAACAAGCCGCGATTGCGATTAATGTCGTGGTAAGCCAGATCTAGTTGGGCAACCCGCACATCGGACAGAGTTAGTCCGTGCTTACCCATGTAGCGCTCGATCAACTTCTTCTTAATCATCCAGTCGATCTCGGTGTCCACTGCTGAGAAGTCTTGGGCCTCCACGGCCTTGAGCGAGCGCTCCCATAGGTCCAGCACGCGTGCAGTAGTGGCATCGCTGCGCAGGCCACGTCGATCCACGTACTGCGTCACCTTGTCCAAGTACTCCCACTGCATCTGCAGGGCTGATAGTTCGCGGCCTGTGGTCAGCGGGACTTGCCGGGTTCCGGTGGTGTCGTGGCTGATCTCGCGGATCGCACGGATCGGATTCTCAAAGGACATATCTCGCATGACGGCACCGGATTCGAGCATCCTCAAAACCAGGTCCGCGGATCCCACCTTGAGCATCGAGGTGGTTTCACTCATGTTGCTATCACCCACGATCACGTGTAGTCGGCGATAGAGATCTGCGTCGGCGTGCGGTTCATCGCGAGTATTAATGATCGGACGCGATCGCGTAGTGGCGCTCGATACGCCTTCCCAAATGTGGTCTGCGCGTTGGCTCACGCAGTAGACCGCACCGCGCGGGGTCTGCAGCACCTTGCCCGCGCCGGTGATGATCTGCCGGGAGATCAAGAATGGGATGAAGCCTTCAGTCAGTGCAAGAAAGTCGGTGGAACGCTCGACGAGGTAGTTCTCGTGACATCCGTATGAGTTACCGGCCGAATCGGTGTTGTTCTTGAACAAATAGATGTCTCCCGAGATTCCCTCTTCGCGAAGTCGTGCTTCCGCATCCACACTCAATCCCTCGAGAATGCGCTCCCCGGCTCGATCGTGGGTGATCAACTGCCCGACGCTGTCGCATTCTGCGGTGGCGTACTCCGGATGGCTGCCCACGTCCAAATACAGGCGGGATCCATTACGCAGGAACACGTTGCTACTGCGCCCCCACGCCACCACGCGCCGGAACAGGTAGCGGGCTACTTCGTCTGGGCTCAGCCGACGTTGACCGCGGAAGGTACAGGTGACCCCGTATTCGGTCTCAAGTCCGAAAATCCTGCGGTCCATCACCCCACTGTAGGTGTCCTTGCGGGATTCGTCAGCCGCTGAGCAGGCCCTCGAGCTCAGAGTTCTCGATACGCCGGAAGGTGCGGCGCGCCCGCGCGCGATCCAAGATGGCTACCTCAAGGTCCGCGGGGGTTAACGTGCGCGCCTCGTCAGTGCCGTGCTCCCCCAGGGCTTGGACCGCCTGGCGCAACGAGGTGCTCAGGTCTTGACCGGCCTGCCAGGACGCAAAGAGCGCTCCGGCGATGGCCTCGGACGAGCCGCCCATAGCTACATACCCGTGCTCATCGGCCACCGAGCCGTCGAAAGTCAG
Source organism: Candidatus Nanopelagicales bacterium (assembly GCA_018402235.1). Taxonomy (GTDB): domain Bacteria; phylum Actinomycetota; class Actinomycetes; order S36-B12; family S36-B12; genus S36-B12. The sequence continues at coordinate 155,735 of JAGYJJ010000004.1, read as the reverse complement.
GCGATAGATCTGATCGGAGGCCTCATCGATACCAACCTCGGCCACCACGATCTCTACTTCATACGGCTTGGCGGTCTCGGTGAAGATGGCGCCCAGGGTCTGGGCGTAGGCATTGGCCAGGCTGCGGACGGTCACATCGTCACGGTCGTAGGAATAGCCGCGCAGGTCGGCCAACCGGATGCCAGCCACGCGCAGATTCTCGAACTCGTTGTATTTGCCTACCGCCGCGAACCCGATGCGGTCGTAGATCTCACTGATTTTGTGCAGTGCCTTGGACGGGTTCTCCGCAACGAACACGATTCCACCGGAGTACTGCGCCACCACAACTGCACGCCCGCGCGCGATGCCCTTCCGTGCGAAATCCGCCTTGTCTTTCATGATCTGCTCGGGCGAGACGTAGAACGGAACGCTCATCACTGCCCCCCACTGGCATTTGCTGCGTCACCGATTCGTGCCCGAGGCCCGTTGGGCTGTTGCATGCGTTCATCGACCATCCGCTGAGCCTCTGTGGCCACAACGCCTTCGTCCATGACGGTCACGCCTGCATCGGTCACAACTGCTACTACCGGGAAGATGCGCCGAGTGAGATCCGGTCCACCGGTGGCCGAATCATCGTCCGCGGCGTCGTACAAGGCCTCGAGCGCAATACGCACCGCCTGATCGGAATTTGCATCGATGTGGAACAACTTCTTGAGCGAGCCACGCGCAAACGTGGAACCTGAGCCAACTGCATAAAAATCGTGTTCCTCGTAGCGGCCACCGGTCACGTCGTAGGAGAAGATCCGGCCACGCTGCTTGGCGCGATCAAAGCCAGCAAGCAGCGGCACCACGGCTAGGCCTTGCATGGCCATTCCGAGATTGCCACGCAGGAGAGTGGATAGCCGGTTGGCTTTGCCTTCTAGCGACAGTTGCGTGCCTTCGATCTTCTCGTAGTGCTCAAGTTCCACTTGGAACAGGCGCACAAGTTCCACCGCAATACCTGCGGTGCCGGCGATACCGACAACCGAGAGCGAGTCCGCTTCGAAAACCTTTTGAATGTCCTTTTGGGCGATGACGTTTCCCATCGTGGCGCGTCGATCCCCCGCCATCACAACGCCGCCGTCGAACACCAAGGACACGATGGTGGTGCCGTGTGGGGCTTGCACTGAGCCGGAGTCGTGGGTCATCGGGCGCTGTCCTGCTGCGTGGAGAAATTCGGCGAAGGAAGCGGTACCGATGCGGTGAAAAGCCGGTGGAAGCGAATCGGTCACTGGCCGCCCTTTTGCACAAACGACTTCACGAAGTCCTCGGCATTTTCCTCGAGAACTTCATCGATCTCGTCAAGAATGGAATCCACGTCGGCGTCGAGGGCTTCTTTGTTCTCGGTAGTGGACGATGTGGGAAGTTCCTCGACTTCGTCGACCTCATCGCGGCGCTGGGCCTTTTTATGCTCGGCGTTCTCCTGGGCTGGCATGACACCAGCGTAACGGGCTAGTCGGCGGTGAGCGCGTCGATGAGGCCACCGGCATCGGTCGCCTCATCGAATAGGTGGCCCACGTGATCCTTCGTGCCGCGGGTGGGTTCCACGGTGGGGACACGCAGCAGGGTGTCCCGATCGGGAAGATCGAAGACCACCGAATCCCAGGAGGCAGCGGCAATCGCCTCGGGGAAACGACTCATGCACTGACCACGGAAATACGCGCGGGTGTCGGCGGGGGGCTCCGTTCGCGCTTCCTCCACTGCTGCATCGTCGAACATCCGAACGAGCCGTCCACGTTGTTCAAGTTTGGCGGCCAGCCCTTTCTCCGGGCGGATGTCGGAGTACTGCAGATCAACCAGAGCCAGTCGCGGATCAGACCACTCGAGGCCATCGCGCTTCACGTATCCCTCGAGCAATTGCAATTTAGCGACCCAGTCCACAGTGTCCGCAACAGACATCGGATCGGTGTCGAGTGCATCAAGGTGCGCACCCCATTTGGCGAGGACATCTTTCGTTTGCTCGTCGTACTGCGAACCCCAGCGCGAATCGCAGTAGGCCCAGGCCTGCTCCAAGAACGCCCGCTGAACATCGATAGCCGTCAGCTGCCTGCCATCAGCGAGGTTCATCAAATGCTTGAGCGTGACGTCGTGCGAGACCCGATGCATCTCAGCCACCGGCTCAGTGGGCATTACGTCGAAACCATCGAGGAAGCCGTCCTCGATCATCGACAGCACGATCGAAGTGGTGCCCATCTTCAGATAGGTGGCCGTATCCGACAGGTTTGCATCTCCCACGATCACGTGCAGGCGCCGATATTTCTCCGGATCGGCGTGCGGTTCATCGCGGGTGTTAATGATTGGCCGCTTAAGTGTGGTCTCCAAACCGACTTCCACTTCGAAGAAGTCCGCCCGTTGGCTCAGTTGATAACGACTGAGGCGGCCGTCTTGACCAACTCCGAGTCGGCCCGCACCGGTGAACACCTGCCGGGTGATGAAGAACGGCGTGAGATGCCGAACGATCTCTGCGAATGGGGTGGCCCGACGCATGAGGTAGTTCTCGTGGGTGCCATACGAGGCACCCTTATTATCAGTGTTGTTCTTGTACAGCAGGATTTGCTGACCACCGGGTGTGGCCGCAGCAGCCTTCGCCGCCATATTCATCACCGAAACTCCGGCGCGGTCCCACAGCACGGCATCGCGTGGATTGGTCACCTCCGGCGAGGAGTACTCCGGGTGCGCGTGGTCCACATACAGGCGCGCGCCATTGCCCAAGATCACATTCGCAAGGCCGAGATCCTCGTCGGTCAACTGGCTGGGATCAGCCTCTGCACGGGACATGTCGTAACCACGGGCGTCGCGCAGGGGCGATTCTTCGTCGTAGTCCCATCGTGCTTTTCCGGAATTGAGTGTGCCGAAGTGTGCCTCGGCGATGAGGTAGGCGTACGCGTTAACGATCTGCGAGGACGTGACCATTGCGTTCATGGTCGGATGACCAGGTACTGAGATGCCGTACTCGGTCTCAATGCCCATGATCCGGTGGACGCTCATGGGGACATCCTTGCTCGTGCTGGAGGGGTGGCTTATCTATAGGTGACTATAGGTACTGACCGGTGTTGGCGATGTTGTCAATCGAGCGCCCCGGCGCCCCGCCCTTCTTGCCCTGGATGAGCGTGCGGATGAACACGATGCGCTCACCCTTCTTGCCCGAGATCCGCGCCCAGTCGTCCGGGTTGGTGGTGTTGGGCAAATCCTCGTTCTCGCGGAACTCGTCCACACAGGCATCGAGTAGGTGCTGAACCCGAATGCCTTTCTCACCGGTATTCAAGAACTCCTTGATCGCGGACTTCTTGGCCCGCGACACGATGTTCTCGAGCATGGCCCCGGAGTTGAAGTCCTTGAAGTACAGGACCTCCTTGTCGCCGCCTTCGTAAGTGACTTCCAAGAAGCGGTTTTCCTCGGACTCGGCATACATTCGCTCGATAGCCCGCTGGATCATCGAAGAGCATGCAGCTTCGGGAACGCCCCCATGCTCGGCAAGGTCGTCACGATGAATGGGCAGGCTGGGTACCAAATACTTGCTCAAAATGTCTTGAGCCGACTCGGCATCAGGACGCTCGATCTTGATCTTGACGTCGAGGCGACCAGGCCGCAAAATCGCCGGATCAATCATGTCCTCGCGGTTCGAGGCACCGATGACGATCACGTTCTCCAGCCTTTCCACACCGTCGATTTCCGACAGCAACTGCGGAACGATGGTGTTCTCGACATCGCTACTGACTCCCGAACCGCGAGTACGGAAGAGCGAGTCCATCTCGTCGAAGAAGACGATGACTGGCATGCCTTCGGAGGCCTTCTCCCGAGCCCGCTGGAACACCAAGCGAATGTGGCGTTCGGTTTCGCCCACGTACTTATTGAGCAGTTCCGGGCCTTTGATGTTCAAGAAGTAGCTCTTGGCCTCAAGCTTGCCGGTCTTTTCGGCAACTTTCTTAGCAAGTGAATTCGCGACGGCCTTGGCGATGAGCGTCTTGCCGCATCCGGGCGGGCCGTAAAGCAAGATGCCTTTCGGTGCACGCAGGGCATGTTCGGCGAACAGGTCCGCGTGGATGTAGGGAAGTTCCACAGCGTCGCGAATCGAATCGATCTGGGATCCTAATCCGCCAATTCGGGTGTAGTCGATGTCCGGAACCTCTTCTAAAACGAGTTCCTCAACCTCAGCTCGGGGCACCTGCTCGATCACATAGCCGCTGCGCATGTCGCACAGCAAAGCTTCGCCTGCACGCAGCCGGACATCCTTTAAGGGCATACCGACACGCATCACACGTTCTTCGTCGGCGTTGGCAACAACCACGCAGCGCTCAGGCCCGAGCATCTCCTTGAAGGTGACGATCTCGCCAACAACCTCGTACTCGCGTTTTCCAACGATGTTCATTGACTCGTTGAGGACAACCTCTTGTCCGGGCACGAGAGTGTCCGAACCGACCCCCGGGCTCACCGCTACGCGCAACTTGCGCCCGGACGCAATGACATCTACCGAACCGTCTTCATGGGCCTCGATGAAGGTGCCGTACCCGCTCGGGGGTTCCCCCAGCCGATCGACCTCCGCCTTGAGCGTCACGATCTGCTCGCGGGCATCGCGCAAGGTCATAACCAGGCGCTGGTTGTGGTCCTTTTGGGCGGTTAACTCGCCTCTGACCTCGCTCAGCGCGGTCTCGAGGGCGAGCAGCCTGCTCTCGGGGCTCGGTTCATGCATGATGCACCTCCAAGAAAGGACCCTAACCCGGTTCGCCGGATCCTGCGGTTTGGTCGGAATCAGAGTTACTCCCGGGGCCGGCGTAGTCATCGCCATAGGCGCCGGGGGCCGGGCGCCTTTTGCGCTCCGGGGCGTGCTGTCCCGGGGCCATGTGTCGGGCAGCCACCAGGAAACCCGTGTGGCCGGACATTCGATGGTCAGGACGCACAGAAAGCCCATCGAGGTGCCAGGTCCGCACGATCGATTCCTCAGCGCGCGGCTCGGTCCACCGGCGAGACAGGCGCATGGTCTCCACCAGACGCGAGAGCTGGGTGGTGGTGGCCACATAACCCACCAGGGCTCCCCCCGGCCTCAGGAGCCGATCGGCCACCTCCAGGCAATCCCACGGAGCGAGCATGTCCAAGACCACCGCATCGAGGCCGTTGCCCAACCGCGTCTGGTCGATCTGCTCATTGGTGAATTCGGCAAGGTCACCTTCGATGACGTCCCACGAGTCCGGAAGACCACCGAACCAGCGCGCAACGTTCTCCCGGGCCTGCTCGGCAAAATCCGATCGGCGCTCGACGCTGAACACCCGACCGGTCGCACCGGTCGAACGCAGCAGATAGCAGGTGAGCGCCCCCGAACCCACACCCGCTTCGAGAACTCGTGAACCCGTTCCCAGATCGGCGAGCGCCACGATGCGTGCAGCGTCCTTGGGATAGATCACCGCAGCCTGGCGTGGCATGCCTAGGACGTAGTCGTCCAACTGCGGTCGCTGCACCAAATAGGCGATACCTCGGGTTGACATGGTGGTGGCACCTTCGGGCAATCCAATGAGCGCATCGTGCGGGATCTGGCCGCGGTGCGTGTGAAGGATCGCACCTGTGCGCACAGTGATGGTGGTCTTGTTACCCCGGGTATCGGTGAGTTGAACCAGATCGCCAACGACGAGGGGGCCGGTTCGACCTGGACCAACCTGGACAGAATCGAAGGACGGCTTCGGGTGAGACGGTCGCGCCATTCAATTGACCCTAGTGCCAGCGCATCTAAGGTGAGTGACATGTTTCCGGCCACGATCTCACCGTCGCGGGCCGGCGATTTTCTCACCTGCCCACTGTTGTACCGACTAAGGGTTATCGACAAGCTCCCCGAGCCACCCTCGGCTGCCGCCGTGCGTGGAACATTGGTCCACGGAGCGCTCGAGGACCTGTTCGCCCTGGAGGCACGGGATCGAACCGTGGATCGTGCAGTCGAGTTATTCGAACAGCGCTGGCTGACTTTGCGAGATTCCGACCCCGACAGCGCGGCTGCTCTCGTCGAGGGGTTGTCCTCGGACCTGGATCCAACGGCGCTGGCCCAGGCAGTTATCGCACCATCCCGAGCACTTTTGGACACCTACTTCGCGATGGAAGATCCCCGCCGGTTGGAACCACATGCCCGCGAGATGGCGGTCTCAACGGAACTCGACGACGGCTTCACGCTGCGTGGATTCGTGGATCGAGTAGATCAAGCCCCCGATGGACGCATTCGACTCGTCGATTACAAGACCGGCAAGAGTCCCGGCGCCGGATACGAGTCCAAGGCAATGTTCCAGATGCGCTTCTACGCCCTGGTGTGGTGGCGCATGACCGGCGAGGTTCCTACCCGGCTTCAATTGATGTACTTCAAGGACGGTCAGACCATCAGCTACGAGCCCATCGCCGATGAGTTGATAGCTACCGAGCGCAAGGTGCTGGCGATCCGCGATGCGATCACGCGAGCTGTGGACGACGGTTTCCGGCCCTCGCCATCAGCGCTGTGCGCCTGGTGTTCCTTTCACGACTACTGCCCGAGCCAAGGAGGCACCACTCCCCCTCTTCCTGCTGTGGATTAGGGAAGGTCGGCAGTTCTGGCCGCATCCCACAGCGCTTGCAGATCAGTGTGCTCAAGGCTTTCGATCACATGGACACCTGTGATGTCCGGCGGGATCTGGGCAATATGCGGAACCGCAACAACCACGCACCCAGCGGCCGCGGCAGAGCGAACACCCGTAGGTGAATCTTCGATGGCAAGACATTCGGTTGCTTGCACCCCGATGAGTCCCGCCGCGCGCAGGTACGGCTCAGGATGCGGTTTGCTGTTCGTGACGTGATCCCCAGCAACGACCACGGTAAAGGGCTCGGTGCCGATCTCGTCATACATGCGTTCGGCCAGAGCATCGACCAAAACCGCCCAGGAGGCTGTCACCAAAGCGCGCGGGATGTCCCTATCGATCGCTGCTGTGAGGAAGTGGATGGCACCCGGCCGCCATTGCAGCGGCTCGCGACGCATGTGTCCTTCGATGGTGTTCAACAGCAAGCGGCTAACGTCCGCAGGCGTTTGATCTGTCCCGCTTCGCTGGACCATGTACGCCGCAACTCGCTCGAGTGGCCCGCCGAGACAGTGTTGTTGGTCGGCTGTTTTCCAGTCCGATCCCAGGTGGGCCATGACCTCGATCTCGGCCGCCAGCCACAGGTGCTCGCTATCGATCAAGGTGCCGTCCATGTCGAAAAGGACTGCACTCGGGGAATCGGTCATCGTGGACGTGAGTCTAGGTCGCTAGCGTGTGCCGCATGCGAGTGCAAACGTCCGATGGTGCTGTGGTGGTGGTCGAGGACTTCACCTTGACTTCTGCGGCTGTCGAGCAACATCTCCCGATTGTGCTGTTGCACGGCCTATCTCAACAACGGCACTATTGGGGGCCGGTCATCCATCGCATGCGGGGCGGGCGAATCATCACCCTTGATCAACGCGGCCACGGCGATGCGAGCGTTACTGACGACGGCATCGACATCGGGGTCGAACTCGACTTCAGCATGGACCGTCTCGCTGCAGATGTGGTCGAAGTACTTGACGCACTGGATATCACGCAGGCGATCGTGGTCGGTCACTCCTGGGGTGCCTCAGTGGCGTTACATGCCGCTGCAGCGCACCCGGCGCGGATTCGCGCTTGTGCCCTGATCGACGGTGGCCTGTTCGGCCCGCGCCATCTCGTGGGGCGCGCGGGCACGCATGACGAAGTGCGCGAAGCACTGCGACCCCCGCCGTTGGGCATGATGCAGCCGGTGCTGTGGGAGGCCATTTCCTCCGGCGACCTTTCCCCCTACTGGGGGCTCGAACTGCAAGATGCGCTCGAACCTACGTTTCGCACCGACGAGGCGGGCCGCACCTACTCCCGCTTAGGGATGGAGCGGCACATGTCGGTGCTTGATGCTCTGTTCGACTACGACAGCGGGGACGACATTCCAGTAGTGGCGTGCCCGGTATGGGTAGTCGTGTGCGACACGAGGGTCATAGCGGGTGACGACGAAAACGAGGATCGGACTTCGCGTGCCTGGGAGATCGCCCGCGACGAGGCGCTAGCAGATCTGCCCGCCCCATTTTTCGTGCAACGCTGGCACCGGGCACTGCACGACGTACCCTTGCAGTGGCCGGCCCTGGTGGCGGGTTTGTTGGAGACTATTGCCGAGCGGACTCGTGCGTAAGGGGGCACCGTGATCGAGTACGACGGCCTTCCGTCGCTCACCGACCCGGTGATGATTGCGGCCTTCGAGGGATGGAACGACGCCGGCGAGGCGGCGAGCTTGGCCATTACGCACCTGCGTGAGGTCTGGCAGGCCGAATTGCTCATGGAACTCGACCCCGAGGAGTACTACGACTACCAGGTGAATCGCCCGCACATATGTCTGGACGATTCAGGAGTCCGCCAACTGGAGTGGCCCGCAACGCGTGTTTATCTAGCACGTATTCCGCTCTTCCCCCGTGATGTAGTGCTCATCCAGGGCATCGAACCGAATATGCGCTGGCAGCAATTCACGCGCGAGATCTTGGGATTGGCTGCCGAGTTGGACGTGAACTTGGTTGTCACGCTCGGCGCTCTGCTGTCCGATAGCCCCCACACACGTCCGGTACCGGTCACCGGTTCCACAACCGATGGCCGGCTCGCCGCTGATCTCGGGATGGAACCGAGCAGCTACGAAGGTCCAACAGGCATAGTCGGCGTGATCCAAGAAGCGTGTGAGCGATTTGGGATAGCTGCGGTGTCGCTGTGGGCGGCGATACCGCACTACGTGGGTCAGGCGCCCTCACCAAAGGGAACACTCGCTCTTGTTCGAAAAGTGGAGGATGTGCTCGACATCCCAGTTCCCTTGGGCGAACTCGTTGAAGAAGCTCGTGCGTGGGAGATCGGTGTGGACGAACTCGCCGAGGACGACGAGGAAGTTGCCGACTACGTTCGCCAACTCGAGCAGGCGCGCGATACAACCGAACTCCCTGAAGCCTCCGGTGAGGCAATTGCCCGCGAGTTTGAGCGCTACTTACGCCGTCGTAGTACCGATTAGCGATTTAATCGAGCAACTCGAACAACGCATCTACCCCGCCGGCGCTGTAGTGCACCCACTCTTCACCTGAATTCTTATGCTGGTGTCGTTCGTATTCCTTGCGCCATCTGTTGAACGCCTCTGTGGGATCGTCTCCTCGCTGCACTTCACGTAAGGCAGCCCACCTACCTTCGAAGTACTTCACGGACTGGGCCGTTGTGCCGGTCATCGACACTTTGCACAACGGCCCACCCCCTGCAGCTGTGTCCAACTCTGCCTCCGCGATTTCCAGCATGCGCGCGAGGCGTACCGAATCAACGGGTGTACTCATCGCTGCTCCGAGCGCAGTTCAAGGTATTGCGCGAGAGATGCTTGAGTTGCCGGATCGAGATCGGGGTTGTTGCTCGTACCGGCTGCGACATCGGCGAGGATGCCGCCGGCCACCTTTTTCCCAAACTCCACGCCCCATTGATCAAAGGAGTTTATCTGCCAGATGGCCCCTTGCACGAACACGCTGTGTTCGTATGCGGCGATGAGTGCGCCCAGGGCGAACGGGGTTAGATCCGCAAGCATCACCACAGAGGTGGGCCGATTACCGGGCATCACTTTGTGGGCGAGCAATTCTTCGGGGGTGCCGGCTTGCTGGAGCTCGTGTTCGGTAACCCCGCAGGACAGTACCGATGCTTGTGCGAGCGCATTCGAAACCAGTATCTCCTGCTGGGCGATCTGCATGATGTCGCTCCCAGGCTCTGGATTGGCCACCACGATTACATCGGAGGCAACGTTGTCGGTGCCTTGATGCAGAAGTTGATAGAAAGAGTGCTGCCCGTTGGTCCCTGACTCCCCCCAGATGATGCCGCCGGTCGCGTATTCGATCGGTGCCCCATCGCGTCGGACCGACTTGCCGTTGCTCTCCATGGCCAGCTGTTGCAGGTAAGCCGGGAAAAGCGAAAGATCGTTGCTGTAGGGCAGCACCGCTGTTGTAGGAATGCCGAGAAAAGTGCGGTTCCAGACTGCGATCAATCCCATGAGCATCGGTACGTTCTGTGTTGCTGGCGTGGTGCGGAAGTGCTCGTCCATCGCAGCGAAACCATCCAACATCGCACGGAAATTCACCGGGCCAACAGCGATGAGGGTGGACAAGCCGATCGCGGAGGTCATCGAATAGCGACCCCCCACCCAGTCCCAGAAGCCGAACATATTTGCTGACTCGATACCGAAGGCCTCCACGGCCTCTTGATTGGTGGATACCGCGACGAAATGCCGCACTACTGCGTTAGGCCCCAGAGCGGTGGTGACCCACGTGCGGGCAAAGTCTGCGTTGGCCATCGTTTCTTGCGTGGTGAACGTCTTGGAAGCGACGACAAACAGCGTGGTGGCGGGGTCAAGGTGGTCTAACACACTGGCAATGTCTGAAGGATCGACATTGGAGACAAAGTGGCAGCGCAATCCTTGTTGCCGGTACGGCCGAAGCGCACGGTAGGCCATGGCCGGACCGAGGTCAGATCCGCCGATCCCGATGTTCACAACATCGGTGATCTCGCGACCATCAGCACCGCGCCATGCGCCGGTACGCACGCCTTCGGCGAATACCCGCATTCGATTCAAGACGTCATGGACGTCGGTGACCACATTATGACCATCCACCTCCAACGCAGCGTGGTGAGGCATTCGCAGCGCAGTGTGCAGCGCGGGACGGTTTTCGGTCGTGTTGATATGGGAGCCGCTGAACATCGCATCCCGCAGTTCCTCGACCTGGAGCTCACTTGACAGCTCCACGAGGTTTTCGAGCGTTGCCTCGTCTACTCGTTGGCGACTGAAGTCGAAGGACACTCCGGCGGCATCTAAGCGCAGAAAGTCCCGGGGGCCATCGAGCAGTTCTCGAATGGTGGGAGGTGCGGCTGCGCGTTTGGTGAGTTCATTCCAGGCAGGCACACCCGTGGGATCAATAGTGGGGATCATCGCTATAACCGCACGCCCAAGAGAGCATCACTCATACGTGAGATCAGGTCCGGTGCCTGCCGGTCGTCTCCGCCAGTGGTGAGTGCGGCATGCGCCCAACTGTCTATGGCATCAAGTGCCGAAGGCGTGCGCAGATCATCTGCCAGCACCTCACGCACCCGGGCGAGGGTGGTGTCGGCGCTCGGCCCCGATGGGAGTGCGACCGCTGCCCGCCAGCGAGCCAACCTCTCCGTCGCGCCTTCGAGACCGTGTGGGGTCCATGCCCAATCGGAGCGGTAATGGTGCGCAAGTAAGGCCATCCGAATTGCCATCGGATCCACGCCCTCGTGTCGGAGCGTCGAGACGAACACCAAGTTGCCGCGAGACTTGCTCATCTTGTGCCCCTGCCAGCCCACCATCCCCGAATGCACGTAGTGACGCGCGAAGGGATACTCACTCGTAATGCGTTGTGCCTCCGACGCACCCATCTCGTGGTGCGGGAACACCAAATCCGAACCGCCCCCTTGGACGTCGATCGTCATGCCCAAAAAATCCAGCGCGATGGCCGCGCACTCGATATGCCACCCAGGCCGACCATGACCCAGCGGGGTGTCCCACGCAGGCTCGTTCGGACGTTCGCTCTGCCACACGAGGGAATCCAGGGGATCTTCCTTCCCGGGCCGATCCGGATCACCGCCACGCTCAGCAAACAGCCGCAACATCGTCTCGACATCGAGGTTGGCCACCGATCCGAAGTGTGGATCGCTTCGAACGCGGAAATACAGGTCTCCATCTACGGCGTACACATCACCGCGCGCTTGGAGTCGCTCCACATACTGCGCCACCGAAGGTATCGACTCGACTGCTCCGATGTAGTTGCGTGGAGGGAGAACGTTGAGGGCTGCCATGTCTTGCCGAAAAAGCGCTGTTTCCCGGTCGGCTATGGCACGCCAGTCCTGTCCGGTGGCCACCGCACGTTCCAAAAGAGGGTCGTCGATATCGGTGACGTTCTGCACGTAGTGCACCTCGTGCCCGGCATCAATCCACGCCCGATTGATCAAGTCGAAAGCAACATAGGTGTTTGCATGACCTATATGGGTGGCGTCGTAGGGCGTAATGCCACACACGTAGATGCGAGCAACCGGCCCGGGTGCTGTGGGGCGTATCTGGGCACTAGCAGTGTCGAAGAGTCGAAGCGGCGCTCCGGTACCCGGCAGGTCCGGGCGCGAGGGAACAACCCACGAATCCACAGCCAGGACCCTATCTACGTACCTATTAATCCTTACTTACTGATCCGTACATATTGCTACCCGAGCTTATTGCTACCCGAGCGCTCATGGCTACCGAGGCGGACAACGCAACGGTCAGAACACGGGCCAAGGAATTGCGGGCCACTCCTCATGTGGCAACGGGAAACTGGCGGTTTCCACTAAGGACTCGCACCTGTCGATCAGTGCAGCGATCTCGTATGCATCAAGCCACCGATCGATGCCGGGAATCCCTGTCGGCAACTGCGCACGAAGGCGAGCGACGGATTCCAGCAAGTGTTCGGGGATGGGCGCACCTGCCCAGCCCCACAGCACCGTGCGCAACTTCGGCTCGACGGACAACGTGACCCCGTGGTCGACACCCCAGATGCGCCCCGTGAAGTCGGTGATCACATGCCCTCCTTTGCGATCGCCGTTGTTGAGGATCGCATCCAAAACGGCCATCGCCTGGAGTCGCTCATCGTCGGCGTGCACCAGCACCACCGGGTGGCCTAGGCCGTCGGTTGCCTTCAGCACCGGAATCCAACCGGTAGGAACGGCATCGGGCGCCACTACGTCCACGAGCCGAGCGTCTTCATCTTCCTCGACCCACATTTGACACATCCCGGGGCCCGCAGGTCCGTCCGCGCGCCAGACCGTTGGCGGAATAAGGTCGAATCCCAGCACGCGATCGATCTCGAAGCTGATCACTTCTCGGCCGGTCAGAGTTCCCGACGGAAAATCCCACAACGGCCGCTCACCGCGTTGAGGCTTGTAGACAGCGGCGAGGTCTTCGTCGAGCGAGCAATGCAAGGTGGCATTGCTGGCGCTCATGATTCGACCCTGCACCTCCATCGGACACTCCAACAGCCGCCGGCGGATCGCGTTGGTCATGAGCGGCGCTTGTACCCGTTGGCGCGCGGACAAATGTGCCCGAGGGGATCAAGCGGCTGCTGGCAGAACGGGCACGAGGGTCGACCACTGGCAACAACCGTCCGAGTGCGATCAGCGAACGCTCGGGCGTATGGCGCCGACAACCACACGCGAAGGGTGTCCGGGCCATCGGCATCGTCATCTGCCAACTCTGGTGGTTCGAAGTTCTCAATCTCCGATACTGCATGCGCTTCGATCACGACGAGGTTGTTGGCCTCATCCCAACCCAGAGCCATGGCACCGACCCGAAACTCTTCCTCCAAAGGGACGTCCAGCGGTGCGTTATCTGCCAGTTCGACCGGCGCTTGGGTCGGAATCGCATCTGCGGGGGCACGGGTTCCGGTCACTTCATTCAGCAGTTGATCAATACGCTCCGCGAGAACCACTGCTTGCTGCTTTTCACAAATCAGACTCACGATTTGATCTGCCGATCGAGCCTGCAGGTAGAACGTCCGATCCCCCGGCATGCCGGCTGTTCCAACTACGAAACGCTCGGGGAGGCGGAATTCCAAAATGCGTCTAGGCATGTCCGGCACCACCGCCTACCGAAGCGTCGGATTTCCTCCCACGCTTCGGCTTTCCACTCAAGAAGGACAGGTCCGATCCGACGTCGTTGCTGCGCAACACGAATGGTCGGTCGTGTGTGTAGTCGATGATCGAGATTGAGCACGGATCTACGCAGATGCGCTGAAACAGATCCAGATGCGTTCCTAAAGCATCGGCCAGTATCGCTTTGATGACGTCGCCGTGGCTCACCACTGCGTAAACAGACTTCTCGCCAAAGTGCTCATTCCACCGCCGAATGGCAGAGGTGGCCCGTTGCTGCATTGCGGTCATGGATTCCCCACCGGGAAAGGTCACCGAACTCGGATGAGACTGCACGGCCTTCCATAGTGGATCCTTGGCCAACTTCTTGAGTTCGCGGCCTGTCCACTCTCCGTAGTGACACTCCCCCACTTGATCATCTAGATGAACCTGCGGCGCCTTCTTGCTGCGCACCTGGGCTTGGGCGATCGCATCGGCAGTTTGCTGCGTTCGCTCCAAGGGAGACGTGACGATCCCCGCAAATTTCACGACAGACAAGCGTTCTGCCGTGTTCGCTGCTTGTTCATGCCCCTTTTCGTCCAGGAGCACTCCCTGCGACCATCCCGCGAGAATGCCAGAGGCATTGGCGGTGGTTCGTCCGTGACGAACAAGTACAACTGTTGGCACCATGCAACCCTAGAAGCAGAAGGGGGACCCGGCATATCGACTGTGGGGCCCCACGCTGGGGAGTTCTCTCACGGCAGAATAGGAATGTGATGAACTCATGATCCGAGGTTTGGGCGCCTATCACCCCGGCGGCGCCATCGACATTGTGGATGACTCACCTCGACACATCCCTGCCGATGCCGATCTCACTGGAGAATCCGTCAAGGCCGAGTTGCGCGACCTTTTGGAGTCTGCGCGCAAGCATTCCGGCGGTTTTGTCTGGGTAGGACTACTCGAACCGACAAAACCGGAACTGCTCGCTGTCCAGGAGGCGTTCAACCTCGAGCATCTTCAAGTGGAGGACGCCGCTAATCGCCGCCAGCGGGCAAAGGTGGATGTATCTGACGATGGCACCGTATTCACGGTGCTTAAGACGCTCGGCTACGACGAGGAAAGTTTGGCGGTTGAGACCGGACAAGTTTCGATCTTCACCGGTCCGGGCTATGCGATCACCGTGCGGCAGGGAAGCCACGGAGATTTGGCATCCGTCCGAGAACGCCTGAAGCTGAGCGCCGCATTGCGCGAGCACGGCTCACTATCTGTCCTGTACGCGATCATGGACATGACGGTCGATGGCTATCTGGCTGTGGTGGATGCAGTCTCCGAGGACGTCAGCGAAGTCGAGTCCGACGTGTTCGCCATGAATCCCACCAACGACGTCACCAAGCGCATCTACGAATTAAAACGTGAAAACATGGAGGCCCGCAGGGCCGTTCAACCACTTGCCCGAGTGGCACACGCGTTCGCCGACGAAACCTTCGAGCCGATGCCGGAGGCACTGAAGCCCTACTTTCGCGATATCGGCGAACACATTTTGCGTGCGCACGACGCGATTGAGAGCGTCGATTCGCTTTTGATGACCATGTTGATGGCCAGTACCGCGATGCAGGACCTCAAACAAAACGCCGATACCCGCAAGATCTCAGCGTGGGTAGCCATCGCAGCCGTACCCACAGTGGCCGGCGGGATCTACGGCATGAACTTTGAGAACATGCCCGAGTTGAGGTGGGAGTGGAGTTACCCGGTGGTCCTGGGAGCTATTGCCATCATCTGCTTACTGCTGTTCCGGGGTTTCAAGCGCAACGGGTGGTTGTGACATCCCCCTAGGTTGCTGAGATGACTCCGGTGGATAGCAACACCAAGAGGGCGGCACCCAGTACCACCCGATAGATCACGAACGGCAAGTACGACCTAGTGGTCACCCATCGAATCAGCCAAGCAATGACCAAATAGCCCACCACCAGGGCAATCGCAGTGGCGATCAGCGTCTGCGCCCACTGAACGTTGGGATCGTTGCCAATCTTCGTGGCCTCATATAGGCCAGAAGCCAAGACGGCGGGGATCGCGAGTAAGAAGGCGTACCGGGTTGCGGCATATCGTGAGTACCCCAATGCCAGGCCGGTGGAGATGGTCGCCCCTGACCGGGAAACGCCTGGAATCAGAGCGAGGGCTTGTCCGATTCCGAAGAGGACACCATCGCGCACATTCAGCGATTGCAATTCCTTGGTCTTTCGGCCGAATCGATCGGCAACACCCAACACCAAGCCAAAGACGATCAAGACAGTTGCCACGATCCACAGGTTTCGCGCAGTGGTCTCAATCTCCGAAGCGAAGGTTAGTCCGAGCGCTGCGATGGGTATCGTGCCGATGATCACGTACCAGCCCATGCGGGCATCAATGCCCTTGCGAAGCTCAGGATCGCGAAAACTGCGAAACCACGCGCTAAGGATCCGTGCAATGTCGCGACGAAAGTAAATCAAGACGGCAGCCTCGGTGCCAATCTGCGAAACCGCGGTAAACGCAGCCCCTGGATCTCCCCAGCCGAACAATCTCGACACGATCAGGATGTGCGCCGATGATGAGACGGGCAAGAACTCGGTGAGCCCTTGCACTAGCCCGAGCACCACAGCCTCGAACCAGGACATCGGCTGGTACATCAATCACCTAGTCCGGAGCGATCCATCAATTCACTCATCATGCGCAGAATTCCTAGGCGCTGATCGATGGTCCCGGCGTAACTACCAATAGTGAGCGTCGTAACACCGGCGTCGGCGTATGCGTGGAGGCGTTCGGCTATCCGTTCGGGCGGGCCGAGCAAGGACGTGGAGTCCAAGAACTCCAATGGCACAGAGGCGGCCGCACCTGCGTAGTCCTTGGCCATGTACTTGTCCTGGATCTCGATCGCGGCGTCTTCGTATCCCATGCGGCTCATGAGTTGGTTGTAGAAGTTCTTATCGCGCGATCCCATACCGCCCACATAAAGAGCGGCGTAGGCGCGAACCTGATCGGCAGCCTCTGCGACGCTCGCGCCAGGCACCACGGGAACAGTGGGCACAACATCGAACCCAGCCATTGTCTGGCCGATGGACTCACGACCACGAACGATCGGCGCCATGATGTCGGCGGCCTGCTCCGGGCTAAAGAAGATCGCCAGCCAACCGTCGGCGATCTGCCCGCATAGCTCCAGATTCTTCGGTCCGATTGCAGCCAGGTACACCGGCAGGGATTCACGCACTGGATGCACGGTGAGGGTGAGCGCCTTGCCGGGTCCATTGGGAAGCGGCAGTTGCCAGAACTCGCCCTCGTAACTGACGCGCTCGCGGCGCAACGCCATACGGACGATGTCGACGTACTCGCGAGTGCGAGCCAACGGTTTGTCGAATCGGACTCCGTGCCAGCCCTCCGAGACCTGTGGACCGGAGACCCCAAGTCCGAGTCGAAACCGACCGCCGGACAGGGTGTCGAGTGTGGCAGCGGTCATCGCGCAATTGGCGGGGGTCCGACCAGGAATCTGAAAAATCGCTGAGCCGATATCGATCGATTCGGTTTGCGCAGCGATCCAGCTCAGGACCGTTGCCGCGTCGGAGCCGTACGCCTCTGCGGCCCACACCACCGAATAGCCCAGCCGGTCCGCCTCCCGGGCAACCTCCAGGTTGTCCGCATCATTGCCAGCACCCCAGTAACCCAAATTCACACCCAATTTCATGCCGCCACCCTAGGGGCAAAGCCCGATTTGTGGCCCGCACCGCAATAGCGTGCGTCCATGCAGCAACGACCGCTGGGCAAATCCGGGCTTTGGGTGGGGCGCCTGGCCTTGGGCACCATGACCTGGGGTAAGCAAACCGACGAATACGAGGCCCGCGACCAACTCGCCGCGTTCCTCGACGCCGGTGGCACGCTCATCGATACCGCCGACAGTTACGGCGGTGGAATCAGCGAGGAACTTTTGGGAACCTTGCTCCAGGAGTTCGACTGCCGCGCGGACGTGGTGGTTGCAACCAAGGCCGTTCAGCGACCGGAATCCGAGCGCCGACTCGATGCCAGTCGTCGCCACCTGCTCGACGCGCTCGATGCATCCTTGAAGCGCTTGGATGTCGACCACATCGACCTGTGGCAGTTGCATCGCTGGGACTCATGGACTCCCCTCGAGGAGACACTGGCCGCGCTCGACTACGCAGTTTCCAGCGGCAAGGCGCGCTACGTCGGCATTTCAAACTACTCAGGATGGCAGACGGCTCGCGCTTGCACGATCCAGCAGGTCAAGGGTCAGCAGGCGACAAGCGCTGCGCCCATCATCACCACCCAGATGGAGTACTCACTCCTCGAACGTGGCATTGAACGCGAGATCATTCCGTCGGCGCAAAGCCTTGGCATCGGTGTGCTGCCGTGGTCGCCACTGGGACGCGGCGTTCTCACGGGCAAGTACCGGCATTCGATCCCGATCGACTCCCGCGGAGGAAACCCTGAAACCAGTGGGTTTGTCAATGCCTACAACACCGAGCGGTCGCATCGCATCGTGGACGCGGTGTGTACTGCCGCTGAGGGTCTCGATGCATCTCCCGGCGAAGTGGCCTTGGCGTGGTTGCGCGATCGACCCGGCGTGGTTGCACCAATTCTCGGTGCGCGGACTAATCAACAGTTGATCTCGGCACTTGGTAGCGAGGAACTCGAGCTGCCCGATGAGATCGTCAACGCCCTTGAGGACGTCTCCGAACCGCCCATGGGCTATCCGGAAGCCGGCTGGGCGCAACGACGTTAAGGGTCAATCTCGTTTCTTGCTCCCTTCTTGATGAACCGGCCGTTGATTCGGGATACCGTGCAGCGATGAGCGCGCATCGCAGTACTTGGGAGTTCCGGGAAGTGAGCATGTCCCGCGACACGCCCCGCGAGGAGGCGCGCCAACTCTTGACAGCCACAGCTGAGACCGGGAATTGGGAGCTTGACCGCACCCGCATCTTTCGCGACGGCAGGCGTCACTATCGCTTACGACGACGCGTCTATCGGGTCGCTCGCACCGCGTGACCCTCAGCACGCCATGAGGAAACGGTGCAAGACATTTACGCCAAAGTGCAGCCCGTCGATCGGCACCCGCTCGTCCACGCCGTGGAACAAGCGCCAATAGTCCACATCGGCGGGCATTTGCAAAGGCGAGAAGCCGTAGCAATCGATGCCAAGGCGGGTGAGCGCCTTGGCATCAGTTCCCCCACTGATCATGTACGGGACAGCCCGTGCACCCGGATCTGCTTGGCGCAACACGGAGGCCATGAGGTCAAACGTGGTGGTCTCAAAAGGCGCCTCTATTGCGATATCGGAGTTCACGGTTTCGATCTCGATGCCATCCGCAACTAAGGAGCGAATCGTTTCGTCGAATTCCGTCTCGTACCCCGGTAGGAAACGACCATCGATATGCGCGCTGGCTTCCGTGGGAATCACGTTCACCTTGTAACCGGCTTCCAGCATCGACGGGTTGGCAGTGTTCTGCAACGTAGCCCCCACCAGCATCCCGAGTGTTCCCAGCCGTTGCAGAACAACATCGATGTCGGAGTCCACGAGATCGACGCCGTACGCCTGGGAGAGTTCATCCAAGAAGCGGTCGACGGTTTTCGTTCGACGAATCGGCCACTGATACCGACCGATTGCTGTGACTGCCTCGGCAATTTCGGTAACCGCATTGTCCTTGTGAATCATCGACCCGTGCCCTGCGCGCATCGCTGCGCGAAGGCGCAGCCACTTGATCCCCTTCTCCGCTGTTTGAATTGGATATAGACGTAGGTCGTCGTTAATCGACAGGGAGAATCCGCCAACCTCTCCGATTGCTTCACTCGCGCCAGCAAACAGATCTGGTCGATTCTCCACGAACCACTGGGATCCATGGACCATGCCGGCTTCCTCGTCGGGAAAGAAGCAAACGATCACATCGCGTCGCGGCCTCTCCCCGTCCGACCCCAATGCCGAGCCACGGCCAGGATCATCGCATCCATGTTCTTCATGTCGACTGCCCCGCGACCCCAGATGAAACCCTCCTCCACCTCCGCAGCAAACGGCGGATGCGTCCAGTCTGCTGCAATCGCGGGAACTACATCGAGGTGTCCGTGCACCACGAGAGCCGGCGCGCTCGGATCCGTTCCCGGTATACGCAGCACCAGTCCACGGCGGCGGTCACCCGTGGTCGTGACTATCTCCGGATCCCACCCCACCTCGCGCAATACCTGGGCGCAGTACTCCGCTGCCTCGGCCTCGCCCACGGTCTCGTCCGATGGTCCGTAGTTGCTCGTGTCGATACGGATGAGATCACGAGTGAGGTCTACGACGTCTTGCTTCATTGCATCGTGGGCGTCCGTCTGGTCGCTGGAGGTCTGGTCGCTGGAGGTCTGGTCGCTGGAGATCGCCATAACCCCATCCTGCCGCGCTTCAGTGTCTCGGCGTTATGCTTTCGCGGCACACGTCCGGGTGGCGGAATTGGCAGACGCGCTAGCTTGAGGTGCTAGTGCCCTTTACGGGGCATGGGGGTTCAAGTCCCCCCTCGGACACGTTTCAAATGTTCGCTCACGGGGCGGGGATTCGACCAACAACGTCAAGTTCCCCGCCCCTGTTCATTCGCACGGCCACGGATCCCCCCGAGTTCGTGGTGACTCCCGTCAGGTCGACGATGTTCGCGTAATGCCCCACAAGAATCAGAACGCCGCCCTTGCCCCGATGATCAGCAATGAGTTGCCGGGTGCGTGCTTCGCGCCGATCGGCCACCGAACGCGGTGCCATGAAGGTGGAACCCAGGAAGTTTCGGGTTTGGACCGGCTCGACTCCCGGTCCCACCTGCAATAGTCGGGCCGTGTGCTGTGACCGGCACCAAGGGCTGCTCAGCACTCCCGCTACGTCAATGCCACTTGCCCGGATCTGTCGGCCAATGCGCCGGGCTTGATCGCGCCCTTGGCCCGAAAGGTTGCGCTGCGTGGCGCAGTCTCCGAGGCGAAAGCCCGCTGGGTCACCTCCACCGGGGGCCAGCGCGTGCCGCATCAAGACAACAACTCCCCGTTGACCTGTCAGATCGCGCCACTCGTCAGCTCCGGACGCGCCCGCAGGCGCTGCGGTGAGCACCACAGCGACGATGGCAGTGGACAACACAGCAAGAAGGGCACGAAATGCGCGATTCATGAGTCAGGGGTAACACTCGATCCCGACCCACGCAACCGCGCTTACCTGCAGTGAGATCTAACGTGAGACCAACAGCGGGGCCTACAGTGAGGTAGTGCGAACGCGATACGCACCCACTCCAAGCGGATACCTCCACCGAGGCAATGCCGCCCATCTGATGCTGGTGGCTTCCGTCGCGGCTCAATCAGGGGCCGACATCTGGCTACGCATCGATGACGCGGACGCCGCTCGCTACCGCGAGGAGTACCTGCAAGACATCTTCGACGTCCTGAATTGGCTCAACCTTTCCTGGGATGTCGGGCCACGATCGGTTGCCGACGTTCATGAGTGGACGCAAGGCAGCCGGCTTTCTCACTACCACCGGGCTCGAGATTTCCTGGTGGGCGATGGTCTGGCCTATGCATGCGAGTGCTCTCGATCGGATTGGCAGGACTACGAAGGAAGCGCGTGTCCACGCAGCTGCCGCGCACGAGGTTTGATCGGGGCACCGGGTGAAACCGCCTGGCGCGTACACATGGCCCAATCCCCCGATCCTGTTGTGTGGCGGAGAGATGACGTACCGGCCTATCACCTGACGTCGGTGGTGGACGATGATCTTTTTGAAGTTGACCTCGTGGTGCGAGGTGAAGATCTACGGGATTCAACAATGATCCAACGCGAGTTGTCAGGCTTGCTACCGGGATCGACGTTCCACGCCGCGCACGTTGTACATCATCCACTCATCGTTGGTGCAAACGGAATGAAGTTGTCGAAGAGTGCCGGTGAACAGTCCCAGCCCTTGGGGCGTACAGCTGATCTTCGCGCAGAACTTCAAGCATTAGCTGAGCAGCTGGCGGCCGGTCTTACTCCTGCTCTGCCTCGAAATTTCGGAAATTGAAATACCAGATGTAGAAGATGGCGATAGCTGGCCCACCTAGCACCAAGACGTAGGGAATCAAACCTCCAACGCCCTGGCTGATGTACGCGAAGGCCTGCATCACCAAAGCCACGGCCCCGACGATGAACACCAAAGACAGCACCAGGTTTTGTGGGCGCCGAGCCGACCAAGGGCGGCCGGCGTTGTAGGTATCGCGAGCGGGTGCGTTGTCCATGCCCCCCACTATGTCAGCCGGTGACCGCATTCGCATCGAAGGCACTCACGATCTCCAGCCACATGCGCGAAGCCCGATCCCTCCCCCAGACCTCCTGGGCTCCTGAAA
This sequence comes from Candidatus Nanopelagicales bacterium, assembly GCA_018402235.1. GTDB lineage: Bacteria > Actinomycetota > Actinomycetes > S36-B12 > S36-B12 > S36-B12. Next base: position 133,705 of record JAGYJJ010000004.1, on the reverse strand, counting down.
ACAATGAACCGAGCCGTTCTGTGTCGTCGTGCGCCAAAGCCTCACGCACACTTAGTCTCCACGCTTCGACCGCTGGATCAGGGTTCATTCCAGCCAACGGTACGGGGTCTCTGAGCGCGCACTCGAGGGACTTTGGTCTCACCAAAAGTGCCAGGATGCGAGGTAACGTTGGGCAAGTCGATGAACAGGAGACAGCGATGACCATCCATGGTGATTCCCCGGAGGAAGTCTCCAAGGCCACCGCCTACGAAGGCGGCCCCCCTGGTGATGCCGCTGACCAGGCAGAGCACTTGAGCATGGTCATGGAAGCCGAGGCAATACACAACGCCCTCAATGGGGGCGGTGGTGAGGGTTCACTCGATGGTTTGGAACTACCTCTCGAGGACACCGAGTCCTGGCTAGCGATGGAAGACGCCGAGGATTCCAGCGATGACCCCATGCACGCAGGGGGTTTGACGCCTCGCCCGTGGGTTCCGGCGGAGCAAGCTGCCATGCACGTGGTCGATGATCTAGATCCGTCAGCAGATGCCTACGTCGATGATGAAACCGACGACGAACGCGCCGATCCGAACTTCGATCAATTCGATGAGCCCATCGAACATCTCACTGCAGAAGACGAGACGCTCTTGGGCGTCGATCCCTACGAATAGAGACGTTCGAATACAGACGTCCGAATAGGGACGCTAAACCGCTACCGGGCTTTAGGCACGGACCAATCTTTGGGCCCAGATCATGCTTTGCCCTGCGCGGGGTTGGGCTTGCGAAGTTTGCGAGCGCCCGCCTTCACCACGCCGCCGAGCAGCATTCCGAGTAGGAAACTACTGATGACTACCAGCCAAACCCACACGTCGACGGTGGCGCCCAGGAAGTTCACCGGTGCCGTTTGAAGGTTTTGAACAGCGAACACCAAGAGGGCTACAGCTACGACGATCAGCACGATCCCCCGCCAGGTGACCGTGATGCCTTTCTTTTGTGGCTTCTTGGCAAGTGCGCCAGGTTCTTCGGACATGTCGCCTCCAACAACGAGCGGGTGTGCTTGGCTTAAGGGGTGTCCTCACACTCTACTTCTTCAGACCAGGCAATAACCCTTGAGCACCGAGGTTCGGTGGCTCTAGTCACCTTGAATCGGCCGGATCGCTTGAACGCTTTGACCGCCGAGATGGGCCCGAACTATGCACGGCTGTTGCGCGAACTCGACTCCGATGTCCAAACCCGTGCCGTGGTCGTGACCGGAGCCGGGCGTGGCTTCTGCTCCGGCGCAGACCTCACGACACTGGGTGGAACGGTCGAGGAGTTGCAAAGTTATGTGACCGGTCAGGATGTCTCGACGCTGCCTGTCGTAGCTTTGACCTTGAGCACTCCCGTGGTTACCGCCATCAATGGACCATGCGCTGGTATTGGATTCGTCCTAGCAATAAGCGCCGACGCTCGCTTCGTGCACCCGGAGGCGACCTTGAGCACCACATTTGCCCGCCTGGGCCTGGTGGCCGAATATGGCGTCGCCTGGTTGCTTCCGCGGCTCATCGGACTGCCGGCTGCCACCGATCTGCTCCTCACCGGTCGAACCATTACGGGCATCCAGGCCGGCGATCTCGGCCTAGCTCAGGTGAGCGCAGATCCCCTTGCATCAGCCCTGGAGTGGGCACAGGACATAGCAACGTCGTCATCCCCTGCATCGGTAGCGACGATGAAAAGGCAGTTGCTTCAAGCCGACCAGCTCACGTTGAGTTCATCGGTAGACGCATCTTTGGTGGAAATGTCGCGCGCCTTCGAATTGCCTGACCTAGCAGAGGCCCTGACAGCGCGATCGCAGAAGCGCGCCCCGCAATTCCCGTCCGCAACTAGTTAATACGGGGAAGAACTAATACTGGGAAGAATTGCTGCGGGGAATATCTAATGCGGGAAACTGAATCGTCACTAGGGCAACAGTCCGCAATGCGCGAGCGCCATGCGCACCAAGCGGCCTTGTCCCCCGGTCATCTCTGACTGGAAATCGGCGCGCGTGGCTTCGTGCGGTGTCACCCACACAAGATCGAGTGCATCCTGGCTGGGCGCACAGTCGCCTTCGATAGCCACTACGAAGGCAAGGGCCACGGCGTGCTGGCGAGGGTCGTGAAAGCCCGTCACATCAGGGTCCGGAAAATACTCCACGATCGTGAACGGTTGCGGCGAGACCGGCACCTGCGGCAGTGCCATCGGCCCGAGGTCCTTTTCTAGGTGACGCAATAGGGCATCTCGAATTCGTTCCCCGTAGAGCACCCGACCTGTGACAACTGCCCGACTTATTGAGCCGTCCGGCATTCCACGCAACAGCAACCCCACGCTCGTCACTTGGCCACGATCATCGGTTCGGACGGGTACCGCATCTATGTAAACAATGGGGAGGCGTTCGCGCGCTGATTCCAAATCGTCTTCGCTCAGCCACGAGCCGCGAACATCCAGCATGTCGCTCATCACAATCCTCCCGCGGGCAATCATGGCACGGTAACGGCCGTAACATGAGTTCCATGGCGCACTCAACACCCGCAGCAGATGGTCCCACCCGGCCCGACGGTTTGACATATCCGGTCGTGAGGTCAGAAGCCGAGTGGCGTTCAGCACTTGGTGATCAGGCCTATCACGTTTTGCGAGAGGCTGGGACCGAGCCACCGTTCGTGGGTGAGTACACCGATACAAAGTCCGATGGCGTTTACAGCTGTCGCGCGTGCGGCGTCGAACTGTTCCGAAGCGATACCAAGTTCGACTCGCATTGCGGTTGGCCCAGTTTCTATGCGCCGCTAGCCGGCGACGCTGTGCTGTATCTAGAGGACCGATCCATGGGTCACCTGCGAACCGAGGTTCGCTGCGCCTCGTGCGGAGGGCATCTGGGCCACGTCTTTGAGGGTGAGGGTTACCCGACGCCTACGGATCTTCGTTACTGCATCAACTCCATCTCGGTAAGTCTCGAAAAGACCTGAACCCGGCGTGGCCCACCTCGATTGAGCCATCCCCGCCGTAGCCTGCGTGAGTGCAGAGCGTTCCAGCCACCGATGCGGCTTTCGTGGCCGCTGCCGAGCGCCTTGCGCACGCCCAGGTCCGCCCGGAATTCCAGATCGAGCAAGCCCCCGCTCCTCAGCGCCTTGCCCCCCATGCCCTCACGCTCGTAGCCGATGCCGTCCCGATGGACAACCCCCTTGGCGATCTGAGTGAATCGGCAACGGGGCGTTTCGTGCTGCTCCACGATCCAGACGGCGTCGACGAGTGGGCCGGAACGTTCCGGGTTGTTGTGTTTGCGCGCTGCGATGTTGAACCGGAGATCCTGGCCGACCCCCTTATCCACGAAGTTGCCTGGACTTGGGTCACGGATTCACTGGAGGAGATGGCGCTCACCCAGGTGGGAGGCACCGTGACGATCTCCTCGGGTACATCCTTCGGCACGATGGCCGAGCGTCCTGGCGATGGTTTAGTGGAGATTCGAGCCTCCTGGACACCCCTCGCCGTACCGGACACGGCCCACAGCTCCGATTCCAACGACGTTTCCGCCACGATCACCGAGCACCTGGATGCCTGGATCGAGATATTGGCCCGGCTCGCCGGCCTACCCCCGTTACCCGCCGGTGTGCCCCAGATGGCGGCCCACCGGAGTCGATCTTCGTGACCACAGCAGATTCCGAAACCCCCGAAGAGCCGCTACCGCCCCTGGAACTTCGTGATGGGGTAGCACCAGTCATCACCTCCAAGAGTGACCTCGCCGAGTACTCCGAATCGCTTAAAAATGGCAGCGGCCCGGTGGCCCTGGATGCCGAGCGCGCGTCGGGCTATCGGTACTCCGCGCGGGCCTACCTGGTTCAAGTCCGCCGCGAAGGTGCAGGAACCGCGTTGATCGATCCGATCGACATTGCAGACCTGACCGTTCTGGGAAATGCCATCGGCACCAGCGAGTGGATCTTGCATGCAGCAACCCAGGACCTGGCTTGCCTGGCAGAGCTCGGCATGCGACCCCAGCAACTGTTCGACACCGAGGTGGCCGCGCGCCTGCTAGGACGAGACAAGGTGAGCCTGGCAGGGCTGGTGTCAAGTGAACTGGGGCGCGGTCTTGCGAAAGGACACGGTTCGGCCGACTGGTCGCTTCGCCCACTCACCGGTGAGCAACTGCGGTACGCGGCCTTGGATGTGGAACCCCTTGTCGAACTGCGCGAGATCCTCGCCGCGGATCTGAAAGCACGGGGTCGATGGGATGCGGCACAGCAGGAGTTCACTCATCTTGTGTCCTTTCAGCCCAAAGATCGTGGGCCCGAACCCTGGCGCCGGCTATCGGGTATGCACGCCTTGAAAAGTCCACGTGAATGGGCCCTTGCGCGCGAGTTGTGGTGGGCACGCGATGAAATCGCCGTCGATACAGACACCGCACCAGGACGGCTGCTGCCAGATTCAGCGATCGTCGCGGCCGCCATGGCAGATCCGGGGTCTGTGGGTGATCTGCTCGCCGTGAAGGGTTTTCACGGACGCGGTGCGGCCCGCTACAAAAAGCAATGGTGGCAGGCCCTCGATCGGGCCCGCGCGCTGTCGAAGGATCAGTGGCCCACGCGACCACCGCGCGGTGATGGACCGCCTCCCCCGCGCTCGTGGGCGGACAAGGATCCGCAAGCGGCTCGAAGACTGGCGGCCGCTCGCGAAGGCGTTGGAACCCTCGCCGAGGATTGGGGCGTTGCGTCGGAGATGTTGCTGTCCCCTGAATTGCTGCGCCGGGTCTGCTGGGAGCCGCCCGATGATCTCGAGGAATTCCTCCGGGCGGGCGCGGCCCGGGAATGGCAGATCGATATCTGCGGTCCCATCTTGCGCGCTGCCCTAGAAACCTAAGTTACTAGCCAGTAACATCGGGGCTGCGTCGATCAAAGGAGCCCCATGAAAAGCATTTCGCCGGTCGTTTTCGTCGATGGGGTACGCACCCCTTTCGCCCGGGCAGGCAGTTTGTTTGCCCAAACCCGTGCCGACGACCTCATGGTCAAGGTCATGCGCGAACTCCTGCGACGCAATCCCAACCTCCCTCCGGCCCGAGTCGACGACGTTGCGATAGCAGCTGCCACCCAGACCGGCGACCAAGGTATGAATATCGGACGCTCGGTCGCGCTTTTGTCCGGTCTCCCGAATACGGTTCCGGGGTATTCGATCGACCGCTGGTGCGCTGGCGCGATGACCGCGGTGACCACGCTGTCGTCGGCGATCATGGCCGGGGCTTACGACATTGCCATTGCCGGTGGCGTCGAACATATGACCCGGCATCCGATGGGCGAAGGAATCGATCCCAATCCCCGTTATCTGGCGGAAAAAATCGTCGACCCAGAGGCACTGTTGATGGGCAAGACGGCGGAGAACCTGCACGACCGCTATCCGAGCCTCACAAAAGATCGCGCCGACGCGTTCGCGGTAGCGAGCCAAGACAAGACGGCCAAGGCCTACGCGAACGGCGTGCTTCAACCCGATCTCGTTCCGGTAGCTGTCCGGGACCTAGAAAACGGATGGGGCTTCGTGACAGTGGATGAGGGTCCGCGTCCGGGTACATCCCTCGAAGGGCTCGCCTCCTTGCGCACCCCGTTCCGGCCGCATGGCCGGGTAACAGCGGGCAACGCTTCGGCCCTTACTGATGGCGCTACGGGCGCAATCCTTGCCTCCGAGACGGTTGCACGTGAGTTGGGACTGAGCGCAAAAATGCGCATGGTCGGCTTCGCTTTCGCCGGCGTGGAGCCAGAAGTCATGGGGGTGGGTCCGGTCCCCAGCACCATCAAGGCACTCGACAAGGCTGGTTTGTCGATCACGGACATCGACCTGTTCGAGATCAACGAAGCATTTGCCGTCCAGGTCCTCGCATTCCTTGAGCACTTCGGTATCGCCGACGATGATCCCCGCGTGAATCCCATGGGTGGTGCCATCGCCGTAGGCCACCCACTGGCCTCGAGCGGCATTCGATTGATGAACAACTTGGCGCGGGACTTCCAGGCCAATCCAAGTGCCCGTTACGGCATCACCACCATGTGCATCGGTTTGGGAATGGGTGGCACCGTCATTTGGGAACGAGTCGAGGAGAACGCCTGATGTCTTCTTCCAGCACACAGTCGAGCACACAGACGCTCCCCGACGAGGTAGTGACCGAAGCGAAGTTGCGATGGGTAGATCTGCAATCGGGCACTTTCGCCCTGATAACCGTCGATAACGGACGCGACCACACCAGGCCTTCCACCTTCGGCCCGCAGGGTCTTGCATCCCTAGGCGCTGCCATCGATGAAGCTGTCGCGACCCCTGGCGTTGTCGGCATCGGAGTCACCGGCAAACCTTTCATATTCGCCGTTGGTGCAGACCTCTCGGCGATCGGTGTCGTCAACGATCCCAGCATCATCGAGGCGTTTGCCAAACTCGGCCATGATGTATTTCGCAAACTTGGCGAGACCTCGGTACCGACCTTTGCATTCGTTAACGGTGCCGCCATGGGAGGCGGCTTGGAATTGGCGCTGCACTGCAACTACCGGACACTCGATGCGAGTGCGGCTGGCTTGTCATTGCCGGAGGTATTCCTCGGAATCGTCCCCGGCTGGGGCGGAGCGTGGATACTGCCCAACCTCATCGGTCCGCAAAAAGCGCTCGACGTCATCATCAACAACTCGATGAACCAGAACAAGCAACTGCGTCCCGCGCAGGCTCTCGAGCTAGGGATTGTCGATGCGGTCTTCGAGCCGGCAGACTTTCTCGAACGCTCGCTCGGGTGGGCCGATGATGTGATCTCTGGGCGCTTAGATGTACCTCGCGCCGATATCGACCGGTCTACCTGGGATCAGATAGTTGACGGTTACCGCGCTGGCGTAGAGGCTCGCCTACACGGCGCAACTCCAGCCCCCTATCGAGCACTCGATCTGGTGCAGGCCGCGAAGTCGCGCAGTCGAGACGAGGGATTCGCTGCAGAAGACACAGCACTCACCGAACTAGTCATGGGTGATGACCTGCGCGCATCCTTGTACTCATTCGACCTCGTGCAAAAGCGTGCGAAGCGCCCCGTGGGCGTCCCGGACAAGGAACATGCGCGGCCAGTCACGAAGGTGGGCATCGTGGGAGCTGGCCTGATGGCCAGCCAGTTGGCACTGCTGTTCGCGCGCCGGATGCAAGTTCCCGTAGTGATGAGCGATCTTGATCAAGATCGCGTCGATGCAGGCGTCGCCCGCGTGCACTCCGAAATCGATGGACTTGCAGCGAAGGGTCGTGTGAGCGCCGACAAAGCTAGCCGCCTGAAGGGCCTGGTAACGGGGACGATCGATGTGGCCGCGTTTGCCGATGCGAGCTTCGTTCTCGAGGCGGTCTTCGAGGACCTGGACGTCAAGAAGAAGGTGTTCGCCAGCCTCGAAGCCGTTGTTTCCACCGAGTGCGTGCTGGCCACGAATACGTCGTCGTTGTCCGTAGGTGCCATGTCAAGCGACTTGAAACATCCAGAGCGAGTTGTGGGTTTCCACTTTTTCAATCCCGTAGCGGTGATGCCGTTGCTGGAGATTGCGCGCGCCGACAAGACTGACGACGCAACGGTTGCAACCGCCTTTGCCGTGGGTAAGGAACTGAAGAAGTCATGTGTGCTGGTGGCGGATGCGCCTGCGTTCGTTGTGAACAGGCTGCTCATCCGCTATCTGGGTGAAATCACCAAAGCCGTCGATGAGGGTGCCGACTTTGATGTGGCCGATCGGGCTATGGATCCCCTCGGACTGCCGATGAGTCCGTTTGCCCTGCTCCAACTAGTGGGCATGGGCGTTGCCGCGCATGTGTCCGAATCCATGCACGCGGTATTCCCCGATCGTTACTACCTTTCCCCCAATCTTCAACGACTTCTGGATGCTGGACTCCAAGGTGTGTGGCAGTGGGGTTCGGATGGTTCGCGCACACTGGATCCGAAAGTTGACGAGGTCTACCAGCGCGGAACGACCACCCTCACCGAGGAGGAGATCCGGCAGCGAGCCCTGAATGCGTTGGCGGACGAGGCCCGTCGCATGCTTGACGAGGGTGTGGTTGCCGAGGCGCAGGACATCGACCTGTGCATGATCATGGGCGCGGGATGGCCGTTCTGGCTCGGCGGCCTCACCCCGTACTTGGATCGAACCGGTTCCGCAGAGGCAGTTACGGGGAGGCGCTTCCTGGCACCTGGGATTGCGTCGGTGCCTGCGTAGCGTCGGCTGATTCGGGTTCCGATGAAGGATCGGCGGCTACCCACTCGATGATTGAGCGGGAAACCTGTTGGTCGGTGAGGCCGAGGCTTTCTAGGAGTTGGGTCCGCTTACCGTGTTCTAGGAAGGCTCGTGGAACTCCGAACACACGGATCGGTGTCCGCAGTCCAGCGTCGCGCAAGACATCGGTAACGGCCGACCCGATTCCACCTTCACGGATGCCGTCCTCCAGGACCACCACGTGTCTAGCGTGCCCGGCTAGATCGACAATTTCGGCGGGCACCGGTAAAACCCAACGTGGGTCGATCACCCGAGTTGCGATGCCTTGCGCTTGGAGTCGACGTGCCACGTCCACACCCATGGCGCCAAAGGCGCCCACGGCAACGATTAGAACATCCACTTCGTGTGCATGTGTCTCAGCGAGAACGTCCAAACCACCGATTGACCGCACCGCTGGGATGTCTGGGCCCAACGCACCCTTAGGGAATCGGACCACCGTGGGGGCGTCCTGGACGTTGATGGCCTCTCGCAGTTCCTGTCGCACTGTGGCCGCATCGCGCGGTGCGGCAAGACGCAGCCCTGGCACCACACCGAGCATGGCCATGTCCCACATCCCGTTGTGACTGGCACCGTCGTCGCCCGTAACACCTGCTCGATCAAGAACGATTGTGACGCCAGCCTTGTGGAGCGCGCAATCCATGAGCACTTGATCGAAAGCACGATTCAAGAAGGTTGCATAGACCGCCACAACCGGGTGAAGTCCGCCATAGGCCAAACCTGCCGCACTCGTTATCGCATGCTGCTCGGCGATACCAACGTCGTAGGTGCGATCTGGGTAACTCGTCGCAAAACGTTCTAGCCCCGTGGGTCCAAGCATCGCCGCGGTGATCGCAACAACCGTCCGCTCATCGTGACCGATGCGCACCATTTCATCAGAAAAGACAGAGGTCCAGGTCGGTCCTGATTCAGTGAGCGGTTGGCCGGTATCAGGATCGATAATCCCCACTCCATGGAAACGGTCGGCTTCGTCGTTCTCAGCCGGCGCATAGCCGTGGCCCTTATGAGTGATGGCGTGCACGATCACTGGGTGATCGAAATCTCGGGCCCGAGTGAGCGCGAACTCCAACTCCTGCTCATCGTGTCCATTGACCGGGCCGATGTACTTAAGGCCGAGATCCTCGAACAGCCCTTGGGGCGCCACCACATCCTTGACGCCCTTCTTCATTCCGTGCAAGGCATCGTAAATCGGCCGACCCACCAACGGAGTGCGCTGAAGCACCCCTTTGCCCCACTGCATAAAGCGTTCATAGCCTCGAGTCGTGCGCAATGTGGCGAGGTGGTGGGCCAAACCACCGATGGTTGGTGAGTAGGACCGCTCATTGTCATTGACCACGATCACGATCGGTCGCTCGGAGGCTGCGATGTTGTTCAGCGCCTCCCAGGCCATTCCACCGGTCAATGCGCCATCGCCGATCACTGCAACCACGTGGCGCGACCCCAGGAGTCCTCGGCGCTCCCAGGCCTTTGCGAGACCATCTGCGTAGGACAGTGCGGTCGAGGCGTGGGAGTTCTCCACAATGTCATGGTCGCTCTCGGCGCGACTGGGGTAGCCGGAAAGACCGTTGGACTTGCGCAACGAGTCAAAGTCCGAAGAGCGGCCGGTGAGCATCTTGTGAACGTAGGCCTGGTGACCGGTGTCCCAGATGATGGCGTCGTCTGGAGAGCGGAAAACCCGATGTAGCGCAATCGTCATTTCGACAACGCCCAGGTTCGGTCCCAGGTGCCCACCGGATGCCGCAACCTTCTCCACGAGGAACGATCGGATTTGACTAGCGAGTACCGGCAGTTGATCGGGGTCCAGTGCCCGCAGGTCGTGGGGGCTGTGGATCTGATCCACCAGGTTGGGTTCGGTCATGGCCCATTGAGTCTACGACCGAGGAAGGGTTCCAGCACCCGAAGGCACGACACGCCTGTCCCTTCCCCGATGCGGTGTCAGGGGGAAGGCACTTACAGGAGGGACCGCAGGACGTAGGGAAGAATCCCACCGTTTCGGTAATAGTCGGCTTCGCCAGGGGTGTCGATTCTCACCAAGGCCGAGAACTCCACGACCCGTCCCCCAGCCCCAACGGCTTCGACGGACACCTGAGCGGGTACCGGACCGTGGTTCATCGCCTCAACGCCTCGAACGGTGAACACTTCGTTCCCCTCTAGCCCAAGTGTGCTCGCGTTGATCCCGTCGGGGAACTGCAGCGGGAGGACACCCATACCGATCAGGTTTGATCGATGGATCCGCTCATAGGACTCCGCGATGACGGCTTTGACCCCAAGAAGCGCGGTTCCCTTGGCGGCCCAGTCTCGACTGGAGCCCGATCCGTATTCCTTACCCGCAATGACCACGAGCGGGGTGCCGTTCTTTGCATACGACGTTGCTGCGTCGAAGATCGGAACCACGACGTCGTCACCTTGGGTGAAATCGACCGTGAAGCCTCCCTCGACCCCCTCGAGCATCAAGTTGCGCAGACGAATATTGGCGAAGGTACCTCGGATCATTACTTCATGGTTTCCGCGACGTGACCCGTAGGAGTTGAAGTCTTTTCGTTCCACGCCGTGCTCAATCAGGTAGTGCCCCGCAGGACTATCGGCCTTGATCGACCCAGCAGGGGAAATGTGATCGGTAGTGACCGAATCGCCCAGAAGTGCGAGAACACGCGCCCCGCCTATGTCAGTAACCGGCTGCGGCTCTCGAGCCATGCCATCGAAGTACGGAGGTTTGCGAACGTAGGTGCTCGCAGCATCCCACTCGAAGATTTCACCTTCCGGTGTGGGAAGAGAACGCCAGCGTTCATCGCCTGCAAATACGTCGCGGTAACGGGAGGTGAACATCTCAGCATCGATCGAGGAATCGATGAGTCCTTGAATCTCCAGCATGCTCGGCCAGATATCAGCCAGGAATACGGGTTCACCCATCTGGTCCATGCCCAGTGGTTCATTGATGACGTCGATGTCCATGGTTCCGGCGATGGCGTACGCAACCACCAATGGAGGCGAGGCCAAGTAGTTCATTTTGACGTCCGGATTGATTCGCCCCTCGAAGTTGCGATTCCCGCTGAGGACGGCCACTACGGCGAGATCTCGTTCGTTGACGGCGGCACTCACCTCGGGAATCAGCGGGCCGGAATTGCCGATACACGTGGTGCAGCCATAACCCACGATGTCGAAACCGAGCTTTTCCAAGTAGGGCAATAGCCCGCTCTTCTCGTAGTAGTCGGTAACGACCTTCGATCCGGGAGCCAAGGTGGTCTTCACCCACGGCTTACGAGTAAGTCCGCGTTCAACCGCCTTCTTGGCGAGCAGTCCAGCTCCGATCATCACCGATGGATTAGATGTGTTGGTACATGAGGTAATGGCCGCGATGGTGACCGCACCATGTCCGATGGCTACCGGCTCACCGTTGATCGTGAGGTTGACTTGGGCACTTGGCTCGTAGGTGAAGTCGTTCAAGGCCCGCTGGAATGAACCTTTCGCATCCGACAACGGCACCCGATCTTGCGGGCGCTTGGGGCCGGCCAGGGAGGGTACGACCGATGTAAGGTCGAGTTCTAGGTACTCCGAATAGCGGGGTTCATGTGCGGGGTCGTGCCACAGACCCTGTTCCTTCGCATATGTCTCGACGAGGGCGATCTGCTCGTCGGACCGACCCGTTAACTGCAGATAGTCAATGGTGGCCTGATCGATCGGGAAGATTGCCACCGTACTGCCGTACTCAGGACTCATATTTCCGATGGTTGCTCGGTTAGCCAACGGGACCGCTGTAACGCCATCGCCGTAGAACTCCACGAACTTGCCAACCACGCCGTGCTTGCGCAGCATCTCAGTAATCGTCAAGACGAGGTCAGTGGCCGTGGCGCCCTGGGGCAATTCACCGCGGAGTTTGAAGCCAACAACACGAGGAATCAGCATCGACACCGGCTGTCCGAGCATTGCGGCCTCGGCTTCGATGCCCCCCACTCCCCACCCCAGCACACCCAAACCGTTAACCATGGTGGTGTGTGAGTCGGTGCCTACGAGAGTGTCGGGGTAGGCCTGGCCGTTTCGAGCCATGATGACTCGTGCGAGTGATTCGATATTGACCTGGTGAACGATGCCGGTGCCCGGGGGGACAACTTTGAACTCATCGAATGCGCTTTGTCCCCAGCGCAGGAATTGATAACGCTCCTTGTTGCGCTGGTACTCCAGATCGACGTTGCGTTGCTCAGCATCGAGCGTGCCGAAAAAGTCTGCGATGACCGAATGGTCGATCACCAACTCCGATGGAGCCAGTGGCTCGATCTTTAACGGATCGCCGCCCAGATCCCGCACTGCTTCACGCATCGTGGCTAGGTCGACCACCACCGGCACCCCGGTGAAATCCTGCATGACCACCCGCGCGGGGGTGAACTGAATTTCGGTGGATGGTGCAGCGGTGGGATCCCACTGCGCCACCGCTGCGATGGCATCGGCGGTGACGTTGGCGCCATCCTCCGTACGCAGGAGATTTTCCAACAGCACCTTGTGGGTGAAAGGCAGGTCCTGTGAACCCGGCACCTGGTCAATACGGAAGATCTCGTAGGCGCGCTCGGTGCCATCGGGCGACACCACCTGGAGTACGCCACGGGCCTTAAAACTGTCCATACTCATGCCGCCTCCAAAAAGTATCTTGACGTCAAGATATCTGATCGCTCGGTGTGAAGACAGCCATGGCCTCCATATGGTGCGTCTGCGGGAAGGCATCCCACACCCGCAGATTGGCCATTGCGTAACCATGCTCGGCCAAAATTGCCGTATCTCGACCCAACGCAATCGGATCGCAGGCAACCACGACGACGACGCGAGGACGGGCCCGGCAGATGGGGTCCAGCACCCGGCGTCCGGCACCCGAACGTGGCGGGTCCACCACCACCCCAGCGGGCCGGGGGTGTTCTTGCCGCTTTCGAGGATTGCTCAACCAGCGGCGCACGTCTGCGCGGCTCCAATTCACCCAGGGCATCTCCGACAAAGCTTGGCTGCCGCCATCCACAGCCGATCTCGAGGACTCCACAGCCTCCACCCGACCTTGTGAGCCCACCCGGGCGCCGAGGGCCGCAGCAAGGGGTCCTACCCCTGCGTACAAGTCCCACCACGTCTCGCCTGCGCGCGGATCGGCCACCTCTACGAGCCGGTCGACGATCGCCTGCCCCAACATCGGATGCACTTGCCAAAAGCCAGTGAGCGGAATACTGAATTCGAAGATCTTTTCGTCAACCGCTATCTGCTGGAAGGTAACTCCGACAGGATCGGGCCCAACATCAACCACAGGTCCGTTCAGCCCGGTCGCCATGAAGACCTCGGACTCTGGAGCTACGGCACCCGCTAGTTCCATCGGCAGCCCGGTGCCCCGAGGGTTCGGCGATAACGCACGGCGACGCATCAACCCAATGGTCACTGCGGTGCCGATACATGGCGACTACTCCGACACCAGGTGCCGCTTCGGTTGTCCGGTACCGCATCCGAGTACGCCAACCCGTCTGCAGGCCGAAGTCGATAAGACCATCGACAAGGAGTTCATCCACGCGCGCTACCGATAGTTGCCCATGATGTACCAGCGACTCGTGAATAACGGCGGCCTTCAGTTCGCGTTGCACGGGTTCGGGTATGTGTTGGAAGTCGCAGCCACCGCACGTACCTGCCGCAGGACACAACACCTCCCTGCGTTCTGGGTGTCTACGCACAACCTCAACTACGTCAGCACGAAGGAAGCGGGGTTTTACCTCCGTGATGACGATCCGCACACGTTCACCCGGAAGCGCATGTCGAACAAAGGTCACCAGGTCGCCTGTGCGCGCCACCATGTGACCCCCATGCGCCACCTTGCCCACTTCCACTTCGAAAACGTCTCCAACCGCTACGGGCTTGGCGCCCACGATGGCGCTGGATGGAGGCAGTTCTGACACGACGTCAGGATAGGTGTACCGCGCGTGTAGCGTTGAGACGTGCATATCGTGATCCTTGGCTGCGGACGCGTTGGCTCAATGCTGGCGGACCACCTCGACAAACAAGGGCATTCGGTCGCTGTCGTGGATCAAGACGCCAAGTCCTTTCGCAAACTTGGCCCTGATTTCGGTGGCCTGACCGTAAAAGGCGTTGGCTTCGATCGTCAAACACTCGAGAATGCTGGCATCGAACGGGCGCACGCGTTCGCGGCAGTTAGCAGCGGGGACAACACAAATATTCTGGCGGCTCGAGTTGCTCGGGAAACATACGGAGTTGAGCACGTTGTCGCTCGTATCTACGATCCGCGGCGCGCAGAGGTGTATCAACGGCTCGGCATCCCCACGGTAGCCACTGTCACCTGGACATCGACGCAGATAATGCGCGCCCTACTCCCCATGGGTGCGGATACTCAGTACACGGATCCAACAGGGACGATCGCACTAGCCGAGGTGCACATCGGACCCAATTGGATCGGTCGGCGAGTGTCCGATTTCGCCGCGGAAACCCAAGCTCGGGTGGCCTTCATCACCCGGTACGGAACGGCTCTTCTTCCGGAGGACAAGACTGTGATCCAAGACGGGGATCTCCTTCATCTGCTCTTCCCCGCTGATCAACGAGACGAAATCGAAAATGTTGCACAGAAGGGGCCGGTGAGGAACTAATGCGTGTTGCTATCGCCGGTGCTGGCAAGGTTGGTCGGGCTATTGCGCGTGAACTCCTCGAGCATAGGCACGACGTTCTCTTGATCGACAAGGACGCAGAGCTCGCTCGACCCGGGGCTGTACCGGGAGCAGAAACACTTCTGGCAGATGCGTGCGAAGTAAGCGCTCTGGAACAAGCTCGGCTTGCCGAGTGCCAAGTGGTGGTGGCGGCAACCGGCGACGACAAAGTTAACCTCGTCGTTTCCCTCCTTGCGAAGACCGAGTTCGGGGTACCACGCGTGGTTGCCCGGGTGAATCATCCCAAGAATGAATGGATGTTCGATGAGTCCTGGGGTGTAGATGTTGCCGTTTCCACCCCGCGCATGCTCGTCGCGTTGGTCGAGGAAGCGGTGAGCGTCGGTGATCTTGTACGACTTTTCACGTTCCGACAAGGTGCGGCCGAGTTGGTGGAGATGACACTACCGGCCGATTCAAACGTTGTTGGTCGAAGCATGGGCTCAATTGCCTGGCCTCCGGATACGGCACCCGTCGCATTAGTGCGCGGAACCAGCGTCAAGCCCCCGACCTCTGACGACGTCCTTGAACCCGGTGATGAACTTCTCTTCGTTGCCACTCCTGAACGTGAACAAGAGCTTCAATCGCTTATGTGCGCGCCTAATCAGGCGTAAGCCTGAGCTAGTTTTCCGGCGCTTGGTGGCCATCGGCTGTCATGCGCTTGGCGCGATAAACAGGAGCCAAAACGCGATACGTGAGGTAGGCGCCGGCAAGGAAAAGTGGCCATCCCATCACCACGCGAGCAACCCCAAGCAACTCAATGGATTCAGCTAGGTACAAAGGTCCTTGAACCATCAGTCGCCCGAAAAACACCCCGACCCAGATCCAGGATGCGGCTGCGTAGGTGCGGACAAGGGTTCGATCAGATCGCCACGCGGTGCCATCGCCTGTCAGATAGCCCATCGCCACTCCGAGTAAGGGCCACCCCACCAAAATGGAGACGAAGAATGCCGTGCCGTACACGATGTTCGTAACGAGACCGGGCAGGAAGAAGTTCTCCGCCTGACCAGTTACGGCGGAAAAGCCTGCGGCTATCGCTAGGCCAAGGAAACCGGTTAGCACCTGTTGCAACCTTTGGCGTCGTACCAGTCGATACCCCGCCAACGCGACACCCACGGCCACGGCGGCGATAAGAGCTGGCGCAAGCTCACGTGCTGCGATGACATATACCGTGATGAAGACAACCGTCGGCAATGCGCTATCGATCATGCCGCGCCATCCCCCGATTGCCCGTTCAAGGATGAGACGTTCGGCCTGGAGATCCTGCGCCGGTGCCGCACTCACGCGTGCTTGATCGGCTTCGTCGCCCTCGGTGGTTTCCTGATCGGTTTCGGGATCGGTTTCGGGATCGGTTTCGTCATCAAATCGCCTACTGAGTTGCTCATGCATCAACTCGGCAATAGCTCGTAGCGCGGGTTGTAGATGGTTGGATGATCGGTCACGCAATTCAGCCTGCCATGCACCACCACATTGCGGCCCTCGTGCAGCCCAGGAATCCGGCGCCGACCAAGCCACACAACGAAAACGTGGCCGGTCTCATCGCGCAACTCCACTTCCAGGGCAGGAGCGCTTCCTTCAGGCCGGATACCCAACTTCGTGATGGTTCCCGAAATGGTCACCTGCTCCCCCGGCGTGCACGCACGGATGGGAACTACCACCTCACCGGGGTGTCGACGCTCATGGTCAACGGCCGACTCCCGAAGCACGCGTTCATCGGTACTTTCGGTGAGTCGGCGGAAAGTCCGTCCCACGATGCTCACGGGGCACCCACCACCCAGTTCGGCAATGCGTCCACTAGCGAATCTCGGTAATTTCCGGGCCACGTTCGGGCAGCGAAATCCTTGGGCGCTCCGGCGCAGCCGGAGTGGGAGCGGGAGTTGCGTTGGCATCAGGGTCAACCGGCACCCGCATCGGAATAGCGTTGCCCATGGGCATCGCTTGATCACCGCGAACCACCACAATGCCGCGGACCGCAGTCTCGAGGCCAGCCGCAGCACCCGCATCTCGGGCGGCTTGCCCTAAGAAGACCAACCGCAGGAACCAGCGTGGCCCATCCACACCACAAAAACGAGCAGGCTGCGCCTTTGCCGTCTTGACCTTGAACCTGTGCACGCAATTCCACGCCGAACGGGCCAGCGACCTCTTCTACCAGGCCCCCACTTTTGTTTATCTGCGAAGAAATCTGTCCTCGCACTTCTTCCCACATGCCGCCAGAACGGGAGGCTGCATATGGCTGCAACTGCACTGCAGACGTATCGGTAACAAAGCTCACCTGGCTCACGACGCCCGAGGACTGGTCGGCCTGCACCTGAATTCGAAACTCCGTGGACTGCGGCACGATCAGGCCGCCGAGATCGATTCGAGGGATGTCGGGGTAGGAATCCTCATCATCCCATGGGCCCAGCGTGCGATTGGCGCCCACCGGGTCAGCCGGCGGCACGGGACTCTCTGGAGACTCGGTTGAAATGATGGGATCACTTGATGATTCCGATTGCTGCGACTCCGTGAGCGCCGGCTCATCGTCTGCAGCCTGGCCGCGCCGACCAAACAGTCCCACTTGTTCTCCTCGATCCGTGAACCTCCACGTTACCTGATGCCGCTAGAGCCGAAGCCACCCTCGCCACGCCA
The DNA here is from genome assembly GCA_018402235.1 of Candidatus Nanopelagicales bacterium. Classification (GTDB taxonomy): domain Bacteria; phylum Actinomycetota; class Actinomycetes; order S36-B12; family S36-B12; genus S36-B12. Next base: position 116,178 of record JAGYJJ010000004.1, on the reverse strand, counting down.
GGTACCTGGGAGTTCGTGCACTTCACACCAGTCGATCGCTTGGAACTGCTGAACGAGCAATTGGGCAATGCGATCCCCCCGGGTGATTTCTACGGCCACTTCCGAGTCCGTGTTGATACCAACCACACCAATTTCCCCGCGGTATCCGGCGTCGATTGTGCCCGGAGCATTCACCAAAGTGAATCCCGACCGCAATGCCAACCCGCTGCGTGGATGCACAAGCGCCACGTGTCCGGCCGGTAGTGCGATTGCCACTCCGGTAGGTATCAACGATCGCTCCCCCGGTTCTAATCGGATGTCGATGCGTGAGCGCAGATCCCATCCGGCATCTCCTGGCCCCCCACGCTGCGGGAGCGGCATCGTGGGGTCTAACCGCTGCACGAGTACTTCGATCGATCGCTCCTGCGCCACCCGCCGACTGTAACGATCTCGGCGATCAGACGGCGATCAGACGGCGATCAGACGGCACAGACGCGTGCGGCACACTGATCGCGTGTCCCAAACTCCCGCGCCACCATCTCCACAAATCGCTCAATATCGAGAGCGCCTGATTCCGGGGATTTTCTGGTGGCTCGTCGTCGCAGCGCTCATAGCGATGATCGCGATTGCCTACGGCGCCGCATTGGGCTCAACAATCGGACTTCTCGTGGCAATCGGACTCGGCGGCATCACCTTCGTCGCAGTGATCAGGTCTTCGCCGGTGATCGAGGTGACGGTCGAAGAAATCCGTTGCGGTCAAGCACACCTACCCCGCGACCATTGCCGGCATCCTCGAATCGTTGCCGGAGGTGAAATCGCAACTATTCGCCGCGGCCAAGACGCGATTGTGGGCGATCGCGTGTACCAAGTTCTCCCGGCGTGGTTCGCTAAGACGGGAGTGCTCATCAGCGTCGCAGATCCAGGCGATCCGCATTCGGCGTGGCTCGTCGCAACTAGGCGTCCCCACAGACTTCTCGAGGCGTTGTCCACCCAGGTGTCCGAGTAATGAGCCGGTGCGGAACAGTTATGCCATGAGCAGCGCGGAATCAACCCCAAATTCAGTGAGGTCCTCAGCCCCGGTGGCAGCCATCGTGACCCCAGTACTCGCCTTCGGTGCCACGTTTGTCGCCCGTAAGGCTCTGGCTCGCATCTACCGCTCCGTGACTGGATCGGATGCCCCCTCGAACATGGATCGCCAGGCATCCTTGGCGAGCATCGTCGCCTGGGCGGCAATCTCAGGCGCAACTGCTACGGTAGTTGAGGCACTGATATTTAGAAGTGCCGCCCGACTATTGGACGAATAGCCCGGGTAGAACAGCGCGCCGGCATTACGCGCAGTCTTTACAGATGGGACCGCTCTTCCCCTCGTGGTCCAGTTGACTGCGGTGGTGGACCAAAAAACACGACATGCAGGTGAATTCGTCGGACTTTTTCGGCACTACCCGGACCGTGAGGTTCTCATCCGAGAGATCGGCCCCCGGCAACTCGAGGTTCTCGGCCAGTTCGGCCTCATCGACGTCGACGGCAGACGCCGTTTTTTCCGCGCGCCGAGCCTTCAACTCCTCGAGGCTGTCCTCGGCGAGTTCCTCGTCTGTCTTGCGAGGCGCGTCGTAGTCGGTGGCCATTGCCGTGTGCCCTCCTCAGTGGCTGGTCTTGCGCGCAGATTGTGCCTCATTGCCCGAAAGTTCGCCCCTCGGGGTCACCCCTTCGCTACCGCGACTGCGGCCTGAGCCCCGCATGCAGGAGGATGGGGCCATGCCCGTATACGCACTTGGCGACAAGCAACCGCGCATTGATCCATCGGCCTTTGTGCACCCCGACGCCGTGGTAATCGGCGATGTTCACATTGGCCCGGAATCATCCATCTGGCCGACGGCCGTTCTGCGAGGAGACCACGGACGGATCACGATAGGAGCCCAAACATCGATCCAAGACGGGACCGTTATCCACTGCACGGCGGAACTTGATACCACGGTGGGCGATCGCTGCGTCGTGGGTCATAACGCCCATTTGGAAGGTTGCACCATCCACGATGGCTCCCTCATCGGTTCGGGCTCGGTTCTCCTGCATCGGGTCCATGTTGGGCCCCAGGCCCTAGTGGGCGCCGGCGCTGTTGTGTCGCCGGGAACTGTGGTTCCCGAGGGTGCGCGCGCGCTCGGCGTTCCGGCACGGATCACCGAGGCGGTCATCGCCGCCGGCGAGTTTGACGCTGCCGTCGATGTATACGTTCACAATGCGCATTGGTACAACCGCGACTTGCGTCGACTCGACTAGCCCTGGAACTCCCCCGCAGACTCGGGTCGATGGATACCTGCCTCAACCAGCAATTCTTCCAACTCCCGAGCAACTCCAGGAACAGAGACCAAGAAAGTGCCGGGCCCCGAGCCCCCACCTAAGTCGCTCACCACCGCACCTGCTTCCTGGGCGATAAGTAGGCCAGCTGCAACATCCCAAGGGTTGAGGCCGCGCTCGTAGTACGCATCGGTTCGCCCCTGGGCTATCCACGCGAAGTCGGCCACGGCACACCCTGTGCGCCGGATATCGCGAACCGACGTGATGAGCGTCCGCAACACTTCGGCTTGGTTGCGTCGTCGTTCCTGGGCGTAACCGAAGCCGGTTGCAACCATGGCTTGTCCTAGATCCGAGCATTCACGCACCCGCAGTCGCTCGGCAAGATCCCCGGTCACCTGCCACGCTCCTCGACCGCGGATACCGACAAACCCCTCGCCTGACTCCGGTGTGATGACGACGCCCACGACTGTTTCCCCTAGATCCTGGTCCTCGGCGGCAACCGAGACTCCCCAGTGCGGGATCCGATACAGATAGTTGACGGTGCCATCAAGGGGATCCACTACCCATCTGATTCCCGTTTCCGAAGGTCGGTCCGTTCCTTCCTCGCCTAGCAGCCCGTCGCCTGGTCGCTCCCCGATCAGCCGCTCCTGCAGCAGGTGCTCGGCCGCCTTGTCCATTGAGGTGACGACGTCTGTTGGTGTCGATTTGGTCTCCACCGATAGATCCATAGGGCGTTGGGTATGCAAAAACGCAGCCGCTTCGCTGGCCGCACGCCAAGCGAGATCCGCCAACGGATCCCACGAGAGGACTTCAGAAAGCGCTCGGATCGGTCGTTCGGATGATTGTCCAGGAGACAACTGCGCCATGGTGACCCTTCAGCGAATCTGAGATGTGTCTGCGGACGTGGAACACGTTAGCCTGCCCGATCATGGCGACAGAGTCTGCACACGGGTACCGGTTCGCCCTTGGCCACCACGGCGTTCGGACGTTCACCAGCGCCGGCCTCATCGGACGGCTACCGGTCGCCATGAACGCACTCGCGATCGTCTTACTGGTCTCGAACGAAACCGGTTCCTACGCGTACGCCGGGGTGCTGAGCGCCCTTTTGGCCATAACGGCTGGCTTGGTGAGCATCATCAGTAGCCGCATCGCCGACCGTATTGGACAAGCCGGAGTACTTCGCGTACTGGCATTTGCCCACAGTGGATCTTTGGCCCTTTTCACCGCATCGGTACTAGCCGGACTTGCCCGACCCGTGCAGATTCTTCTTGTGCTCATTGCCGGTGCCACGACTCCGGCAATCGGTTCCTACGTGCGCGCACGCTGGAGCTATGTTTCGGTTAACCCGTCCATGGTGCGTGTTGGTTTCGCCTGGGAGAGCATCCTGGACGAGGCGGTTTTCACAGTTGGACCTGTCATCACCACGGCCGTGGCATTTTCCTTTGGTTTTGGAACACCACTGTTCTTAGCGGCCATTTTGGCGCTCATCGGATCGTTGTGGTTGGCCGCTGCTCGTTCATCGGCTCCACCTCCGCACCACACCACCGAAGTGCGAACTTCACTGTGGGCAGTCGTTCGTCTACCCGGGCTGAGACCACTCGTGCTGGCAGCTATCGGCCTGGGAACAGTTTTCGGGACAGTGGACGTTGGCGTTGTGGCGTTTACCGCCGACCAAGGCACCGGCGCATTTGCCGGCGTGGTGCTGGCAACGTTCGCCGGAACCTCGATGATCGGGGGGATCTTGTACGGCAGCAGAGCGTGGCCGGGCCCACTGCATTGGCATCCGCGCATCGCCGCCATGGTGCTGCTCCTGGTCACCTTGGCTATGCCGTTCGCACGCAGCAACGCATTCTTAGTTGTGGTAGTAGCTCTCGCCGGCTTCAGTGTCGCCCCGGCACTTATCGGAATATTCACCTTGGCGAGTCGGCTGGTCCCCCGCAAGCATCTGACCGAGGGCTTGACCTGGACCAATTCCGGCCTCGCAGCAGGTTTCGCACTTGGGTCATCGGGAGCCGGTCTAGTGATCGACTCCTTTGGAACGCGTGCCGGGTTGGCGCTCACCATTTTCGGCGCCGTCATCGCCACCCTGGCATTAGCCAGCCGATCGCTCTCCCGATCCGAGTCGGCAGATGCCAACGCAGCCGAAGACCTCACCGTGGAGCCAGTTGTCTCCTGGAATGACGATCCACTGCCTGGACCCCACCCTCCCGGGGTGTAAATCTCGGCTCACCGCGATCATTCATGGGGGAAACCACGCCCCAGGTAGCCCCGCGCAGCGCCGCCACGCGGTAGGTTTCGGTAATCCACGCCCATGGAGTTGCCTTCATGGCTACTTGCACAAGGAGTTCGCCCTGCAACCGCTGAGCCCGCGACAGATCCAAGCTCGCGTCCGAGCCGGCGCGTCGCCTGAGGTCGTTGCTGCCGAAACGGGCTGGCCCCTGGACAAGGTGACCCGGTATGCGCAGCCTCCGCTAGGAGAACGGGCATACGTGGCCGAGCAGGCTCGCGCCGTTGAAATCAGCCGGTCACGGGGTGGATCGACGTTGGAAGAATCCGTTCTCACGCGCCTGTCCGCAGACCCAGATGACATCACTTGGGATGCTCACCGCACCGACGACGCTCGCTGGGTAGTGACGGCTACTCATCGCGGTTCAGCGGTTGGTGTGTGGACGTACGAGACGGTAGGCCGAACTGTGCACCCCCAAGACGAGAGTGCCCGCGCTCTGATGGGCGGTGGTCCAAGTGCCGTTGCTGAGACCAGCACGTCACCCGCTCATGATTCACAAGGGCCGCTTTCTGATCAGGTCCCTGTCGCTGAACCTTCGGTGGAAAACGATGAGGCCGTGGACGCCCCCCGTCCACGGCTGGTGTCGGTCACCTCAAATCCCGTTACCCGCACACCGCCCACACCAGAACCTACGGACGAGCGCGTCGAACAAGAAGCTCTCATCGAACAGTCCGAGGTTTCCACGTCCCCTCGTCGGGCCAAGCGAGCCAAGGGCAAGAAAGGCAGGGCGAGCGTCCCGAGTTGGGATGAGATCTTGTTTGGGGCCTCACGCCCGGAGGACTAAGCCTCCTCAGACGTCGAAGGGCAATGGCGCCTTCGACATATGCTCAACCCCGGCACGCTTGGCGGTCAGGCCAGTTCGATAATGGCGCCGACACAGAACTTCATAGGCCGGCGCGCCGTCGCCGCCGCCTGAACTCACGTCTCCGACCAGCACCTGATCGCCCTCGGTGGTCATGATGCCGTCGATCGTCCGCGCGTTGTGAATCGCTCGCGCCCCACACCAGCACAAGGCTTCAACCTGCAGCACCTGAGTGCGATCCGCGAGTTCCACAAGGCGACGCGATCCTGGAAACAGATGCGTTCGGAAATCGGTCATGATGCCGAAAGCAAATACGTCGATGGCTAGTTCGTCGACGAGTCGAGCAAGCTGGTCTACCTGTTCCTCCCTATAGAACTGGACTTCGTCGCAGATGATGTAATCGATTCGCGCCCCCACGCTTAAACGATCAACAACGTAGCGACGGAAGTCGAAATCGTCCCCGACTTCGATGGCCGGCACAGCCAATCCCAGTCTGCTCGACAATAGCGACTCGCCGGCGCGATCTAGCCGCGTGAAGACCAGTCCGGTTCGACCGCGGGAACTGTGATTGTGATCGGTCTGCAGCGCCAGGGTGCTCTTTCCACAGTCCATCGTCCCTGCGTAGAAGACGAGCTCAGCCACGGGGGCATGCTGCCACAGTTGGCATCACCCACGAATCACCAATCCGGGTACACGCCTTTCGGCATCAGTCAGGGCTCCGTGGTGACCACGCAAGCGGGATACACGCTCGTCGAAGGTTCGGCTGGCCATGATGGCACCCCCTTGGGCAATGGCAATAAAGTCCCCAATACGTTCATCAATTCCAGGTTCAACGTGGCCAAATAGCCCCGAGGCAATCGCTTCGTGTCGCTCAACTACTCGCGCCTGGGCGCCCATGACCTCCTGCCATCGACGAACCACATCAACCGTGTCGTATTCGGGATCGACGTAGATGTGACGCATTCGCGGCTCACCGGCAATGACCCGAACGCCCACCGTCAGCAGTGGCTGGTCCTCGATCCACACACGGTCGACGCAATCGACCATGCCGTGATCGGCGGTGACCAGCAGCACCCCATCGGTGGGCAGCTCCTGGCGAATCTGCCACAGCAACGAATTCACATCACTGGCAGCTCGTCGCCATTCGGGTGAGGTGATGCCGAACTCGTGCGCCGCCCGATCAAGTGCTGACCAGTACACGTACACAAGCGATGGTCGTTTCCCTGTTAGCACCTCGCGAAGGCGGGCGGTGCGGTCGTTGACGTCGTCTGCTGAGTAATACTGCGAACCACGCAACACAGCCAACGTCAAACCTGATCGACTGTAGGTCTGGGGTGCGATCGTTGCAGAGGGAATCCCCACGTCTCGCAGACGCTCGAATACGGTGGCCTCAGGTTGAACTGCCAGCGGCGCGGGATTATGCCCCCAGTGCAAGGGGCTTAGCACCTCCTTTTCTTCAGGCAGCCAAAACGAGGCGCCCACAATGCCGTGTTGCCCTGGAGTGCGTCCAGTGCCCAAGGTAGCCAGACCAGTGGGAGTTGTGGTCGGAAAAGCTGCCTCGATGGACCCGCCTTCTGCGTCCGCAAGCGAATCGAAAAGCGCGGCGTGATCTTCAATGAGTTCCGCCCCGAGACCATCGACGAGACACACGACTGCCACGGTGCACGATCCGACCCCAAGATCGTCGACAAAACCGGAAGCACCCAATCCGGCGGCGGCCGATGGCAGTACATGCGCCAACCCGAGATCGGGGCGATGGCGCATCAGTGTCGGGTGCCCGATGCGGTTTCGGCCAAAGCTGCTGACAGGGCCGCAGCGAACTCCAAAACACGTGCAACTACTTCGGCTCCATCCGCGGCTTCGGATGCGCGAACAGAAAGATCGTCGTTGGTAGATGTCCCCGTGTAGCCGTGATCGGCTTCGCAGGCCGGGTCCTGACAACCAGCTGGTTCAAGATCAATACGGCTCACCGCGCCCCAGCCGATGGTGAGCACCACCTCTGCTGTGGGCCCCCCCGGGCGATGGGCGGCCGGATCCGCTACCACCCGCGTGACGACCACCGAATCAACCCGTTCCAGACGGACCGCCTCGGTGGATGCACTGGCGAGATTGGTGGCGGTTCCCTCGGGTGCGTGTTCATCGACATGACAGACGATCAAGCGAGTAGCCGTCAATACCAGGACCGTGATGTGGCGCCTCAGTTCGTCTCGATCGAAGGTGGCCTCGTGCTGGACGACGAAACTCCTGGGATCTTCCCCACCTAGGACTGTGTCGAGGGCTTCGGCGACTATTTCCGGGTAGTAGCCGCTGCGCTGGATGTCTTGTCGCAGCGCGGACGCGGAATGACTCATACCGACATCCTGCCAGGTGACGCTAGTGTCCTGGCGTGATCCACAATGGCGGCGCCTCGGCTCCCATCGAGAGAATCGTTGTCCACCCCGAAGTTGCCGAGGCCGTCAGCGCCGGCGATCCAGTTGTCGCCCTTGAGTCGACAATCATCAGTCACGGTCTGCCACGGCCCGAAAATCTTCGAGTTGCCCGCGAAATTGAGGCGATCGTCCGCTCGCGTGGTGCCGTGCCCGCAACCATTGCCGTTCTCGACGGCACGGTTTGCGTCGGCCTCACTGACCAACAACTCACCGATGTCGCCACTCGCGATGACATCGTCAAAGCGAGCGTCCGGGACTTGCCCGCGGTGGTCGCACGATCAGCCAGTGCTGCTACTACCGTGGCGGCAACCAGCCTCATCGCGCGTAATGCTGGCATCGAGGTTTTCGCTACGGGAGGACTTGGTGGCGTTCATCGCCAAGCGCGAGACAGTTGGGATGAATCCGCGGACCTCACCACACTCGGCACCACGCCGGTTGTGGTGGTTTGCTCGGGTGTCAAATCGATTCTCGACGTAGGTGCCACCCTCGAAAGACTCGAAACATTGAACATCGCTGTTCTCGGTTACCAGACGTCGAAGTTCCCCGGGTTCTACCTGACCGATTCCGGGCACCCCATCGATTGGCGTGTTGATGACCCCGCCGAAGCGGCGGATGTGATGGCTGCGCGGGAAGTACTGGGAATTACCAGCGCCATCGTGGTCGCAAACCCGATTCCTATGGAGGAACAGCTTGATCCCGACATACACGATGCGGCGCTAACCGAAGGCCTGAACTCTGCCGATGCACGAGGGATCACCGGCAAGGACGTAACCCCCTTTTTACTTGACCATTTTCACCGCGTTACCCATGGAGCAAGTCTGATGGCCAATGCGACATTGGTTGTGCGCAATGCAGAACTCGCCGCCCGTATTGCTTCGGCTCGATCCCTCGCGCAACGATCGTGACAGCACACCACACGCAGTTTGTGGTTGTGGGCGACGTGATGGTCGACACCTTTGCCCATATCAATAGCGCAATCGCCACCGGCGCCGACCAATCTGCGATCGTTTCTCGCCATATCGGTGGTCAGGCAGCGAATACAGCCTCTTGGCTCGCGTGGATGCAGATGCCGGTCGTACTGGTTGCGACGCGCGGTGATGATTCCGACGGTGCGTGGGTGGTTGGGGACCTGATTTCCCATGGAGTTGATCCGATATTGCCAGTGGTGGAAGGTCGCACAGGAAATTGCGTGGTGGTCGTTGACGCCGAGGGGGCGCGCACGATGTTCACCGATCCGGGTGCGAACGCCCGCATTAAGGACCTCACTACCGACCTATGGCTATCGGCAATCCCTCATGACGCGCCCAGACCCCATGTTCATCTGTCCGGATATCTGTTTGACCGAGACCCGCTTCTCGCGCACACGATCATTGATTCTTTGGCGGGCCATGGGGTGTCGATCACCACGAGTGTCGACAGTGCGGCACTCGTACCAACAGCACACCACCGAGACGCCCTGGCCGCAACCCTCTCGCAACTCGACATACTCATGGGCACACTCGACGAACTGGCAGGCCTACTCTCCCCGGAACACTCGGCGCACGCCTTAAGCTTCGAGACTTGGCACGGACTTGGTTTCTCGGGAACCCTTGTTGTGAAGCACGGCCCCGCTGGTGCGAGTGCGGCTAATCAGTATGGACATCGTCAGAGTCCCTCGCGGGCTACCCACGTGGTCGACACCACCGGCGCGGGTGACGCCTTCGCGGCAGGTTTCCTGGCAGCCTGGACCCTCGACCAGGAGGACCTAGCCTCAGCGTTGGCTTCAGGTAATGAAGCCGCGGCGGTGGCTGTAGCCCGCATCGGGGCTGGTCCACCACCAGCGGAAGGACGGTAGGAACCGTGGGCTCGAAGCCCCGAGCGACGGCCAGGAATGCGGCTACAAAAAACGCACGCACGCCGTCCACTACGTCGCGGATCCTCGACGTGGATGTTTCCGAGGAGATGCGCGGGTCGTTTCTGGAGTATGCCTACTCCGTCATCTATTCACGGGCCTTACCCGATGCACGTGACGGCCTCAAGCCGGTCCAACGGAGGATTCTTTATCAAATGGCACAGATGGGCCTGCGCCCTGATCGAGGTCACGTGAAATCAGCGCGCGTGGTGGGTGAAGTGATGGGCCGCCTCCACCCCCACGGTGATTCGGCAATTTACGACGCCCTGGTCCGCCTGGCGCAGCCCTTCACGCTTCGATTACCCCTCGTCGATGGCCACGGCAATTTCGGTTCACCCGACGACGGTCCCGCGGCAATGCGCTACACCGAGGCGCGACTTGCCGCACCTGCTTTGGAATTGACCGCAAGTTTGGACGAAGACGTTGTCGATTTCGTGCCTAATTACGACGGCCGGGAACGCGAACCGGTGGTCCTACCCGCGGCATTCCCCCACCTACTGGTCAATGGAGCTAGCGGCATCGCAGTAGGCATGGCTACCACGCTCGTTCCGCACAATGCGGCGGAAGTGATCGCCGCCGCTCGCCATCTCATCGACAAGCCGAAGGCCGACGTAGCCGAGTTGATGGCGTTTGTGCCTGGGCCAGATTTCCCCGGCGGCGGGGAGATCATCGGACTGGACGGTGTGCGAGAGGCCTATGCGACGGGACGCGGCTCCTTCCGGCTGCGGGCGAAAACGTCTATCGAGAACGTAACGCCGCGCCGTCGAGGAATTATCGTCACGGAACTGCCTGCGTCGGTGGGCCCAGAGCGGGTTATCGAGCGCATCAAAGATCTGGTTCAAGCCAAAAAGTTGCAAGGTATTTCCGATGTCGTGGATCTTTCCGATGGTCAATCAGGATTGCGCCTGGTGATCGAACTTAAAAGTGGCATCGACCCCGATTCCTTACTCGAACAGCTCTATCGACTCACTCCGCTAGAAGACTCGATCACCATTAATGCTGTTGCGCTCGTCGACGGTCAGCCGCAAACTCTTGGGCTACGCGATCTGCTCGAACAATTTGTGAACCATCGCATCGAGGTTGTCCGAAGGCGCAGCGTCTACCGACAAACCAAAGCTACTGATCGTCTGCATCTTGTCGAGGGTTTGCTGACGGCCATCATCGACATCGATGAGGTCATCGAGTTGATTCGAGCAAGCGAAAACGCCACGGAAGCCAAGGACCGACTGATGGGCGTCTTCGATCTCAGCGAGGTTCAAGCCACGTACATTCTCGATATGCCTCTTCGACGCCTGACGAAGTTCAGCCGAATCGAACTCGAGACCGAGGCAGATGACCTTCGCACACGAATCGAAGAGCTCGGCAGGATCCTCAATGATGATGCGGCATTGCGCTCGGAGGTGTCCTTGGAATTGGCGGATGTAAGTGCGCGCCTGGGTACCGCTCGGCGTACCACCTTGCTGGAAGGTCGTACCCCTGTCGCGGCGTCTGGCGCGAATAGGGTTGCGTCCATAGAGGTGGCTGACGAGCCGTGCGTGGTGCTGCTGTCGAGCACTGGTTTGCTTGCTCGTACATCCGCATTGACCGGCGGCAATACCGATTCCCGTTCGCCGCACGACGTCATCACGGCAGCCTGTCCCGCGACCACCCGCGGCCAAGTCGGTGCCATGACAAGCACGGGGCGCATTGCTTTCCTGGATGTGGTGGACTTCCCGGCTCAACCTCCGGTGGCAGGCAATCCCTCCCTGGCAGCCGGTGCGCCAGTAGGCGCATTCATTGACCTAGAGCCCGAGGAACGGGTACTCGCCTTGGTGCCGGTTGATGGCACAGCCACGCTCGCCTTGGGCACCAAGTTTGGTGTGGTGAAACGGACTGCGATTCCGCAGCCGTCAACCCGATCGGCCTTTGCCTCGGTAATCGTCCTTGCTGACGGCGACCAAGTTGTGGGGGCCACTCACCTACTCGAAGCCAACGCCGAACAGGCGTCGCTCGGCTTCGTTACCTCAGCAGGGAACTTTCTGCATTTTCCCGCCGCGACTGTTCGCGTTCAAGGCGTGGCCGCTGCTGGCATGGTTGGCGTCAAGCTTCCTGATGCACACGCTGTGGCCTTTGCGGCACTGCCGGATTTGGCCGGCGCCGAACTTGTGACGGTGGCTGGGGATTCTCGTGCGCTACCGGGAACCGAACTCGGATCCGTGAAGGTCACGCCCGTGCTGCTGTACCCGGGGAAAGGTCGCGGTTCCCTGGGCGTGCGCTGCCAAAAGTTTCGTTCAGGTGAGGACGGCATCATCCAGGCGTGGGTGGGCGCAGGTCCAGCGCGCGCCGCAACCGCTTCGGGTAAGCCCATCGATCTACCGCTTCCATCAGATAAACGCGATGGCACAGGCACACCACCAACTGCTCCGATCGGTGCCATCGGCGGGTCCCTCGCGGCAACATGACCGGTCTCAACGTCACCCGACCCGACGCCTGCAGTCTCCTCGCGGGAGATGAACCTCTGGCGGGCTCCGCACCCCTCGCCACCGCCTGGATCGTCGTGGAGCATCCAGGTCCCTGGGGTCGCGACGCATTGACGGAATCTGCGATCCCCGAGTCAGTTGTCCAACACATCACCCAGGCGCAGACGCAGACACCTTTGCGATTTCTTGCCGCCCGCAGTATCGACCTGGACCGACGCCAGCAGCTCCCGCTTACCGGCAGGCATGTCTGGATTGCCCACTGTCAGGCACGGGAGCCGGAAGCGCGTGTGGTGCAGATCGACCACCTTGAACAGCTACTGCAATGGGACCTGACGTCCATTTCGGAAGGACGATTCCCTGTTGTGGGCGAGCAGATTGAATCCCCCATCGAGTTCGTCTGCACCCACAGTAAACGCGATACCTGCTGTGCGGTCCTTGGCCGTGAAAGAGTGGCAACGGTCCCCCACCACCTGAGGGGGCAGGTCTGGGAATGTAGCCATCTCGGAGGCCATCGCTTCGCTGCAACAAGCTTGTTCCTACCGTCGGGACGTCTGTACGGCCGACTCTCCGGGTTCAGTCCCAACGGCCACGATCACCTACGCGAACCCAGTCCCGAATGCCTTCGTGGTCCGTCCTACCTCCCGCCACCACTGCAGGCAGCTGAGTGCGTGGTTCGAATCGAGCAACAGCTCACCGCTGCAGACATCCTGGTCGTGACGATGCTCGAAGCGCTTGACTCACGCGTCCTATGTGACGTGACGTCCAGCGATGGTAGACATTGGACAGTGGCGGCAAAACAGGAGACATTCGTATCGCCAGCCTCGTGCGGGGCGCAAGATCAAGAACGAGTGATGTGGCAAGCGCACATCATCGAGGAAGGGTCCTGTCGTGGCGATTGAATCTCATGGCACGAGTCTTTTGGAACTTCCCGATGTCCACTTACCTGATCTCAATGGATCCAGCGTCTCCTTGCGTGCCTACGCGGCCAACCGACGCAGCGTTGTGGTCTTCTCCTGCAACCACTGTCCCTACGTACAATCAATCGAATCCAGACTCGGCGACATTGCTCGACAGTTCGACGATGTCGCATGGTTTGCAATATGCAGCAACGACACCGCCTCACATCCTGACGATGATGTTCCGGGTCTACGGATTCAGGCTGCGCGTGCACACTGGACGTTTCCGTACCTTGTCGACGAGTCGCAAGAGGTCGCGCAAGCATTCGGTGCGGTCTGCACGCCGGACTTCTTTGTCTTTAATGCTGCACACCAACTCGTGTACCGCGGAGCAATGGATGACGCGCGCCCCCGTCAACCCCAGCCGATTGACGCTATCCATCTGCTCGGCGCTCTCGAAGCAGCAAGTGAAAATCGTGCGTACAGCAACGGCAAGCCCGCTATGGGCTGCGGTATCAAGTGGAAAGAAGTGAAGCCCTAGCGTCAGCCGGCACCGATGGCCATCAGTTCATCTCGTTCATGGATCGTCACCCTAGGCCTGCCCTGGTTTTCCCCGCGCGCTCGCTCTTGAGCATCAACGCTTCGCCAACCGGACGAACCAATAGACCGAACGCCACGAGCCCGCAGCACCTCATCGATTCCTGCGACTTCCTCCTGTGGAGTGAGGATTCCTTCCTCGATATCCGCCATCAGTGAAGCCACGGTACCCACCGCGCACTTCTTGTTGGTACCGATGATTCCCGTAGGACCTCGTTTTATCCAGCCCGCCACGTACAGCCCGTGAATAGCGTGGTCGCCTTCCATCACGCGACCATCACGGTTGGGAATCACGTTGCGGTCTGGGTCAAAGGGAACTCCCGGCATCGCGGTCCCTCGATATCCCACACTACGGACGACGAGATCAACAGGTAGTTCCTCTACTTGACCGGTTCCCGTGAGCTGGCCTTCGAGATCAAGATGGGTGCGCTCCACATCCAGACCTGTCACGTGATCTACTCCGTGGATTGTTGTGGGACGTCGAAAGAAGGCGACCTCAATGGTGCGCTGCGCGTCTGGCCGTGCCGGACGTTCGCACCATTCCTGCATCACCTTGAGATTGCGGGTAGCCACTTTGTTCTCCGCTATTTCGGACGCACTCACCGGATCAAGATTGAGATCGGCTGGATCGACCCGAATCTCTGCCTCCTCTAGCTCACCTAGTTCCCGCAACTCCTTGGTGGTGAAGGAGGCCTGGACGGGGCCACGCCGCCCGAGGAGATGGACGTGTTCGATCGGGGCTCGCGCCAACGTTGACAGCACGTGGTCGGGCATATCGGTTTGTGCTAGTTCGGATACGGACTTACTCAACACCCGAACCACATCGACCGCTACGTTGCCGACCCCAACAACCGCCACTCGGCGAACCGAGGGCAGCAGGGCATCGAAATCTGGGCCCCGATAGTCCGGGTGGCCCGTGTACCACGCCACTAGATCGGTAGCGGCGACACTTCCGCTCAAATCCTCGCCATCGATGCCAAGCCGACGATCTGCCGATGCTCCATACGTCAGTACCACTGCGTGGTATCCGGCGCGCAACTCCTCCACGGAGACGTCTTTGCCTACTGTGACGTTTCCGAGGAATCGAATTCCTGGTCGGTCCCAAATCTGATCCAAGGTGTCGCGCACCGAGCGGATGCTCTCATGGTCAGGAGCAACTCCGTAACGCACCAAACCGAAGGGCACCGGCAGTTGGTCAATAACGTCCACGCTTACGCCGTGGTCTAACAGCGCATCGGCTGCGTACATGCCCGAAGGTCCCGATCCGACAACGGCAACGCGCATACTCACGCGTCAACTGTAGTCAGATAACCCGTATGCACATCGTAAATTGCTCCGCCCACCGCCAGTTCCGCAGGCAGGAACGGAAACGCTCGAATTCGCGTGATGTCGGAACGCAATGCTTGAAGTTGATCTGCCACCGTTCGTATCTCGAGGGACCGCGAGTCGACACCCGACGCAGCGAAAATCGCCTCGTGCATCTGATTCTCGTCCGCGGATGCCATCTTGCAATCGGTGTGGGGCATCACCAAAACTCGGGACACCCCCAGCAGGTGAGCCGCTAAGACCAATGTTCGAAGAACGTCGTCCGTCACTCGGGCACCGGCATTGCGGAGAATTTTGGCATCCCCGGCCGACATGCCAACAATCTCCAGCGGTGCGATACGCGAATCAATGCACGTGACGATAGCCAAACCGCGTGCTGCCTGCCCGGTCAACTCCTTGTTGGCAAAGGTTTTCGCATACTGCGTGTTTGCATCGATAACATCGGCAAACTCACCTCCTGCAAAAGCCTGCACATTTTCAGGCATCACACCTCCGTCGGCTCCTCTATCCACATGCCCATGTCACGTGTCGATCCGAGTGACATCGAGCTCCCTAGCACCTTGAATGATGAAGTCGCGACGGGGAGCTACGTTCTCGCCCATCAAAAGCTCGAAAACTTCGGCCGAGCCGGCAGCTTCGCCAACGGTCATCCGACGCAATGTTCGATGGGCGGGGTCCATGGTGGTTTCACGCAACTGGCTGGCATCCATTTCCCCCAAACCCTTATAGCGCTGGATCGGTTCCTTAATGCGCCTCGCTTTGCCGGACGCGTCCTTCACTAAAGCGTGCATTTCGGCATCGGAGTACGCATAGACGACTTCGTTCCCCTGTCCCTTCCCCTGTCCCTTGCCCGGCCCCTTCCCGATGATCTCAATTCGATGCAAAGGCGGAACCGCCGCGAACACCCGTCCGGTTTCGAGTAAGCCAGGCAGGTATCGGTGGATCAAGGTGAGCAGTAAGCATCGAATGTGGGCACCATCGACATCAGCGTCGGACATCAAAATGATCTTCTCGTACCGCACCTGATCGATGTCGAAGGTGCGACCCGATCCCGCACCAATCACCTGAATGATCGCTGCGCATTCAGTGTTCTTCAACATATCCGCGAGTGAAGCCTTTTGAACATTCAATATCTTGCCGCGAATGGGAAGAAGTGCCTGGAACTCCGCATCCCGAGCAGTTTTGGCAGTACCCAACGCGCTATCGCCTTCAACTATGAACAGTTCGGTCCCATCTGATCCTGCTCGTCGACAATCCACCAATTTGGCTGGGAGGGAGGATGTCTCCAGTGCCGATTTGCGCCTTTGAGTGTCACGGTGTGCTCGGGCTGCTACCCGAGTACGCATTGCCGAAGCAACCTTGTCCAGGACCGCACGCGCGGCCACTTTCTCCCCGCGCGGCGGTTTGGTGAACCAGGCCGCCAATTCCTTCGCAACAACGTTTCCCACTATTCGGCTCGCCGCCGGGGTGCCGAGAATCTCCTTGGTTTGGCCTTCGAACTGAGGTTCGGCCAAACGCACGGCAATCACCGCTGTTAGCCCTTCGAGTGCATCTTCCTTCGTGATAGGCGCTTCGGAGGCCTTGAGAATCCTGGCGGCCTTGAGTTGTTCGTTAAGCACCTTTACCAGTGATCGCTCAAAACCGGCGACGTGCGTGCCACCCTTAGGGGTGGCGATGACGTTGACGAAGCTTCGGATCTCAGTGTCGTATGCCTCATCCCATTGCAGTGCAACATCCACCGCAAGTTCCCGCTCAACTTCTTGAGTAGACATGTGACCGTGGTTGTCGAGTACCGGAACAGTTTCGTGAAAATGACCTCCGCCGCGAAGGTGCACCACTGAACACACCGACTGCCCATGAGCCAAGTGCTCCACATACTCACTCAAGCCGCCCCTGTGGAGAAGAACCTCCTCCCACAGGTCAGATGGCTCGCGTTCGTCGCGCAAGGTGATGGACAGCCCGGGGACCAAAAAGCTGCTTTGGATAGCGCGCTCGCGTAAGGCCATGCGGTCGTAAACAGCATCCTGGGTGAATACTTGGGCATCAGCCCACCACCGGACGCGGGTTCCCGTCCGGGTCCTTGGCGCCTTCCCCATCACATCGAGTCCGCTCTTGCGGGTGAAGGGGGCATCTGGGCCCTGGCCGTCAAAGACTCCCGGCACGCCGCGCCGAAAACTCATGCCGTGGGTCTTTCCAGCGCGATCTACTTCAATATCTAGCCTCGAGCTCAGTGCGTTGACAACCGATGCGCCAACGCCGTGTAGGCCTCCGGATGCTGAATACGAGCCACCGCCGAACTTGCCCCCCGCGTGCAGTTTGGTCATCACCAGCTCGACGCCGGTCAACTTTGATTTCGGTTCCTTGTCGACGGGTATACCGCGACCGTTGTCGGTCACCAGTACCGATCCGCCCACCTCGAGAACCACCTCGATCTTGGAGCAATGACCAGCGAGGGCCTCATCGACCGAGTTGTCCACGATCTCCCACAGGCAGTGCATGAGGCCGCGGCCATCGTTGCTCCCGATGTACATCCCAGGTCGTTTGCGGACCGCATCCAGGCCCTCAAGCACCGCTAGATCGCGGGCGGAATACCCCTCGGTGGTGGCCATCCCACGAACGCTAGTCATCGACGTGCCCGGTTGGCCCGCACGGCGCGCAGGGCTGCCCCCATCGGATTTCGCCGGTGGCGAATCCGCCGCGCGTGAGAGTGTCCAAAAGCCTGGATCGTGTAAGACTGTGGGACTGGCGGTGGCACACCTTGTGTCGCCCCTACTGGCAGGAGGTGCCATGACCACGACGCTGTCGGCCCCCGAACTGAGCACCACGGACCGTTGCGACCGGTGTAACGCTCAAGCCTACGTGCGCGTCGTACTGTCCCGTGGTGGCGACCTTCAATTCTGTGCTCACCACTGGTCACGCCATGAGGATGCACTCCGCCCTCAGGCGCAAGATGTGATCGACGAGACCCATCGGCTCGTTAACGCCGCAGCGGAGTAGTCAACGCCCTTCGAAATTAGCCGGACGCCGCTCGTGGAAGGCCGCAAGACCTTCTTGGTAGTCGCGGGAGGTCCAGGCGCGGGTTCGCAGGTTGCTCAGTTTTTCGAACTCTCCGCTGGACAGATGCCGGGCATCGCTAAGAGCGGAAATTTCAGCCTTGATTGCCTCGATGGCCATGGGCGCCAAGTTGGAGATGCGCGTTGACAACTCCGCCGCCGCTATCGCCATCTGCTCCTGGTTCTCCACTAGTCGATTGATCATGCCCAGGCCAGCGGCCTGGACGGCATCGATGGGATCTGCGGTGAAAAACATTTCCTTCGCTATATGGACCGGCAGCGCGCTGAGAAAATGCGCGACTCCGGCGGTGTTGTAGGGAATGCCCAGACGCGCGGGCGTGATGGCAAATGTCGACGACCTTGTTGCGACGATGAGATCGCATGTGATCACCAGATCGCACGCGCCTCCCCACACCGAACCATCGACCGCTGCAATGACAGGGAAGGGCGCATCACGAACGGCTCGCAAAGCCGCCTCAAGTGGGTTGTCCCACATGAGGGGATCCCTATCCCCCGTGGGCAATTCCGAGATGTCGTGTCCGGCCGACCACACACCATGGACAGGGGTTGCCGTCAACACAAGAGCACGCGTTGCGTTATGTCGACCACCGCGTATCGCAGCGATAAGTTCCTGAAGCAGGTTACCGCTGAGCGCGTTACGTCGATCTGGATCGCCGAGCGTGAGATAGCGAACGCTTCCTTGATCGACTACCTCGACAAGGGGCACGGCTAGTCCAGGTAGTCGCGCAACACCTGCGAGCGCGATGGGTGCCGCAGTTTGGACATGGTCTTCGACTCAATCTGCCTAATCCGCTCTCGGGTCACGCCGTAGACCTTGCCGATTTCGTCCAACGTCTTGGGTTGGCCATCGGTGAGACCGAACCGCATTCGAACCACGCCCGCCTCACGGTCGGACAGCGTTTCGAGCACTGACTCAAGTTGTTCTTGAAGCAACGTGAACGACACCGCATCACTGGGAACGATCGCCTCAGAATCCTCGATTAAATCGCCGAACTCACTGTCGCCCTCCTCACCCAGGGGCGTGTGCAAGGAAATCGGCTCACGACCGTACTTTTGAACCTCAACGACCTTCTCGGGCGTCATATCCAATTCTCGGGCAAGTTCCTCGGGCGTAGGTTCGCGTCCGAGATCCTGAAGCATCTGACGCTGAACGCGTGCGAGTTTGTTGATCACCTCAACCATGTGAACCGGGATGCGGATCGTCCTAGCCTGGTCCGCCATTGCCCTGGTGATCGCCTGTCGAATCCACCAGGTCGCGTAGGTCGAGAACTTGTAACCCTTGGTGTAGTCGAACTTCTCCACCGCACGAATGAGTCCCAGGTTCCCCTCCTGGATGAGATCCAAGAAGAGCATTCCCCGGCCGGTATAGCGCTTGGCCAAGGAAACGACCAGACGCAGGTTCGCTTCGAGAAGATGATTCTTAGCCCGACGACCATCGCGGGCAATCCATTCCAGGTCCAGGCGGGACTTCTTGTCGATCTTTTTGCCCTCAGCAAGCATCTCTTCGGCGAATAGTCCGGCTTCGATGCGCTTAGCGAGCTCGACCTCCTGCTCAGCATTGAGCAGTGCAACCTTGCCGATCTGCTTCAGGTAGTCCTTGACTGGGTCGGCCGTTGCCCCGGCCACGGTGACCGTTTGCACGGGTTCATCGGTATCGTCGACATCAGACAAAACAAACTCAGCTCCATCGCCACCTTCAGCGCTGGCCCCTTCTTTGTCCTTGTCTTTGTCTTCGGCTTGAACATCGGCCAGATCGACCTCGAGTTCGGCTTCCAGATCAGCTTCCAAAACCGCGGCCTTCGCCAGATCTGGCTCATCGGAGGTGCTGATCTCAACGACCTCGGCGCCTAGATCGATGACCTCGACCGTGTCTTCGGACTGCTTGCCACCCTTCTTCGCGGGAGCCTTCACAGCGGCCTTCTTGGCTGGTGCCTTCACAGCGGCCTTCTTGGCTGGTGCCTTCACAGCGGCCTTCTTCGCGGGAGCCTTCACAGCGGCCTTCTTCGCGGGAGCCTTCACAGCGGCCTTCTTCGCGGGAGCCTTGACGGCGGCCTTCTTGGCGGGCCTTCGCGTGCTTCTTGGCTGGTGCCTTCTTCGCGGGAGCCTTCTTCGCGGGAGCCTTCTTCGCGGGAGCCTTGACGGCGGCCTTCTTGGCTGGTGCTTTCTTGGCGGAACGTGCGGTTACCGGCATGAAGGTGGGTGCCTTTCGATCGAAATCCACGACAAGAGCCCGAGTCAAGCCAAATGGCTTGCCGGGCGTGGCCGTAGTCTGCCACGCCGGTGCAGCGGAAGTATCGGCGGCCCCGCCTAGGCATCAACTGCGCGGCGCGCCCTGGATTACGGCCAGTGCCGAACCTGTCGGAACGCTCAGGGCTGCCCGCTGCTCGAGGTCAGGGCTGATGGGGAAGGGCCCCAAACCATCCACCGTGAATTCCCCCCGCCAGCGTGCTCGAACCTGGACGCCGTGAGTTCCGGCAGTGGCGAAAGCCTGTCGGACGCCAGGGTGTGGGTAGGGGCCACCCGGCTGGCGAGCAACGTGCGACCAGTTACTCGCTACACCGCCACCTCGCAGATGCTGCTGGAAGACCCACTCCCACGTGGCGACCGCTGACGTTTGAACCAAGTAGCCAGCCACCGAGTCCGACCACGAGATGTTCGCAGAGTGCTGAAGGGAATGACAGTGAAGTGGAATCCCGACCACAACTCCCCGATTTGGAGCGCAGTGCACACGCAAGGCGGGAATATGTCGCTCAAAGCCTCCTCGCACCCGCGCCGCCGCGTCGGCAACAGACGTCACTTCCCCATCGCTGGGACAAAACAATCCAACGGGTTCGAACTCCCCACCCGGTCGAGCGAGCCATGCCCGACTGATTTCACGCCCCTGCGGGCATCCCAAAATAGAACCACGGCAGCCGGCATCGCCGTGCTCGTCATTCCGCAGGCACGGCGTGGTCACCTTCCACCGACAGCCCACACACCGTGCGGCCTGGTGTCGCGTCTCGCGGTCCACACTTGTCGGAAGGAGTACTGCCCCGGAGCCGACGTAACGTTCGGCCTCCTCATCTCCCACCACAGAAACCGCCCAACTCTGTGACGATCCGAGATGAAATGTTCCGACACCGGCCAGCAACACACAGATGACCAGGAACATCATGAGCGGCCTAGATCTGCTCCGGTTCATATCGCTTGCGCTGGTGTAAGACACCCAAAGACGGTAACGCCGTTCTCAGCGCCAGAACCAGATGCGCTTTCACCCTGTGGATAACTTGGCTATAGATCGGCCATGGTGGGGGGAATCGCGTCGGGTGGCACATCGATTCCATTCATCAGCAAACCACGAGCCATTCGCTCCGTGACCGTTTGCGCAACCTTGACGCGCGCATATCGCTTGTCCTCGGCTTCAACGACCGTCCATGGCGCATAAGAGGTATCCGTGCGTTCGATCATTTCGTTGACGGCTTCTTCATACTCATCCCACTTATGTCGATTGCGCCAATCCTCGTCGGTGAGTTTCCATCGCTTGAGCAGGTTCTTCTCGCGCGCATGGAAACGCCGCAACTGCTCCTCCGGACTAATGTGCATCCAGAACTTGATGAGGACCATGCCTTCATCCACGAGCGTTCTTTCAAACGCTTTGATCTCGTCGTAGGCGCGGCGCCACTGGTCCTCCGTCGCAAACCCTTCGACTCTTTCCACCATCACCCGTCCGTACCAACTTCTATCCAAAACAGCCATCCCACCCCAGCCGGGCAGAAGGGGCCAGAAGCGAGTCAGGAAGTGATGACGCTTCTCATCTTCGGTTGGCGCGGCAACCGAGGCCACGCGTACATGTCGAGGATCCAGCGGCGCAACCACCCGACGAATCGCACCGCCCTTACCCGATGCATCCCAGCCTTCGAAAACTACGCAGATGGGCGGCCCAAGGATGCCCGAGCCGTCGAAGATCCCACCGTCCACCAGTCGCAGCATCACCAGCCTGCGCTGCTCTTCGGCCAGGAGACGTTCTTCATCTGCCTTCGAGAGCCGTAAGGAGAGGTCATAGTTCGCAAGCATGCGGACGATGGTGACACAACGCACCGTGGGGATGCTCAGTGAAAAGCCAAAATGCGATCTGCCGTCACTGGCCCGGGTGGTTGTCTGCCCCGATCCGGGACAGGGCGTGCTTGATGAAAGCGCCTACTTGATCGTCTTCAACGAGGAAGCCGTCGTGCCCATAGGGCGAGCGAAGTATGTGAAGTTGGTCGGCCCCAGGAGTCAGCTCAACGAGCTCTGCTTGCAAACGCAAGGGGAAAAGACGATCGGAATCAATCCCGACGACCGTCAGTGGTGCATGGATGCTCGCCAATGCTGTTGCCACGCCTCCGCGTCCGCGCCCCAGATCAAAAAGACTCATCGCCTCAGTCAGGGCGATATACGTATTGGCATCGAATCTGCGCGCAAGCTTGTCCGCATGATGGTCGAGATAGGACTCGACAGCGAATCGGCCGCGCCCACTGGCCGATGATTTCGTGTAGGGATCCTCGTCTAACTGTGGACCGCGCCCAAAGCGAAGATCGAGTTCGGTTTCACTGCGATAGGTCAGGTGCGCGATGCGGCGCGCCAAACCCATGCCACGGTGGGGGCCGATTCCATCGGGAGCGTCGTAGTAATCGCCGTTGTGAAAATTCGGATCCATCCGAATCGCCTCGATTTGGGAGGTGTGTGTGGCGATCTGATCAGCTGTTACCGCAGCCGTGGATCCAAGGACAAGTCCACTGTCCACACGCTCCGGATGAGAGACCAGCCACTCCATTACGCGCATTCCGCCCAGCGAGGGGCCCAACATCAAGGACCAGCGATCAATTCCCAAGTGGTCGGTGAGTCGTCGCTCGACTTCCACCATGTCTGCGACTGTGACCGTTGGGAAACGACTCCCCCAAGCTCGGCCGTCGGGGGCCTTGCTTGCCGGCCCGGTCGTGCCTTGGCAGCCACCCAAAACATTGGCGCACACGACGAACCACTGATCTGTGTCGATCGGTCGGCCCGGCCCGACCAAGCCCTCCCACCATCCGCTCGTGAGATGACCCTCACCTGCCGGTCCGCTCACATGAGCATCTCCGGTGAGTGCGTGACAGACGTAAACCGCGTTGCGCCCATCAGGTGCCAGTTCTCCCCACGTCTCGTAGGCAACCGTCACATCTGGAAGGGTCACGCCCGATTCGGTGGTGTACTCCCCCACCGATACAAACCTCCGATCACCGAGCGGATCCCCCTCTCGCCAGGCCGCGCTGGCGGGAGGGGGTCCGGAGTAATCGATAGGTCCGTTCGGCACGCTCAGGCCTGCTTTGCCGCTCGGAAGCCCGCATCGAGATCGGCCAGAATGTCGTCCAGCGCCTCAATTCCCACGGCGAGACGGATTAGGCCCGGGGTTACTCCCGCGGCGAGTTGCTGCTCGGGAGACAACTGGGAATGCGTGGTCGAAGCCGGGTGAATGACGAGCGAACGCACATCTCCGATATTCGCAACGTGGCTATGCAGTTCTAGCCCCTCGACAAACTTCTTGCCTGCTTCCACTCCACCGACAATCTCAAAACTCAAGACCCCGCCAGAACCCAACGGCGCGTACTTCGAAGCTAGGTGGTGCCAGGGACTGCTGTCCAGCCCGGCGTAGTTCACCTTCTCCACCTCGTCCCGTGTTTCCAGCCAGCGAGCAACCGCAAGTGCGTTATCGCTGTGACGCTGGACTCGCAAGCTCAAGGTCTCGAGCCCCTGGGACAACAAAAATGCATTGAACGGGGTGGTTGCCGCTCCGAAGTCGCGGAGCAACTGGACTCGTGCCTTGAGGATGAACGAGACGTTCACTCCGAACATCCCATCAGCACCGAGATCCCGGGCGTACACGAGCCCGTTGTAGGTGACGTCCGGTTGGTTGAATCCGGGGTACCGATCGGGGTACTTGCCGTAATCGAAGGTTCCACCATCAACGATCACGCCCGCCACCGCCGTACCGTGTCCACCGATGTACTTGGTGGCGCTGTGCACCACGATGTCCGCACCCCACTCGAACGGGCGAATCAAGTACGGCGTAGCCACAGTGTTGTCCACGATGAGCGGGACGCCCGCCTCATGCGCAACACCAGCGATTCCCTCGATATCGAGCACCTCGCTGAGCGGGTTGGCAATAGTCTCTCCGAAGAACGCCTTCGTGTTGGGACGGACCGCCGCTTTCCACGCATCGAGATCGTTGGCATCGCTGACGAACGTAACTTCGATTCCGAACTTGGGCAGAGTGTGCTGCAGAAGATTAAACGTGCCTCCATACAGACTTGGACTCGCAACAATGTGCGATCCAGCTTCGGCGATGTTCATGATCGCTAGCGCCTCAGCGGATTGACCGCTGGCGACCAAGAGTGCGCCTACGCCACCTTCGAGCGCCGCGATGCGATCCTCCACCACGGCCTGCGTCGGATTCATGATCCGGGTGTAGATATTTCCCAGCTCCTTCAACGCGAACAGGTTCGCTGCGTGCGTTGTGTCATTGAACGTGTACGACGTGGTCTGGTAGATCGGCAATGCTCGCGCGTTTGTTGCCGCGTCTGGGGACTGTCCTGCGTGGATTTGCTTGGTATCGAAGGACCAACCTTCACTCATGTCTTTTCTCCTAGGTAGATGACTCCACCGTGGCCGGCGGGGTTCGGACGGGGATTACATCGAGCTGCCCCTGTTGTCACGTTGTTCTGGGTAACCGGTCGAGCACCTGCCGGTGTCCACAACTGGGGCTCAGGGGCGTAGGGGTTGGCTGAGTCCACCGACCCGATGACGAAGCCGTCAGGGGGGCGTGGCTCAGCGCCTTCAGCACATGAAACGGGTACAGCGCATGTCAGACCTCGCATCCATCCGGGGTCTTGCCCTGCGCAAGACCCGCGCTTGCCCTTAAAGGGCCAGGTCGCCACCGGAGCACCCCACCGCGGTTGGAGGGTTGCCGTCCAGCTAGCCGGGGCTTGACGCTGGAACTCTTGACCTAGGCGGGACTATAACCGGGAACGGTGAATTCGTCCACGCCGGCGGCGCCGGCCTGGTGAACCAGGCCCACCACATCTGGTTCGAACTCGCTGAGCATCTGAGAGAAGGCCGAGGGTGGCAAGGCCGCCGCCATTGCCGTTTCCAACATCCGCCCCAGCGGGTGCCAGGGCTCTTCACTCAGGCACCGATCCAGAGCTGCATTCGCGCGGACTCCATCCCCACTCATCCATGCCGCACCGGCTGCCGCGCAGGCCAGGTGTGCTGCCCGACCCGGACGTGTTGCGCGCAAACCAGCCAGCAGGGCCTCTAGCAACTCCTGACGTTGAGCAATGTGCGCCCGCGCGCACCACCACAAGATGAGATCACGTCCCTGCGTCGTGACGCCAACGTCCCGAATAGTCCTGCGCGGCTTCTCGCCCGACCAATCACCACCTGCCAGTACACGCAACAAGCCACCAAGGTGCGACTGTGGGGAATCATCCTGATCCTTCCTCGTTGAGGATTCATCGAAATCGACTTCGCGCACTACATCCCCGCGGGTGCGGCGAACCGGTTTCGCGTCTGCCTTTGAACCAAAGATCCGAGCAGCCCGCTGACGGTCATGGGTACTGATCCACAGCCACTCGCCAGCCGAATTTGCTGCACGAACTCGGTTGCCACTGACCACCAATCCGCCTCGCACACGAACATTCATCTGATCACCCGCCCGCTGCACGAGTTTCAGCCCCAACTCAGTTCGACGACTCACGCAGACAAGAAGGGCCTCGTCGGCTTCGATATTCGTGGCGGCTTGCAGGTAGGCACTCACATACGTGTCATCCGCAGTACCGTCCGGTAAATCCGCCCGCTGGACTACGAGCAGCTCATGTTTGCGCAACCACAAACAAATGAGCGACTCACGAGGATGAAATCCCATGAGATGGGGTAGGGCGGCCGCGACCGCCTGAGGCGTTGCCAATCCGACGGCTCCCGAACTCGTGGTCGGTGTCGGAGTGATTGCTTGAGCCGCTGTTGCATCGTTATGGTTCATGCATCAAGACTGTGCTGCGGACGCAGAGATAACACCCCCGCATCTGCAACCTGGGGACGACCAGCACGCCTTCTGTGGACAAGTTCCCGAGCGCACTACAGAGTGCTCTATTGACGGCGCCCGGTAACGACTCGATAGATCGGATCTTTCGGTTCGATGTCCGCGCCCGAACTGACTCCCCGAAGACGTCTCGAGACCCATGGACCGGCATGGGAACCAAACCACGCGACGTCGTCCACCCTCCGCCTGAAATATCCCTCGCGGGAGGATGAACCCACAGGACTTCGCCACCCATCGTCGCCCAAGCCCAGTGCGTCAAGAACAGCCAAGGACGTTATTCGGTGGCCCAGTGGCGACAAATGCAGCCGATCTGAAGACCACACGCGTTCGTCGTCGAATGCACTAACCCCCCAAAAATCGACCACAAAGCACCCATATATCTGTCCAATCTCCAAGGTTGCAGATCGCAGCGCCCGCATTCGGCTACTCATCCGGCTTAGGGCTCGGGACCGTCGTGAGGGGTCGCCGTAGGCGAAAATCAGCACCTGGGAGCCCGCTGAGCGCAGATCGCGCACACTGGATTCAAGATCCGACGCCACAGCGTCAAGATCGAAGTTTTTCCTCAAGGCATCGTTGATGCCGGCGGCGAATGTCACCAGATCCGGCTGCATCGAGACAGCAACCGGCACTTGTTCGCACCGGACTTGTGGCATCAACCGCCCGCGTATCGCCAAGTTGGCATAGGAGACTTCCTCGATTTGCTGGCGCACAACTAGCCCTGAAGCCACCCGGTCTGCCCAACCGCGGTGACGACCATCGAAACGAAGTTCGTCGTTTAATCCTTCAGTGAATGAATCACCGACCGCGACAAAACTTCGGACTACAAGATCGTGCGAAACATCCACTGGTGAAACTTACCGGGACGAAAACTCTAAATACGAAACATGCGAAGACGACACATGCAAGGACCCGGCCGCCGAAGGCTTCCCCTCCCGCGACGACCGGGTCGAGCCAAACACTAGTGCGTCCCCTCCGGCTCCTTTGCACCGACACTCCGGGTGGCGAAGGCCTGGCCAGCGCGCCGATACCACGCCGCCAGGGCGATGATTCCGACGATGATTTGGGGGAAGTACGACGTTGCCCGCCACACCAGATCGGCCGCAGTCGCCGCACCCTTTTCGGTACCAGAGCCAACAAGAAGTTGGATCATCAACGCGTCCATCGTGCCAAGACCGCCGGGCGTGATGGGCACCATGAGCATGATGTGACTGACGGCATAAGCACCGAAGGCATCGAGGGCGCTGGTGCCGGCTTCACCCCAACCTTCAACACCTCGAAGGGCGGCGAACAGGATCAGAAATTGCGTGAAACTGATGCCGATTTGCGCCAACGTGAGGAGCAGCCAGCGCCTGCGCAGTAGGTCGTACATATCCGCACGGAATTTGACGATTGGCCCGGCCACATCAAGGTTCTTGAAGCGGGTGAATCGTCGCTTGAGCGGGGCCAGCAGGGTATTACCGAGGTTCCCGATCTTCTGCGCCAATGCTGGGGATCGCATGATCGAAACGAAAAGAACGATGATCACCACCAAGATGACCAGACCTAGGGGTCCCACCCACGCAATGTTGTCGGCCGTGCCTGAAATCGTCAGCGCCAAGACTCCAAGGATCGGGAATCCAAGGCTGATGAATGTGCTCCAAATACTCACCGCAGTGATCGCCGCCGTTGCATTGGTTGGCGCTAACCGGAAACTAGTGAGCATCCCGAATTGCACGGCCAGACCGACCGCACCTCCTGCGGGAACACCATTACTAATGGCAAACGCGGCCTGATTGACCTGTTGTGATTGCCAATATGTGAGCTTGGGTTCGGCGGCCTTGAATGCCAGACCGTACACAGCCAGATACAAGATGACGGCGACGACAATGACCGCCACCGCTATCCACGTCATCGACTCCAATGCCTTAAGAGCGTCGCTGTAACTTCCGATCTGCGGTATCACTTTCCAGAAGATCAAGACGATAAAGGCAATACCGATGACGCCGAGAATGATCGTCTTGCGCATATCGATCTGCGCGCTCGGCACTGGCGGCGGAGCGGGCGCCTGAGGATCAGCGGACATGGACGGAGCCTGCCACAAAGCGGACCCGCCGCGGGGTCTTGTGCAGCCATTGGGCAAGATGCCGTTATGCGGCTTGACCATCTGTCCTACGCCTGCACGACCAGCGAGATCGCCGACGTTATCCAGCGCATCGGTTCCGATCTCGGCGGCACGTTCCTGGACGGTGGTAGACACCCATCGTTTGGAACCCGAAACTTCATCCTGCCCATCGCCGGTGGTTCGTATATCGAAGTGGTGAGCGCTCTCGACCATCCGGCGGCCCAGAAGGCGCCCTTCGGGCGAGCTGTTCACCAACGCGCCGAGGACGGCGGCGGGTGGCTGAGTTGGGTTCTGGCCGTGGACGACATCACCGCAGTCGAGGAGCGCCTCGGACGCCCCGCCGCTCGCGGGCACCGAATACGTCCCGACGGCGTCGAGTTGTGCTGGCACCAGCTCGGCGTGCTGGACACGATGAACACCCCGCAGGTGCCATTCTTCGTCAGTTGGGACTGCTCTGACATCGAGCACCCCAGTGCCGGAGGTCGAGACATCAGCATCGAAACAATCGAACTTTGCGGTGACCAGGGACCCGTCGGAGAGATTTTCGATACGAATTCTGATCTGGACGGGATCAACGTGGTGTGGGTTGAAGACGACGAACCTGGGGTTTCTGCCGTCATCTTCCGCACTCCCACCGGTATCATCCGCATCGACTAGTTCCCCGAGCGGAAGAAGGCCCCATGGCCGATCAATCAAGCGGTCCGCAAGTACCTCAAACTCTCCAGAACGCTGCGGGCATTACCTGGCGTCTCCTGGTCCTCCTCGCCGGTCTGGCCGTAATCGGCATCATCCTCGGGCGCATCTTTCCGGTGGTCTTCGCGCTCTTCATGGCCTTGCTCGTCACCGCGTGGACATCACCTGTCATGAACCTGCTGAACAGGTTCCTGCCCAAGGTGCTAGCCATGATCCTGGCCCTTTTCTTGATTATCTCGGCAATCGCACTGATTTTGTTCATCGTTGTTCGTTCGACCATCTCAGAAAGTTCCAAACTGGTGTCGAGCCTGCAATCAGGCTTGGCGGATATCCGTAGCTGGCTCAAGGACGGTCCTTTGGGCATGACGGACGAAGCCGTCAACAGTCTGCTGTCACAGGCTGAGACGTGGGGCACCAATGCCGCAAAAGGATTCCTTAGCTCCGCTGCCGGCGAACTCAGCAACCTAGGCACCGTGATCATCGCCGGTTCGGTTTTCTTATTCGGCGTGATCTTCTTCCTGCTCACCCCGAACAAGATCTGGAGCTGGTTCATCAGTTGGCTGCCGCGCAGCATTGAGCCAACCGTAGATACCTCCGGGCGCATCGCCTGGGGCGCGATAAGCGGCTACACCCGGGGCATCGTGATCATCGCTTTGGCAGATGCCACCTTGGTCTTCATCGGTTTGACGATCCTGCAAGTGCCGCTGGCTCCGGCCTTGAGCGCTGTTGTGTTTTTCGGCGCGTTCATACCCGTGATCGGCGCGCCCATCGCCACGTTCTTCGCAGCAGTCGTGGCACTGGCCGAGCGGGGGCCCGTCATAGCTCTTCTCGTGATCGGATTGACCGTGGTGGTGGGATCATTCGACGGCGACGTCCTGCAACCGCTCGTGATGGGCAAGGCCGTGAGCCTGCATCCGCTGGCGATCATCTTCGCCATAGCCGCCGGCAGCATCGCCCTGGGCATTGTTGGCGCTTTGATCGCTGTGCCCATTGCGGGGGCGGTCTATGGCGTGGCCAAGTTTGTGACCGGCCGTGATCCCGACAATCCATTCCCGCCGCCGCCACTTCCAGTCACCCCCGCTCCCGCGGCGCCGGCAGCCTCCTAATAACCCGTGCCCCACTCAGGCGCAGCAGGGGTCTTGGCCTTGCAGATCTAACCCGTCAGGAGCGTCGTCGGTTATCGCATAGACCTCCCATTCGACGCCGTCAGGATCGCTTAACCAAAACTTCTCTTGGGTGGCGTGGCAGCACACCACACCGGGTTCGCGGCGTAAATCGGCAAAGACGGCCGATAGTTCAGCGTCGCGAGCACCCACTTCCTGGGTATCTTCGACCTCTACCCCAATGTGGTTGAGAGCACCTTCGACGCCGGGCACGCGATCCTTCGTCTCGAACAACACCAACTTCAAGGGTGGATCCACCACCTCGAAGTTCGCGTAACCTGGCCTTCGCTTATGGGCCGTTACCCCGAACAGGTTCGTGTAGAAGTCGACCGCCGAATCGATATCGGAAACATTGAGAGCCAGCTGCACGCGCGACATGTGTATCCTTTCATTGATACCTATCTATATTTATATCCGTCAATATGTTTCTCGTCAAGGAGGTGCCATGAGTGCCCACGGACCGGCGTGCTGTCCCACCGGCTTGCGCCAAACCCTTGATCGACCCACCGCCGATCGACTCGCTGAACTCATCAAGGCAGCTGCTGATCCTGCTCGCCTGCAACTGCTGAGCATCATCGGATCCCAGGAGGAAGCTTGTGTGTGCGATCTGCAAGCGGAGATAGGCCTCGCCCAGCCCACGATCAGCTACCACCTCAAGAAGCTCACGCAGTCCGGATTGCTGATTCGCGAACAACGCGGAACGTGGGCGTGGTACCGCGTGGATGCAGAGCGCATGAGCGAATTGGCGGCCGTATTCGAACTGCCGGTGCGGGTTTGAGGGCTACTCGTACCGGGATTGCTCCCGCCAAAGATCGATGCCACCTTCGCCTGCGAAAGCATCAATCGAGCTGAGCTCTGCCGGGGTGAAGTCCACGTTCCCTACCGCTGCGACCGTCTCGCGCAACTGAGCAGACGAACTCGCCCCCACCAACGTGGTGGTCACCCGGGGATCCCGAAGGGTCCACGCAACCGCCATCTGAGCCAGCGATTGCCCGCGGGATCGGGCGATGTCTGCCAACCCCCGAAGGCGGGCGGCATTCTCGGCATTCACCATGGACGGATCCAAGGACTTACCTTCCGTGGCCCGCGACCCTTCTGGAATTCCCTCCACGTAGCGGTCGGTTAGCATCCCCTGCGCCAACGGGCTAAACGTGATTGAGCCGGCTCCCACTTCCTCGAGCGCATCCAGTAACCGATCCTCTTCAATCCAACGGTTGAGCATCGAGTACGACGGCTGATGGATCAGTAAAGGCACTCCCAAGTCCGCAAGGATTTCGGCCGCACGGATGGTTCGCTTGGGCCCGTAGGACGAGATGCCCACGTACAACGCCTTGCCCTGCTGGACGGCCGTTGCCAAAGCCCCCATGGACTCCTCCAGTGGAGTGTGCGGATCGGGTCGGTGGTGATAGAAGATGTCTACGTATTCCAGGCCCAGCCGCTCCAGGCTTTGATCCAAGCTCGCCAGGATGTACTTGCGCGAGCCGAGATTCCCATAAGGTCCGGGCCACATGTCCCAACCAGCTTTGGACGAGATCACCAATTCGTCGCGATAGCGAGCGAAGTCCTCTCCCAAGATCCTTCCTACATTGATCTCGGCAGCCCCGTAGGGCGGGCCGTAGTTGTTTGCAAGGTCGAAGTGCGTAATTCCGAGGTCGAAGGCGGTCTGCATGATGTCCCGCTGCACCGCGAGTGGTTTGTCGTCGCCGAAGTTGTGCCAAAAGCCCAAAGAGATGACCGGGAGGTCCAACCCGCTCCTGCCGCAACGCCGGAAGGGCATGCGTCCGTCGTATCGATTCGGGTCAGGTAGGTAATGCCGGGCGATATCCATGCCAGGATTGTGTCACCTACCCCGCACCCGAAAGGTCAACTATGACTTCGATCCCCAGCGTCCGACTCCACGATGATCACCAGATCCCCCAGATCGGTCTCGGTGTGTGGCAGGTGGCCGACGACGTTGCGACCGATGCGTGCTTGACCGCATTCGAAGCCGGTTACCGCCACATCGACACCGCCGCTCTGTACGGAAACGAAGAGGGTGTAGGCCGGGCAATCAAGGCCTCCGGACTTCCCCGCGAGGATATCTATGTCACCACCAAGGTCTGGAACACCGATCATGGCCACGACAAGACTGTTGCCGCCATGCACGCGAGCTTGAAGCGTCTGGGCCTGGACTACGTGGACCTTTACCTCATCCATTGGCCCACGCCGGATCGTGAGTTGTATGTGGAAACGTGGGAAACGGTTCTGGAACTTCACCAAGGTGGGCTAACCCGTAGCGCCGGGGTTTCGAACTTCCACGGAGAGCACCTGCGGAGCATCATCGACGCCACGGGCGTGACCCCGGTCATCAACCAAATCGAGTTGCATCCGTGGCTGCCGCAGCGAGAAGTCCGGGCGATCGACGCCGATTTGGGCATCATCACCGAGGCGTGGTCTCCCCTCGCCTCCGGCGGCTTGGTCGACGACGAGCAACTTGCGGCCATTGGGGCAAAGCACGGCAAGACTTCTGCCCAGGTGATGATCCGTTGGCACCTGCAGATAGGCAATGTGGTGCTACCCAAGTCGGTTACGCCCGAGCGCATCAAGCAAAATATCGACGTGTTCGATTTCGAACTCGACGCAGACGACCTCATCACCATCGAAAGCCTTGAGGACACCTCCAAGCGCACCGGTCCCAACCCGGACATCTTCAACGAGGCCTAACCGCGAACTGCCAATTTTGTACCGGCTATCGCCTCATCCGGATGGCTCGATGGCAACTCGCACTGCACATTCGGTTTGTTCGACCTGCAAAAATTGGCAGTTCGAGGGTTGACGATTAGGCGGCTGCGCGAGCGTCGAGGTTTGCCTGCGGCAACATATCCCCTGCTGCTTCGCAACTACGCTCGATACGTGAAGAAGATGTTTCTATCCGGTTCATCTGCTTGGGCTTGATGCCATCGATTCCGTCCTTGTTGGCAACACGTCCGAGATTGCGCTGAATTCGATTGGCGTTGATGAGCGCACTTTCTGGAAGGTCACCGGAGATGTAAGCCTCCTCGGTTCCCAGAACCAACTGGTCCGAAAGACCCTTCATCTCGGCCAGCAAGTCCCGCTTCTTCTTCTTGCGCGCATCCGATGCGCCCTTGGCCTCGCTCATCTTTAAATCGAACGCGAAGTACGTGGAGCAGGCGTTGATCACCGAGATGGTCTCGTCCAACTCGGTATCAAGGGCCGCCGTGGGCGCGTCCGTGGCAGTAGTCGCGTCCGTGGCCGCATCGTCCGATCCACCGCATGCCGCCAGGCTCAACGCCAGTGCGCCACTTGCCGCGATTGCTATCCACCTGCGCTTCACGGGTACCTCCTGCCGCCGGGATTTGTCACGAAAGCGTAACGCGTACGTCCACCAATCGTCGGACTTTGGCCCAACCCGGTGCGCCACACGACACCACACCCCTGGTCGCCCAAACATTGCCGGGCAGGACGCACCCGTGATCAGCGAAGGAAACTACCTAGACCCATGCACAACTCGTTGGGTCCAGGCCCCATGGACGGGTTGTAGTCCGGGTAGTTCAGCGGGCGACCAGTGGGAGTACCGACATAGGGCGGTGGCGTGGAGACCGACAACGTGGCTCCGCTCAGGTTGGCGTTCTCGACGTTGGCGTTGGTCCATGTCGCGCCAAGCACGCACGCCGACTCCATGTTGGCGTTCTGCAGGTTCGCCCCTGAGAGATTCGCGTTCTGCAGGTTCGCAGAGTTCAGGCTCGCGCCCTGCATTTGTGCCCCGGTGAAGTTCGCGCCCGTCACATCGGCGAAGTCAAGATTCGCACCCTGTAATTGTGCCCCAGTGAAGTTCGCGCCAGATAAGTTGCTTTCCGAGAAAATCACTCCACGGAGATCCGCACCCTGGAGATCCAAATCTCCAAAAGCGAAGTCAGCGAACTGACACCCTCGCCAGTCAACGCCGGGACCCGGAGGGGAAATGCACGGGTTCTTCCACACGGCGTACAACGTGAGTGAACTCAGACCAAGGTCCTCATCCGGCAGTGTGATGATCGGGTTATTCGTCGCGTCCCCTGAAGTCGCCCACCCGATAAGGATGTGGCGCGGTGGAGTGCACGGGGCTTCGGTAGGCAGCACGTAGCCCATGATCGACTCTTCTGGAACGACGAACGTTTCACTTCGTTGCGCAAGCCCAATGTCTTGCCCGGCTGCGTTCATGCACCAATCCGCTTCGGCAACGTTTGCGTCGAGAGTGAGTTCCAAGCCGAGTGGTTGCCATACGGCGAACAGGGAGACGTGGTCGGCTGCCTGCGCTTGATTGCCCACAGGAATGTCCGGGGCCTGCTGGGCTGAGCCGCCGAAGAGTAGTGTGTCGCTCCTGAT
The DNA here is from genome assembly GCA_018402235.1 of Candidatus Nanopelagicales bacterium. Classification (GTDB taxonomy): domain Bacteria; phylum Actinomycetota; class Actinomycetes; order S36-B12; family S36-B12; genus S36-B12. Next base: position 81,732 of record JAGYJJ010000004.1, on the reverse strand, counting down.
CCAACCGAGTAGCGCATAGTTCTCGCGGTAGCACTGGAAGGCACCGTCCCCCTCGGTGGGCAGTGCGTACCAATCCCCCGACGCTACGGAGATGGTGGGTGGGTTGAATGTGCATATCCCGCCGTTGGCGTTGAAGGTGACGTCGTACTCAGGTTGAGTCGTGGGATTGCCGATCACGATGGTCATCGTTCCGGCAACAGGGCTCGAAGCCGTGGGGTCACCGTGAATGCGCCAGCAGCCACGATCGTGACCGTGGCCGTATTTCCGGCGGTGAGTTGGTTGCTTCCGTTGAGGTTGGTGACGGTCACGACACCTGTGATGCCGGCAAACACGCAAGCATCCGACCCTGAGGTATTTGCAATAGTCACGGTGTCGCCTGGTCTGCCGGTGATCGTCGTCGATGTAACCCCAGCTGCGATTCCACAGTCGACGCTTATCGATGCAGGCGAGGGCACTGGCTCCCATGCACTTGGAGCAGCGTGCAATCCGGCCGTCAAAGCCGAACAGCGCAAGCGCCGTTTTGAGGAAACCGTGTGACATCAAAGAAACATATACCGAGTTGCCTGACTAGACAAACAACACGGAAGAGTCAGCCGTGTCCTTTTGTTGACACATGGAGCAGCGGGCCGAAGGCCCCGCCACCTCGCATAACGGTTTCGAATTAACTGCAGCCAGAGGTGCTTCCGCATCCCTCGCAGACGTAGCAGCTGCCTGCCGGGCGCATCTTGATACCGCAGGTCATGCACAGCGGGGCATCCGAAGCGGTGCCGGTGATCTCCTCGAGCAGTTCAGCACTCGAGTGCGCGTTGCTGACCTTGGCTGCCGCCGGGGCAGCAACCGCTGCTTCGCCAACCACTGAACCGTCGGAGACGACCCCGGAGACGACCCCGGAGACGACAACGTCGTCGGTTGGGGCTGCGATTTGCGGGGCCTCGTAAGCGGTCGCCACCGTGGCCGCACGCTCGTCGGCGGAGAAGATGCCCAGCGCCTCGCGCTTGTCGTATGGCAGGTAATCCAACGCCAACCGACGGAAGATGTAATCCATGATCGACTGGCTGATCCGGATGTCCGGATCGTCTGTCATGCCTGCCGGCTCGAAGCGCATGTTCACGAACTTCGAGACAAAGGCATCGAGCGGCACGCCGTATTGCAGGGCGATAGAGATGGCGATGGAGAACGCATCCATGACTCCGGCCAGGCGTCGAGCCCTGCTTGCCGAGCTTGAGGAACACCTCGCCGAGCTCACCGTCTTCGTAGGTACCGGCGGTGAGGTATCCCTCCGCGCCAGCCACAGCGAAGCTTGTGGTGCGGCTCGGGCGTGACTTCGGCAAACGACGACGGATCGGCTGCCCGATGCCCTCGATCGCGGCTTCCACCTGAGCATCGACCTTCGCGGCCTTCCCATCGGACAACGGTTGACCGACCTTGCAGTTGTCGCGGTAAATCGCCAGCGCCTTGATGCCGAGCTTCCATCCTTCGTAGTAGATCTCTTCGACCTCTTCGATGGTGGCACTCTCGGGCATGTTGACTGTCTTGGAGATCGCACCGGAGATGAACGACTGGACAGCCGCCATCATCCGAACGTGCCCCATCGGCGAGATCGAACGTGCGCCCATTGCGGTGTCGAAGATGGCGTAGTGCTCGGTCTTCAGACCGGGTGCATCAATCACGTGACCGTTCTCGGAGATGTACTCCACGATCGCCTCGATGGTCTCCTCGGTGTAGCCCAATTTGCGCAGAGCCCGCGGGATCGTCTGGTTGACGATCTGCATCGAGCCGCCACCCACGAGCTTCTTGAACTTCACCAGCGAGAAGTCCGGCTCGATGCCCGTGGTGTCGCAATCCATCATGAAGCCGATGGTTCCGGTCGGAGCAAGCACAGAAGCCTGCGCGTTACGCCAGCCGTTCTTCTCGCCGGCAGCCAGGCACGCCTCCCAGTTCTTGATGGCAAGCTTGAGGACATCGCCGTCCAGGCTGGACACGCCCCGAACGTTGTCATTAGCTGCTGCGTGCTTGCGCATGACGCGCTTGTGCGCCGACTCGTTGCGCGCGTAGCCGTCGTACGGTCCAACCACCCCAGCCAACTCCGGCACTGCGCTTGTACGCGGTGCCGGTCATCAGCGAGGTGATCGCTGCGGCAAAGGAACGACCTGCATCGGAGTCGTACGGCAGACCCGTTGCCATCAGGAGCGCGCCGAGGTTTGCGTATCCGATACCCAGTTGGCGGTAGCGCCGCGTGGTATCGCCAATTGCCTCGGTCGGGAAATCGGCGAAGGAGATTGACATATCCATCGCAGTGATGACGAACTCCACAGCCTTAGCGAAGCGCTCGGCATCGAAGGTGTCGTCGTCCTTTAAGAAGGTCATCAGGTTCAGCGATGCCAGGTTGCACGATGAGTTATCCAAACTCATGTATTCCGAGCATGGGTTGGATGCATTGATCCGACCTGTTTCGGGGTTGGTGTGCCAGTCATTGATCGTGTCGTCGTACTGAATTCCCGGGTCCGCGCACGCCCAGGCTGCCTCCGACATAGTGCGGAAGAGCTTCTTGGCGTTGACCGTTTCGACAACTTCGCCGGTGCTGCGCCCAACCAGGCCGAAGTCTGCGTCGGCTTCTACCGCGCGCATGAACTCGTCGGAAACGCGAACTGAGTTGTTCGCGTTCTGGTACTGCACCGAACTGATGTCCCTGCCGCCAAGGTCCATGTCGTATCCGGCATCGCGCAGGACACGAATCTTGTCCTCCTCGCGCACCTTGGTCTCGATGAATTCCTCGATGTCGGGGTGATTCACATCCAAGACAACCATTTTGGCGGCGCGGCGGGTGGCGCCGCCGGACTTGATGGTGCCGGCCGATGCATCAGCGCCGCGCATAAACGAAACCGGGCCCGAGGCCGTGCCACCCGAGGACTTCAACAGTTCCTTGCTCGAGCGGATGCGCGAAAGGTTCAGCCCAGCGCCGGACCCACCCTTGAAGATGAATCCCTCCTCTTTGTACCAGTTAAGGATGGACTCCATGGTGTCCTCAACGGAAAGAATGAAGCAGGCACTGACCTGCTGCGGGGCATTAGTTCCCACGTTGAACCACACGGGTGAGTTGAAGCTGAACACCTGGTGCACCAGCATGTAGGTGAGTTCGTGCTCGAAGATCTCGGCGTCTTCGTCCGTACAAGTACCCATGCTCCTTGCCCGCCTGGGTGTAGGTGAGAACCACACGGTCGATGAGTTGCTTCAGGCTCCACTCTCGGCTGTCGGTGCCGACCGCCCCGCGAAAGTATTTGGTGGTGACGATCGTGGAGGCGTTGACGCTCCAAAAGTCTGGGTACTCCACTCCGCGCTGCTCGAAGACGACCTCGCCGGTCTTCCAGTTGTTTTGCACAACATCGCGGCGTTCCCAGGTGATCTCGTCGTATGGATGGACACCGGGTGTGGTGTAAAGCCGCTCCATTACCAAGCCGGGCTTGCGAAGCGTGTTGTGCACGAAGCCGGCCGGTGCGCTGGTGGTCTGTGTCATGGGTGGTGCCTTTCTGGTAGGAGCGGATCTTCTCGGAGCGGACGGGTAACGCGAAGACTTCTAGGTGTGGGAAGTTTCTGGCTGGGGTGTGACAGTGACATCGGGCTCGACCGCCGTGGGTTCTCCCTCGGCGCGAAGCAATGCAATCTCAGCTTCGAAGTCCTCAAGTGAATCGAAGGACCGGTAGACCGAGGCGAAACGCAGGAAAGCCACCTCATCGAGCTCACGAAGTGGACCGAGAATCGCCAGACCAACTTCTTCGGCCGGGATCTCAGCATTGCCGGTCGCTCGCAGCGCGTCCTCGACCCGCTGGGCCAAGATCGCCAGTTGGTCGTCGTCGACCGGGCGGCCCTGGCAGGCCTTGCGTACGCCGAGAACCACCTTGTGCCGACTAAAGGGCTCGCTTGCACCGGAACGCTTGACCACATTGAGCTGGGCGGTTTCGGCGGTGGTGAAACGACGACCGCAACCAGCGCACTCACGCCGGCGCCGAATGGCCGCCCCTTCTTCTACAACACGAGAGTCGACGACACGCGAATCCTCCGCGCGGCAAAATGGGCACCTCATGAGCCCCTCCCGTCACTCTCGTCACATCTGAACCGGTACTTCGGCCGTTTTGGGGAGATCTTGGGGATCACCTGTGGACGACCTGTGTGTGTAGAACCACAACCTGTGGAGGAACCACATCGGTGTGACTACTACATCTAGGGGTAGAACCATAGAGCCACCGCAAGGATCGTGCAAGGGCATCCCCTCGGCGCGGCGTGTCGTCTCGTGAACCGCCCCGCCAGGTCCGCCGAACGCCCCGTCCGGTCCGCCGAACCGCCCCGCCAGGTCCGCCGAACCGCCCCTCCGGGGAGGTTCGGTGCGCTGGGCGGGGAGGTTCGGTGTGCTGGCGGGAGGTTCCACGCGCTGGGCGGCGCCGTCCGGGCTCGCCCTTACCCGCAACCCGAGTGACCACCTCGGCCACTCGCCTAGCCCACGTTCGCGAACCCTCGGCTGTGTAATGCAAGGCGTCAGCGAATCGAACGCCATTCGACCGAGCCCAGTTGCCCCAATTGATGCGGTGCACGTTGTCATGCTCGGCGGCCACCTGGCGCACCTGCCGGTTGAACCAACGCTCCTTGTCTCGGGTGAACCGATCCCCACCGCTGGCGTAGGTATCAACCCAGAAAACGGTTCGCTTCGGGCCTAGAACCTCGATCAAGCGATCCATCCGGGCGCGGGTTGTCCGGCGGTCAATCCAGCGCATGTCATTGGTACCAATAGCTACGACGACGGTTTCTGGCAATTGGTTCAGCGCCTTCGCCCGCTTGGCCTGATCGATCGCCCAGTCCAAGCGTTTGCCGCCGAAGCAACGGATGGTGGGAGTCCAGCCTTCTTTGCGTAACTGTCGGGTCAAAGGTTCACGGCCGTTGCGCGTCAGGGAATCTCCGATAACCACGATGCGCTTTCCCTGACCGGGGCCAGGGGTGGGGTTGACCTTGGCCGGCCAGATAGGGGCCGAACAAGCGCGCGGGTCGCCGCCGGTTGACCATTGCGGGTCTTTGCGCGGGCCGTCCGAGGCAGCCGCCGGCAACGACCCAAGCGTCAAGCCGGCAACAGCAAAGACAAGCCCAAGTTGGATACGAGGTGAGAGCACCTATCCAGTATCGCCCGAGGCCAAATCAAGCCACGGTGGGCACCACCAACGCCTGCCCGGGAATGATGGATCCGGTTCCCAGATCGTTGAGTTCGCGAATCTGTGAGATGACCAACCGAGGATCGTGATCGGGGGCAGCCGCACGCGCAATCCCCCACAGCGTTTGACCGCTTTGGACGACCACCGTGACGTGCTCGGTGGCAGCGGTAGAACCGCTGGCATCGGCAATCTGCCCGGCAGAGACCACAACCGTGGCAAGGATCCCCACAGAAGCTGCGAAGGCAACGAGTCGTCCCCGGCGGGTCAGGCGCATCGGACTCTTCCGCGGCACGCCCAAGGCAAAGCGGTTCTACGCCCGGGGCCCGTGTGGCGGCTCTCGAGGCAAGAGAGGTACGGGCCCCGAGCGGGACTGCGGGGTGAAATGCGCGGGGTCGAGTAGACCCGACGTAGGTGCGGGGTGCTGCGACGGCGAGCGAGGAAGCCATGGGGAAGCCCTTCTCCGGTTGGGTTAATCGAACGGGTGTTCGATCGAACGCATGTACGATTTCTACCACGTCCGGCCGACACACGCCTGCATTGTTCGAACAGGTGTTTGATTTCGTGTCGGGTGGGGCGTATCTTTCGAACACGTGTGCAGGGTGGCCCAGGGGTCTGACACTCCCTCCCCGGCTACCGACCAACCGAGAGGAACACCGATCACCATGGCTGGAAACGTCCACGAACTGCCCGATGCGCCTGCTGATACAACGGGCCTCACACCTCGGCAGCAGGCAATACTGCGGGTGATTCAGCAGACCACTGCCGACCGCGGCTATCCGCCTAGCGTCCGAGAGATCGGCCAGGGCGTCGGCCTTACGTCTCCCAGTTCGGTGGCGCACCAACTGCGCACACTCGAGGAACTCGGTTACCTACGCAAAGACCCCCACCGGCCCCGGGCTCTCGTCGTGTCACATCCCGATAAGTCCGTCGGCTCCAACGCGGCGCCCTCATCCCAGACGTCTCTTCCGAGCAACGCCGTCGAGGTTCCCTTGGTCGGACGTATCGCCGCAGGCGGTCCAATCTTGGCCGAGCAGCACACCGAGGACGTCATGCCTCTCCCCCGCGATCTGGTCGGTGATGGTGAACTGTTCATGCTGACTGTTGTGGGCGATTCCATGATCGATGCCGCAATCTGCGACGGCGATTTCGTGGTTGTTCGCCGGCAACCCAACTGCGAGAACGGCGATATCGTCGCAGCGTTACTGGACGACGAAGCCACCGTCAAGACATTCAAACGGCGTGACGGCCATGTGTGGTTGATGCCGCACAATCCCGCCTACGAGCCGATATTGGGCGACAGCGCACAAATTCTTGGCAAGGTTGTCAGCGTTTTGCGAAAGGTCCGCTAGCTGTCCTGGACGTTCAGATTGTGCAGGGACGTTCGGACCAGATCACCATCGGTGGTAAACCACAAGGGTGGCAGTGACGCACGCAATGTCCGCCCGTAGCCGGCCGTGGCCATCCGCGAATCCAACACCGCCACCACACCACGATCTTCGGTGGATCGAATCAGGCGACCAGCACCCTGAGCAAGCAGTAGCGCTGCTCGCGCCAAGGCGACCTCACGGAAACCCGATCCACCTGCCTTGTCGACTGCATCCTGACGCGCCGAAAGGACCGGATCGTCCGGCCGCGGGAAGGGAATTCGATCGATTGCCACCAGTGTGAGCGAATCGCCGGGAACATCGATTCCCTGCCACAACGACACCGTGCCGATGAGGACACTCGCTGGCTCGACGGCGAACCGCTCGATCAGCGGCGCTACGGATTCACCGCGACGCTGAACCAGCAGCGTGCCCACGGACGATGCCTCCATCGCCGGGGCCAACCGGACACGCAGGTAGTCCGCAGCTCGATCCACTCCCCGCCAACTCGACAACAAAGCGAGCGTTCGCCCCCCAGCCGCCTCGATCAATTCAGCGAGTTCATCAAGTGCTTCCATGGAGACCCCGTCCCGATCCGGCGGGGGCAGGTGTCGAGCCACATACAAGATGCCTTGACGCGCGTAATCGAAACCGGCTCCTACGTCCAAGCACGTGGTGTCCGGCGCCAAGCCCAACGATCCAAGCAAGGATTCGAACGATCCACCCGCGGTGAGCGTTGCACTCGTTAACGTCGCGGGCTGTTGGGTGAAAAGCGATTCAGCGAGTTCGTCGCCAACGTCGAGTGGTGCCACTCGAAGCGTGGGGCTACGACCGCTATCCGCCGACCACCACACGACGTCGGCGCTCGATAAGGCCAGTAGCCGCCCGGTAGCCTCAAACACCTCTTCCACGCCACCACGAACACGTTGCACCGCAGGAGCATCCTCACCAGCAGATGCCGCCACCGTGCTCAACCCGGACACCATTGCGCGGGATGCATCCCTTACTCGAGTAAGCGCTAGAACCATTGCATCGCCCCAAGCCGTGACCCGTTGACCACCGTCGGCTTCGACGAGTTCGGACACCGCGATGGCTAGCTCGTCGACGGCATCGGCGAACGCACTTTGGTCATCGACTACGCGTGTGCACTCGACCACCAAACGTTCCAGCGCGCCGATGGATACCTCGGAGGTGACAGCTCCCGTAACCCGATCCACAAGTTCGTGCGCCTCATCGATCACCAGAGCGCTTCGCTCCGGCAACACGGGCACCTTGCCGATGGCATCGATCGCGAGCATCGCGTGGTTGGTGACCACGATGTCGGCTTCAGCGGCACGCTGTCGCGCCAACGCTGCGAAACACTCCTCACCGAACGCGCACCGAGACTCCCCCACGCACTCCGTTGAGGTAACTGAAACCGAACGCCATACGCGGGCATCGATCTCCATATTCACGTCGTCGCGGTCGCCTGTTTCGGTCACGTTGGCCCATTCGTGCACCGCGAGGGCCTGCTCTTCCAAGGATCCCCGTAGCCGGGAACCGCCTTCGTCGAAGTCCAAGGACACCTGCGCCTGATCGGCCTCACCCAGCCGTTGCTTGCACAGATAGTTTTGCCGCCCCTTGAGCACTGCCCAGGTGAGTCCTTCGAAGGCCGGGGCACTGTCGGTCAATCGCGGCAGTTCGCGCTCCAGCAGTTGACGCTGCAGCGCCAACGTGGCCGTTGCGATCACCACCGGACCCTTCTCCCGAGCTGTGCGGGCAGCCGGAACCAAATAGGCCAACGATTTCCCGGTCCCGGTTCCCGCCTGAATGGCTACGTGATGACCGGCGTCGAATGCTTCCCCGATGGCCTCGGCCATCTGCAGTTGTCCCTCTCGGGGCTCACCACCGATAGCGGCCACCACGGCTCTTAGGTCGGCTGCCAGCGCATCGCTGCGTTCGCTCATCGGGCTGCAGTAAGTAACTCATCCGCGAGGGCTTGCGGCACCCGCGCCTTAAGCATGGGAGCCGAACTCATCGTGATCGATGGACATGACTTCCCCCGCCTTGTACATCCGTGAAATCAGGTCACCACGGTTGAACGGGAGGACCACGTCCACATCAACCAGGTGGCCAGGCAAATCTGTTTCGATGGCTGCCAGCAATTGCGAAATACCCGAGCCCGTGTGCGCTGACACAACCACGGCGTGAGGTTCGCTACGCAACACATCGGCCACGGTTTCTGGATTGGCGATATCCGCTTTGTTCACCGCGATGATCTCGGGCACGTGGCTTGCACCAATCTCGGTCAATACTTCCCGAACCGCCAGGATCTGCTCGCGAGGAGCCTCATCGGATCCATCCACCACATGCACGATGACGTCGGCATCGCGCACCTCCTCCAACGTGGAACGAAACGCCTCGACGAGCTCGTGCGGAAGATGACGGACGAAACCAACGGTGTCCGAGAGCGTGAATTCGCGCCCCTGTGGTGTTCGGGTTCGACGAACCGTGGGGTCCAACGTTGCAAACAAGGAGTCGTCCACTAGTACACCCGAACCCGTCAATGCATTGAGCAGGCTGGACTTACCGGCATTGGTGTAGCCCGCAAGTGCAACCGTGGGTATCCCCGATCGTCTGCGGGCTTGGCGCTGCGTGGTCCGCGTGCCCTCCATGCGCGTGAGTTGTGCTCGAATCTTGGACATTTGCGAGCGGATGCGCCGACGATCGGTCTCAATCTTCGTCTCACCCGGACCGCGGGTGCCCACGCCGCCGGTGGCTCCGCCAGCGCGCCCACCAGCCTGCCGGGACAGTGACTCGCCCCAACCGCGAAGACGTGGCAGTAGGTATTGCATCTGGGCCAGCGACACCTGGGCTTTACCTTCCCGACTCCGAGCATGCTGGGCGAAAATGTCCAAGATCAGCCAGGTGCGGTCGACCACCTTGACCTTCACCACATCCTCAAGGCTGCGAAGTTGACCAGGGCTCAATTCACCGTCGCAGATCACGGTGTCTGCGCCGGTTGCCACAACCAGCTGCCGCAGCTCCTGCGCCTTACCTGATCCCACATAGGTGGATGGGTCGGGCGCATCGCGTCGTTGCATCACACCCTCCACGACCTGCGAACCCGCGGTCTGGGCCAGGAGGGCTAGTTCCTTCAAGGACCGTTCGGCTTGCACCAACGTTCCCGATGTCCAAACGCCCACCAGGAGCACGCGCTCCAGCCGCACCTGGCGGTATTCGACTTCGCTGACGTCCTCGAGTTCGGTAGACAGACCCGCCACTCGGCGCAAGGCCTGTCGATCTCGTAGTTCTTCGTCCCCTTGAGTGTTGTGGGCCCGCGGAACACCGTCGTTGAACACAGATGTCATAACTCTCGCGGCCATTGCAGTGTGCCGCGAGCCACAAGCTCGGCCGGACCTCGCAGCGTCAAGTGACCTTCGGGTGCTACGTCGACCCACAATGAACCACCAGGGACATCTACCTGGAAGGAATCCACGGAAGGTTCAGCAAGAGCCGTTGCCCAAGCAGCGGCGCATGCGCCGGTACCGCACGACATCGTCTCGCCTACCCCTCGTTCGTGAACGCGCATGCGCACGTGCCCGGTTCCCACGCGTTCAACGAACTCGACATTGACACCGCGCGGAAAGACCTCCGATGGCAAGACCAGCGGAGGTGTTGCGAGTTCTCCGACGTCCGCCAAGGATTCGACGAATGCGACCGCATGCGGGTTGGGTATGTGAACCGGTTGCGCATCCCAGGTCCGGCCCCCGTGCTCAACGGTGATCGGTACTGGGCTCGATGCTTCGCTCTGCACCGTCCCCATCCCAATAGCAATCTCCTGGGACTGGGCACCAAGTATTTCGGCCTCCACCAATCCCCCGCGGGTAGCGATAACCGTTGTACGCGAGGACAAGGCTCCGGTGGCGTGCAAATATCGAACAAACACTCGAGCCCCATTGCCGCACATCTCAGCCACTGAGCCGTCGGCGTTTCGATAGTCCATAAAGAATTCGGCCACGTCCGAGAATTGCGCGAACTCCGGCTGGGTTGCTGAACGGACAACGCGAAGTATCCCATCAGCACCGATGCCGGCGCGCCGGTCGCACAGCCATCGCACCCGCTCGGTCGAGAGGTCCAGCTGGGCATCAAGGTCCGGCAAGAGCACGAAATCGTTGCGCGTGCCATGCCCCTTCACGAACGGCACATCCACAACTCGGCTCACCGCCTCAGCCTAATGCGCGGTTGCGCGTGCCCCGGGCTACGTCGTAGGCCCACTCGACCTGCTCCAGCACATTTGGCCAGGCTTGGACGGGCGGTTCTGATGAGTTGTAGTCGATGATCGCGTTCAGGAGATCGGGGTCAGATTGGAGCGTGAGCAATGCCGACACCAAACCGGCATCGTCGTGGGCCAGCATTCCCTCAACGCCGTTGGTCACGAAATCCGCACTGCCCGCCTGCGACCGCGAAACGATCGCCAGACCTGCAGTGCGTGCTTCCAAGGCCGCGATACCGAAAGATTCGCGAACCGAGGCCTGAACGAAAACGTCAGAGGCAGCGAAGTGCGCCCGAATCCGGGTGTGCGGGAGGCGCCCGGTGAGGGTGATCACATCGGCGAGTCCGTGCCGTTCGATGTACCTTTGAACGCGACCGGTGTCGGGACCGTCGCCGATTAACGTGGCCTTGATACGCCCTCCCGACCCTGCGATGGCCCGATGCAGCACACTCACCAGGGGTAAGGCCCGTTTACGCGGTGCCAAACGCAGCACGCTCACAACGCGCAGTGTCTGGTCGGATTTGGGCACCCGACCCACGTGCCATTCCTTCGGATCAATCCCATTAGGAAGCACCATGACCGGCTGTCCCAGCGCCTCACGAACGCAGTCGGCCGCCACCGACCCAACAGCCGTCAAAACCACACCAGATCCCATGCCCCAGGCCGTTCTATCAAGAATTCGATTTCCCGTGCGCGTAACGGGATCCCACATGCTGTGCACCGTCACCACGGTGGGGACTCGCGCCTGGCGCGCAGCTCGAATACCACCCCAAGCAAACGGTGATGCTGCGCCGGCGTGAACATGAACAACGTCGATCTGTCTTTCACGCAGGATTCGCAACACATGGTTCTTGGCCTGCGGATGGACCGGAAGATCAAAAGGCAGCCGAGCGGCGATTCGTATGACCGGGACGTCCCCGATTCGATCAGGGCCAGAGTGCGCCTCCCCAATGCCGGGAGTTGCGGTAATCACCACTACGTCGTGGCCCAAGGCGATCTGTCGCTCCGCCAGGCCAAGCACCTGGGTTTCGATACCACCGGTTCGGGGTGCGAAGCAATCGGTGATGTGGGCGATGCGCACGGGGTGACCGTACGGCACGTAAGCAACAATGCCCGAGTGCGCACCTTGATCTTCTGCCACGCCCACCCCGACGACGAAGCCCTGCTGACCGCCGGAACGATGGCCAAGGCGGTCGCCGCCGGCCACCGGGTGGTGTTGGTCATGGCAACCGATGGCGCCGCAGGGCTGGCCAGTTCGACAATCGACGACCTGGCAGCTACTCGGGAACGGGAGTTGGCCACCTCCGCCGAGATTTTGGGGCTTCACCGCGTGGTGAACCTCGGATACACCGACTCCGGTCTCGATGGGGCCGCGGAACATGGCTTTGCCACCGCTCCGACCGAGGAGGTGGCCGAGCAGATCGCGCAGGTGATTTTCGACGAAAAGGCCGAGATCGTGGTGGGGTACGACCCCAGTGGCGGATACGGCCACCCCGATCACCTGCACATCCATCGAGTGACCCGCGCCGCCGCCCAAGCAACCGGCACCCAACTCTTCGAAGCGACGCTGCCCCGTGAGCCCATTGCTCGCGCTTTACATGCTGCAGCACGCTTACGGCTCACTCCGCCTGACTTCGATCCCCATGAGTTCGACAGCGCGTGGACGCCTCGTGCCGACATCACGCACCGTGTCAACGTGCGCAAGCACATCCATGCCAAACGAGCCTCCCAGGCCGCCCACGCCTCGCAGGCCAGCGCCGACGACGGAGTGCGCACCTTGCAAGTGCTGGCGAAGCTCCCTAGCTCCCTTGCGCGTCTGGTGCTGGGAACTGAGTTCTACGTCGAGGTGAACAACTCAACAACCGAAGCGGCTAGGCCATCGGCGTTGTAATCCCACCACTGAATCCGCTCGTCCTTGGTGAACCAGCGCTGCTGCCGTCGGGCGAATTTGCGGGTGTCATCGATTGTGATCTGTCGAGCCTGTGCCTCGCTTATCTCACCGGTCAAGAAGCGAAGGATGGGTTCGTAGCCCAAAGCTAAACGTGCTGTGGGTGAATACGCCAGTCCTGTCTGTTGCAATCTGTGCACTTCATCGACGAAACCTGCATCCCACATGGCATCCACGCGCTGTTCGATGCGCGCATCGAGCACGTCGCGGTCAATCCGTAGACCCACCCGGATCGTCGGGTAATGATCAACAGGCTCCGGGAGCTGGGCGATGAAAGGCTCACCCGTTATCTCGTTAACTTCCAAGGCCCGCACAATCCGCCGGCCATTGGTGATTTCGATGGCTGCCGCCGCGAGCGGATCACGCTCTGCCAAGAGCGCATGCAGCGCCGGTGCTCCGAGCAGCGTGAGTTGTTCTTCCCAATGCGCTCGCACTTGCGGATCGGTGGCGGGGAATTCCAACTCCTCCAGGACAGCTCGCACGTACAGGCCACTGCCTCCCACCACAACAGGCGTCTTGTCTGCGGCCTTGATCGCATCGATCACTTCACGAGCCGCGTTCTGAAAATCCACCACCGTGACCGATTGATCGATTTCCCAGACGTCGATCATGTGGTGAGGAATTCCCCGCTGTTCCTCGCGAGTGGGCGTGGCCGTGCCAATATCCATGCCGCGGTATGCCTGCATCGAATCGGTACCGACTATCTCGCCGCCCACGAGTCCAGCGACCGCCACGGCCAAGGCGCTCTTTCCGGAGGCGGTAGGCCCGACGATGGCCAAGAGAGCCGCAGGGCTCACGCGCTCGGGAGCCCGATGCTCGGCATGCCCAGAACCACACCGACGGGTTGATCACGCGTGACGCGGTATCGGATGTCGATGAGCTCGTCGGCCACAAGATGGTGCGGCGCGGCGTAGGTAACGCGCGCGGTCACTAGATCACCGGGCATCGGAGCCTGGGCATCGCCCACATCCACATGGACCAGGCGGTTGTCGCGCGCGCGTCCGCTGATCCGCGCGGTTGCCCCGTCCTTACGGCCCTCGCCCGCCGCCACCAGAACTTCAACCTCGGCGCCTTCGAGTGCGCGGTTTTCTTCCCAGGCGATGTCGTTCACCACTGACACCAAACGCTCGTAACGCTCTTGCACCACATCAGGGTCTATCTGATCGGTAAGTTCGGCAGCCGGGGTTCCTGGGCGCTTGGAGTACTGGAAAGTGAACGCGCTAGAGAAGCGTGCCCTCTCGACTACATCGAGAGTGCCTTGGAAGTCTTGCTCTGTCTCCCCCGGGAAACCGACGATGATGTCGGTGGTGATGGCTGCGTGCGGCATTTGCTCACGAACACGATCGATGATGCCGAGGTAACGATCACTGCGGTACGAACGCCTCATCGCTTGCAAGATTCGATCCGACCCAGACTGCAACGGCATGTGCAGTTGCGGCATCACATTGGGTGTTGTGGCCATCGCGTCGATGACGTCGTCTGTGAAGTCCCGCGGGTGCGGGCTAGTGAAGCGAACGCGCTCCAATCCTTCAATGGGCCCGCACGCCCGAAGCAGATCGGCGAAGGCGTGCTTGTCGCCAAACTCAACTCCGTAGGCATTGACGTTCTGTCCTAGCAGAGTCACCTCGACAACACCGTCGGCTACGAGCGCCTCAATTTCCGCAAGGATGTCTCCAGGCCTGCGGTCTTTCTCCTTGCCGCGCAACGCAGGAACAATGCAGAACGTGCACGTGTTGTTGCATCCGACACTGATCGACACCCACGCCGAGTGAGCAGAATCTCGCCGCGATGGCAGAACCGAGGGGAACTCCTCAAGGGCTTCCTTGATCTCGACCTGCGCCTCGCGCTCGATACGAGCACGCTCAAGCAGCACCGGAAGGCTGCCGATGTTGTGTGTTCCAAACACCACATCCACCCACGGTGCCTTCTGCACAATGGTGCCGCGATCCTTCTGCGCCAAGCATCCGCCCACAGCAATCTGCATATCGGGGTTCGCGCGCTTGATGGGTGCCAGATGTGACAAGTTTCCGTATAACCGGTTATCGGCGTTCTCGCGCACTGCACAGGTATTGAAGACAACAACATCGGCCTGCTCGCTCTCGCCGGCAGGTACGAGACCGGACTGCTCCAAAAGGCCGGTAAGCCGCTCGGAATCGTGCACGTTCATTTGGCACCCGTAGGTGCGCACCTGATACGTGCGACGCTCGGTGATCACCGGTCCATGCTAGGGACTGCAAGATGTCCGTCAGACTCCGACGGGCTGTCTTTCGCTATTCGGATCAACGTCGTCGGCAATCTCGTCCTCGCCCGGTTCGATCTTGACCGTGGGCAGGATTCGATCCAGCCAGCCCGGAAGCCACCAGTTGGCCTTGCCGAAGATACTCATCAAACTCGGCACCAGGACTAAGCGAACCACGAACGCATCGATCAGCACAGCCGAGGCTAAAGCCACACCGAAGAGCTTGATGATCGAATCCGGGCTCGGAACAAAGGCCATGAACACACTCGACATAATCAAGGCGGCGATGATCACGACGCGACCGGATCCACCCAAGCCGCGACGAATACTCGCCGAGTTGTCCCGGGTGCGCAGCCATTCCTCTTGCATGCGCGATACCAAGAACACCTGGTAGTCCATCGATAGGCCGAACAAAATCGCGAAGACCATGATCGGCACGAACGGGAAGATCGGTCCTGTCCCCGCGACACCAAGCAGGTCGGCAAACCATCCCCATTGGAAAATCGCAACGGTGATCCCCATGGCCGCGGCCAAACTCAAGAGTGACGTGAGCGCTCCGGTCAACGGCACGAGGATCGAGTGGAACAAGATCACCAGTGCGATGAAGCCAAGACCCACCACCACGGCGAGGAAAATCGGAAGTGCGTCGCTCAGCACGGACGTGAAGTCCTGGGTGATCGCCTGCGCGCCGCCCACATACAACTGGGCACCGGTGGCATCTTCCAAGGCAGGATTCACCTGATCACGCAGCGTGGTGAGCAACTGCGCGGTGGCTTCATCTTGCGGAGCGCTCGCCGGGAAGACCGCAATTGCTTGGACGCTCGATGACGATTCACCTGCGCCGGCCTGGGATTGCGCTGCAGCCAGTTTTCCAATAATCGGCAAGGTCTCCAATGAAGGCGACGTTCCTGCCACACCGGGTGCCTGCGCCAGCCCGGCCACGATGGTTCCGAAGGCTTGCGGATCGGTAACGCCCTCGAGGTCAGCCACTACCAGGAACGGACCATTTGAGCCAGGGCCAAAGCCATCGGCGCGAAGGTCGTAGGCGATACGTGCGTTGGAACCTTCGGGCTTGCCCGAATCGTCGGCGAAGCCTTGACGCAAACTAAGCGCCGGGATGGCCAAAATGATCACGAAACCTAGGGCCAGTGCGCTGGTGAGCCACGGCACCTTTTGCAGGCCGCGGCCGTAATGCGCCCAGCCACGCCCTTCGGGCTCACCCGACCCCGGCTTCTTGCCCCACGGCAGCCGCAAGGCGAGGACCTTGGTGCCCATCAGGCTCAGCAGCGCGGGCAGGAACCACACCGCCGAGAGCATGACCATGATCACGGTGACGGCCGCACCGATGGATAGCCCAGTGAAGAAGTTGATGCGCAGCACCAGCAGGCCGAGGAGGCCGATGACCACTGCGGACCCGGCAAACACCACGGCCCGCCCGGCGGTTTCCACCGCTTCGATTGCGGCTTTCTTGGGTTCGTGGCCAACGAGCAATGCCTGGCGGTAGCGGTTTATGACGAACAGGGCGTAGTCGATACCCACACCCAGACCGATCATGGCCGCCAACGTGGGGGCAAACGTGGCAACGTCCAGGAAGTTCGCACCGAAGGTCACGAAGGCGAGTCCACCAACGAGCCCGAGCAGCGCGGTAATGATCGGCAGGCCCGCTGCAACAATCGACCCGAAGGCGATGAGAAGAATGATGATGGCGACGGTGATGCCGACGATTTCACCCGTGGCCGGCGGGGCGGAGTTCGCGAATTCAAGGACCTGACCTTGCACACCGATCGACAGATCACCACTTCGCAGCGATGCCACCGAATCCAAGATCGTGGTGGCATCGGTGCCCGAGACCGTTGGTGCGCCGTCTGCGTCGGTGGTGAAGGTGATGGATGCGAAGGCAACCGATCCATCGGGGCTCACCGGAGAGAAGGAAGCCGCGAGTGTCTGCAACTCCTCGGGGGTGAGAACCTGGGCAGAGAGTGTTGGATCGATGGCCGACCCAGCCTGGCATTCGCGACCTATGCCGGCACCGCGTGGGTCGAAGGGATTAGCAACGCAGGTAACCGAGTCGAGCGATGCAATGTCCTCCAGTACGGGCACAATCTCGGCCGCAGTGGCCGGATCGACGGCACTTCCAGACGCCGGTGACCACACGACGCTGGCTCCACCTTCCACTCCGCTGGTGTCCGTGCCGCTAGCGCTGAGTAGATCCGTAGCCACCTTGGACTCGGTGTCGGGAAGATCAAAGGCGTCGTTGTACTGACCACCGAGGCCCACACCCAGGCCCACCAGCGCTAGGAGCGCCACGAACCAGGCCACCAGGGCGAACACGGGACGGCGAACCGCCCAGGCGGACAAACCAGGCATGGGTCTCCCTCGTAGATGCACAGTCCAACTGGAGGCAGGCTAACAAGGAACGAGATCGTTCACAAATCCGGCCTTCAGAGAACGTGAACGTTCACTGTGGGTTAACCTGCGGCCATGACCACCGCCACAGCAGGGCCAGCCAGCACCCGGCGCACGGGTGAGGAACTGGTGCTCGCGGTGCACGCAGCAGCCCTTGCCGAGATCGCCGAACACGGCCTTCGCGGTGCATCAATGGACGGCATCGCTCGGCGAACTGGCACCGGAAAAGCCGCCCTTTACCGCCGCTGGTCGAACGTTCGCGAACTCGGGCTCGACGTCTTCTTAACCACCATGGCCGATTCCTCCCCTGCCAACTATCCGGACACCGGTTCCCTGCGCGAGGACCTGCTCGGATCACTGCGCGGTTTCGCCGGACTGCTCCGCGGACCCTTACAGACGGTGCTGCGTGAACTCATCAGCGAATCCACCCATGATCCGTCCTTGGTTGCGGAGTTCCAAGCCCGGGTGGGTGAACCGATGCAAGCTCAGCGCATAGCCATGCTGCAGCGCGCGATGGGCCGCGGCGAGATCCCCACGCAACCGATCGACCCATTGGTTTTCGAATTGCCGCCCGCGATCGTGCTACACCGACTCCTGCTCTGCGGTGAAGTGATCGACGATGAGACCACCGTCAAACTCGTCGATAATGTCCTGCTCCCCTTGCTCGGCTACCGCCGCTGATACTTCGCGGGCAACGGTGAAGCAGAGGTTCGCTGGATAGCCCTTGCGAGCAAGCTGGCCCGCAAGTCGATTCACCGCTTTCAGTCGATCCTCACCGCTGCGTACCCTGAACTTGCGTACGGCGAACTCGCGGGCGCGTTGCCACTCAGCGTCGTCGTCGATCTGATCAACCGCCTCCTGCGCCAACTCCCGGTCGATACCTCGATCGGTGAGTTCCCGCTTGAGGAGCGAACGCGCGAGGGCTTTGCTGCGATGACGCGACTCAACCCACATCCGCGCGTACGCCTCATCGTCTATAAGTCCGACTTCCTCGAACCGATCGAGCACCGCTGCAGTGATGTCCGGATCCGAACCCCGCTGCGCCAGATCCTTCTCGAGTTCTCCGCGCGTGCGCGGCGCACTCGAGAGTCGACGCAGCACGATGGTGCGAACCACCTGCTCGGGATCGTCCTCGACATGACCGCCCTCCCGGTTAACGGGTGCAGTTGCATCGATGCCGGACCTACGACGACGCGTCACGACGTTACGCAGGTGGGGCGACGTCCGACACGTTCTCAGCGACCGCAAGGTCGATCGGCGCGTCGATGTCCGCGGCCGTATCCGCGGCCGTATCCGCTGGTGCGTCAGCGCGCGCTCCGATGCCCATCGTTTCCTTGATGCGCTTTTCGAGCTCGTCGGACAGATCGGGGTTGTCCTTGAGGAAGATGCGGGCGTTTTCCTTACCCTGACCCAGCTGGTCACCTTCGTAGGTGAACCAAGCACCGGACTTATTCACCAGTCCGGTATCCACACCCAAATCAATGAGCGAGCCCTCCCGCGAGATCCCCTCGCCGTAGAGGATGTCGAACTCAGCCTGCTTGAACGGCGGCGCCACCTTGTTTTTGACCACCTTCACGCGGGTGCGGTTGCCCACTGCTTCGGTGCCACCCTTGAGGGTTTCAATGCGGCGCACATCGAGGCGAACCGAGGAGTAGAACTTCAGCGCCTTACCACCGGTGGTGGTTTCCGGGGAGCCAAACATCACGCCAATCTTCTCGCGCAGCTGGTTGATGAATATTGCCGATGTGTGCGTACTACTCAACGCACCGGCCATCTTGCGCAGCGCCTGGCTCATCAATCGCGCTTGCAGGCCCACGTGTGAGTCCCCCATCTCGCCTTCGATCTCCGCGCGAGGTACCAGCGCCGCAACAGAGTCGATGACAACCAGGTCGATGGCACCCGAGCGGACGAGGGTGTCGGTGATTTCCAGCGCTTGCTCGCCGGTGTCCGGCTGAGACACATACAGATTGTCGAGGTCCACACCGAGCGCTTGGGCGTAGTCCGGGTCTAATGCGTGCTCTGCGTCGATGAACGCGGCGAGCCCGCCAGCGGCCTGGACACTCGCGATGGCGTGCAGCGCCACCGTGGTCTTGCCGGAGGATTCCGGGCCATAGATCTCAATGATTCGACCACGCGGCAGACCGCCGATACCCAAGGCCACGTCCAGCGCGATCGATCCGGTGGGAATAACCTCGATGGGCGCGCGGCCTTCCTCGCCCAATCGCATGACCGAGCCCTTACCGAACTGCCGCTCGATCTGGGCGAGGGCTGAATCCAGTGCCTTCTCCCGATCGGCCGAAACGGTGGGCTTCTCACTTGACTTGTTGCTCTTGGCGGCCATGGGGCACTCTCCTCGCGGTTGGTTACTGCTCGAACGTGTCTTGTCGAAATTCGGTCATCTCAAAACTACGTCCACCCTGTGACATCCACCCGATGTCCGCGACCCCCCATTCCCGACCTGGGGATTGCGTTCTCACCGCTGACCCGCCCCTGTGGATAAAGGCCAACCCGCGATGAGGGCTTCCGTCGTGGCTGAAACTACATCGAACGGGTGTTCGAATGCTTCCGACACGCCGGCAGTGCCGCAAAGATGGCCAGGGCTACTACCGGGATCGCCGCCACCAGGTTCAACACCGCATACGACGACACCCACACCACCAGTCCTGCCACCACACCGCCGAGGGCGCCGGCCACGTTCATCGTGAGGTCCGACAGACCCTGCACCGCCGGGCGTTCGCGCGGCTCGACCTCATCGGTCACCAGCGTGGATCCCGCGATCAAGGTGCAGGACCACCCCAGGCCGAGCAGGAACAGCCCGACGCCCAAGGTCCACACGTCGTCGGCTGCCGAGAGTCCGCTGAACACCATGGATACCAGCAAGATCACGATTCCCGCGACGATCACTTGAATCCGACCGAAGCGATCCACCGCCATACCCACGAGCGGGGAGAACGCATACATGCCTGCCACATGAACGCTGATCACCAAACCGATTAGTTGCAGCCGCACATCCACGTGGGCCATGTGCACCGGCGTCATCACCATCACCATGACCATCGCCACATGGCCAATCGCGATCGCCGCGATACCCAAGATCGCGCGCGGTCTGGTCTTCAGATGTTCGATGCCATCGCGCAATCGCGGATGCACTACCCCCGGACCGTCGGCTCCGCGCAGTTTCAGCGACTCGCGATACGGGTCCGGGCGTAAAAACAAAAGAAGAACGACGACGGCACCGAACGTGACCACAACCGCAACCAGATACGGCCCCGTCAGTTGCGGCAATCCCCAGGACAGCGCCCACAATCCGCTGACGTTGAGCAGGTTCGGCCCGGCAACCGCTCCAATGGTTGCTCCCCAGACAACCAGGGACAAACTCCGCGCACGATGACGCGGCGTTGCGAGGTCTGTTGCCGCGTATCGCGCCTGCAAACCTGAGGCCGAAGCCACACCTACCAGCAGGCATCCGGCGTAAACGCCGAACAGCGAGCGCTCCACGGTGCTGACAACCACTACCAGGGCACCCACACCTCCAAGGAAGTAACCCAAGGACAGCGCGGCGCGTCGCCCGCGAGTGAGGGCGAGGCGAGCAAGCGGTAACGCCAACAGTGCCGCGCCGACAACCCCGAACGTCTGCGCCAGGCCGGCAGCTGCAGCGCTGCCGCTCAAGGAGGCGGCGATCAGTGCACCGGCAGGCAGTGAGCCTGCTACCGCGACGCCGCCGAGAACTTGACTCGCGGTGAGGGTTGCAACGCTGCGCTTTTGGATCGCGTGGACCGCGGCGGTGTCGAGGGGATCTGACTGTATTTCCATGGAAGCGCTCATGAGGAGTTTGCTTTCCCATGAGAGAGCTGTTCGGCGAGCGCTGAACGAACGATGGTCGGGTCCACGGGGTAGGTCAGCTCATCGAGCGCATCAATCACCACCTGCGGATCTTCGTTCCATTGGTCATGGTCCACAAGCACCGCACGCCCAGGCCCCAGCACCGATTGCAGTGTGTGTGTCGCAGAGTGCAGGTTGGTGACGGTCTGCTGCAGCGCACCGATGCCATCAGGATGCCTACTCCACCATCCACTCCTTGCTGCCGCTTGCGGATCGCGGACGTTCACCAGATAGCGCATGCCCGGCAGCAGCGTGTTCAAGAACAACAGGTGGTTGGCCAGAGCGTCCGCATCGGCGATGTGTCCCACCTCGTAGCGAACTTCCTTGAAGCCGGTCCAACGAGTTGTGGGCTTGACTCGCAGTAGGTGTTCGATTACGTGGCGTCGTTGGTCGGCGAGAATCGCTCGTGGATCGAGTCGAGCTGTGCCAAACCACGGATGCTGTGGTTTGCCTGCGTGATGTCGATCGGAAGCGGCGGCAATGGCATCGATGTACTCCTGCATTCCCCGCAACGCAGCGTAGTTCTCCCCGCGGATGATCGTGTCCGGGTGCGCATTGAGAGCCGCCTGCAGGGCCGTGCTCCCCGATCGCCCGAAGGTGACGATCGTCAGGAACGAAAGCCCTGGACTGCTTGCTGGCACTGCTGCAGCCTATGTCCGGCTATCGCAGGAAGGAGGGAACCTCTACCACTTCGCATACCGCTCGCCAGACCGTCACGGTCTCTTCCCCTTGGTCGAATGCCTGCTCCACCGTTGCGCCGAGGGTAGGTAGCACGACATCGCGCGACCACGATGGGGCGTACTCATCTCCCAGGACAGCGGTGAGGCGTTCCCAGAAGTCACTTCGACGCAAATGTGATCCGATTCGGCGATTACGCGACTTACGACAAACCGCGTCGCGCGGGTATCCCACCGGCCAGGACCATGTCCGGCAACCGGGTGGTGGGTGCGGTGTGTTGCAACTCCTTGTAAGCCATCTGCGTGCTGACCGAGGACAGTAGTTCCGACAGCGAGATGTCCAGGGCGTCGCAAATGGCCGCCAGAAGTTCGGACGAGGCTTCCTTGTGGCCGCGCTCTACCTCCGAGAGGTATCCAAGCGATACGGCAGCAGCACCGGAGACCTCACGCAGCGTGCGGCCTTGGTCTTGCCGGCGACGACGAAGCTCTTCGCCGATTACTTCCCGCATAACGATCATGGGCCTTGCCTCCTTCCGGTTGCTATTCGTCCACCATAACGCGCCGTCCGGGAACCGCATCGCGTGGTGCAGGCAAGCGGTGCAGGCAAGCGGTGCAGGGTCGGCGTACATCGGGCGCTACCTGAGATAACACCCGCAGGGCTGCGTCTATTCCCCTGTCCCTCCCCCCTACCCCTCCCCCGTCCTTCCCCGATGCGGTGTCAGTTGTCGGCGCGACACGCCGAGGCGTGCCGCCGACAACTGACACCGCATCGGGAGTGATGGCGGGAAGGGACGCGGGACGGGCCGCGGGACAGGGTTGGGAGGTCAGGCGGCTTGGAGGGCGGCGAGGACCTCTTCGAGAGCGGCCCGGGTTACCTCCGCCCGCACCTGCGCCCGATTACCGGATGACGTGATCTGCCTACTTCGGATGGTCCCCGGCTCCCCGGGCCCACGATGGATCCACACGCCCACCCAGGCGGTCCCTGCGGGGGTGCCGTCGTGGGCATCGGGACCGGCCGCACCGGTGGTCCCCACACCCACCCGGGCACTCAGGGTGCGCGCGGCACCCTGGGCCAACTCCAACGCCACCTGCTCGCTCACTACGCCCTGGGCTATCGCCCGCTCACTTACGCCCAGGATCGATTCCTTGATATCCACCTGGTAAGCGACAACGCCACCTCGGAGCACCGCCGAGCACCCGGGAACCTCGGCCAGCGCCGCACAGACCATTCCCGCGGTGAGCGATTCCCCGGTCGCAATGGTCCAACTGCGCGAGCGCAGATCGCTGACGATGAGCTGGGCGAGGTCTTTCATGCGCGGGCCTTACGCATCCGAACAACGCGCACCACGTAGTCCACTCCGGTCACAACGGTCAAAATGACCGCAACCGCCAACACAACCGTAGCCACATCAACCCACCACTGTGGACCCACCGCAAGGAACATTGCGATCGCGATGATCTGCACCACCGTCTTCGCCTTACCACCTCGCGATGCTGGAATCACTCCATAACGCAACGCAGATAGGCGCAAGGCGGTCACCCCGAATTCGCGGACCAAGATCACGATCGTGATCCACCAGGGAACGTCACCCAGTGCCGACAACCCGACTAAGGCCACGGTTATCAGAGCCTTGTCCGCTATGGGATCCATGAGTGCACCGAACTCGGTGGTGATGCCTCGCTTTCGGGCGATGGCGCCATCGATGAAGTCAGTTACCGCCGCGACAACAAACACGATCGCGGCGAGATCGCGCATGATGGGCGTTTGCATGAATAGCAACACGCCCACAACCGGAACAGCCGCCAAACGGGCCAGGGTCAGAAAGTTCGGCAGGTTCCAGGTGACGCGCACCAGATCACACTCGCACCCACAGGTCGACGCCCTCGGACTCGACCACATCGCCATCTACCCAATCTCCGATTGCCAGACTCGTGAGCGTCGATCGATCACCAACGATCACGCACGATCCATCGTCGGGGCCTTGGTGGGCTGCACGGCCAACCGGGCCATCGTCTTCGATGCTTTCAATTAACACTCGAACGCGCTGACCTAACCGCTCGGAAGCGCGCTGGGCCATCAGTTCTTCGACCAGGTCCGCTATCCGCGCGCGCCTGCGTTCGATCTCGTACGGATCAACCTTGTCGGGAAGTTTCTCCGCCTCGGTTCCGTCTTCATCGGAGTAAGCGAAAACACCCACAGCGTCCAGACCTGCTGCCTCCAAGAACACCGCGAGCTCATCGACATCCTCATCCGTCTCGCCCGGAAAGCCCACGATCACGTTGCTGCGAATACCGGCATCCGGTGCAATCGAACGAATCGCCTCGATCAACTCCAAGAAGTCCTGCGTGCCACCGAAGCGCCGCATGGATCGCAGCACCCGCGGACTGGCATGTTGAAAACTCAAATCGAAGTAGTCCGCCACTGCGGTCGTTCCAGCAATCGAAGCGATCAATCCCGGTCGCATCTCCGCCGGTTGCAGGTAGGAAAGGCGCAGGCGATCCACGCCCGTTCCTGCGGCCAGTTCGGGCAGCACAGTTTCGAGCAAGCGCATATCTCCGAGGTCTTTGCCGTAGGAGGTGGTGTTCTCCGACACCAAGATCACCTCACGGACCCCGCTGCCCACCATGTCCCCAATCTCGGAAGTGATCTCCGCGGGTGTGCGCGATACGAACGAGCCGCGGAACTTCGGGATAGCGCAAAAACTGCAACGACGATCACACCCCGTTGCGAGCTTGACCGAGGCGACCGGTCCAGATCCCAGCCGGATGCGCGGTACCGGCGGCGTCCAACCGGAAGGGCTGTTCTTGCGCTCCACCGGCGCAATCGGAAGCAGCGTGCGTCGATCAACCGGATCGTGCGACGGCAGCTCCTCACCGGCGATCACTGCTTCTAGGCGCTCACCGATATCCGGGTAGGAATCGAAGCCAAGAACTGCACGGGCCTCGGGCAACACTGCAGCGAGTTCGTTCCCGTAGCGCTCGGCCAGGCAACCAACAGCGACGACGGGAGCAGCTCCTTGCGCGGCAGCCAGCACAGTATCGATGGACTCCTTCTTCGCGGCCTCGATGAACCCGCATGTGTTGACAAGAACAGCATCGGCGTGGTCGGCGTCGTCGACCAACGTCCACCCCTGCGCACCGAGTCGACCCGCAAGTTCTTCTGAATCAACCTCGTTACGCGCGCAACCCAGCGTGACGATGGCGACCTTCTTGAGTTCGGCATCGGTCACAGGGAAAGCTTTAGGCACGTCCTGAGCCTACGGACCGACCGAATGGAGTTGCTAGCGACCTCGGTACTCGTCGATGAGATCGTCGCCGTCGAGCCCCACCACCTCCGCGATCATTCGCAGGTGTCCGATCAGATAGGCCTCCCCGCCCGAGACCGAGTAATCGCCAGCTTCAATTGCCTCGATGATGAGCGATCGCAGTTTCGTAGCCGTTGCCACATCATCAATAGATAGGCCACGCGCGATCCTGGCAGCAGCTATGTGCTCACCGACCACGCTCGCTCCCCGATCCTGGAGTTCCTGTGCGAAGGCTTCCAGGCTTGTCCCCGCGGCGCAAGGCCCATTTTCCATGACATGTCACAGCGGGCCCACGCACGACAACCGGTCTAATTTCCGCGGATGCTGACGAGAACTCCCGGTAGATCATCTGCCTTCACGAGAACCTCACGTGCCTTCGAACCTTCACTGGGACCCACCACTCCTCGGGACTCCATCAAGTCCATCAGCCGGCCCGCTTTGGCAAACCCCACCCGGAGTTTGCGTTGCAGCATCGATGTGGATCCGAACTGGGTACCCACAACGAGTTCCACCGCTTGCAATAAGACGTCGAGGTCATCGCCGATGTCCTCGTCGATCTCTTTCTTGGCCGCTGCGGGGGATGTGACCTCCGTCAGATAGCGCGCCTGTGCTTGGTCCTTACAGTGCTGGACGATTCCGCGAATTTCCTTTTCTGCGACGAAAGCACCTTGGATGCGCACCGCCTTGTTCGCACCCATCGGCAAGAACAACCCATCACCTTGTCCGACCAGTTTCTCCGCACCCGGCTGATCCAAGATCACCCGCGAGTCAGCCAGGCTCGAGGTTGCGAAGGCAAGCCGAGAAGGGACGTTGGCTTTGATCAAGCCGGTCACCACGTCCACGCTCGGGCGCTGGGTTGCTAGAACCAGGTGGATGCCCGCGGCGCGAGCAAGTTGGGTGATGCGCACGATCGAGTCCTCGACATCGCGCGGGGCAACCATCATCAGATCAGCAAGTTCGTCCACGATCACCAACAAATACGGGTACGGACGCAACACGCGCTGACTTCCCGCGGGAGGCTTTACCTTGCCCGCGCGAACCGCTGCGTTGAAGTCGTCAACATGACGGAATCCGAAATGCGCAAGATCGTCGTAGCGCCTGTCCATCTCCGCCACAACCCACTGCAGAGCATCCGCCGCCTTCTTCGGGTTAGTGATGATCGGCGTGATCAGGTGCGGCACCCCTTCATAGATGCTCAATTCCACGCGCTTGGGGTCAACGAGGATCATCCGCACCTCGTCCGGTGTGGCACGCATCAAGATCGATGTGATCAGTGAGTTGATGCAACTGGACTTGCCGGCTCCGGTCGCACCCGCGACCAGGATGTGGGGCATCTTGGCAAGGTTTGCAACTACGAACTCGCCTTCGACGTCTTTGCCGAGGGCAACCACCATCGGATGCTGGTCGACTGCCGCGGGCGAACTTCGCAGCACATCGCCCACTGCCACGAGCTCGCGATCGGTGTTGGGGATTTCGATACCAATGGCCTTCTTGCCCGGTATCGGGCTGAGGATCCGTACGTCTGCACTTGCGACGGCGTATGCGATGTTCTTGCTCAATGCGGTAACGCGCTCCACCTTCACACTCGGCCCAAGTTCGATCTCGTAGCGAGTGACCGTCGGCCCGCGCAGGAATCCCGACACCACAGCGTCGATACCGAACTGGTCCAACACTTCCCGCAGCGCCTTGACCACCTGATCGTTGACGGGTGTCGCCTTCTTGTGGCTTGCTCCAGCTTTCAAAAGCTCTGCCTTCGGCAGGCCGTAGCGGCCGCTGACCATCACCGGCACCTGGGTGGGTGAACCCTCCGGGATCGGATCAATAGCCGGTTCCACCGGTGGACGGGAATCGGCGATGGCCACCAGCGTCACAGTGTCGTCGCCATCGACCGTTACCGGAACGAGCGCTTGGGTGTCGTCGTTCGGTCCAACTACTGCAATGACATCCGTTGGCTGGTCATCATCGGCGATCGCTCCCGCCGGGACGAGCAATCCTGCCGCGGGTCGTTCCTCGTCTAATGCCAGCGGCGTAGCAAAAGGCTCGTCCCCCACGAGGGGCGTATCGCGAAGGACATCGGCATCACGCAGATCCGGCAGGTTTGATTCGGCTAGCTCGGCGCTAATGAAATCGTCCATCAACTCCTGGCCGTGACCGGGGAGTTCCAACTGCGCATCTTCTGCCTCGTCGGCGTTTTCAAGATCGCGCGGATCCGGTGGCACAAGCAACGTGGCCGCTCCGCGCACCGACTGCCACCAACCCACCACGTATCCACGTAGGGCCTGCACCGAAGTACCCGTGACCACCAAAATTCCGAAGAAAACAACAAGAGCCAAAACGATGCCGCTGACGATCGGGCCGACCGCGGCCACTACCGGAGCAGTGCCGATCCAGCCGACAAGACCACCAGCTGCGTCCATGGCTTCGCCGCCACTGGAAGGTGTTGGGTGGTCCTGGGTGAGGTGCCAGATGCCAACAACGCCAACGATGACCGCACCAGCACCGATCATCAGGCGGCCGGTGGTGGCGTTTTGGTCCGGGTGGCGTAAGTAACGCCAGGCCAACGCAACGAAGCAGACAGGCGCCAACCACGCCAACGTGCCAAGGAGCGTCGTAGCAATCGCTCCCGACCAGGCAATGAACCAACCATCGACCTGGAACCACGTTGCGGCCGCGACGATCACCGCGCCCGCTATCAGGGCGAGCCCGAGACCATCGCGTCGGTGTTCGGGATCGAGGTCGCGAGCACCGCGCCCGATACCGCGAGCCACCGTTCCCACAACCAGCGCCAAAGTGCCCCATAGCGCCATCAGCCCACGCCCGATGCCAGCGATGCTGCGCGAGAGCAGACCTGGCCGGCCAGATCCACGCGCGGGTTTGCGCGCGGGTTTGCGCGCGGGCTTACGAGTAGTTCGCTTGGTCGATGAACGACCCGAGCCGGATCGGGACTTCTTCGCCCCGCGTGAGGAGCCCCCGGAAGCACGCGAGGCAGCGCGCGGGGCGCGCCGAAGAACGGGTGGACCGGGAGCCGCTTGCCGAGCGCGCACGGGAAGTACGTGGGGAAGCGGACGTACGAGACGCCATGGCGGGCAGGCTATCGGGCAAATCACTCAAAACCCAGCAGTCACACGCGCAACACCCCTCCCCGTTTCGGTGTCAGACGTTGGGGTGTCCGCCCGGCGTGTCGCCCCAACGTCTGACACCGCATCGGGGGGAGGGGTTGGCGATGAACCTCATGGGCCGACGAGGCTTACGCCTCAACCACAACGGGCACGATCATCGGGCGCCGCCGATGGGTGGCGTTGACCCATTTGCCCACAACCCGGCGCATCCGCTGCTGCAGGTCATGGACATCCTCGATGCCATCGGCCAGGGCCTGCTCCAAAACTGCACGCACCTGGGCCGTCACGTCATCGATCCCAACGGCAAGCACCTCTTCGCCGAAGCCGCGCTCGTGAATCTCCGGACCAGCCACCACGGTGCCGGCAACGGTGTCGACCACGGCCACAATCGAAATGAAGCCCTCTTCGCCCAGCACCCGACGGTCTTTCAACGATGCCTCGGTCAGATCGCCCACGCTGGAGCCATCGACATAGACGTAGCCCACCGGTGTGTAACCACTCACCACAGCACGGTGGTCATCAAGATCGACCGTCACGCCATCGTCGATGAGCAGGATGCGTCGAGGATCGATGCCCACGCTTTCGGCCACCTTGGCATTCGCGACCAGATGCCGCCACTCGCCGTGCACGGGTAATACGTAGCGAGGCTTCACGATGTTGTAAACGAATCGCAGTTCTCCTGCGGATGCGTGTCCTGAAACATGGACAAGCGCGTTGCCCTTGTGCACCACGGCTGCGCCCAGTCGAGTCAATCCGTTTATGACGCGATTGACCGCGGTCTCATTTCCGGGAATTAACGACGACGCCAGCACCACGGTGTCGGAGGGTCCAACGGAGATAGCGTGATCACGATTAGCGATCCGCGACAGCACCGCCATCGGTTCACCTTGGGATCCAGTGCAGATCAACACCGCTTTGTCGTCCGGTAGGTCTTTAAGATCATCCGCCGAAACCAACGTGCCCGCCGGAATCGACAGGTAGCCGAGATCTCGAGCGATATGCATGTTCCGAACCATGGATCGACCGACGAAGGCAACCTTGCGTCGATGCGCTACCGCCATGTTGATGATCTGCTGGATGCGATGAACATGTGATGCGAAGGATGCAACGATCACTCGACCTTGGGCTTTTGCAAACACCGTGTCGAGGACCGGGATGATGTCGCGCTCGCTGGGTATGAAGCCCGGGACCTCGGCGTTCGTGGAATCGACCATAAGGATGTCCACGCCCTCATCACCTAGCCGGGCGAATCCGTTCAGATCGGTCACGCGACCATCAAGGGGCAACTGATCGACCTTGAAATCACCGGTGTGCAAGATCGTGCCGGCAGAGGTGCGGATCGCCACAGCCATCGCATCGGGAATGGAGTGATTGACCGCAAGGAACTCCAAGCCGAACGGACCGACTGATACGTGTTCGCCATCGGTGACTTCATGCAATGTGGCCTTGATGCGGTGTTCGGTCAGCTTCGCCTGCAAGAACGCCAACGTGAGTTTGCTGCCGTAGACGGGAATATCTGGTCGCAACCGCAGGAGGTAGGGCACGGCCCCGATGTGGTCTTCGTGACCATGCGTCAAGACGATGGCCGCAATCGCTTGGAGTCGATCGGCGACCGGCGTGAAGTCCGGCAAGATCAGATCGACTCCAGGTTGGGACTCTTCGGGGAACAGCACCCCGCAGTCCAAGACCAGCAGCGAAGAGTCCAGTTCGAACACCGCCATGTTCCGGCCGATTTCCCCCAGGCCACCCACGGGCAGGATGCGCACTACTCCGGGGGCGAGCTCGGCGGCGGCGGGGATGTTGTCGTGGTGCACTAGTTCACGCCACCGAAGCCACGAACCCCGGCAAGGTCGATACGCAATTGCGCTTGTTGTTCGGGCGTGGCATCGACCAAGGGAAGTCGGACCGGTCCTGCAGGCAGTCCTTGCAAACGTAAGGCTGCTTTGGTCAAGATCACACCCTGGGTGCGGAACATCCCCGTATAGACCGGAAGCAACTCGGCGTTAATCTCCCGGGCCGCCGCTACATCCCCCGACCACAAGGCGCTGGCCATCGCCTTCAGTCGATCGCCGACCACATGCCCAACAACCGAGATCATGCCCGATGCCCCCAACACGAGCATGGGCAAATTGAGAATGTCATCACCGCAATACCAGCCGATGTCGGTTCGAGCCATAGCCCACTGCGTTGCGTCGAGGTCGCCCTTGGCGTCTTTGTTGGCAACGATCCGCGGGTGTTCAGCGATACGCACCAAAGTCTCGGTTTCAATCGCCACACCCGTGCGCTTGGGGATGTCGTATGTGAGAAGTGGAAGATCCGTGGCGTCCGCGATGGCGTGGAAGTGGGCTATCAACCCCACCTGGGGTGGCCGGTTGTAATACGGCGCTACCGCCATCAGACCGTGGGCTCCAACCTTTGCTGCCGACTTGGCGCTCTCGATCGAGTGGGCAGTGTCGTTCGTGCCAACACCTGCCACCACCCACGCCCGATCGCCTACCGCCTCCACCACAGCCCGCACTAAGTCTTTGTCTTCTGCATCGGTTTTCGTTGCCGATTCCCCTGTGGTCCCATTCACCACCAAACCGTCGTGCCCGAGTTGATCCACCAGATACGAGGCGAGGGTCTGCGCTCCGTCGATGTCCTGCGCCCCCTCCGCGGTGAACGGGGTGATCATCGCCGTCAGCATGTTTCCAAAAGGCGCCGGCCGCGGACTGGCGAGATTGTTCGCTGACATGACTATCAGGTTAGCGCCCGCTAGGGGGCAACTCGGCCAGCAGCGACAAAGGCTTCGTGGGTAATGGGCATCAAACGGGCGAAGTGTTCCTCATACTCCTCCGCGACCATCTCGATCTCCCGTTGCGGGTAGCTCGGGTAGGTCGACCCCTCAGACTTGCGACGCAGCGACAAAAAGTTCATCAACGATCGAGCGTTCATCGTTACGTACGCGGACGAATAGATAGTGACCGGCAAAACCATGCGGGCCACCTCACGCGCAACGCCAGCATCGAGCATCCGCTGGTACTGCGCATACGCCACGTCGCACGATTCACGGACGGCGCTCTCGATGAGGTCGTATTGCTCAGGGCTGCCCTGATGGAACTCATAGGCACCCGGCTTGCCCGCCTGAACGATCGCCCGGTCACGATCTGGGACGTAGAAGACTGGACGTAACTCCCGATAGCGACCGGACTCTTCGTTGTAGCTGGCAATGCGATGACGCATGTGCTCGCGCCAGACAAATATGGGCGCTTGAACGAAGAACGTCATGGAGTTGTGCTCAAACGGGCTGCCGTGCCGCTCGCGCATCAGGTAGCGGATCAATCCGGTGGATCGCTCGGCGTCGGCGTCAACATCATCGACGCTCGCCTCACCCACCGTCGAGACTCGGGCCGCGAAGACAACATCCGCATCCTGCGCGCTGGCGCGCACCAATTCGACGGTCACATCGCTACGGAACTCAATCTGTGTGCTGGCATCGGATGTCACGGTCAAACCTTATCCGCGACACACATATCCGCGACACACACATCCGCGACACACATCCGCGACACAATGGAGCCATGGCCGACCATGCTGGTTTCGTTCGCGAGGCAACGGCTGCAGATGCCTCATCCGTGGCGGCAATCCAGGCAGCGTGTTGGGCCAACGATTACTCCTGGCCCCCGGAGTTCTTCGCCGCGGTGAAGGCGAGTGATCCGGAGATGCAGTGGACGCGTGCGGTGATCGCGCCACCAGGGCCTGGCTACCGACTCCTTGTTGCGACACACGAAAGCGACGTGGTGGGTTTTGCCGCGCTCGCGCCATCGCAAGATCCCGACGCCCAGGTCGGTGAGTTGGAGATCGTGGCCTGGGAGGTACTTCCCGATCATCGCGGACATGGCCACGGCAGTCGTTTGTTGACGGCCCTCGCCGACCACGCACGATCGATCAGCGCTTCGGCTTTGAACATCTGGATCGCACCCGAGGATGAATCTCGACGCTTTGTACTCCAAGACGCTGGATTTGCTCCCGATAGTGCGCATCGGACGGTGCAACTTGACGAGGGTTGGGGACCGGGAGACCTCACTGTTCGCCAAGTGCGCCTCAGCGCGGCTGTTTAGGTCCCGTGCATACCTTTGCCGGCGACTCCCCCGCAGCCGCCGGCGAAACCATGGTGTCGGGGCATGGGTTGTTTAACCAGGACATTCCGTCCCCAATTGGGGGGACAAACACCGAACTTAGGCGCTATTTATCGATGATTCCGTCGGTTCGCGCCGCGGCATAGAGCTCGGTTCGCGTTCGCGCGGTGCGCCCAACAGCGGCATATTTGGTCCGGACGCGGTCGAGGTACTCCTTGGCGGTGTGTGGGGAGATACCCATCTTGCGAGCCACCGCCACCATCGACAGTCCCGAGGCGTACAGGCGCAAGGTATCTGCTTCACGTGGACTCAAGTCCGGGGTCTCCACGGCCGCCGACAGAATCGAGGCTAAGTCGACGGACAGATACAACTCATCTCGCGCCACGGTGCGCAGCGCCTCGACGAGCACATCCATCGACACTCGTTTAGGAACAAAGCCCAACGCTCCGGCGCTCAGCCCGGCCCGAATCGACCGGGCATCGTCGTAAGCGCTGATCAGTAAGACCGCGATTCCGGCTTCGACGAAGGACTCGACCGAGTCCTTGACCTTCGGTGCAGTTTGTCCCAGATCCACATCAAGCAGCGCCACATCGGGGTTCTTGCGTACGCACGCCTGGGGAGTCTGCGCCGCAGTAGACGATGTCCGCCACCACGTGACCGTTCGATGCATCTGCCAGCAAGGACTGCAAACCTTGACGCACAAGTTCATGATCGTCGACGATGCCGATAGACAAGGTCCTTACCACGTCATCGGACATAGCCTCATCGTTGCGCATCTTGGCCACTGACGGAAGTGGCAACCACATTTGGCACTGATCTGCATTCCTCTTCGATAATTACCAAACCCTCCGCCTCGTCCAAAACCTCGGCCGGGGCCGGAAGGGATCGCAGGCCCTCGGGTCCGATCTGCACCACCAGTCGGAAGGTGCATCCACCGGTGTCGCGAGTGATACTCGCCCGGGCCTGTGAGTGGGGTCGCGCCTGCCTGATGAGAAAACGAGCATCCTCGAGGGTGGTCAATGCGGCATCCTTGGGGATGTCCTCGACGATCGCGATCGAAAGATCAACGTCGCAATCGCGGGCGGTGGCCGCTAGCGCCACCAGGTCTCGATGGCTGGTCACTGCCTCCGGATGCAGGCGTAGCACCGAACGAATCATTCGCTCCTCTCGGGCACACATGGCGCGAACGACGCTTGCACTTGGATCGACGTTTCCGTGGGCTATGCCCTCCAAGAGTGCGACAAGCCCTGACGTGTCGACGTCCTGGTAGCGAGTGCGCGCCTGAACGAGCCTGCGTTGCGATGCAACGAGCGCCGAGCGCTGCTGGCTCACCTCTGTGTCCATGAACTCAACGCGCGCCTGTCCTTGGCGAAGTTGCCATCCCAAGAGCGCCGCAATGAGTATCACGAACATCCCCGGTTGCGTCAGTTCGATCCACTCGAGTTCCTGGGCGATGAACCAGGACACCGCCGCTGCCGGTGCGACCCACCTGGGTCCGGTGGCCACGATCACGAAGATCAGTGACGCACCCGCCTCACCGCTCCAATCCCCCGTAGGGATGGGTGTCGACACCACGAGCCGTTCCAGATTCGTCATCACCGGAACACCCACCAAGACTGTGAGCACCGCCCACCAGGGCATGAGTTCGCGCTTCTCATCACGCACGGCAATCAAAACGACCGTTACCAGGCCCACGAAGACACCGGCGATCACGGTATTGAGCAGCTCAGAATCGACGTATTGCCAGGTAGCGCCGATGGTGTAGAAGGTCAATGCCGTGAAAGCCGCCACAACCGGCAAGGCGATGGCTTGCAGTATGCCTCCAAAAGGAGTTACTTCTGTGGCTGAGAGTCTTCGTACGGGAATCTCCAACGTGACCACGGTGTTTGTTCCCGACTTGATCGAGACTCGACCACCGCAACCGCGTATTCCATCTTCCACGACCGTGCGCAACCCGAACCCGCGGTCCTTAATGTCAAAGCCACGACCATCATCTCGAATCCGGATGCGCCACCAGCTGCCATCCACCGCTGTTCGAATATCTCCTGCAATCCGAACCTTGGATGCCCCAGAATGACGCAGGACATTGATCAGCGACTCTCGAACGGCCGTACCGACAGCGGCAAAGGTTGCCTGGTCTATCTGACCGTGGAACGGATCCAGATCCAGTACTCCGTCCCACTCAACGTTGATTTGGCTGCCTTCAAGATCAACCACGATTCCAGCGAGATCGATTCGTAGATCGCCGTCCCACCGCGCAGACATGTCGGATCCCTGGGCGATGGACGTCAATACATCTGCGGACTCTCGGGCACGTTCGCGCAACCTCGCTCGGGTTAGTTCATTGTCTCCCAAGCCACCTCGAACGATCGCGGTCAACGTGTTCAACACGGTTTCGTGCAAGCGCGTTTCAGCAGAAGCCAGCGTTTCTCCGGTCAGCTCAGTTGCAGCCCGGACCTGCTCTTGACGAGTGAGTTGACGCTCCACGTCATCTTGTCGGAGTGCGGAGGCCATGAGTGCGTGGCGAGCAGCAACACTTGCCAGCCCCAGCGCTAATGCGTAGAAGGGATAGACGAGGTCCACCTCCAGCGGCCACGGGTCGTCGCCGCGCGCATGGACGAAAACCACTACCGCCGTTTGGAGGGTGACGATCGCGATCACTAAAGGAATAGCCCAGCGCCTGGTGAGGTAAATGCCCGCCAAGCCAACCCCGAGGTTCACCACAGAGGCACCCACGTACCAGCCGTCTTCCCCAACCGCCGACGTTTCCGTCATCAAGATCAGGCCGGCAAGAACTACGAACACCATGGACACCACTTGGAACAAGCGCAGGCGCCGGAGGCTTCGCCATGGTCCAAATAGCGAGAGCCACAGCATCAGCCAAGCCGCCATCGAGATCAGCAGGGCGATCACGGCCAGATCTCCTGGATTCGATGTGACGATCTGACGCAAATTCCCATCGCCCGCGAGCCAAAGCCCCTGCCAGACAGCCGCGAAGATCGCGATCCCCCGGAAGGTCGATTCGCCTCTGGTCACAGCAGCGCCCCGGGATTCATCACGCCGCTGGGATCGACAGAGGATTTCACCGAACCCAGCACGTTCATTCCGATCGGACCCACCTGTTGTGGCAGCCACGCGCGGTGATCGCGCCCAACCCCGTGGTGGTGGCTCACCGCCCCACCACCGGCCACGATGGCATCGGTGATCTGTGCTTTGGCCGCCAGCCATCGAGCGGTCGAGGCCATCGGATCAGACCATCCGCCCGCGAGCACCGTGAAATATAAAGATGCGCCGGTGTCGTAGGTGTGCGAGATGTGAGCCATGACGTAACTGCCATCACCCAAAGCCTCGAAGGCGGCACGGCGCACGGACGCGTGCAGAGCATCTACGTTGGACCATCGAGTGACGGTTTCGAAGGTTTCGACGAGATACCCCTCATCCATCAGGGCATCGCGCAGATGCGGTCCGTGGAAGCGGCCACGCTCCCACGATCGGCCGGGCCCGCCACCGAGCCAGACTGCGCCGGCAAGGACCTCGCGAGCGTGGGCACGGGCCGCCGCAACATCGGCTGCCCGCGTGCCTTCCCATCCCACGATCAGCAGCGACCCCGGCAACGCTGAACGAAACCGCAGGTAAGCCGAGAAGGCAGATCCCGCGAGACCCCCCGGCATCGACATGGTCAAGAGCGCTTCGGTCTCAGCACTATCCGAGGCGCGCACAACTGTGGGGCGCATTGAGGATTGGGCGAGGTGGCGCAACACCTTGATTGCTCGATCAAAATCACCCGGCAGAACCGCGGCCGCGTACTCGCGGATGCTCGGCCGCGGGCGCAAACGCAGGTGCGCCGAGGTGACAACACCCAAACTCCCCTCACTACCCAACACAAGGTGGCGAAGGTCTGGTCCACTTGAGGCCGCCGCAAAGCCACCGACGTCCCAGGTGCCTACCGGCGTGGCAACGCGGGCACCGAGCAGCATGTCTTCGATGCGCCCGTACCCACTTGATGACTGCCCGGAGGACCGTGCGGCTATGAAGCCACCGATGCTGGCCTGCTCCCACGACTGTGGAAAGTGGCCGAGCGTCCACCCAACGTCAGCGATATGCGACTCCAATTGCGGACCCGTGACACCCGATCCCACGTGCGCAATTCCTGATTCGACATCAACGTCGAAAACCTGATTCAGGTAGCGGGTGGAGATCACGATCGACGCCGCTGCTTGCCAGTCCGCGGTGATCGCCCCGGTGACCGACGTACCGCCCCCAACCGGGACCACCACGATGCCTTCCTTCGAGCACACGCGCAGGATCTGCAGGACTTGCTCGTGATCGCTGGGGAAGAGCACCGCATCGGGAGCGTCGATCACCAGATCCGATCTCCAGACCAGGTAGTCCAGATACGACATTCCCCGCGAGTGTCGGGCGCGCTCCTCATCGTCCACGCTTACCTGGATCGACGGGAACAACCGGTCGATATCTCGATCAACGAAGCCAGATGGCTGCACACCTCGCAGCGCCGGTTGCGAAGATGCCTTCGGTTCACCCAGATGTTGGCGCGCAAATGCACGGGTGCGCGGATCTGAGATTTCAACTTCGCGCTTAGTACCCCATCTTCCTGGTACCCAGTTCGCGCCCATGGCGCGCAGCCTGCCATGTCGAGTGAAGTGCCCGCAGGTAGCGTTATGGCGTACCACCCGATTCCAGACCACACGCAAGGGTGAAATGAACGTCATCTTCCAACGCGTCGGCGATCCCGCGGCAGATCTGTCGTTGGAGCGCCGTGCCACAGATCTCGCCGATATTGCCCAGGATCCTCGGCCGGTGGATCTTGTCGTGGTGGGCGGTGGGATCACGGGTGTTGGCGTGGCACTCGATGCCGCGAGTCGGGGGCTCGCCACGGTGCTGATCGAACGCGAGGATCTGGCATTCGGTACGTCCCGCTGGTCGAGCAAACTCGTTCATGGCGGCTTGCGTTACCTCGCCACCGGACATGTGGATGTTGCGTGGGAAAGCGCAGTGGAACGCGGTCACTTGATGACCACGATCGCGCCCCACTTGATCCGCGCCCTGCCGCAGGTGGTTCCCATCATGACAAACACAGCCCTTGGTTCAGTCGCACTGACCCGCGCTGGTTTCTTGGCAGGTGATCTGCTGCGCACCGGCGCACGCACTTCGGCTCGCGTACTGCCTCCCGCCCACCTACTTTCGGCAGCGCGCGTCCAGGCGGTGGCCCCCGGTATCGATGCCGGTCACCTACGCGGCGGGATCATGGCTTGGGATGGTCAACTTGTGGACGATGCCAGGTTGGTTGTGGCCGTGGCGCGCACCGCAGCAGCCTTCGGCGCTCGCATCATCACCCGCGCTGAAGCGGTCGAGGTGGCCGGTGATCACGTGACCATTCGTGATCACCTCAGCGGTGAGCACCTCACCATCGCAACTCGCGCAGTGATCGCGGCAACCGGCGTCTGGGCCGGCGAACTCGATGCGAATGTGCACGTGCATCCCTCCCGGGGCACCCACGTGCTGCTCGACGCAGACCGTCTCGGCAACCCTTTCGCCGCGCTGACCATCCCCGTGCCGGGAATGTCGGGCCGCTACTGCTTCCTTCTCCCCCGTCCTGACAACACGGTGCTCGCCGGCATCACCGACATCGGCGTAGACACAATCGACGACGTCCCGGTGGCCCCCCAAGAGGACATCGATTGGATCATCGAACAGATCAATCGGGTACTGCGAGATCCGGTAACTCGCGAGGACGTCCTGGGTGCATTCACCGGTCTGCGCCCGCTGGTAACACTCGGTTCGGGTGTTACCGGAGCTACGTCGGATATTTCTCGCAAGCACCTCATCTCCACAGACCGCAACGGAGTCATCATGGTGACCGGCGGCAAACTCACCACCTACCGTCGGATGGCCCAAGATGCGGTGGACTTGATTTCTTCGGCGCCCTGTCACACCACCGGTATCGCGTTGGTCGGAGCATCACCCGATCAGTCGCAACGCGCCCACCGGGCTTCTTCGATCCCGATCCCCTCGTGATGCGGTACGGAGCCGAAGCGGATCGGGTGCGCGGGCTCGCCAGGCTGCTTCCCGACCCAGGATCGGCCCTGGAACCGGTGGCTGCACATACGTCAGTAAGTCGGGTGGACATTGCCCACGCATTCCTCCATGAGGGGGCACTTGATGCCAGCGACGTAATGGAACGCCGGTTGCGCTTGGACGCAGTCGATGCCGACATCCCAGCAGCAACAGACGCCGTCGCCCAGGTCCGCGGCGCCCTCGCTAGCGCAGGTGTGCGCTGAGCGCCGACACACCCCTTCGACCGATCACCATCAATGCTCTCGGCATCGGTGTCGCAACAGGTGCCTACGGCTTGTCCTTCGGTGCGATCTCCGTTGCCAGCGGTCTGGATGTCTGGCAAACACAGGCGCTGAGTTTGGGCATGTTCACCGGCGCATCCCAGTTCGCTCTGGTGGGCGTCCTGGGAGCCGGAGGTGGAGCACTCGCGGCCGTCGTGACAGCGCTTCTGCTCGGCGCGCGCAACTCCCTATACGCCTTGAGCCTTCGCCCCTACCTGGACACAGCGCACACTTCCTGGTGGCGGGTGCTTGGACGAGCGCAGATCACCATCGATGAATCAACGGCCATGGCCATTCGCTACCCGGCCGGTTCACGCCAAGCCCGGCACGCCTTTTGGACCACGGGCCTTGCCATCTTCGTTCTGTGGAACTTGGGCACCCTGATCGGTGCCCTCGGTGCCGCTGCACTGGACGATCCACGGGTGCTCGGGCTCGATGCCGCAGTCCCCGCAGGCTTCATAGCGCTCCTGTGGCCACGGCTGCGCGATCGTTCGGCTATTGCCCTAGCCCTCGCTAGCGCTGCGGTGGCGATTGCGCTCGTTCCGATCCTGCAACCAGGGCTACCGGTACTGTCCGCGGCCCTGGTGGCCGTGATCGCCGAACGCCTGATGGCCCGAACGGAGCGCACATCATGATCTGGCCTGCAGTGATCATCGGCTCTATCGGTACCTACCTATTGAAACTAACCGGATACGTCATTCCGGCCCGAGTGCTGGAGAACCCGGCATTGCGGCGGCTCACCGCCCTGTTGCCGATTGCACTATTGGCAGCACTTGTCGGGGTTCAGACATTTTCCGTCGGTACCGCGCTGCAGATCGACGCGCGCCTTGCCGGACTCGCCGCCGCCATCATCGCGCTCATCTTGAAGGCACCGTTCTTAGTGGTGGTTCTTGTGGCCGCTATCACTGCCGCCGCACTTAGGGCAACCGGACTTTCAGTGTGAGCCGGTGAAAAGTTTGGCAGCTTGCCGCATCGCAGCTCGTGCCCGCTTACGGTCGCGCGCATCTTCATAAGCGATCCCTAGTCGGAACCACGCCCGCCAGTCCTGCGGACTCATCTGAACGCCTTGCGCAAATACTTCGAAGGCAGCGTCCGCATCTTCTTTACTCGGACGACCCGATGGGGTAACACCCCCAACAAACTCCGGCAGCCCACCTTCAGCGGACAACTGCTGTCCCATCTGCCGAGTCCGCCACCCAAACCACAGTTCGCGGCCGATCAAGGCCACGCCCATTATCGGAATCACCACGATGGACAACGCGAAGGCAATCTGCACTACGTCGCCGGAAGTGAACAGGACCCACGCGCGGGTGATTGCCAAAAACGCGTACGCGACGCTTCCGAGCACCATCAACGCAATGAACGTTCCCACTACCTTGATGTTCACGCGCTAACCGATCGGTCTACAGGTCGAGGTACTCGGCGAGACCCACATGCATACCTGGGAAGTTCGCAACCGAGCGAACTGCGAGAACAACTCCCGGCATGAAGCAACTGCGATCAAGGGAGTCGTGTCGAATCGTCAAGGTCTCCCCTGGTCCACCGAACAACACCTCTTGGTGCGCTACCAACCCACGCAGGCGCACCGAGTGAACCGGCACCTGATCAACCGTTGCCCCTCGGGCACCTGCCAATAACGACGACGTCGCATCGGGGATCGCCCCCAGCC
This sequence comes from Candidatus Nanopelagicales bacterium, assembly GCA_018402235.1. Lineage (GTDB taxonomy): Bacteria > Actinomycetota > Actinomycetes > S36-B12 > S36-B12 > S36-B12. The sequence continues at coordinate 41,199 of JAGYJJ010000004.1, read as the reverse complement.
CAACCTTTTCCCGCGCCGCCGCAATCACTCGCGCCGTATGCGCCGCGGTTCCCGAGGGTGCGTCCACCTTCTCCGGGTGGTGCAGTTCGATCACTTCCACGGACTCGAAGTACGGTGCAGCCAGCGCGGACAGGTGCATCATCAGCACCGCGCCGATACTGAAGTTCGGTGCGATCAAAACGCCCACGTCCGGATGCGTATCCATCCAAGCGCGTACTTGCGACAGTCGAGATTCATCGAAACCGGTGGTTCCAACAACGCAGTGCATACCGTGACCGATGGCGAATTCCAGATTGCCCATCACTGCGTTGGGCGTGGTGAAATCCACGATCACCTGGCACGCGACGGACACAAGGGCCGAGAGGTCGTCGCCTTCATCGAGGGCGGCGACAACCTCCATGCCCTCTGCGGCATTCACGGCATCGACCACGGTGGCTCCCATGCGACCGCGGGCGCCGAGAACTCCTACCCGGATGACTGCATGCTCATCGCTGGACACGACGATCAGCCTACGGCGTTGAACGTGTGGGTCTCGTCGAACGGTCCAATGGCAGCAAGGGTGAAGGACTGTGTAAGTAGGTTCTTCGCGACGTCGTGAACGGCTCCGGCATCGACCGCATCCACCCGCTCGAGTAGCTGATCAATGCTCTCGAGCGGCTCATCGTGCAATTCAGCGCGAGCATTTCTCGTCATCCGCGATGCCGGGTCCTCTTGGCCAAGGACCATCGATCCCTTCACCTGACCCTTGGCGCGCTGCAGTTCTTCTTGCGAGAGGCCTTCCCGGGCTACCGAATCCAACTCCGTGAGGCACACGTCCAAGACGGTGTTGGCCTTGTTCGGTAGACAGCCGGCGTACAACCCGAAGACCCCGGTGTCAGCAAAGGACTGTGCGTAGGCATAGACCGAATACGCCAGGCCACGCTTCTCGCGCACCTCTTGAAATAGACGCGAACTCATGCCCCCGCCGAGCGCGGTGCTGAGCACAGCCAAAGCGAAACGCCGCTCGTCACCTCGGCGAAGGCCGGGTGCCCCGAGCATCAAGTGAGCTTGTTCGGTGGGCCGGGACGAGATGAGAACCGGTACACCGGATGCCTTGCGGCCTTTCCCTGAGCGCGCGGGGGTCGACTCGGCGCTCGAATCGAGGCGATCGGCGAAGATCTTCTTGACATCGCGCACCACCGATGCGTGGTCGACATTGCCCGCCACCGAGATCACCATGGAATCGGGTGTGTAGGCGCGGCGGTAGAACTTCTTGATCGCACTACGAGGGAGCGCGGTGATGGTGTCGACCGTGCCCAAGATGGGGCGACCCAAAGGTGAGTTGCCGAACATCGCGCGGGCGAACTCATCGTGGACCAGATCCCCGGGATCGTCTTCGTACATGGCGATCTCTTCGAGGATGACCGCGCGTTCGGATTCGATGTCGTGATCGTGGACGGTGGCGTTGAGCACCACATCACACACCACATCGAGCGCGAGTGCCAGGTGCTCATCAAGAACGCGCGCGTGATAACACGTGTACTCCTTGGTGGTGAAGGCATTGAGATCCCCACCCACCGATTCGATCTGCGCAGAGATTGTCATCGCATCGCGGTGCGTGGTCCCCTTGAACAGCAGGTGTTCGAGAAAGTGAGCCGAGCCCATCTGGGCGGACGGCTCATCTCGTGAACCCGCCGCGACCCAGACCCCCAAAGCCACCGAGCGAACGCCAGGGACGTACTCGGTGATGACCCGTAGGCCACCGGGCAAGGTGGTGCGACGCACCACACCCCCGTCGGCACCACTGATCAATGTGGCGGTCTGGGCGCGAGCAGGCAACGATCAGACCTCCGCTGGAGCTTCTGCGGCAGCCGCAGCTTCCTTGTCGCCCAACACCGGTGCCAGCGACAACTTCCCGCGCGGGTCGACCTCCTTGATTTCGACCTGCACCTTGTCGCCCACGTTGAGGACCTCCTCAACGGTGTCGATGCGCTTTTTATCGGTGAGCTTCTTGATCTCGGAGATGTGCAGCAGACCATCCTTGCCGGGCATCAGCGAGATGAACGCACCGAAGTTGGTGGTCTTGACCACGGTTCCCAGGTAACGCTCACCCACCTCGGGCATCGTCGGGTTGGCGATGTTGTTGATGGCAGTGCGTGCCGCCTCGGCCGAGGGACCGTCGGTTGCACCGATGTAGATGGTGCCGTCGTCCTCGATGCTGATGTCGGCGCCGGTTTCCTCTTGGATCTGATTGATGATCTTGCCCTTGGGCCCGATCACCTCACCGATCTTGTCGACCGGGACCTTGACCGAGATAACCCGCGGTGCAGTTGCGGCCATCTCGTCGGGAGCATCGATCGCTTCGGTCATCACGTCCAGAATCGTCATCCGAGCATTCCGTGCCTGGGTGAGCGCACCGGCTAGGACGTCGGCTGGGATGCCATCGAGCTTGGTATCTAGTTGAAGTGCCGTGACGAAGTCGCGCGTACCGGCCACCTTGAAGTCCATATCGCCGTACGCATCTTCAGCACCGAGGATGTCGGTCAACGTGACGAACTTCGTCGCGCCATCGACCTCTCCGGAGATCAGACCCATCGCGATACCGGCAACCGCTGCCTTCAACGGCACACCGGCATTCAGTAGCGACATAGTGGATGCACACACCGAGCCCATCGAGGTCGAACCATTGGAGCCCAGAGCCTCGGACACTTGGCGGATCGCGTGGGGAACTCCTCACGCGTGGGCAACACCGGAAGAAGCGCCCGCTCGGCCAATGCACCGTGACCAATTTCCCGGCGCTTGGGAGAACCGACGCGACCGGTCTCGCCGGTGCTGTACGGCGGGAAGTTGTAGTTGTGCATGTAGCGCTTGCGGTTATCGGGGTTGAGGGTGTCCAGCATCTGCTCCATACGCAGCATGTTCAACGTGGTGACGCCCAGGATCTGAGTCTCACCGCGCTCAAACAGCGCCGAGCCGTGCGTGCGCGGCAGGATGTCTACCTCCGCCGAGAGCGCGCGGATGTCGGTCAAACCTCGACCATCGATGCGCACCTGATCGCGAAGCACGCGATCACGTACCGCCTTCTTGGTGACCGATCGGAACGCTGCGGACAGTTCCTTCTCACGACCCTCGAAGTTGGCAGTGAGCTCTGCAACGACGGTCTTCTTGATGTCGTCGAGACGCTCCTCGCGCGGAGCCTTCTCCACAATGGCGAGTGCGTCGCGAACATCAGCCAGCGCCAGGCGCTCAACGGCGTCGAAAGCGTCGTCCTGGTAGTCCAAGAAGACCGGGAAGTCCGCGATCGGCTTGGCTGCCGCATCCGCCAACTCCTGCTGCGCAGCGCACAGCGCACGGATGAACGGCTTTGCCGCCTCCAGTCCGGCGGCCACGACGTCCTCGGTGGGCGCCTGCGCTCCACCAGCAACAAGGTCAACCGTCTTGGTCGTGGCTTCAGCCTCGACCATCATGATCGCGATGTCGTCGTCGGCGATGCGCCCAGCCACAACCATGTCGAAGACGGCGTCCTCGAGTTGCTCATGGGTGGGGAATCCGACCCACTGACCGTTGATGAGTGCGATGCGCACTCCACCGATGGGACCGCTGAAGGGCAGACCCGAAAGCTGCGTCGAAGCCGAGGCGCCATTGATCGCAATGACGTCGTAAAGGTCCGCGGGGTTCAGCGACAGAACTGTCACCACAACCTGGACCTCATTACGCAGACCATTCTTAAAGGTCGGGCGCAGCGGACGGTCGATCAGCCGGCAGGTGAGGATTGCGTCCTCAGTGGGACGACCTTCACGGCGGAAGAACGATCCGGGAATTCGGCCTACCGAGTACATCCGCTCTTCGACATCCACGGTAAGCGGGAAGAAGTCGAGTTGTTCCTTGGGATTTTTCGACGCGGTGGTCGCACTCAGCAGCAGGGTGCCGCCGTCCAAGGTAACGGTCACTGAACCGGCTGCTTGACGCGCTAGGCGGCCGGTCTCGAAGGTGATGGTGCGCTTTCCGTACGCACCGTTGTCGATGATGGCCTCGGCCATCGCGATCTGGGAACCCGTCACGGGTGCCTCCTGTTTTCTGTTGAGAAACCAAGGGGCGCCCACGGCAGACGTCCGGTGGCGGTCTTCGATCGAGACCCCCGGGACGATGACACGCATCACCCTGGCGGGGACCACTACCGAGGACCGAACACGACGCTTCCGTAGCGCCCCGGATCCTTATTGATGAGGTACTTGCTGTTCCTTACTGATTTCTATTCGGTTGTGTGTGAAGTCTGTCGAGTACCGACTAGCGACGGATGCCGACACGCTCGATGATCGCGCGGTAACGGTTGATGTCCGTCTTGGTCAGGTACTTCAGCAACCGGCGACGCTGACCGACGAGGATCAACAGGCCGCGGCGGCTGTGGTGGTCGTGGGGATGGGTCTTCAGGTGCTCGGTGAGTTCGGTGATGCGCGTGGTCAAAAGCGCGATCTGGACCTCCGGACTTCCGGTATCACCTGGCTTGATGGCGTACTCAGCGATGATCTCTGCCTTAGTGGCGGCGTCGAGTGACATTCACATTCCCTCCGGGCGCGCTGGCGAGCCAGCGATGACCGCACCGTGCGGCCTGGTCACGTATCGCCGAGCGCCCGCTCAGCAACCGTCGCCTCGAAGGCTATCAGGCCCCCTCACTGGCTGCGGCCAAGCGCCGGGACGGTGGCAATATCGGCCTGCATCTGCTCGATGAACGCCGCTTCACTATCGAACACTTCTTGCCCGCGCAGCCGATGGGTGAAGCCCACTTCGATCTCTTGCCCGTATAGGTCCAGATCCTCTAGGTCCAGATCGCTCTAGGTCCAATTCGTCACTGTCGATGACGTGCGCCTCGATGCGCCGTTCCACTCCGTGGTACTGCGGATTTGATCCCACGGAAATTGCGGCCGGAAGCTTCGGGCCGTTGCCGTCCACCACTCGAACCCAGCCGGCATACACGCCGTCGGCTGGTGCAGCGCGGTCGATGCTCACCGCAACATTGGCTGTGGGGACGCCCAGCGTGCGCCCTCGGTGGTCGCCGTGCACCACCACCCCCCGGTAAGTGAAGGGCCGGCCAAGGACGAAAGTGACTTGAGTCAGATCCCCGTCGGCAAGCGCATGACGAACGCGGCTGGAGGAGAACCGAACATCATCACCGCGCAGATCAGGGCTTGGACTCCAAAGCCGAGTTCGGCTCCCAGTTCTTGAAGTGTGTCGACCGTGCCGCTGGCGTTTCGCCCGAATCGGAAGTTCTCCCCCACCACCACTTCGTGGGCGGCAGCACGGCGCACAATGAACTCCTGCGCGAATTCCCTCGGTGATACCTGACTCAACTCGTGGGTGAAGGGAACGACGACGACGTCATCAACGCCGGCGTCCTTGAGCGCATCAACGCGCTCAGCCAAGGTTGCAAGCATGGCTGGAGCCCTATCCGGATCCAGGGTTCGGCGCGGATGGGGATCGAAGGTGATCGCCACAACCTCACCATCACCGGCCAACGCCTTGGCCTGGGCGATCACCGCCTGGTGCCCTCGATGCACACCATCAAAGACCCCGATGATGGCCACTCGCTCGCTCACGAGCCGAAAGCCTAGGTCCCGGGTGTGGCGGGTGGGAAAACGGCGAGGTACCGCGGACCCGGTTCCACCACTGCCACCAGATCCTCCCCGGGTCCGATGAGCGCCACCACCAAAGAATCGGGCAGCGACAGGGGCAACGCCGAACCGTGCCGGGCCCGCACGGCATCGGCTTCACTGACGTCGATACATGGCAACTCCTGACGGGCGAAGGTGCCCGGGCGCAGCAATTGATCGATGCTTACGTCAGCGGGGTCGATGCACTCAGTAACGCGAACCGCGCCCGATCGGCTGCGACGCAATGCCGTCAGGTGTCCGCCTACCCCCAGCTCAGCACCCAGGTCGCGGGCCAGCGCGCGGATGTACGTGCCGGCCGAACACTCCACGCGCACGTCCACATCGATGTGCTCGGTGGATCGGCGCACCTCATGCAGCTCACATGCACGGATAGTGACAGTTCGCTCCGGAAGTACTACGTCCTCACCCGCCCGAACCCGGTCATAGGCGCGCTTGCCGTCGATCTTGACCGCGCTCACCGCGCTCGGGCGCTGCTGGATCGTGCCGACGAATCGACCGATTGACTCGACGATCATTTCCTCATCGATCTCAGCGAGGGTCGAATCATCCGCGGTGGACACCACGTCACCTTCGCGATCATCGGTCGTGGTTACCGCGCCGAGTCGAATGGTGGCTTCGTACTCCTTGTCGTGACCACCAACGATGCCGAGCAAACGCGTGGTCGGTCCCACGCCCACCACCAGCACTCCGGTGGCCATCGGATCCAACGTCCCCGCGTGCCCCACGCGTCGCATACCCAAGGCTTTACGCACGCGCCCCACAACATCGTGTGAGGTCAACCCGGCGGGTTTATCTATCAACAACACGCCACTTATCGACGGATCGTCCTTACGTTTCATGGACTAGAAGCGTGGTCGTCCTCATCGGCTTCGTCGTCTTCATTCTCGTGCCGATAAGGATCGGGATCGCCTGCAAACTGCGCGCGTGCTGCTTGCTCATGCACGGCCGCATCGGCGGCGGCGGCCTGCGCCAGCAGTTCTTCCACGTGCCGGGCGTTTTCGGGTACGGCATCGGGAATGAACTCCAAGGTGGGCGTGAATTTGATGCCCGTTTGTTTGCCCACCTCGCTACGGATCACCCCTGTTGCCGAGGCCAAGGCCGCGGCGGTAGCAGCATGCTCCTCAACATCCCCCAAGACCGTGTAGAAGATCGAGGCCTCCCGCAGGTCGGGGGTAACTCGAACGTCGGTAATGGTGATGAAGCCCAGGCGCGGATCCTTGATCCGAAGTTCGAGCATTTCAGCGACGATGTGCTGGATACGTTCGGCCAACCGACGTTGACGAGCCACGTTCGCCATGACTTCTCTCCTTCAGCAATACGGGCGATTCTCAAGATGAGGCACGACCAGCCAGCGAGACGAGCACAAGAAATGCGGCGAGGGCCGCGGGCTATGCCACCCGCGGCTTCTCGCGCATCTCAAATGTCTCGATGATGTCGTCGACCTTCACGTCCTGGTACGAGCCGAGGTTGATACCGCACTCGAACCCTTCGCGCACCTCCGTGACGTCGTCCTTGAAACGACGCAAGGTGGCAATCGAAAGGTTGTCGGCCACGACGGCACCGTCGCGAACCAAGCGCGCCTTGGAGTTGCGCTTGACCTCACCGGATTGCACAAGACACCCGGCGATGGTGCCGAACTTCGAGGACTTGAACACGTCGCGTACCTGCGCGGTACCGAGTTGAACCTCCTCGTATTCGGGCTTGAGCATGCCCTTGAGTGCAGCCTCGATCTCATCGATGGCTTGGTAGATGACGCTGTAGTAGCGCACATCCACACCTTCGGACGTAGCGAACTCGGCCACCTTGCCTTCGGGTCGGACGTTGAAGCCGATGATGATCGCCTTCGATGCACTCGCCAAGGTGACGTCGTTCTTGGTGATCGCACCCACTCCGCGGTGGATGACCCGCAAATTGACGTCCTCGCCCACATCGATCTTGGTGAGCGCATCCTCGAGTGCCTCCACCGAGCCGGAGACGTCGCCCTTGATGATCAAGGTGAGGTCTTGAACCTCGCCCTTTTCCAAGGACTCCAGGAAATCCTCAAGCGAGCGCTTGACGCGATTCTTCGCGAGCAGCGCATTGCGCTCACGCGCTTGCCGAGTTTGGGCGATGTGCCGCGCGGTGCGGTCCTCTTCGACCACCAGGAAGGAATCACCGGCTCCGGGAACCGACGTGAGGCCGAGCACCTGCACAGGTGTGGAGGGACCCGCTTCATCAACCGGGTTTCCTGCATCGTCGAGCATCGCTCGAACGCGACCGAACGCATCGCCGGCCACAATCGAATCGCCTTGGCGCAATGTTCCACGCTGGACGAGCACCGTCGCAACCGGGCCACGGCCACGGTCCAGGTGCGCTTCGATCGCCACACCCTGGGCGTCTTGATGCGGGTTGGCCTGTAACTCCAGCGCGGCATCGGCGGTGAGCAACACGGCCTCGAGCAAACTCTCGATACCCATGCTTTGCAGCGCTGAGACGTCGACGAACATCGTTTCGCCGCCAAAGTCTTCGGCAACGAGCCCATACTCGGTCAGTTGGCTGCGCACCTTCATCGGGTCCGCACCTTCCTTATCGACCTTGTTGACCGCCACCACGATCGGCACCTGCGCGGCCTGCGCGTGGTTCAGCGCCTCGATGGTCTGCGGCTTCACGCCATCGTCTGCGGCTACGACCAAAATCGCGATGTCGGTGACCTCGGCGCCGCGAGCACGCATGGCGGTGAACGCCTCGTGACCGGGGGTATCGATGATCGTCAACTTGCGCTCACCATCGGCGGTGAGTGCCACAGCTTGGTAGGCACCGATGTGCTGGGTGATACCGCCGGCCTCACCGCTGACCACATTGGTCTTGCGGATGGCGTCGAGCAGCTTGGTCTTGCCGTGGTCGACGTGACCCATCACTGTCACCACCGGCGGTCGCGGCATGAGATCGACCGCCTCGCCTTCGTCTTCTCCGAACTCCAGATCGAAGGACTCCAAAAGCTCACGGTCCTCGTCCTCGGGTGAAACGACCTGGACATCGAAGTTCAGTTCGTTGCCCAACAACATCAAGGTGTCGTCGTCGATCGACTGGGTGGCCGTGACCATCTCGCCAAGCCCGATGAGCACCTTCACCAAATCGGCTGGTGCGGCATCAATCTTCTCGGCGAAGTCGGTCAGCGATGCACCGCGGGGCAGGCGAACGCTCTCGCCGCCACCGCGCGGTAACCGCATCCCGCCAAGGGTGGGGGCCTCCATGTTGTCGAACTCTTGCCGCTTGGCCCGCTTGGACTTTCGCCCTCGCGAGGGTCGACCTCCGGGCCGGCCGAAGGCGCCTGCGGTATTGCCTCGGCCACCGGACCGGTTACCGAAACCACCGCGGCCGCCGGGGCGCCCAGCCACCGGGACCACCGGGACCACCAGGACCGCCGGGCCCTGGCCACCGGTTCCACCGGGACCACCGGGACCACCGGGACCGCCGGGGCCACGTCCGCGACCACTCGGGAATCCTCCGCGACTACCCGGGCCACCGGGACCGCCCGGGCCACCGGGGCGGGTTCCTGGACGGGTACCTGGAGCACCACCGGGACCACCCGGGCCACCGGGACGCTGTCCACGCATGCTGCCCGGATTGGGGCGCGGGGCACCGGGAACACCGTGCCGCGGCCCATTCCCGAGCCGCTGCCGAAGGGGTTGTTTCCCGGCCGCGGACCACCGGGGCGCGGGCCGCCGAGGCCGGTGAACCGAAGGGGTTGTTGCCCGGTCGCGGTCCCGCTGGGCGCGGTCCGGGCGGCAGGCGCTACGGGCGGGGCTGCCGGTGGGGCGGCTGGCGGGGCTGTCGGTGGGGTTGCAGGCGGGCTGACCGGCGAGGGCTGCCGGCGGGCTGACCGGTGCGGCTACGGAGGGTGCGGGCGCCGCCGGTGGCGGAGTATCGGCCAAAGCCGCATCGCCCAAAGGCGCATCGCCCAAAGGCGCATCGCCCAAAGGCGCATCGCCCAAAGGCGCATCTACCGCCGGAGCGGGAGTGGTCTTCTTAGCGGCCGCCTTCTTCGCCGTCTTCTTGGCTGGCTTATCTGCGGCACCCGGCATAGCTTCGACGAGGCGACGGGCTACCGGCGCCTCAATAGTGGATGAGGCGGAGCGGACGAATTCGCCCATCTCCTGCAATTTGGCAAGGACTTCCTTGCTCTCGACTCCGAGCTCTCTAGCGAGCTCGTAGACCCGAACCTTGGACACAACTCTCCTGTCTGGGTCCGGGCCATGCCCGGACGGCTAGAACGAACGCTGCATGTTCATGCTCGCGCGCTCATGTGGTGTTCATCTTTCGAACCACTCCTTCGTGGGCTGGTGTTACAGGCGGACGCTACAGCCTCGAGTCGAGGATCTGCGCACGCACCTGCTGGATGTCGATGCTGACACCGGCCCGGCTGCGGACCGCTCGGGCAAGTGCCCGGCGCTTCGCCGCCAGTTCGATGCATTCCTCCCGGGGGTGGATATGGGCTCCACGTCCCGGTCGGGTTCGCTCGTGGTCGACAGCACACCCTCCCGGGGCATGTCCATCAGCTACGAGGCGAACCAGCTTCGACGCCGGTTCTCGAGTTCGACATCCGATACACATGCGCACCGGGCCGTCAACTAGGCCGAGAGCATCGTCGTGACGAATTGCGTCCCCCGAGGAACCGAGCCCCAACTCTACTCGCCTGCCGCCGGTGGTTGCGCCGCCGGTGGAACCGGATCCCCAGCGGTGCCCCCATCCGGTCGGATATCAATCCGCCAGCCGGTGAGGCGCGCGGCTAGTCGGGCGTTTTGTCCTTCACGACCGATGGCCAAGGACAATTGGTAATCGGGCACCAGCACCCGGGCCGCCTTGGCTGCCGCATCCACGATCTCAACCGCGGTGACCCGCGCGGGGGACAAAGCGTGCGCGACCATCTCGGCCGGATCGTCGCTGTGATCAACGATGTCGATCTTCTCGCCGCCGAGTTCGCTCATCACATGGCGAACCCGCTGTCCTTGCGGGCCGATGCAAGCGCCCTTGGCGTTGACTTCAGCCGAATGGGATCGAACGGCGATTTTGGTGCGGTGACCGGCTTCTCGGGCGATAGCGGTGATATCGACCGTGCCGTCGGCGATCTCGGGAACCTCGAGGGCGAAGAGCGTTTTCACCAGCCCCGGATGCGTCCGTGAGATCGTCACGACCGGGCCTTTGAAACCGCGACGCACGTTGGTCACGATCGCTTTGATCCGCTCGCCGTGGGTGTAAGCCTCACCCGGTGCTTGCTCTTCGGGCGGCAAGTTCGCTTCAACTTTGCCCAGGTCCACCCGAACCATGCGCGGATTGTTCGATTGTTGAATCACCCCGGAGACGAGATCACCTTCTCTGCCAGTGAACTCGTTCATGGTGGCATCGCCTTCGGCGTCTCGTAGCCGGGAGATTAGAACCTGGCGCGCCGTTGTGGCAGCGATGCGACCGAAACCATCGGGGGTGTCGTCGAGCTCTCCGATAACTTCGCCGTCGTCGTTTAACTCCGATGCCCACACGGTCACGTGTCCACTCTTGCGATCCAACTGCACGCGGGCTTGCTCGCGAGAGCCTTCGCTGCGTTGATACGCAACCAACAGCGCGGCTTCGATCGTCTCGACTACGAGGTCCAAAGACAGGTCCTTCTCCCGAACCAGTGCCTTCAGGGCATTGACATCGATATCCATCAGCCCTCCTCGCGCTCTCGGGAAAATTCCACTTGCACGATCGCGCGGGTCACAGTTGCCAGCGGTATCTCGCGGCGCTTCCCGTCGATGTCGAGGGTTGCGGTGGTGTCGGTGGTGTCGACGATCCGGCCGGTGGTGGGGGATTCATCGGCGAACTCGACGGCAACTAGGCGATCGCGGTTGCGCCGCCAATGCCGCGGCAAGGTGAGGGGTCGATCCACCCCGGGGCTACTGACTTCTAGAACGTACGACGACGACGTAATGTCCGGATGCTCATCCAACGCAGCAGACAGCGCGCTGGAGACTCCCGCGATGGCGTCCAAACTCGCGCCGCCATCGACATCAACGATGATCGAGACTTTGTCGCGCCGACCCACCTTCTCGATCGCCAGGTCTTCGAGGTCCATGCCGGCGCCTTGGACCACGGGCTCGGCGATCTCGCACAGCCTGGAGGGACACATCAAGCATGGCGTCGGCCCCTTCTGTTCATCGGGCGAGATCCTGTTGTGCAAGCGGTTGTGCGCGGCGCTCAAGCGCTGCTCGCCGAGAGTGTAACCGGCCATGGCAGGCTTGGCGGGTGCTGAGCCCGTTGCCCCGCCGCCTTTCTCGGCGCACCCTGTTGCTTTCCTCGAGTGCGGCCCTGGGCGCCTTGAGCCTCGGCGTGCTGAGCGCTTGCGGGAATGACGACGGTGGCCCGGAGGCAATCGAGATCCAGCCGAGCGCCCCTGAGCAGCCCGACGAGAACCTGCTGGATGAACTCTCACTCATCGGGGCCTACCTCGGTGCGATCGAGGCCTTCCCCGAACTGCGCGGGACGCTCACCTCGATTGCCGATCAGCACAGCGCCCACGCCAGCGAATTGGGGGCCACCTCCGAACAGATTGCCTCGATTGTTCCTATCGCTCCGGCGGCTGCGAGGATCAAGCCCGTCCTGGCGGAACTCATCGCTAGAGAGCGCGCCGGCGCCGAACTTCGAGCCGAAGCCGCTCAATCGAGCCAGGATTCAGAGCGGGTGCGCACCTTGACCTACATCGCGGCTTCGGAGGCTTCACACATTCCCGAACTTCGCGACGTCCGGGCCAACGTATGACCTACACCGATGCAACTGCGGTTGCCGCCATCGTGCGAGCTATCGAGGCTGAACAGAACTTCGTTTACGCCGCCGGACTCGCAGGGGTTTATCTGACCGGCAGAGCCAAACGCCAGGTACTCACGCAACTTGCCGACCACCAAGGCCGCTTGCAGGTGTACTCACAGATGCTCGAACCATCATCTGTTCCTGCTCCCCCGCCGGCATTTGAGCCGCCCACACCTTTTACCGATGCGCGCTCAGCCCGAGCAGCACTTGCGCAGTTGAATAACTCTCTTGTGGGTATCAATGCTGACGTTGCGGCGAATACCCAAGCAGCCGATCGTGCCTTCGCGATCGATGGTGCTCAGTTGTGTGCGCGGGCAGCCGTGCAGTGGGGGGCACCGAGTCAGGCATTCCCTACTTAGCCAACGATCACTAGGCGCACGATCAGCACCGCCACCACGATCAAGAAGACAATTCGCACAAATCCGCTGCCCCGGCGCAGGGCCATCCGTGCACCCACCACAGCACCGATCACGTTGAAGACGGCCATCACCAGGCCCACCTGCCACCAGATGTATCCACCGAAGCCGAAGATGATGATCGCCGCGATGTTGGTTCCCAGGTTCACGATCTTGGCCGTAACGGACGCGGACAAAAACGAGTAACCAAGTAACGCAACCAGCACGATCAAGAGGAATGATCCGGTGCCAGGTCCCAGGAGTCCGTCATAGAAACCGATCACCAATCCGGCTATTCCGGCAATCGCGATGTGGCGTCGTCCGGAGAAACGAAGTCGATCAACTGCGCCCATCGCCGGGCTCACCGCAACCCAGATCCATGCCCCGATCAACAAAGCGATGATCAATGGCCTGAATACGTTCTCCGGCAGCGACGATGCCGTAGCCGCACCCCCCAACGATCCGAGGAACGCCAGTCCCGCCATCGGCAAAGCCGCGCGCAGATCGGGGCGAACTTTGCGCAGGTACGTGCCGGTTGCCGCCGCGGTGCCGAACACGCTCGCAACCTTGTTGGTTCCCAGTGCCTGTACGCCGGGGCCGGGCAAACCGAGCAACAACGCCGGCACCTGGAGCAATCCCCCACCTCCGGCAACCGCGTCAACCCAGCCGGCCACCAAGGCGGCCAGTGCCAGCCAGATGAGTACGTCGAGGTCGATCAACGCCGAACGCTTCTAGGAGCGCACGAGTGCAACCAGGTGCGAGACAACGTCGTCAACCGGCACATCGACCCGATCACCGGTGGCGCGCTCTTTCACCTCGATTACTCCGTCGGCCAAGCCACGGCCCACCACCACGATGGTGGGCACACCGATGAGTTCAGAATCATTGAACTTCACGCCAGGTGACACGCCGTGACGGTCATCGAACAGCACCCGGACTCCAGCTGAGGACAACGACGACGCCAATGAATCGGCGAACTCAAAGACCGACTCGTCCTTGCCGGTAGCGATGAGGTGCACATCCGCGGGCGCCACTTCACGCGGCCAGACCAGACCCTTTTCGTCGTGGTGCTGCTCGGCGATGGCTGCGACGGCACGCGAGACACCAATGCCATAGGAACCCATCGTGACCGTCACCAACGAACCCGATTCGTCTTGCACCTGCAGGCCCAGTGCGTCGGTGTACTTGCGTCCAAGTTGGAAAATGTGGCCGATCTCGATGCCGCGGGCGATCTCAACTGCCGCTCCGCATGCCGGACATGCATCTCCTGCGCGCACTTCGGCAACGTCAATAACGCCATCGGCTTCGAAGTCGCGTCCGTAGACGAGGTCGTAAACGTGGCGGCCCGGCTCGTTGGCGCCGGTGATCCAGGCAGAGCCACGGGCGATTCGCGGATCAAGCAGGTACTCGATGCCTGTTGATCCCACCAGGCCCAAGGCACCTGGCCCGATATAGCCCTTTACGAGCGCCGAATTCTTCGCGAAGTCCTGTTCCTCGAACGCACGGATTTCGGCCGGATACGCGGCAGCTTCGAGGCGCCGCTCGTCCACCTCTCGATCTCCGGGAACACCGATCGCCAGCGGCTTTTCGGTGCCATCGGCGTAAACGCGCATCACGATCACGTTCTTGAGCGTGTCCGATGCGGTCCAAACATCCCCATCCACTCGCGCAAGTTCTGGACGCGAGTTCGACACCTCAACCAAAGTTGCAATCGTGGGTGTATCGGGTGTGACCTCCACGTGCGCAGCACCCACAGAAATCGGCTCTTCGACCGCCATTGGAACCGAGACCGCTTCCACATTCGCTGCGAACCCGCACTCCGGGCAGCGCACGAACGTGTCCTCACCCACAGGTGTTGGTGCCAAGAACTCCTCGCTCGCCGAACCACCCATGGCCCCGGACATGGCCGAGACGATCACATAGGACAGGCCCAAGCGGTCGAAGGTGGATATGTAGGCATCACGGTGGCGCAGGTACGAGCGCTCAAGACCGGCGTCGTCCACGTCGAAGGAGTAGGAGTCCTTCATCACGAACTCACGTCCGCGCAGGATGCCTGCGCGCGGCCGCGCTTCGTCGCGGTACTTGGTTTGGATTTGGTAAATGATCAGCGGCAGATCCTTGTAGGAGGAGTACTCGCCCTTGACCATCAGCGTGAACAGTTCCTCGTGCGTGGGGCCGAGGAGGTAGTCGTTGCCGCGCCGGTCTTGCAACCGGAACAGGTTGTCGCCGTACTCGGTCCAGCGATTGGTGGCTTCGTAGGGCTCCCGCGGAATCAGCGCCGGGAAGTGCACCTCCTGAAAGCCAGCCGCGTCCATCTCCTCGCGCACGATGTTCTCCACGTTGCGAAAGGTCAGATACCCCAGCGGCAACCAGGAGAAGACACCCGGAGCGATGCGCCGCACATATCCCGCGCGGACCAGCAGCCTGTGACTGGGTACCTCAGCATCAGCCGGGTCATCGCGCAAGGTACGCAGCAACAACGTGGACATGCGCAAGATCACAGGGGTTGTCCTCTCCATCGGAACCCGAACACTAGAACAAAACCGTTGCGAACTGTCCGTACGGGCGAAAGCCCACCGCGGCGTATGCCTGCAACGCGGCCGTATTGAACGAATTGACATACAAGGACACCACGGGGGCGATCGTGGATCGAGCCAAGCGCACCACCTGCGCCAACGCCGGCTCGGACAATCCGCGCCCGCGCAACTCTGGTGTCACCCACACACCTTGCAACTGACACGCCTGGGGCGTTGATGCTCCCACTTCGGCCTTGAACTGGATCCGCCCATCAACAATCCGCACGAAGGATCGCCCGGATCGGACCAACTCCTCGATGCGTCCGCGATACGCGGTTCCCGCCCCACCGCGGACCGGGGACACACCAACTTCTTCGGTAAACATGTCGATGCAAGCAGGCACCACCAGATCCAGCTCCGAAATATCGGCGCACCGCACCAGCGGATCGGCGTCTAGTTGCGGGTCGGTATCCATCACCAGCAGCGGTTGCTCCGGGCGCACCTCGCGCGCCGGTCCCCACGCCGGCTCGAGTAGCCGCCACAAATCCAAAACTTCCTGCGCCGGTCCCACAAAGGATGAACACCTGCGGGGCATTGGGCGCAACCGATCGGCGAACGCTGCGCGCGAGGCGGGCGTGGTGGCAACGGGAATCAGGTTCGCTCCCGCGTAGACGAGTGATGTCAACCGATCTTCGTCGAAGTAACCCCACATGTCCCCGCCCAGGCGCCACGGATCCACACCGGCCAGGCGAACTCGGGCGTCCATAAAGCAGTTGGTGACCGGATCGGCGCGAAGCAACTCCTCTGCTGCACCCAGATCTGTGGGCGTCAGTTGCCGGACGTAGCCGACCAGGGACTTGCCCTCACCGGCGAACGTGGTCACGAGTGAAAACCTAGACGGTTTCGACTATCGGTTTGCCCCGATTCGCCTTCCATCTGCTCGGCCAGGCGCATGGCCTCTTCGATCAGTGTCTCCACGATCTGGGACTCCGGCACGGTCTTGATGACCTCACCCTTGACGAAGATCTGTCCCTTGCCATTGCCCGAGGCAACGCCTAGGTCGGCATCTCTTGCTTCGCCCGGCCCGTTCACCACACAACCCATCACCGCCACGCGCAAGGGAACTTCCAGGCCCTCGAGCCCGGCTGTTACTTGCTCAGCGAGTGTGTAGACGTCTACCTGCGCGCGTCCGCAGGAAGGACATGACACGATTTCCAGGCCCCGCTCGCGCAGGTTCAGCGATTCCAAAATCTGCAAGCCCACCCGGACTTCCTCGATGGGCGGGGCGGACAGCGAGACGCGGATGGTGTCGCCGATGCCGCGCGAGAGCAAACCACCGAAGGCAACCGCAGATTTGATGGTTCCTTGGAATGTGGGACCAGCTTCGGTCACGCCCAGGTGCAGCGGGTAGTCGCACTGCTCGGCAAGTTGCATGTACGCCTGCATCATGATCACCGGATCATGGTGCTTGACCGAGATCTTGATGTCGCGGAAATCGTGTTCCTCGAACAGCGACGCTTCCCACAACGCGGACTCGACTAGCGCTTCGGGAGTCGCTTTGCCGTACTTCTCCATCAAACGCTTATCCAAGGAACCGGCGTTCACGCCGATGCGAATCGGTGTGCCCATGTCCTTCGCTGCGCGCGCGATCTCCCCGACTTTGTCGTCGAACTGCTTGATGTTGCCCGGGTTCACCCGAACACCCGCGCACCCAGCTTCCAACGCCGCGAACACGTACTTGGGCTGGAAGTGAATGTCCGCTACAACCGGAATGCCGGACTTCTTGGCGATGATCGGCAGCGCATCAGCATCATCCTGCGAGGGCACAGCCACCCGCACTACCTGGCAACCAGCTGCGGTCAATTCCGCGATCTGCTGCAAGGTCGCATTGATATCGGCCGTGACCGTCGTAGCCATCGACTGCACGCTCACCGGCGCGTCCCCACCCACGGCAACCGGGTGCTTGTCGTGGCGAAGAACTATCTGACGCGACTTACGACGAGGCGCCACCACCGGCGGCGGGGCTGCGGGCATTCCCAGGCTTATTGACACCCCAGCATTATGGCTGACCGCCAACTCCACTGCTTCTCGGCGACGCCGCCCGGCTAGGGCGGTCTTTCAGGACCGTCGAAATCCGCTGTTGAGAGACCAGCCAGACCTCCGCAACAGGGTCAATCGCACCCACGACTCGCCGCATCGCGGCCAATTGCCGTTCGACATACCCCGGTCGAACTATTGGCTCAAGGTGAGCGACGCGATTTCGCAACTTCACCAGACCGGCCACATTTCTTGTTAGGACGAGTGAATCTCCTTCCCAGCCTGGAAATGCCCAGCGCGTAGCTTGCTCCCACAGCAACCGCCTTCCTGGATCCTTGTCAGGAAGTAGGAAACGCCACGCAGAGAACGGCAATTGCGCCAAGACATCCGCGTGCATCTGTACCGCCTTTCTAGGCCAGGAGCGTGATTGGCGGGCGACCCTTGTCCGGGCCTTCTCCCATGAAGATCCCAAGAGGCGGCTCAGCAAAGGCGCTGGATTGACTAACCATTCGCGCCCGAACGTCAACGAGGTGCGCGTATCAATCTGCCCTTCGTTCCACAAAGACAATTCCCGATCCAAGGCATTGCGCAAAGTCACCTCGACTCGATGGAGTGACTCGTAGACAGCTGCAGATAAGGCGATGTTCCAGTCGTACTGACGCAGCGCATCCTCGAACGTGAGGCCCTCGCGGTAGGCGGAAAACCGATGATCGGAGATGTGCCGACGTGCGGCCGCCTCATTCAGCATTGCTCACCTCTCTCCTGGGAGGTACCATGGGCGCATAAGCGGAGGCAGGTCTTTCCGTTCGAGTTCCAAGCGCGGGTCCGAGTAACCTCGGGCCCGCGTTCTCGCTGTCCAGCCTTTGCCTCACGTCTTGACGGTAGGCACTCCCGCCTGTTCGCGCGAACGACTATCCACAGGGCTGAATCAGCCCCCTCGCGCGCGCGGTCTTAGCACCCCCTACGGGGGTGCATGTGTGGTGATCAGCCGCAACGAAGCGGCACTTCACTCTCCGAAAGGACGATCATCATGCCCAACGGCGGATACCCGATCTGGATGCAACTAAGTCTCACAGCCGACTTCGCCCTGCGCTTCAAGGGGAGCGAGATGTGGCTGGTCACCAAGGAAGGCGAACGCTGGGTCAACGTGCATCAGATTCCACCCAAGGCCATCCGAGCGATGCTGTATCACCTGGCCTACTGGGGAATCTCAGAAAGCGGCGAGGCCTGGCGCGGCACGAAGTTTCTCGACGAGCGAATCGAGCCGTGGAAGTTCACCAACGGTTGGTGCTTGTACGACTACTGAACTAAGACCGTGGATTACCGAACGCCGTCAGTTCGGCTCGCGGCCACCGGCCCAGGCCGGGTGTCCACCACTACTCCCGAAGCACCCGGCAACTGGTCGGGCGAATTCACCCGGGTGCTGGAGGTGGAGGCACCCGCCAGGCGGGCGCCCGTGAGATCAGCCCCTCGAAGGTCTGCGGAGTTCAAGTTGGCTCGCCGCAGGTCAGCGCCCCGAAGGTCGGCTCCTTGCAAGTTCGCACCAGAAAGATTCGCGCCACGCAGGTCAGCGCCTCGAAGGTTGGCCACTTCAAGCGAGGCCTGTCGGAAATTGGCATTCCGAGCCTGCACGCTTGCCAGGTTGGCAGCGGTGAGATCACTGAGCTGTGCTGTCGCACTTTCCAACGTGGCATTAGGAAGATGCGCGTGACGCAGCAAGGCACGCTCCAAGACCGCACCTTGCAAGTTGGCCGCAGCCATTCGCGATCGACGAAGATCAGCCCCCGAGAAAAGAGCATCAGTGAGATCGGCCCGAGAAAGGTCGTGATGGGCGCACGAGGTGTCGTTGCCGATCAGGCATCCACGTATGTGAGCAAACTCGCGACTGCTCACATCTTGCTTCAACGCCGCCAGACAGGCTCGCACCGCACGCTCTTGAACTACCGCGCCTCTCTGACCGTTGCGATCCGCGAGGGCACTCAGGCACGCGGTCCGCTGCGATGCGTACTTCGCGCATTCGATCGGTCCCAGTTTGCGCAGTGTTGCTAATTCACAGATGTAGCCCTCGGGGTAATAGGCGCCCATCACGTCTGCTGTCTGTTGGGCCATCAATGAAGCTGTGGTGAGTTGCTCCGTTGTGTAGTCCACCAGCGTTGCGGAATTAACGAAGTTCGTGCTCGGCAACATGTTGCGCAGGGCAATTGCCTGGATCGAGTCTGCGTTCGTGCGCCGGGCCGGAAGCCATGTGAAGGCCCCTGTCACCGCGGTCGGCTCGAATTTGTCTCCCGGATAGGTGATGACCACCATGCGAGGTGCTCCGAGGGCACCCTCGGCGACGCGAACATTCGCCGGGACTTGGTGCAATTGCGTATCGGTTGCACATCCGAACTCCACGCTCGTCACGGGGAACGGCGGGGCAAGCACGTAATTGCATGCAGACACGTACCGAAGCTGGTAGTCCGAGGGCGCTCCGTCTTGCCAGTCCACCGGGACTGCACCCACGGGCCATTGGGCAGCCGCACCCGTTGCCGTACCGGTCCCGGTATCCGTCGCATTCCAGGGGGTTGTGGGCAGATTGGTAAAGGCAACGACGGCCTGGCCGGGGCGCAGTTCATACGGTGCTGCTACGTAGGCGCTGCTGCCATTCGGGAAGGGTGTGGTGGCCGATTTCGTGCGAACGAAGGACAGTTGCGAACCGGCTCCGGAGGCAATGTCCTGGTACACAGTTGAGTCCATTTGCTCTTGCTTGTTCTTGTAGCGAGGACCGGTGATTGCTTCCAGGAGGACCGGGGCCGCTTCGGCTGCCAATCCGCTGGGCGGTGACCACGTCAGTCGTGCCCCGTCGTCCGATGAGCACTGCGGCAGTTGTGTGGTTGCGGTAGCACTGCCGACGGAAATCGTTGGCAGACCCGTTGCGAGTAGATCGAAGGCTTGGGGCACCGAGGCCGCCGGCTGAACATCGCTGCCCAAGACATTCGCGGGTAATGGCTCAGCGTTCGGCACGTACGTGCGGATCATTACGAAGCCGACGGAGCCTGACGTTGGCATGGGCAATGTGTTGAGGGAAGTAGCTCCGACGGGTTGACCTTGCTCGTAGGGAACTATGTCGATGCTGAACGTGACGGCATCGGCGGCATAAAGGCCCGTCTCGTATGGATTGGAACCATCGCCATCCGGCACGATCGAGTAGTCAGCCAGGGTCGAAAATGCAGTTGTTGGGTTCCCAGTCGAGTCCAGCACTTCCACCGGTTGACCGTCTGCCCGGTACACCTGCACGGAGAAGTAGCGCGCATCGATGTACACGCCATTGAGAGATACGGGTGAATCTCCTACCGCGAACGGGGTAGTCCAGTAAGCCGCGTTTGTATCGGGTTCTGCGACGTTCGTTGATTGTGTAGATGTCTCAACCCACCACGAGCAGTAAGGGAAGGGGTTGGCGACAGTGATGTCAGTGCTCGCCGCACCCGATGGACCGGGCGCGATCAGTGTCGCAGCGACCACGACGCTTGCTGCGAGAAAGGAAAGCGTGCGAGCCCGGAATTTCATGCGCAGAGTAGATCACGCGAGCGGCAATCCTGCAATTGTGTGAACAGGTTCACGCGACCTAGCCCCCGAGAGTTATGGGCCGAACCAAATCCGCCCAGATCACCACAACACCCACGGCCAGCAACACACCGGCCACCACGTACGCCACGGGCAGCAACTTGGCGGTGTCGACCGGTCCAGGGTCGGGCTTGCCGCGAACTCGCGCAACGAAGCGCTTCACCGATTCGTACAAGGCGCCAGCAACGTGTCCGCCGTCCAGCGGCAAGATCGGAAGAAGGTTGAACAAGAACAAGAACAGATTCAGCGAAGCAGCAAGTCCCAAGAAGATCGCGATCTTGGAAGTAACGGGCTGCTCCATCGCTGCGATCTCACCGCCCAGGCGCGAAGCACCGACCACCGATACCGGCGAATCCAGTGAGCGCTCTCCCCCGCCGATCAACGTCTCATCAACCAACTCGTACACGCGGATCGGTAGCGACACCAACGCTGCTGCTGAGCGGTAAGTGAGGTCCCACATATACGCCGGCACGGCGGTAACAGGTTGGGTTTGATACTCAAACGTCGGACTCACGCCCAGGAAGCCGACCTGCTCCGCCGCACCGGTGGGTTCGCCCATCTCGTCATAAACGGGCCGCTCGACATCGGCCACTGTCAACGGCAGGGTTAATTGCCCGCCATCGCGCTGCACCACCACATCGGTGGACCGACCCGGGTTGGCGCGGATCCACGACGTGAGGTCGTCCCACGATGACGAAGCGATCGGCCCGATCGACACGATCACATCGCCCGGCTCCAACCCTGCGGCAGCAGCCGGCGTGGGCACAGTTCCTGCTGGGCACGCACCCGAAGGCAACACATCACCCGACGGCTGTTCGACCGTTGGCGTGCAAGCGATCACGGAATTAACGCCGGTAGTGGGCGCAGGAAGCCCGATGCCCACGAGCACGATGCCGAATAACGCAAACGCCAAGAACAAGTTCATGAACGGCCCGCCGAGCATGATCACAACACGCTTGCGGACCGGTAGCTTGTAGAACACCCGGCTTTCATCACCGGGCTGGATTTCCTCCAGCGATTGCTGCCGGGCCTGCGCCACCATCGCCGCGAAGCGACCGGTGTTCATGGAACGCGCGGTGCCTTCGGGATCGTCTTTGCCCGGCGGCAACATCCCGATCATCCGGATATACCCGCCCACGGGGAACGCCTTGATGCCGTATCGGGTCTCCCCGCGCACCTTGGACCAGATCGTGGGGCCGAAGCCGACCATGTAATCGGTGACCCGCACTCCGAACTTCTTGGCCGGAACCAGGTGGCCTATTTCATGCAGGGCGATGGAAGCGCCGATGAGCAGCACGAACAGCGTGATGCCAAGGATTTCCAAAGCCATAGCCCCATTGTCTCCCTACGCCCTGACATCTGACGCATCGTGCCTGGCTGGGGATCCCCTGGGCTCCCAGTCAGCAGGTCAGATGAGCCAATGGCCGAATCCGCCCCTTGGCCTGTGGATCGCCACGTGCCCAACCTGATAACTCACGACGCCACCCAAAAAGGCGTCAGCCCCAGGGCCCACGTTCCACGCGGGCTCACCGGGGCCTTCTTCTCACCGTGTCCGCAGACCGGGAGCATCCCAATGCTGACATCTTCGGACAGACGAGTCAACATCTCCCTCAACAGACGGAGACCTTCAGCTCAAGTCGGCTTCCAGCCAATCGATCTCCTCCGCATCGAGCCGAGCCGTCAAGTCTTGACCCATATGGTGCTGAATCAACCGCCTGACAGCGACCGCCAAGGTGTCCCCCATGGTCATTCCCATCTCCTCAGCCAAGTCGCTCAGCGCTCGATGCGTCTGCTCGGACACGTTAATGCTCACGGATTCCACACGCGTCAGCCTAGATTCCATAAGCCACGATCAACAGCGAATCAGCACCCGCTCCGCCGATCCCCCTTCCTGCGCTTCATGCGCAGCCACGATCTCCTCCAACTCGAAGAACCGCACCGGCGGCATCGTCAACGCCCCGTCCGCGAGCGCCGATTCCACCGCAGAAACCGCAGCACTCAACGCAGCAGGCGCCAGCGTGTACAGCAACATGAATTGCAGGGTCAGGTTCGCGGTCATGAGACGACGACGCGGTATCACCGGGTCATCACCGTCAGCGGCATAGCAGGCGACGACGCTGCCAGGCCTGCTCACACCCAAATCGAATTCCAGATTCGCCGGAAGATTCACCTCGATGATCCGATCCACCGGCCCCACAGCAGCGAGCACATCCGCGACCGCCGATTCATCGCGATAGTCGAATACGTGATCCGCGCCAGCGGACATCGCCACCGCGCGCTTGGCATCAGTCGATGCCGTTGCCACCACAGTCGCGCCGGCCCACTTCGCGATCTCGATGGCGCACCGGCCCACACCACCAGCACCCCCGTGCACGAGTACCACTTGCCCAGCCACCGCGCCGTCGCCTAGAACGCAATGTGCTGCGGTAACCGCCGGAACACCCAGCGTTGCACCCAATTCGAAGGGAATCGACTCCGGTAACGCTCGAACCAAGCCCACGTCCACCACGCAGTACTCCGCTGCCGTGCCGTAGACCGAATCCGACGCCGCGAGCATGACCCACACACGCTCACCGATACGAGCGGGATCCACGTTCGCACCAACGATGTCGATCACCCCGGCACCGTCTTGATGCGGGATCTGGAACTCCGCAATGTCCCGAGGAACTGCACCCAATCGAGATTTCACATCCGTGGGGTTCACGCCTGAAAAAGAAAGACGCACCCGCACCTGATTCGGACCCGGCTTGGGAATCGCCACCCGATCTACCTGCAGAACTTCAGCCGCCGGCCCCACGGAGGAATACATCGCTGCTCGCATCTGACTCATGGGGCGTCATTGTCCTGGGGCGCCGGCTAAGTGGTCAACGACCGCTCAAGCGCTGCTCGCAGGTAATGAAACGATGCACGGATGCTAACCGACCTGGAAGGCACCTTCCTCGCCGATCGCTTCGACGTCTACGAAGCATTGGGAACGGGCCTGGTCGGCCGCATCTATCGAGCGTGGGATCGACTAACTGAGGGCCCAGTGGCGATCAAGGTCCTGAACAAGCCCTTTGAGTACATGCCGGGCCTGAGTGGTTTCGCGGGCGCTTATCCAATGGCATCCCTCCTGCGCCGCGAGAGTCGTCTTCTGGAGCAACTCCAGCACCCAGGGATCTGCGGCTACCGAGGCTCCGGTGAAATCAACAACGCCCCGTGGCTGGCCATGGAATACATCGACGGGGGTCGACTGCGAGACCGCGAAACCCCCATCTTGGCGACGCAGGCATTGCACATTGTGCGCGGACTGGCCGGACCCTTGGAATATCTGCACTCGGCCGGCTACGTGCACCGCGACGTGACACCCAGCAACATCGGATTTCGCAGCGATGGAACTGCCGTGCTTATGGACATTGGGCTTGCCCAACGCACGCACCAAAGCCCTGAAACCGCGATACAGCGCGTGATGGGATCGCCTGGCTACTCACCTCCGGAATGTCATCGACCAACCGCCTTCGATATCGAGTTGACTCCTCGCGCCGATGTCTTCTCCCTCGGCCGCCTCGTCGAGTGGATGCTGCACGGATCGGATATGCGGGCGAACCCGCGTCTACCGATGCCCGATGGGCACGCTCCTATCTCGAAGGTGATCGAACGAGCCACGCGCGTCGATCCAAGAAAACGGTACGCCGATATCCCCGAGCTGCTACGCGCCTGCGAGTTGGCGCTTGGCTAACTCGGCAAACACGCCGTCTTGTCCCATGAGTTCGTCGAACGTTCCCTGCTGAACCAGCACTCCACGATCCATCACCAGGATGCGATCAACGCCTTCAAGAGTGGACAGACGTTGAGCGACGATCACCTTGGTCCCAGGCATTTGATCCAGAGCACGAGTGACCGATGCCTGGGACACGTTGTCGAGGGCGCTCGTTGCCTCATCGAGCAACAGCACATCGGGCTTACGGGCAAGAGCCCTGGCCACGAGTAGCCGCTGCGATTGACCACCGGACAACGTCATGGCGCTGACAATGGTGTTCATCTTCATCGGCATTGCCTTGATGTCGTCGGCGATGTTGGCTTGTTCGGCGACGATCCACGCCATGTCTTCATCGATGTCCGCACCGCCGCCGATGTTGTCCAGGATCGATGCGTTATTGATTTGGCCGCCTTGCACCACCACACCGAGCCGCTTGCGCATCTGCCCGGCGTCAATACTGCGAGCATCGTGCCCATCGATGAGTAACTGCCCTGAATCCGGGTACTCAAGCGCTGAGAGCAGGCGCAAGGCTGTTGTCTTTCCTGAACCCGAAGGGCCGACGATCGCGGTTGTCTTCCCCCCTTCGATGCTGCAACTGAACCCGTTCAAAATCAACGGTAGGTCATCTAGATATCGGAAAGTCACCGACCGGAACTCGTAGTCACCGTGCAGACTCGTGAGTGCTTGGGCGTCGGGATCCTCATCTTGTTCAGCATCCAGAATCGGACGCACCAGACTTAAGATCGGACCTGCGGCCGCGACCGCGGGCACGGCCGATGAAACTCCGACGATCGCACCGAGCACCGCACCGAAGGCAGTGGAGAAGGCGATATACGTCGCAGCGGAAATGGTCGGCCCGTCGTTCCATGTGAACACACCGATGATCATGAAGAAGACCATCGTGGACAAGGTGGCGACAAGTGCCAGGTACGTCTGCAGCTTGCCCGTCAGCATGGTTTGCGCTGCCTGATTGGTTATCTGATCGGCCTGCTTCAACAGCGAGATGTCGGTGAACCGGCGCTCCGCACCGGCGACCCGAATTTTGCTGATGCCGCTGACTAACTGAACGAACCAGGCGGTGGCTTCCTGTTGAGAGGTGTTCGCGGTTCTTATCAGGGCCGACATCCGCCGTGTCAACCACACCATGAAACCGGCTGTGATGACGAAGATGGCAAAAGCAGCCAGCGCCAGCGTGGTGCTGTACCGGAACAGCAGGATGAAGTTCACGAGGGAGAACACCGCCGCCAAGATCGCCGTGACAGTCTGCGAGCTGAGCAGCTGTTTCAAGGTGTCGACCGCGATGATCCGGTAGCCCAGCGCACCCGAGGAGTACTGACGGAAGAACTTCAGGGGCAAGCGCAGGGTCCGATCCCAGATCGCGGCCTCGACTCGCATTTGGGCCACCTGGGTCATGCGTGCTGTGGCAAAGTTCTGGACCACCACAAAGGCGCCGGCGCTGATCGCCAGCAGGGTTAACGCGACGCCGACACCAATCACGTTGCGGAGATTCCCCTGCGGCACAAACGTCCCAAGGACGGCGTTTGTCAAAGCCGGAGTAGCAAGGCCAAGTACGGCCACGAGAAATGAGCAACCGAGGATGAGGGCAACCGTTGATCCGCTTCCGCGGACTGCAAGACGGCCCATGTCCGCGAAGCTGGCTTTCCGATCCAGCGGGAATCCCGGATAGACCATGAGAGCCTGGGGACCCAAAGGTGTGGTGCCTTCCACCACTCGTTGCAAAGTCGCATCCATCGCCGTGCGGTAGTAGACCTTCCCTCGCCTTGGGATCAACGCGACCATCTGAGCTTCTGATTCCGGGGTCGTTAAGAATCCGATCATCGGCGAGGTCAGATCAGACGTCCAGCCCGTTGCCAGCGTGACCATACGGGTGCGCAGGCCGGACTCCTGAGCCACTGTGATAAGCGCATCAAGACCCCGCTGTTCCAAAAAGCGTGGATCCTTCAGGGTAAATCCGGCGGCGTCGCCGACTACCCACAAGATGTTGACCTCCTCGAAATCCGATGGAAATCGGCGTGAATGGCCAGCCGCGCGTTGGGGATTTTTCACGTCACCGCGGATGACATCCACCGTCATCGCATCGATTCGCGAATCGCCTTTTGCCAGAGACGTGAACAAGTCGTCGCGCACTGTGTGCTGCCGACGCAGTTCACCGTCTGCGTAGTCCGCGAGAGCCGTCGCTACCGTGTGTGGGTCAGTGTCGGAAAGCGCCCCCATATGCGGTGCCGCGCTCATCACCCGGACCAGTTCGGCTAGATCCGCAGCACTGGCGGGGCCTTGCAGGACAGTGACCTCGGCGCCGTCTCGCGCTTCACCGACAACCGCTGAGCCCGCCGCAAGACCCACCACAGTGATGGGACCTGGTGCGCTGATCAGCGGCCAACGGCGCCCGTCGTCCCCGAGAACGAAAAGGTCCACATGGCCGGACTCGATACGAATACCGGGCACCGACGACAGGTCGAAGGACGGAGTACTCGTGGGGGTTGCTTCAGGCTTAGGTTCCGACATCGCCGCCCTTTCCTGCTTGGGCGACGAGGGTGGCGTATTGCCCCCCGGCGGCGAGCAATTGGTCGTTGGTTCCACGTTCCACGATCGCGCCGCCTCGACCGAGCACAATGATCTCGTCGGCATCACGAATCGTGCTCAATCGGTGAGCGATGATCACGGTCGAGCAGCCGCGGGCACGAACCGCGTCATCCATCGCTTTCTCGGTGCCCGTGTCCAGGGCACTCGTGGCTTCGTCCATCACCAAAATCGCAGGGGCGCGCACCAGCGACCGTGCGATTTCCAAACGTTGGGTCTCTCCGCTACTGAAATTCAAGCCTCCTTCTCGCACATCAGCATCAATACCCCCGGGGCGAGACAACACTTCATCGAGAATCTGGGCATCACGGAGCGCCTGATAGATCAACTCCTCCGGCACGGACTCATCCCACATGGTGACGTTTTGTCGAACGGTGCCGGCGAACAGCATGATGTTTTGATCCACCTTCGCAAGACCCTGACTCATCACATGCGAATCGATTTCCGTGATCTGGCGACCGTCGTAGGTGACCGTGCCGCTCCAGGGCATGTACAGACCTGAGATGAGGTTCCCAATTGTGGTCTTTCCAGCCCCGGACGGTCCCACGAGCGCCACGCGATGCCCTGGAGTGAGTGTCAAAGTCAGGTCTTTGATCATCGGCGGTGCAGAGGTCACGAACCCGAAGGAAACATCGGTGAGTTGGAGTTGACCACTCAGTGGCGTGTTCGCGCTCTCGAGCGACGTTCCCGACGCGGGCGCGGGATTCTCAGTCACGGTGAACCGCGAATCCAACGGATAGCTCAGTGCGTCGTCAAGGCGCTGCAGATCCACCTGGATCGTTTGAATCTGGCTTGCAGTTGCCACCAGCATGTTCACCGGCGCCACGATCCCAGCCGTCAGGGCCTGGAAAGCCAATAATCCACCGAACGTGAAACTCCCGTTGATAACGGTGATACCACCAATGACCAGGATCATCGCGTTGGTCACCAGCGTGACGACGGTAGGAACGGCGCTAATAATCGCGGTCGGAGTCACGAACGAGGCTTCGGCTGCCACAACTTTGGTTTGCTGCCCGGACCATTGGACGAATACCTCGTCTTCCAGGCCGCTGGACTTGACTGTCTCAATCGACTGAATGGCACCGATGGTGATGCTCTGCAGATGGCCGTTTTCACTCATCAGCAGGCCTTGACCGATGGTTCTGCGACGAACGACCGCACGCAAAGCAACGATGTTTATCGCCGTCAGCAAGACAACCACAATCGTCAGGATCCAGTTGTAGGCAAACATCAAGGCCACGTACGCGACGATCGCCACCATGCTGATGACCGATGCCGCCAACTGCCCAGCTAGGAGTTGAGCAACGGCACTCGAATAGCCCATACGCTGAACCAAATCGCCAACATTGCGTTGGCCGAAGAAGAAGAGCGGCAACTTGAATATTCGGAAGACAAACTCAGCGTTACTGCTGAAGGCGATCTTCGCCTGGACCCGGCCGAGCGCTCGATACTCCAGGGAAATCAGCAAAGCTCGGGTAATTCCTACAAAAATAAGAGCTGCGATCAAAAATCCCAGTGTGGTTCGAGTGCCGGTGGCGAGCACCTCATTCACGAACGTCGAGCTGATCGGAGCCAACAAGAGTCCTGGCAACATCGCGGCCAACCCAGCAATCACCGCGAAGATCACGCCAATCTTGGAGCCCAGCACTCTGCGTAACAACCCAGGACCGGACCGGTAGGGGTGACCACCCTTGGTGAACTTCTCGGTGGGCGTGAACGTGATCGCCGCACCGGAGTAGTTCTCTGCGAAATAGTCCTGGCTGTACTTCACCCGACCAAGACCGGGATCGTTGACGTGAAACTTGCCGTCCCGGGCGCCCTCTAGCACCACGAAGTGCCGACGCTTCCACCAAACAATCGCCGGTGTCTTCAAACCCTGTAGATCCTCGAGGGTGCGCATCTGCCCGTCCGGTTCGAGGTCGTAGGCCTTGGCTCCATCCATGATGCCCACAGCGGTGGAGCCGTCACGCGAAATGTGGCAAGCGATGCGCAGTTGACTCAATTCCACCCAGCGGCCCAAGCCTGCCAGCACCATCGCCAAAGATGCTGCCCCGCATTCGACAGCTTCTATCTGCAAGACGGTCGGTACTCGATGGATTCCATCGGTGGAGATCTTGTTGCTTGCCGCGGTGGCGAGCGCCACGTCAGCCTCCGGATCCGAACAAGAAGGCGAGTGGGTTCGTGGCGACCTCGGTCACGATGAGCGTGGCGCTTTCGCCGGAGAGCACAGCCGGCTCTTGACCTGGCTTACTCTCGTCGGTGCGCGCCTTGAAGTCGGCCTCGTTTTCGTATCCGATGTATACCTCGTATGTGTCGCCTTGGCTGTCTTCCATTACCGAGCGAGCGAAGAACGGATTCCCCGTTACCAGCTCTACCCGCGCTTCGGTGACAGGGAACAGGCCCCGCGAAAGGTACGTGCCCTTCGATTTGTACGTCTTGCCATCGGTACCCACCACGGACACCTCCAGCCCCGGAGCGGCCTGAATTGAGTCCGCCAACGCTTCGGATGCGTAGACCAAGGCGGCGAGTGGCTCGTCGATGTCTAAACCGGCCTTGGCCGGGTCTTTTCCAAAAATCACACCCCGGGCAATGAGATCCCCCGCGGTCACAGGTGAGCCTAGAGTCACTTCCCAAGCAGTGATGAGCACGTCATCTTGTGTGGCGACGCCCACGGAGTCTCCGCCGTCGGTTGGGACGATGCGCGCCACGGGAGTCCCTTTAGCGATGACTTTCCCAACGGCGCTGAGCTGGCCAATCGTTCCGTCCACCGGTGCTGTCACTTGGTAGACCAGCCCGCCGCCTGCAGCAACCGCCGGAACCTCGCTTTGCACGCTGATCTGACCCAGCAGGGACCACGCTCCCGTTGCAGCGATCAGCACAAGAACAGCCACGAGTGCCACCCATGATCGGGTGGAGGTGGGGTTACCCAGATCCGGCAAAGCGTTCTGAGCCTCTTTGCTCCCTGATTGCGGTGATGGTGGTGCGGTGGCGTCAGACATCTCACCCTCCCCTGGAGGTCTTGGGAGCAATTCGGTGATCCATGTCTTCCTCGTTCGGTAGTTCGATCGCGGGCAAACCGAAAATCTCCAGCCCGGCTGCGACTCCGGCCATCAACCGTTCGTAGAACTCAGCTCGCGAGCCAAGGCTTTGATCGAGCAGATACTCATCGAGATCTTCGGGCGCTTCCCAGGAGGACAAGTTGCTGAAGACGGCCATGGCCGCACTCAGTCCAATCTCCACATGGCGATGGGGCGAACCGCTCATCACCTTTTCCTGGAACGCCGCACCACGGCGCGCGGCACGGTATTCGCCGCTGCGGCGCAATTGGTTGAGGAACTCCGTCGTGAAAAGCGTGTACAAGGAGCGCCCACTCACCCACGCGCGAGCCCGGCGAACGTACGCCTCCTCTTCGATCCATGCCGTGATCTGCGTCGCGGTCATGTCTAGTGCAGCGCATTCGTCGTCGAATTGCGACGGCGACACGTGAAGATCGGCCGCCAGTGCCTGCCTCGCTTGCTGCAGGTCGTCCTGCGTGAGTTCCACCCCGCTGCCCACCATCAGGCGGTGCAACGCTGTGCGCTCTCGAACTTCCCGCCAGATCTCGGTAGAACGGGTATCGGTGAGACAGAAGAAGCGCCGGATCTTGTCGAGTGAGATCTCGTCTCCGCCATCGCTATCAACCACCACATCGCGAGCACTCGTAGCTGCGTAGGCAAGCGAGAAAGGTCGCTCCGGCCGCTGGTCTTCGGGCATCGGTCCGGCCGGGAGGTCGCGAAGTGCCACCAACGCCTTGCGCGCATCTGCTCCTTTGACGCTCACGCGATTGCTCCGCAAGAAGGAGTCGAACTTTTGCACCCGATCGACGTCCATCGACGGCAGGGTGCGGGCGTCGGACACGCTTTCCAACAGGTGACGCTCCATGAACCAGCGTGCCTTTTGCTTGGCAACGAGTTCTTGGTGTTCAGCATCGGTGATCACGCCTGACTCACAAGCGACCTGTAGTGACGCACGGATGTCGACCAGGGCGTCGGTCACCGGCCGAAAGTCGAACTCCTCGTCCACATGGGACAGTGCGACCTCGTCGTCGTCCTCATAGATCCCCGTCGCGTACGCCTCGAACACCTCGCCAACGCCGATCATTCCGAAGGCCGAGCACTCCGCCGCCCGAAGCGCACCCATGCTGCTGGCTCCGATGACCCAAATGCCCTCGTGCATCGCTTCGATGATTTCTTTGTGGTACGTGGCCATCGATTGATAGAAGGAGCCGTCGATGAGCGCAATCGCGTGCGGGCGGTACCGATGGACGGCCGACAGCAGATCACCCATGCGTGCCGGAGGTAGGTACACAGCATCGGGATAGATCTCTTGGGCTTGCCGCCTACTCAGCGACGGACCCAGGAACACTACGTCTGGCCCCATCAGGCCACCTCTCCCTGCACACGCTCGTCGTGCACACGATCGTCGTGCACACGACGGTTGATGACAGCCCGGGCCCGGGGACCGGGGGTGTAGTGCTCGAATCGATAGCCCTCAAGCCCGGGCACGATGACCCGCACAACTTGCACGGGGTCTCCCGGCTGGGTGTGTCGCTTCACCAAGATCTGCTGCATGCCCGCGCGCTTGAGGCGCCCGACAATCTCGGCGATATCACCGAGTATTGATCCGGTGCTGCTGTTCGGATGCAACACTGCATCGCATCCGCCGGGCTCGGGAGCCACGTGGTGGTTCGAATGCAAAAGTGCAGCATCACGGCCGCTACCGAATTGATCATCGCGCGATCCGGCAATGATCAAGCCCCGCGACTGTATAGCCTCAGTGACCGCCCGGCACAACGCTACGGACGGGTCCAGGTTGGTTCCGTAACCACCAAAGGAGCCGGCGCGGACCACGGCTAGGTCGTGTACGTACCCCTTGAAGGTGGGCACACCAAGCTCATCTGTGTCATCGAATACGAAGAGTCGAATGTCGGCACGCTCGATTTGCTCGCGCAGGGAGTGGAAAGGATCACCGTAAGCAGCCGACAACTGATCTAAGTCCAAGGCGGGTTCATAGCCTTCGCGCGGTTCGTGAGCCCGCGCCATCGCGACGGCGTCGCGCTCCACCAGTTCAGTGAGACCGCTGAGAATCGCTTCGAAAACGTTGTTGCCGCTGGCCAGTCCATTAGATGAGGTGACGAAGGTGCTGATCGTCAATCGTGTCCGCAAGACAGCCTCGATCAGTTCCGTGGGCGCGACCACGGGCTCACCTGTCATCAGGTCGGTCATCTCGGTCCAGTACACCGGAAGCCGGTGGTTCCACAGGGCTGCTTTCATCTTGGGCAGCTGGTCACCATCCGCATGCGCCACGCCCTGGGACAGCAGATCGCTTTGCGTAGCCTCACATCGTTCGAAGGAGTCTCCTTCCCAGTAGGTCTGCTCGATCGCCTCCATCATCGCGCCGATCTTGCTGGCCTCCGGAGTCAGCCCTTTGCCACTCCCGTTGGAGAGCGTCTTACCCATGGGCTTGAGCGCCGTGTGCACTGGAATGCCCACTCGGTCCAGACCCGTGACGTTCGCCACCCGGGTGATTCCGTAATCCGCAAGATACGGCGAAACGCGAGCAATGGACTCACTTGCACTCGAAATCCGCGAGGCAGCGCCGGGAGTGCCCTCCAGCTGCGCTGCCGCTTGGTTGTACTCCTCTTCGGTGAACAAAGAGGGGAGCCGCGGCACTACCGTGACGGACGTGTCCACTGCTCCACCTCTTTGTCCCGACATCTGATTACCTATGCAGCTGCGCAAGCAGTCAAGTTGAAGTTGGTGTCGCCACCTGCAACATCGCTCATCGCCGGCAGTTGATCCTTGCCCGGAAGCGGGCTGTCCAGCGTGGGCGGCTCAATTCCGGCCTCCTTCAGGATCTGCGCACGCTCGGAAACAGTGCCCGCATCGTGCAGACGCTGCGCAAGCGCCGGGTCGCTCTTCATTGCATCCAACATTGCGTCGTAAGACATATGGATCCCTTCACTTTTTCGTCGAAAACTTCGCTGATTACGAAGCACTCGTAAAACTAGGGCTCGTGAGCTGAAATGCCAACGACGCCACGATGAACATATGCGGTTATCCGCACATGCAACAAGATGAACAACAGGTAGCCGATTGCTACGCGAAGATGGCGCAAAGGACGAATACGCAGGTCATGATTTCCGAAACGGTCAGCGAGCAACGCGCAGCGATCAAGCGCGGACAGATATCCGAAGCCGAACTGTGGAATCACTATGCAACGCGTATAGCGCAACTAAACCCGGATATCCACGCACTTGTCGATATTGCCCAGACGCGTTCCCGACACAATCGGCCACCATCATCACTACCAGCAAGCCCCCTCGAGGGCATTCCCATTGCCATCAAGGCCAACCGGGATGCAGCTGGTCTGCGGACAGAACACGGATCGGCTTCTCTCGCGGGACGAACACCTACCCACGACCACCCGTTCGTTGCGAAGATACGGCGAGCTGGCGCGTCGATCATCGCAACGTCGGCCTGTTCGGAGTTCTCGCTGCTGCCCTCCTGCGAACCCCTGACCCAACACCCGGTGGTCAATCCCATCGATTCCACACGTGGAACCGGTGGCTCGTCCGGTGGTTCCGCTGCTGCTGTGGCCGCCGGACTGGTTCCGCTGGCACATGGCAACGATGCGGGTGGATCCTTGCGGATACCCGCCGCCGCCTGCGGTGTGGTCTCGATGGCGACCTTCTCAGGCACCACCGAAGGTGCACCGCTGGAGGCAGGCGAAGGCTTCATCACTACGTGTGTCGGCGATGCAATCGCCGCCCATCAAGCGACGCACACGTTGCCCACTCACCTCCACGCACCGCCACGGCACCCACGGGTGGGGCTCGTGCTTACCGCCCCGGACGGCACCCGCGCCACACCCGAGATGACGACCCACCTCTTTTCCGCCGCACGAACCCTCGATGACTGGTCCGTAGACGAGGCCGACCCGCTCGACGAACACCCCTTCGTTCAGCACCTTTTCGCTGCCCTTGCTCCGCGATCGGGTGATCGCATCCGTGCGCTGTTGACAAACGCCGACGTCGACCGCATCGAGCCGTACACCCACGACTTCCTGACCAACACCAGACGCGTTCCACAAGAACACCAGCGCCAGGCAGCACTGCACGCTCGGGATTTTTCTCGACACTACAACCGCCACTACCGCGCGTTCGATGTCGTTATTTCGCCCCTTCCGCTCCCGCCCGCTCCCGGCGTTGTCAACGGTGAACGCGTCCTGAGTGAGCTGAGTTCGATCACCGGGCCGCTGATCGCCTTCACCTGGCCAGCCAACATCGTGCGTTGGCCCTTCGTGACTGTCGGGTCGGTGCAGTTCGCATCTCACCCCGAAAACTTTGCCGCCGCACTCGCTGCCGCTCGGCGATACGAAGTAGCCGGGCTGCGCACCGAGGGGTTGCGGGTGTAGCTGCACCGACAAAGCGGTCACCGCGCGCCGGCGAACACGAACGCACCTTCGTCATCAGTGCGTTCTGTGTCGACGTCATTCCCATGGTCGTTGACGGCGTTCTATCCGATGGCCGACTCCTCACCGGAGCTCACCGCGCTGGTTGAGCACCTACCCACTGGACACAAATGCCGAGCCACGACTTTGGTATTCATCTTCGGCACTGAGGCCGATCAGATCGCTGTCGGAGGCGATGCCGAGCGCTCCGCATCACAATGTTGCGGGACTCCCCGAGCGCGTGAATTGCCCCATACCAACGTTCCCTTCCTGGTCAACGCGGGAAATGGTTGCGGTTACGCAACACCATCCATCCGGATCGATGGTGATCGACAATCCGTTGACTCCAAGGGAGCCCAAGCCGATCCCCGCTTCAACGGGGAATGAAGGACCGCTGCCGTCATCGCGAGCTAGGACACGCAAGTGTGAAGCAGTTAGCGAAATCATCAGCCTCAGTTGCTTGGCGCCGCCGTGGCGCGAAGCGTTGCTTGCTAAGTCAGCAACGAGAGTCTCAAGATTGCGCACAAGCACGGAGTCGGCGTTGATTTCATCGGTGGCCTCGGGGGTGAGTGACCACGTGATCGCCAAGAGACCGGCCCATTGGGTACGCAGTGCATTGAGGACGTGCCACGCTGACGCATGATCACTCCAGGGGTCGAGTGACGCACGCATGAGGTCTATCTCGCACTCCCGTAAGAGGAGTACCAGATTGGCCATTTCCTCGTCCGAAATTTGATCCCCGGCGAAGCGGAGCGTCATGCCGATAGTCGCCAGCCGGCCTTGAATGGGCCCATGCAACATGGACGCCGTCTGCGCAGCCATCCGCTCGTATTGGCGCCGCATGTCATCGTCCAGCGAGTTCAGGGCATCCCGAGTCTGGGCAAGTTGCACAGCGGACTGCATCCACACCCGGCGATCGGCCACGATCAAGGACACGACTGTTGTGATGATCGTGCCGACAGCCCAGACCAGCACTTGCAGCCACGGACCGCTGTCCGGGCCCCACCACGCCGTCGTGGGTGAGTTCGCGACCACCGAACCAATCAAGGCGCCGGAAACGAAAATTCCGGCCGCCACTCCGACAGCGTTTCCACCCACGACCAGCAGCAACGTCGAAGCCCTATCGTGGAACGGTATGCGCGCAAATACCCATGAGATCAACGCTAAGCACACAAAACTGACCGCAGAAGCCAGCAACAAGCGCGCCACTGACTCCGAAACCGGAACAGGGGCAGCGAACCCCAAAGCAGGTACAGCAACCAGCACCGACATCGGCTCCACTCGAGCCCCCGCAGCGGCCAGGAACGGTCGTTTCACCTGATTGGTCCGCACAGGGGCAGGGTCGGCGGTGAGTGCCCGGTCTAATGCGGCCGATCGCTGCGCCAAGTGCTTCATCTCATGGCTGGCTTCGCGTGCCAGATTGCGCGCGTCCTCGGACATGCCGGACACGAGATCTGCGAAACCCGCCGACGGTGCAATGACGTCGCGCGCACAGAACACAGCGATCAGCTCCTTAAGAGCTGGTCTGATGGTGCGTTGCACTAAGGCAGCGAGGCGCGTCCGTTCGTTGTCGAGTTCGGTCCATCTGCGTTCGGTTTCCCGACGCAAACGCTCGATGCTTTGCCGGAGATCTTCGGTCACTGACCGCTGTAATGAATTGACCGCTTGAAATCCCGCAAGGAGGAACAGCCAAACGAGCGCAGTCCCGGTGCTTAAGGCGACGGACAGTGCTGTTACCTGCGCACTGCTGTCCAGATCGATCCGGGACACCGCAACTTCGGCTAGGTGTCGAAACAAGGCCAACGCCACCCACAGCAGCAGGGCTGCCCACCACATCTGGGCCCTCGGCATTACTGCTCGTAGCAGCCGACCCACCACCGCCCCGAGTCCAAGAGATCCCAATGCAACGAGCACCACCGGCGCAACGTCAGCGAAGGCTGGTGTCCAGCGATACGCACGCAGGCCACTTGCGATCAGGACGAATCCGCCAAAGATCACGAAA
Source organism: Candidatus Nanopelagicales bacterium (assembly GCA_018402235.1). GTDB lineage: Bacteria > Actinomycetota > Actinomycetes > S36-B12 > S36-B12 > S36-B12. Next base: position 4,345 of record JAGYJJ010000004.1, on the reverse strand, counting down.
GTCCTCGGACTGAGCGCGAAGTAGGCGATCTCTTCGACGAGCGTGGAACGGGAAATACCCAGGGTCTGACGGAACTTGGTTGCGCCGATCACCGGATGACTATTCGCCCAGAGTGCCACATTGCGGCGGCTTGAACCCGGGCGTTGGTAGCTGGCGAGTTCTCGATACCCAGGGCGTGGAACAAGCGCTGAACCATCGCCTCGGCGGCGCGCAGGGTCGTCCCCCGCTTTTGCGCGATTGCCGCATTCGAGTAGGCCGCCGCTAGCAGCCGCAACACATCGCCTTGTTCACGGCTGAGTTCGATCACCGAAACGGGGTCGGGAACGACTGCGTCGCGGTTCCGACCACCGATCGCAGCAGTCACCGCTTCGGAGAGTTCTGCAGGCGATTGGACTGCACTCTTCACCAGGTAGACGACATCAGCCGGCAGGCCTTGGTGGGACGAAACTGCCAGATCCGGGGAGGTGTGGGCTGTGAGTACCACCACACCAACCCATGGGTAGTCGCGCGCCAGCCGCTGGCACAGGTCAACACCTGTGGGCCCTTCCCCCAGATCAAGATCACAGACCACAGCATTCGGTTCGTCAGTCTCAATGACAGCTATCGCCTCCGCGATGGAACCGCAGGACTCCACCAACCAGCCGGACCCGGCAAGCGCCCCCGCCACCAGATTTCTCGTGAACGCTTCGTCCTCGACGATGAGTACCCGACCAACCGTCTCTAGAGATTCCACGCTGCATGGTAGGCCCTGCTTCCTGAACCCTCAGTGTGTTTCCCGAACATGCCACCGCGGCGGCAATAGGTGAACCACCGGCGCCGTGGTCCACTTCCGCCATAAACAACATAGATGTGCGCATGGGTCGTCGCGGCTTTCTTGCCGCGATCGGGCTGGCTGGCGGGACCGCTGTGGCGCTGGCTTCCCCATCACTAGCCGTGGCGTCGGCGAAGCCCAGCAATCGAATCAACGATCCGATTTACCGACGTGGATTTTTCCCTCGCGGCTCGGTCTGGGCGATCCCCAACGGCAGCCTTGTTGTCAAAGGCAAACGTGCGATTCGCTCGCATAGCGGTGATAACCGCTTCGATCGCAACTCCTTCGAAGTGATTTTTGCCAAAGAAGCCGGAAAGCATCCCGGCCATGGAACCACCACGCTGACTAATTCAGACGGAAGAGAAGTTCCCCTTCATCTCGTCCAAATCCGACCCAACCGCTACAGCGCCGTGATCCATCGCCAGCCGGTCCCAGGCGGCATTTCATGAACCGCAACATCGGCGACACGTTCTTGTGGACGTCGTATTGGAACGGAATTGGAAACTGTCTGCGATGCGACGGAGCTACCTACTCCGCCGACACTTACGGGCAACTAGCCGCCGCGATCGGCGCGGAACCGAGCGACTCCACCGGTATCAACTTCACCGTCCCAAACTTAATCTCTTCGGCGCCTGCGAATCTGGTTCCTTACGTAGTTGCTACCGGGACTTTCCCGAGCGACCACCCGGTTCCAGTACCCAACTATCGCCTGGTGGATGACCACAACGTTGGTGAAGTCGTGTACTCCTCCGAAGCATCTCCGCCATCGGGATGGGCACTGTGCGATGGCTCACTGATTCCGTTATCACAAAACCCAACGCTGTACTCCCTGCTCGGTACTGCCTTCGGGGGCGATGGGCGCAAGAATTTCGCGCTCCCAACGGTCTCGGGCGCCTTCATTGCCCTGACCGGGATCTATCCAAATCGTGAATGACACACTCGTCATCTGCGCTCGAAGCACGACCGTTCGCAGAGCCAGCGACATCACCTGACCAAGCACCATCACACAGGGCGAGCCGCCAGTCGCAGGTAGGTCACCGTTGCCATCACCCGCACGTTCACATCATCGTCGGTGCCATCGATCCCCAGCGCCCGAAGTGCACTTGCGGTCGCGTTCTCTACGGACTTGACCGACACTCCCAGATCTGCAGCAATTTTCTTGTTCGATGCCCCACTGGCAATGGATCTCAAGATGCGCTGCTGATGGGCAGATAACAAAGCCAGTCCGCCAACGCCCCCAGACCAACAGCAGCAACCACACCAACCGCGACTAAACCCGCGACCCACCCACTCCTCATGAACCCAAGCCAAACCCGCCGCACCACCAACAGCCAAAGGGCTAGCCCTTATCTGCAGGAATCTGCCGAGCAATCACCTACTAACGGCCCGATCTAACGGCCCGATCTAACGGCCCGATCTAACGGCCCGATCTAACGGCCCGATCTACCGGTCCGATCTAACGGCCCGATCGGAAACCGATACCTAGCTCGACTCCACCAAATCCCGAGCCCGACCACGTGCCCACGCATCCGCGACCAACACGTCCTCGAGCGTGACCGACGAACCCGACACCCAGGCACCTTCTAGGTGTTCTTCCACCACGGCGGCAACCGTGGACACGATCCCGGTGAACGGCAGCTCACCATTCAAGAACGAATCAACGCACACTTCGTTGGCTCCATTGAGAACCGCGGGTGCTGTTCCTCCAGCCGAGCCAGCCCGACGAGCAAGCCCTACCGCCGGGAACGCCTCTTCATCGAGCGGGTAGAAATCCCACGACGTTGCCGTTTCCCACGAACACGCCGGTGCCGCGTCCACGATTCGCGCGGGCCAATCCAGCCCCAACGCAATCGGCAACCTCATATCCGGCGGCGATGCCTGCGCGATGGTTGAACCATCCACGTACTCCACCATCGAGTGCACGATTGATTGCGGATGCACCACCACCGAGATGTCAGCGAAAGAGAAATCGAACAACAGGTGGGCCTCGATAACTTCCAGCCCCTTGTTCATCAAGGTCGCGGAGTTAATCGTGACCAGCGGCCCCATGTTCCAGGTCGGATGCGCCAACGCCTGCGCAGGCGTCACGGACGAAAGCTCCGAAGCCGACCACCCCCGGAACGGCCCACCCGATGCGGTCAAAATCAACCGTCGGACCTCCGAACGCGTCCCCGATCGCAAGCACTGCGCGATCGCCGAGTGCTCGGAATCCACCGGCACGATCTGATCGGGTGCCGCGATTCCGCGAACCAGGTCCCCACCGATGATCAGCGATTCCTTATTCGCCAGCGCCACCACCGATCCGGCGCGCAAGGCCGCCAATGTCGGTTCCAACCCAGCGGCTCCGGCCGAGCCCGTTGACCACCACATCGCATTCGATACCGGCGATGTCGACCAATGCCGATGGCCCGGCGATGATCCCCGGCAGCGAGGCTTCCCCTTCGGCATACCCTGTTCTCCTTGGCCCACGCATACATACCCAGTTGCAGGTCAGATACCGATGACGACGACGACACCGCCACCACCGACGGCGCAAACTCTTGAATCTGTGCCAGCAGCAACTCCATGCGAGCACCTGAGGCAGCCAAACCGACCACCGTGAACCGCTCGGGGTTACGCCGGATCACATCCAACGCCTGGGTTCCGATAGACCCAGTACTTCCCAAGATCACTACGCGCCGCACGTGCCAACCCTAGGCCGACAACGCAGCGACGAGCGATCGAAACTACGCAGTGCGATCCGACCGCGGCGGCGCCATATCGAAGAACTCCTGCCCCAGGCGCACGATCTGCGCGTCGGTGAGGTCATCGACATCCACCCGCAGGTCGCCCAAGATCGCCGGCGCCAATTCGCGGTCGTGCTTTTCCACGTAAGCGATGAACTGGTGCGAGGCATTTGCCTTGCCGTTGCCGTGACCCAACAGCAGCACTGCCGCTGCTCCTTGCAACTGTGAAGCCAAAGACCGCCACACCTCAACATCGTCGGGGTCATACCAGCCGCGGACAGTGCCCGCCTTGGTGTGCAGGTGCGCGTGGTAACCGCGCGGATCCAGCGGCACGATCTTCTCCGGGCGGGTCACTCCCCCACCATCCAACAGATAAATACGTGATTCGTGAAAGTCGATCGCGACCACCATGTAGTGGCCAACAACGTCAATCAGATCCGCCACGCGCTCGGGATTGCCTGGCTCCACAGGTTGTGGCTGGTTCATGCTGAGGGCTCCAATCCCGCTGCGGTGAGCATCCGGCGCAGGTCCATGACCTGCTCGACGGTCAGATCCTTGCCGTGGTTGGGGTCGAAAACCTCGGGCTGTCCGGCGATGGTGATCCGCCACGAACCGTTGTGCTTCTCCTCGACCTCACCTACCGCATCCAACAAGGTGCGCACTTCGTGCCAGGTCAGGTTGTGCGCCACTGGATGGGCATACACCCGCTTGAGGGCATCGAGCTGCTTGTGGTTGAGGTGGTAGCCACCAATTTCGTGGTTATCGGCTTTGGACATATCGGCAGTCTATTGCCCGATGAAGACAACAA
>JAGYJJ010000003.1 GCA_018402235.1 Candidatus Nanopelagicales bacterium | reverse complement strand
TCGTCGTTGTTGTCTTCATCGGGCAATAGACTGCCGATATGTCCAAAGCCGATAACCACGAAATAGGTGGCTACCACCTCAACCACAAGCAGCTCGATGCCCTCAAGCGGGTGTATGCCCATCCAGTGGCGCACAACCTGACCTGGCACGAAGTGCGCACCTTGTTGGATGCGGTAGGTGAGGTCGAGGAGAAGCACAACGGTTCGTGGCGGATCACCATCGCCGGACAGCCCGAGGTTTTCGACCCCAACCACGGCAAGGATCTGACCGTCGAGCAGGTCATGGACCTGCGCCGGATGCTCACCGCAGCGGGATTGGAGCCCTCAGCATGAACCAGCCACAACCTGTGGAGCCAGGCAATCCCGAGCGCGTGGCGGATCTGATTGACGTTGTTGGCCACTACATGGTGGTCGCGATCGACTTTCACGAATCACGTATTTATCGGTTGGATGGCGGTGGGGTGACGCGGCCGGAGAAGGTCGTGCCGCTGGATCCGCGCGGGTACCACGCGCACCTGCACACCAAGGCGGGCACTGTCCGCGGCTGGTATGACCCCGACGATGTTGAGGTGTGGCGGTCTTTGGCTTCACAGTTGCAAGGAGCAGCGGCGGTGCTGCTGCTGGGTCACGGGAACGGCAAGGCAAATGCCTCGCACCAGTTCATCGCTTACGTGGAAAAGCACGACCGCGAAGTGGCGCCGGCGATCTTGGGCGACCTGCGGGTGGATGTCGATGACCTCACCGACGCGCAGATCGTGCGCCTGGGGCAGGAGTTCTTCGATATGGCGCCGCCGCGGTCGGATCGCACTGCGTAGTTTCGATCGCTCGTCGCTGCGTTGTCGGCCTAGGGTTGGCACGTGCGGCGCGTAGTGATCTTGGGAAGTACTGGGTCTATCGGAACCCAGGCGTTGGATGTGATCCAGCGTAACCCCGAGCGGTTCACGGTGGTCGGTTTGGCTGCCTCAGGTGCTCGCATGGAGTTGCTGCTGGCACAGATTCAGAGTTTGCGCCGTCGGTGGTGGCGGTGTCGTCGTCGTCATCGGTATCTGACCTGCAACTGGGTATGTATGCGTGGGCCAAGGAGAACGGGTATGCCGAAGGGAAGCCTCGCTGCCGGGGATCATCGCCGGGCCATCGGCATTGGTCGACATCGCCGGTATCGAATGCGATGTGGTGGTCAATGGGCTGGCCGGAGCCGCTGGGTTGGAACCGACATTGGCGGCCTTGCGCGCCGGATCGGTGGTGGCGCTGGCGAATAAGGAATCGCTGATCATCGGTGGGGACCTGGTTCGCGGAATCGCGGCACCCGATCAGATCGTGCCGGTGGATTCCGAGCACTCGGCGATCGCGCAGTGCTTGCGATCGGGGACGCGTTCGGAGGTCCGACGGTTGATTTTGACCGCATCGGGTGGGCCGTTCCGGGGGTGGTCGGCTTCGGAGCTTTCGTCCGTGACGCCCGCGCAGGCGTTGGCGCATCCGACCTGGAACATGGGGCCGCTGGTCACGATTAACTCCGCGACCTTGATGAACAAGGGGCTGGAAGTTATCGAGGCCCACCTGTTGTTCGATTTCGATTTTGCGGACATCTCAGTGGTGGTGCATCCGCAATCAATCGTGCACTCGATGGTGGAGTACGTGGATGGTTCAACCATCGCGCAGGCGTCGCCGCCGGATATGAGGTTGCCGATTGCGTTGGGGCTGGATTGGCCCGCGCGAATCGTGGACGCAGCACCGGCGTGTTCGTGGGAAACGGCAACGTCGTGGGATTTCTACCCGCTCGATGAAGAGGCGTTCCCGGCGGTAGGGCTTGCTCGTCGGGCTGGCTCGGCTGGAGGAACAGCACCCGCGGTTCTCAATGGAGCCAACGAAGTGTGCGTGGATTTGTTCCTGAAGGAGCAGCTGCCGTTCACCGGGATCGTGTCAACGGTTGCTGCGGTGGTGGAAGAACACCTAGAAGGTGCCTGGGTGTCGGGTTCGTCCGTGACGCTCGAGGACGTTCTGGCCGCTGATGCGTGGGCACGTGGTCGGGCTCGGGATTTGGTGGAGTCGAGTTAGGTATCGGTTTCCGATCGGGCCGTTAGATCGGACCGGTAGATCGGGCCGTTAGATCGCGCCGTTAGATCGCGCCGTTAGTAGGTGATTGCTCGGCAGATTCCTGCAGATAAGGGCTAGCCCTTTGGCTGTTGGTGGTGCGGTGGGTTTGGCTTGGGTTCATGAGAAGTGGATGGGTCGCGGGTTTAGTCGCGTTTGGTGTGGTTGCTGCTGTTGGGCTAGGGGCTTTGGTGGTGTGGCAGCCGTGGCGCGCGGAGCCGGCGTGGTTGTTCACGTATGCGGCGGACTCGGCGACTTTCACTGATAGGGGGGATGGGGCGTATCGAGTGAGTTTTGCCGGGGGTGATGAGCAGTTTCTGGCTTTCACGGACCGTCCCGATCGGGACGTTGCAAGCGTGGAACTCGATGTGATGCAAGCGATGTGGCCGTCGATGTTTGACTCGAGTGTTCCGAATGCGGTGTTTATTGAGCAAAGTCCTGGGGGCGGGCGGGATTCGGTGGTGGTGGAGGTTCGTGATGTTTCGGTTGTTGATTCGCAGTTGGTGATGGATGTGCAGGTGCTGGCCGAGACACCCGCGGATCGAGGTTTATCAATAGGGGGAAATGCGTGGGAGGACATTCCTGAACAGGTAGGCGCAATTCGGCTGCTGATCGATGATGCGATGGGCCCCATCGTGACAGCGTCGTGCACTGCGGAACCTGGCAGCGACGAAACGTTCATCATGCCCCAAGACAGCGGCGAGTTGTATGCGTACGCACAAGCGTGCGAAGCAGCCGGTGGCACGGTTCAAAAGATTTTCTCCACCAACCGCGACGGCGGCAACGGTGGCGCGGGCCAGGCGGATTAGCGGCCGCAGCGGTCGGCTAGGTCCTCCATATAAGGGCTAGCCCTTTGGCTGTTGGTGGTGTGGCGGGTTTGGTTTGGGTCTATGGGGCGTAGGTGGTTGGCGGGTCTGGTCGCGGTTGGTGTGGTTGCCGCTGTTGGGCTGGGGGCTTTGGTGGTGTGGCAGCCGTGGCGGGGCGAGCCGGGTGGTTGTTTACGTATGCGGCGGATAGTGCGTCTTTCACTGATGTGGGGGAAGGTTCGTATCGGGTGAGTTTTGCTGGGGGTGATGAGCAGTTTCTGGCTTTCACGGATCGTCCTGATCGGGATGTGATGGCTGTGGAGCTTGAGTCGATGTTGGGTGTGTGGCCGTCGCTATTTGCCTCGAGTGTTCCGAATGCGGTGTTGATTGAGCAGAGCGCCGAGGGTGAACGGGATTCGGTGGTGGTGGAAGTTCTCGATGTTTCGGTTGTTGATTCGCAGTTGGTGATGGATGTGCAGGTGCTGGCCGAGACGCCCGCGGATCGAGGTTTATCGATGGCGGGAGATGCGTGGGAGGCCATACCTGAGAGCGTGGGGGCAATCCGAATGCTCATCGACGGTGGGCAGTGCGGCAGTTGCTGGGATGAGGCCGGCCGCCGCTGATCTGCGAGTAGGTACCTGAACGTGGCTTGGGTCTGAGGCCGCAGGCAGGTTGACGAGATTTCAAGTTCGAAAGGACGAGAGGGGCCCGGAGGTTATCCGGACCCCTCTCGTTGTTGCCCTGGCTTTACTGCTTCTTGAAGATCATGTGCAGTTCGAGGGTCTCCTCGTTGGGACCACGGCCGGTGGACCGCAGTGAGATTTTCATGTTCTGGCTCTTCTTGCCGCTGACCGTCATCTTGTAGGCGCGGGCGTCAGAGCCGTCGTCGTCGGCATCATCGAACACGATGATGTTCTTCCCGTTGGTGAACCACGTGCCACGATTGGTCTGGATGATCGGGATGTTGTCCCGGTAGTTGCCGTTCTTGCGCAGTGTCAGCGTGGTGTTCTCCTCACAGAACCAGCGCTCAGAGAACGCAGTGGTGGGCGTGGGGCAGGGGACCACGGGGGCGTTACCGATTTGCAGTCCGGTCAACTTCCACGTTCCCACCGGGTTTACTTCCTGGCCGTCTGCCTGGGCAGGGGCCATCGGCAAGGCGACCAATAGTGCGCCCGCAGCTGCTGCTGCGAATGCTCTCTTGGCGGATCTGGGCGTGCGTCGTTTCATTCATTTCTCCTTTGTGTGTTGAGTGGGTAAAGGTTGTGGATCGGTGAGAGCAAATGTGTAACCAGCCTCAGTGAGTTGGTTTAGGTAGGCGCTCTCGTCGAATAAAGGGTCCGGTTGCGGGGCGTCGCTGGGCAACCGTGATGACCACTCAGGTCTAGTCGCAGGAACCCTCGCGATCTTCGCAGCGCCAGCCAGAATTGGAAGGAAGATGTTTTGCAACCAGATGGGTGGGCTGGTGGCGCGAATGTCGTTTCGAAAAGCCCAGAAGGTCGCGCCCAGTTGCAGTGGACTCTTCGGTGCTCCGGCGGGGGTGTGGGGCAGGTCGGAGGAAATGCCCGCAAGGGCGTCGTGCAATTCAGCGGTGTGACTGGCCGGTTGTAACTCAACTACGCCACGCACGAGCTTGCCGGAGTTGTTCACTTCGCTGTGCACCACGCCAGGTGGTACGACCGCAGTGTGTCCTGGTCCCAAAGTGATGCGGTCCTTGCCGACCGTGAGGGTGACTTCTCCCTCGAGAATGGTGAAAACCTCAGCACAGCTGGGGTGGGTGTGCTCGACGATCGTTCCGCCAGGATCGGAAGTCCAGCGGTAGCGGACAACTGCGCCCTTGGATTCCAGGCCGGTGACTGTGTACTGGATATGTTCCCCGGTAGCCGGATTGAAGGTGGTCCGGTACTTCGCCATCCAAAAACTCCTGATCGTCAAGCCCGAGCATTGCTGCAGTGTCAGATCGCTGCGGTGGTGAGCAGCGATCCGTTGATGCAGTTGTTGTGTGCAGCGCGCCAGCACGCTAGGGCCAGACGATCACGACGGTGAAGGTTTCGGGTAGTGCTAGCCCTTCGTCATTTCGCGACAGTGGGACTTGACTGCCGACCGGCGACAGTTCTGGTCGCGCAAAAGGGAGGCGACCTAGTGCGAGTGGCGCGTACATTCGACGAGTGTACAGGTCGATGATCCGGCTGGTGGGTCTGTTGCGCCGGGCGCTGGGCGATCCGGTTTCGTTGAGCCTTCGTGCGTGGGCTGCGGCTCTGCCGCTGGTCATGATCGACGCGTTCAGCATCGACTTCCTGGTGTTACCCAATGCGCAGATCGATGCTTCGATGGCGCAAGCGGCGATCGCGGCCATGGGATACGCGATTGGCGGGTTGTGGCTCGTATTGGCCCGCCCACTGCTTCGGTTGGTGAAACAGCCGTGGCTACTTGCGTTGGCTGCATGGGGTGCGGTGGGGGCAACGTGGGGTGGCGCTGTTGCGTGGTGGAGTCGCAGCGTCTCAAGCGATGCCTCGGTCGTTGAATCCATGGGTATCGGTGCGACGTTGCTGGCAACCGCCGCGATGTCTGTCGTTTTTGCTTGCTTCATTGCGATCGTGTTGCACGCCCATCGTCAAGCACAGGTGGCCAGCGTTGAGGCCCTCGAAGCGGCCAGTAGGTATCGGCGAGCAAGCGAACATATGTCTGCGGTGCAAATGAACGCCCGGCTCGGCTTTCGAGCGTGGATCGATGAGGTACTCCAGCCAACGATCGACGCCCTGAGGCGAGATGTAGACGTGCGGGGTCCCCGTGCGGCTCCACGCGTGGATGAGGTGCGTGAGCAAGTGGTGCGAGCGGCCAGCCGTCGACTCCACCCGCGAACGGTCGCCCTCGGTCCGCACGTTGCACTTGGTTCGGTGCTGGAGGCCTACGGCTTCGCCGATCACCTTGAGGTGAAACTTTCGGGTGAAATGCCCACGGAGGTGACGGCGTGCTTGGCCCGCTGCCTTGATGTTCTGCTGTCCAAACACCGCGCCGGACCGGTGCATGTTCGCCTTCACCAAGACCTCGGCCACGTCCGCCTGCACGTGACCGGAGTGCCGGATTCGGTGGTTGCGGCCGGTCCGGAAGTGCTGGCGCGTGTGCAGAACCTCGACGGCACAGTAGAGATGGCGGATGGTGGGCTTGATATTTGCATGCCACTTCGCGGACATGAGCGCGTTGAAGTTGATCAGGCTCAGGTAGTTCGTTACCAGGACATTGACGTTTACGTGTGGGTTGCTGGCGCCTTGGCTTTGCTCACAGGGATAGTTCTCGCGCTATTGGGTGGATCGGTGTTGTCCGTCGTCCTGGGTGGCTTGGCGGTCATTGTTGGTGCGATTGTTGTCCGCATTCTGCCGGTGTGGTGGATCGTTGACCGTACGGATCCGGTGCGGATAGGTGCCGGGGTCGTGTCGGTAGCACTCGCAGCCGGTGGCATTTCGGGTCTTGTAACTTTCGTGTGGGCTGTCACGGCAGATGATCTTTCGCGTGCTGAGGGCGTGATCGTCTTTTGGTTGGCCAATGCGGTGGTCGCGGCGGTCGTGATCGTCGTTGTTGTCTTGATCCGGGCCCAAGTGCGTTCCTGGGAGGCTCGAGTGGACTACGCCGAGCAGATGTCGGCCGCGGCGTTGCTGAGGGCGCGCAGTGCGATCGGTGAAGTGGACCGATTCCGCGAGGATGTGGCGAGCTCCCTGCATAGTCACGTCCAAGCCAGGTTGATCGTTGCGGCCAGTCGCCTCGAAGATCCCCGCGGTGGGGACGTTTGCTGCGCGCAGCGTGCGCTTCTTGCAATTCAGGATGAGGACATCTCACACCTGCGGGGCCTCGTCGATGGGGGAGTGAACCCGCCGCATTCATTGTCAGCACTGGCAGATGCTTTCGCCGATATAGACGTGCTGATGGACTTAGACGACGGATTTGCAGGGCAGGAAGGTGGCGCCGTGGTGGAGGTAGTGCACGAAGCGATCGTGAACGCGGTCCGACACGGTGGCGCCTCGCAGGTGCGCGTTGAGGTGACCTCGCAGGAAGGGGACTGGCTCGTTACCGTCGCGGACGATGGCTCTGGTCCTGCGGAGCCGGTCCACAGTGGATTGGGGTTGTCGCTTGTCGATGCGGCATCGCGTGGCCGGTGGGCATTGACCGGCGATGATTGCGTGGGCGCCCTTCTGAGCGTTCGGGTTCGCAAATGATCCGGGCCGTGATCGTCGAAGATGAGCCGCTGCTCGCTGAATTGTTGGTTGACTCATTGCGCGATCACGCGGAGGTGAATGTCGTTGCATCGGTGCGGTCGGGTCGCGAAGCATTAGCCCTCGTGGAACCGCAGAAGATAGATGTGGCTGTTGTGGATATCGATTTAGGGCCCGGGCCCGACGGCGTGGAGGTGGCTCGAACCTGGCGCCAGGTGAACCCATCGGTGGGATTGGTTTTCATGACTCACCTGATCGAACCGACGGCGCTGCTTCTCGGTGGCGGCCTGGCCTATCTGCCCAAGCGCCGTGCAACATCCATCGATGCCCTGGTGATGTGTATGCAAGCCGCTGTTGCAGGAGAAGTGATGGTGGATACCGAGATTGCCGCGTCCCTTTCGGCCTCAGCCCCGGGACTGGCTTTGTTATCTGCCCATCAGCAGCGCATCTTGAGATCCATTGCCAGTGGGGCATCGAACAAGAAAATTGCTACAGATCTGGGAGTGTCGGTCAAGTCCGTAGAGAACGCGACCGCAAGTGCACTTCGGGCGCTGGGGATCGATGGCACCGACGATGATGTGAACGTGCGGGTGATGGCAGCGGTGACCTACCTGCGACTGGCGGCTCGCCCTGTGTGATGGTGCTTGGCGCATTCGTCACGGCGAAGCGGATCTGTCCGCGCGTGCACCACAATGGGATTCCATGAGTCTAGATGCGGGCAGCGACATGTAATTCCTGAGGTGGGGCCGGCGGCGGACGTGCTGCGGGTGGATCGGGTGGCGATTCCCAAGCCGGTCGACCTGATCAGGTGCGGGTGCGTCTTTCGTCCTCGGCGTGAACCCCACGGATGTGAAAAAGCTCGATTGGCGGCAGTGACCGCTCGGGACATGGCTGGAGTTCCAGATCCCGCACCAAGACGGATGTCTTGCGTGATCGACATCGTGGGCGCGGAACGTGGATCCCGCACGTATCGGTGAGCGGGTGTGGGGTCATGCTCTGCGGCGTTCAGGTTCGGTGCATGGCACGGCCAGCGAGTACTGCGTGGCTGGACGTGGGCTTGGTTCGAGAGCTGCTACGGAGTCGATTCACTTTCGAATTGGGTGCAACGCTGGGTGTTCCGGCGGTTACCGCAGCACATTGCGTTCTAGGCGACGTGCGCGTTGGCTGGGCAAGTGGTACTCGTGCGCGGGGGTGCTGGTGGTGTGGGCCGGTGCGCCATCGAGATCGCGAAGTGGGCCGGCGCGACTGTGGGGGCAACGGCATCGACTGATGCCAAGCGCGCGGTGGCGATGTCCGCTGGCGCGGATCACGTATTCGACTATCGCGATGAGTCGGCGGTCGCGGATGTCTCGCTGCCGGTGGGGCCGGTGGATTCTGGATCATCGAGGTGAATCTTCCGGCGAATCTGGAATTCGATCTGGGTGTGAGCAGGCCTGGGAGCGTCGTCGCCTGTTATGCCGCCGATGGTGAGGACCCGGTTATTCCGCGTCGTCGCCTCATGACCGCGAACCTGACCTTGCAATTCATGTTGCTGTACACGGTGGCACCTGCTGCGTTGGGCGCTGCGGTGTCCGCAGTGGAATCGGCGCTGGAGGACGGGGCGCTGACGATGCCGCCGGTGCGCTACTTCGAGTTGGAGGAGATCGTGGCTGCGCATGGAGCGCTAGAGAGGAAGATCGGCGGAGCGGGTTGCTCGTTCGCTGCCGAGTGCCTGCCGCACCTTGGTGTATGCTAAATTGCATGCAGTCAACGAGTGTTCGGATATCCGGTGAGACGCATCAAGCCCTGAAGCATCTGGCTGCGGATATGGGGCTCACCGTCGGAGACACCGTAGACATGGCTGTCAGACGGTTGATTCAAAATCGCATGGGTCGAGATCTCGCGGCGCCGCTCGACGATGAGGAGACCCAGTGGCTGGAAGCAGATGTGAGCTGACGTCGGGCGCGATTGCGCTTATCGATCTCGGGGTGCCGTCGGGCCATGAGGCGGCCTTTGCGCGACCGGCCGTTATCGTCACAGCACAGGAGGCATTAGATGCCAATCCAAGCGTGCTTCAGGTGGTACCCGTAACAAGCAAATTGCGGGGCTACCAAACGGATGTGCCCCTCGCACCGGGATCGTCTGGTCTGCAGGTGGCGTCGCTTGCCCAATGCCAGCACAGCCGTTCGGTGTCTGCAGCCCGGATTTCCGAAGTTGTTGGGCAGGTGAGTTCACTCGAATTGCGGCAGATCAGGGAGGTACTAGGCCTGCTGATCGATGCACCTCCTCCTTGAGGCCGTCGAAGCGAGGTGGGATCCCCAGCCAGGCACGATGCGTCAGATGTCAGGGCGTAGGGAGACAATGGGGTCATGGCTTTGGAAATCTTGGGCATCACGCTGTTCGTGCTGCTCATCGGCTTGTCCATTGCCCTGCATGAAATAGGCCACCTGGTTCCGGCCAAGAAGTTCGGTGTTCGGGTCACCGATTACATGGTCGGCTTCGGTCCCACCATCTGGTCGAAGGTGCGCGGGGAGACCCGGTACGGCATCAAGGCGTTCCCGGTGGGTGGGTATATCCGGATGATCGGGATGCTGCCGCCGGGCAAGGACGATCCCGAAGGCACTGCGCGCACGATGAACACCGGTCGCTTCGCGGCGATGGTGGCGCAAGCTCGCCAGCAGTCGCTGGAGGAGATCCAGCCCGGGGACGAAAGCCGCGTGTTCTACAAACTTCCGGTCCGCAAGCGCGTGGTGATCATGCTCGGCGGGCCGTTCATGAACTTGTTCCTCGCCTTCTTGTTGTTCGGCATCGTGCTCGTAGGCATCGGGTTGCCCGCCCCCACAACCGGCGTGAACTCGGTGGTGGCGTGCACGCCATCCGTCGCGCAGCCGTCCGGGGATGTTTTGCCGTCGGGCTCGTGCCCGAGCTGGAACTGTTGCCACCCCCGCAGCTGCCGCCGGATTGGAACCCGGCGATGTGATCGTGTCGATCGGGCCGATTGCGTCCTCGTCGTGGGACGACCTCACCTCGTGGATCCGCGCCAACCCGGGTCGGTCCACCGACGTTGTGGTGCAACGCGATGGCGGGCTGTTGACGTTGCCATTGACCGTGGCCGATGTTGAGCGGCCCGTTGTACGACGAGATGGGCGAACCCACCGGTGCGGTGGAGCAGGTGGGCTTTTTGGGAGTCAGCCCCACCTTCGAATATACCAAACGCAGCCGGTGTCGGCTGTTCCTGCGTACATGTGGGATCTGACGTATCGCTCGGCTGCAGCATTGGTGTCGCTACCGATTCGTGTCTACGAACTGGTCGATGAGACGTTGATCGGTGGGGGAGACCGCTCGCTTGATTCACCAGTATCGGTGGTTGGCGCTTCGCGCCTAGGCGGTGAAATCGCGGCAATGGAACAGCCGGTGGTGTCCAAGATCGCGATCTTCTTAGGCCTCGCCGCATCCTTGAACCTGTTCTTGTTCTTGTTCAACCTGCTCCCGATCTTGCCGCTGGACGGCGGACACGTTGCTGGCGCTTTGTATGAATCGGTGAAGCGGTTCATCGCGAGAGTTCGCGGCAAACCCGACCCCGGGCCAGTGGACACTGCAAAGTTGCTGCCGGTGGCGTACGTGGTGGCCGGCGTGCTGCTGGCGGTGGGTGTTGTGGTGATTTGGGCGGACCTCGTTAAGCCGATCACGCTGGGGTAGGGCCTGGAAGTATCCGGTCAGCCATAATGCTGGTGTGTCGATAAGCCTGGGAATGCCCGCAGCTCCGCCGCCGGTCGTGGCGCCTCGCCGTAAGTCGCGTCAGATCGTTCTTCGCCACGATAAGCACCCGGTTGCCGTGGGCGGGGATGCGCCGGTCAGTGTGCAGTCGATGGCCACGACCGTCACGGCCGACATCAACGCAACCTTGCAGCAGATTGCTGAACTGACTGCCTCTGGGTGCCAGGTGGTGCGGGTGGCGGTGCCCTCGCAGGATGATGCCGATGCACTCCCGATCATTGCCAAGAAATCTGGTATTCCGGTGGTGGCCGATATCCACTTTCAACCCAAGTATGTCTTTGCTGCGCTCGATGCAGGGTGCGCGGGTGTTCGGGTGAACCCGGGCAACATCAAACAGTTCGACGACAAAGTTGGTGAGATCGCACGTGCTGCGGCTGATTGCGGAACGCCGATTCGGATCGGTGTGAACGCAGGTTCGTTGGATAAGCGCCTGATGGAGAAGTACGGCAAGGCAACGCCGGAAGCTCTGGTCGAATCAGCGCTCTGGGAAGCGTCGCTGTTCGAGGAACACGATTTCCGCGACATCAAGATTTCGGTTAAGCACCACGATCCGGTGATCATGATGCAGGCGTACATGCAACTTGCCGAGCAGTGCGATTACCCACTGCACCTGGGCGTTACCGAAGCTGGTCCCACTTTCAGGAACCATCAAATCCCGCGAGGTTGCCTTCGGTGCCAGGTTGCTCTCTCGCTGCGGCGTCGGCGACGCCATCCGCGCGTCTCGCTGTCCGCCCCTCCTATCGAGGAAGTTCGTGTGAAGCTTGCAGATTTTGGAATCGCTGAACCTGCGCGAGCGAAGCCCCTGGAAATCGTGTCGTTTCCTTCCTGCGCGCACAGGCAAGAGGGTGGTCATGCGAGCACGCGCGCGCAATACGCAAAGGTCCTGATCGGTCTGGCGCTTGCGCTGTCATTGGCCGCATGCGACGCGACATTCGACAATCATGGCTATGTGCCGCCCGCCGAAGCGCTGGAACAGGTGCAGATCGGCGCGAGCCGTGATGCGGTGATCGCGGCCATCGGCACGCCGGGTGCCGCAGGCGTGATGCGCGACGAAGCGTGGCTATACACCGCCTACCGGATTCGTTCGCTGGGTGTTCGTGCGCCGCAAATCATGGAGCGGCAATTGCTTGCGATCTCTTTCGACGCCAACGGTCGGGTCAGCAATGTCGAAGAATTTGGGCTGGAAGATGGGCGTGTCGTGCGTGCGTGTTCCAGACGCCTTCACAGTCTCGGAGACTTCGGCCAGGAACTTACGAACCGCGCCTTCCAGTTCTTCGATCATCTCGCTGTCGCGTGGCACCCGCTTGACCCATATCGCCAGATGCTCCGGCATCCGTGGATCAAAGCTGACAAAATCGCACCAGACGCGGCCGGTGCAAGCCATCTGCCATTGCATCTGCGTGATATACTTGCTGTCGATCTTCCCGGTAAGGATGGTGTCGATATGCGTGGCCGTGTAGGGGCACTTGATTTCGAGCAGGCCATCTGAGCCGACAAGGCCGTCAGGGCTGGCGCCAGACATGGCCACGCTAGGGTGATCCACGAACGGCGCTAGTTCAACGTCTATGCCCTTCAGGAAGGCGTAGGCTTCGCGCGCCTGCGCCTCTGTGTCCTTGCCCCACTGCATTGCGCCGTTGGTGTAGGACTCCGCCACCGTTCCCGTCAGGCGTTCAGCAACAAGCTGGGCAAGGTAGTTCTTGCGGCTGGTGCTGGGGCCGGATTTGGTGGTGGCGATGATGTCCGCAATCTTTGAGGCAGTGGCCTTGCCACAGCGCTCTGCGTGCCATTCGGCCGTGCCCTGCTCAATCATTGGAGGCTTCCTTCAGCTTGCGTTCCAACAGCTTTTTGACCGCTGGAAACTGCTTGGTGGTGATGTCGGCCATGCCCTCAACCTTGATGTGGGCGAAGAATTTGGCGCGGTCGGCTTTCGAGCGCTTCAGCAGATCATCCAGTTCAGTCATCTGCTCGGGGCCGATGGTCTCCTGGGGGCTCCCGGCGCCGTCATTGTCTTCGCCGCCAACCTGAATGTTCAGGATGTTGCAGAGCGTGTAGCGCTTGCCGTAGCTGACCGTAGAGCCGCGCGCCTGAACATCGTTCTTGGAGCCGGTCTTGTCATAGGGCAGGCTGATGCGGTCGCTGTCAGAGTGCCCGCCTTTGTGAGACAGGATGCACTCCACTGCGAGCGAGTTCTCGCCGTCATGGACCTTGAAGCGAACGGCAAACCCGTGCTTCTGAAGGATCGGCCGAATGGCAGCCTGGATGTCCTCCAGCTTGCCGTATTTGGCTTGCTTGTCGCCCCGGCCGCGCGCCTCAACTGCTGGCAGTTCGGGCTGCATGTCAGAGAGCGCCACGTTGAAGGCGCGCTCAGCTTCATGCCGCTGGCTTTCGCGCTCCATCTGGATAATCTTCTCCAGACGGTCGATGTCCACGCTGGTGTCCAAAGCGACACGCTGGGCAAAGGTCAGCCCGTGTTGGTCAACGCGCTCGCTCGAAAGTCCGCGCTCCTCTATCGTTGTCAGATTTCCGTCAGCCATTGTCTTCGCTCCTGTATTCTCCCCAGAGGCTCACTCTCGCGGCCCTGAGCTGTTCGTGATGCCGTTCCCGGCGGGTTCTTGCTGCCTCAGCGGCTCCAGCGGCCCAGCGCTGGCGGGCTTCTGTTTCAAGCTGTTGGGCGTAGGTGGTGAGGCGCTGGCGCTCTGCGGGCTGGATGATGGTCATGCGATGTCCGCCACGCCGAAAAGATCGTCCACCGCTTCGCCCGGCGTGCTACCGTGCCCGATGGGCGAGCCGGGGCCGTCATAGGTGTCGAAGGTGGCGTACCAAGCATAACGCGGGCCACCGTCGGGATTACGCTGGA
>JAGYJJ010000002.1 GCA_018402235.1 Candidatus Nanopelagicales bacterium | reverse complement strand
CAAGAGCTGAGCGCGCCCGTAAGGAGTCGAACCCTCAACCGACTGGGTAGACACCGGTTGCTCTATCCGTTGAGCTACGGGCACTCAGGACCTGAGTATTCCAGGGTCGATTGTGAGTTGATGGACGCAGGATGGTGTGGTGCAAGTGTTGCCTGGCGCTGTCCACATGCGTTGCACTCGGTCTCCACAGATGAGGAATGCAGGGTTACGCGGGGCGCTTTTCGATCCCACCCTTGATAGCAACGGGGATGTTCCCCGAAGAAGGGTGATGGTTGCAATGAATGACGTCATGATGACCTTGATCGGAAACGTGATCAAGGACGTGGACCTTCGGTTCACAAGCAACGGTGATCCGGTCGCTTCGTTTCGGATCGCATCGAATACGCGTCGGTTCGA
Organism: Candidatus Nanopelagicales bacterium; assembly: GCA_018402235.1. Lineage (GTDB taxonomy): Bacteria > Actinomycetota > Actinomycetes > S36-B12 > S36-B12 > S36-B12. The sequence goes on along the minus strand of JAGYJJ010000002.1, from coordinate 342,762 downwards.
TCGAGAGAACGAGCGCTGGATCGAAGGCGATACCCACTACATGTCCGTGACGTGTTGGCGGAACTTGGCGAGCAATGTGGCCAACTCGGTCAAGAAGGGGATGCCCGTCATCATTTACGGGCGCCTTCGCAGTCGCGAGGTTGAACGGCCCTGCGGTGAAGGCTCGCACGTAGTCCGCTACCACGACATTGAGGCCTACGCGGTGGGTCCGGACCTCTCCCGCGGCACGGCCGACTTCAGTCGGGTCAAGTCCGCGGCCGTGGTTGAAAGCGAGACGCGGATCGTGGCCGACGCCATGGGAGCCGCTGCTTTGGCGGAGGAACTCGACGAAATAGACGAGTCGATCGAGGAACTGGCATCGGCCTGAGCGTTGCCACCTGTTCGGCATGCTTGCATAATGCAAGCATGCCGAACATCCTCATCCGGAACGTGCCGCCGGAGGTCCACGCGCGGCTGACGGCGGCCGCCAAGGACAGTGGGCAGTCGTTGCAGCAGTACATCCTGGGCCTTATCTCTACGCCGTCGAAGCGGATGAGTCATGCGGAGACCATCGCCTGGCTGCGAGGTCGCGTGGACCGCATGGCTCGAGACGGGACCGACTCGACGAATTCGATGAGCGGGGCGGAGTCCGTGCGGCAAGCGCGGATTGACCATGCCCGAGAGGTCTACCAAGCCATGGGTGTCGACTGGGACCCAGAAGAAGAGTTTCGATGAGCGCGTGCGTGGTGGATTCATCGGCGTGGATGAGTGTGGTCCTCCCGTCCGACGAACGTGGTGAGGGGGTAGTTGACCAGCTTGAGATGTTCGACGAGTGGTGGGCTCCGGAGGCCTTCGACCTTGAGGTGCTGTATGCGTTGCGCGGACATCTTCTGCGTGGCTCCCTGTCGATGCGTGACCTCGTCCACCATGCCTCCCAACTGATGCGCGTACCTCTTGAACGAATGCCCACTACATCCGTGAATATGCGGATCGCCTCTTTAGCCCCATCGGTTTCCACGTATGACGCTTCGTTCGTTGCAGTGGCGGAACTACTCGATGCCCCGCTGATCACCACGGACGCGCGACTAACTCGGGCCCCTGGCCCACGCTGTGAATTCCTGTTGGTGGAGGGCAACTAGGCTCGGGCACCGACAGAAAGGCACTCATGGCTGAGTTCATTTTCACGCTGCACAAGGCCCGCAAGGCCCATGGCGACAAGGTTGTCCTTGACGATGTGACCTTGTCGTTCCTGCCTGGAGCCAAAATCGGCGTGGTTGGTCCGAACGGCGCAGGTAAGTCGAGCCTGTTGAAAATCATGGCTGGGGTAGATGACGTCTCCAACGGTGAAGCCAAGCTGATGGATGGCTACACCGTTGGCATCTTGATGCAAGAACCACAACTCGATGAATCGAAGACGGTGCTCGAGAACGTGCAAGACGGAGTGGCCGAAACCAAAGCCATGGTGGATCGGTTCAACGAAATCTCCGCGGAATTAGCGAATCCGGATGCCGACTACGACACCTTGCTCGCCGAAATGGGGCAGTTGCAAGAAGCCATCGACCACAAGAACGCCTGGGATCTCGACGCTCAACTCGAGCAGGCAATGGACGCGCTTAGGTGCCCTCCCGGCGATGCGGATGTGACGGTGCTCTCCGGCGGTGAAAAGCGCCGCGTTGCCCTATGCAAGCTCCTGCTCCTGGCACCGGATCTCCTTCTTTTGGATGAACCCACGAACCACCTTGATGCCGAAAGTGTGAACTGGCTCGAGCAGTACCTCGAGCGCTACCCCGGGACCGTTGTGGCGATCACCCATGATCGCTACTTCCTAGACAACGTCGCCGAGTGGATCCTCGAACTCGACCGTGGCCGCGCCTACCCGTACCAGGGCAACTACTCCACGTACCTCGAGACGAAGGCCGCGCGCATGAAGGTCGAGGGGCAAAAGGACGCGAAACTGCAAAAGCGCCTCACCGACGAACTTGAATGGGTGCGTTCCAACGCTAAGGCGCGCCAGACCAAATCGCGCGCCCGCCTGCAGCGGTACGAGGAAATGGCCAATGAAGCGGAGAAAACGCGCAAGTTGGATATGGAGGAGATCCAGATTCCACCCGGTCCGAGGCTAGGAAACGTGGTGGTGGAAACAGAACACCTCACGAAGGCCTTCGGCGATCGCATCCTCATCGACGATCTTTCCTTCTCGCTACCGCGCAATGGCATCGTGGGCGTGATCGGCCCGAACGGTGTCGGCAAGACCACGTTGTTCACGATGCTGGTGGCAGCCGCCGAGGGCGACGCCGAAGATAAGGACGTTCTGCCCACGATGGGCGATATCAAGGTGGGCGAAACTGTGTCGCTTTCCTACGTTGATCAGTCCCGCGCCGGACTTGACCCCAGCAAGACAGTCTGGGAGGTCGTGAGCGATGGCCTCGATTGGATCAAGGTTGGCAATGTGGAACTGCCATCACGTGCCTACGTCTCTGCTTTCGGATTCAAAGGCCCCGACCAGCAAAAGCCCGCGAAGGTGCTCTCCGGTGGTGAACGAAACCGATTGAATCTGGCACTCACATTGAAGATGGGTGGCAACCTGCTGCTACTCGATGAGCCCACCAACGACCTCGACGTTGAAACCTTGGGATCACTGGAGAACGCACTCTTGGAGTTCCCCGGTTGCGCGGTGATCACCTCGCACGACCGCTGGTTCCTGGACCGTGTCGCTACCCACATTCTCGCGTACGAAGGCGACTCACAGTGGTTCTGGTTCGAGGGCAACTTCGATTCCTACGAGAAGAACAAGGTCGAACGCTTGGGCGAGGAAGCCGCGCGTCCGCACCGGGCCACATATCGCAAGTTGACCCGCGACTAGCGCATGAGCGTCTTCGAAATCGAGGTCGCCAAGCGGTTCAAAGACCTCGACCCGTACGACCACGTCAGCAATGCCGTGGTCATTGACTACATCATGGAAGCCCGCGTTCGCGCGTACCGACTACTGGAACAAGTTGACCGGGCGATTATCGGCCAGGTTGTGGCACGCCAGGAGATCAACTACCGCCGACCGATCTTGTTCGGACTCGAGCCCTTGTTGGTGCGGACTTGGATCTCCCACGTGGGGCGTTCCTCCTTCACAATGGACTTCGAAGTCTGGGACGAAGGGCACCTTGCTGCGGATGCGAAAACCGTGATGGTGTGTTTCGATATCGGATCGCGCCAGTCTCGGGAAATCCCGAAAGAATTCAGGCACGTCCTAGAAGCCAATCTGCACGCACCGTCGTAGGGAGGGCCGTGATGAACACCGCACAGGTTCCTATGTCACGACTTGTCACCCTCGCCGAGCCCGATGCGCGGATTTTGTCCCTGGTGGGGCGTCGGCAAATCGAGTGGGACCCACTATCCGCAGTTCGCATGACCGTTGGACGAAGCGCGATCGCGTGCTACGTGGTTCTGCCGATGGATGTCATGTGCATGGTGGCGGTACCCGCCCAGGTATCGAGTGAAGCCGTGGACGCTGTTGTGACTATCTCGCTGTCTTCCTTCGTGACCGGGCTGGAAGAAGCGTTAGCCCGCGGCGAAGACATTCGTTTTGATCTTGACTCTCTGCCCTCGGTGACCGCACCCATTGATCAGGGTCTGACGCTTGCGCAGCTTCCGCCCCGTGATGGCTGGCAGATGCCTATTCACGGCGTATCGAGCGATGTCACCCCTTTGGTCAAGGAAGCTGTCGAGGAGTATCGCCAGCGAACCGCCGGAATGAGTGAGCGGCAGGCTGCGCCGATAGCCGAGGAGATCTGGGCTCGCTCAGCGTGGGCTGGATTGCCCATGCGCACGCTGCACGCAGCTCGCCGTCTTCGGCTCATCACCGACGAGCCACTTCGAATCACTGCTGCTACCAGTGGAGCCTGGAAGCGATTGTCGACTCCGCGAGGCCAGCTGTTCACCTATAGCGCCGGGATAGAGGCCCGCCTCGGTTTGCACGTGGTGCGTTAGGCCCGTAACCACACGGCGGTTTCTGGGCCGATCACCAGATGCTCGGACTCATCGATCGTCACGGCCGCAACATCGGCACTTGAGGCCAGTAGCGCGTCGGCCCCCCAGGACGATGGAAGTTGCTGGGCCTCCTCCGACATATTGACCGCGATAACCACCGAGGGCTGATCACCGTCGTTCGTGAAGCGCTTCAATGCGAGCACGCCCTCGGGTGCGTCGTCCACCCACACCATCGGACCATCGCCGAGGGCCGGTTCTCGTCGGCGTTGCTCCAAGGCGCGCTGATACATCCGCCACGTTGAAGCGTCGTTGTCTTTTTGTTGCGCAACGGAAAAGTTGGCCCAATCCGCCGGCTGGGGCAACCACGAGGCATTGGTGGGGCCGAATCCGTAATTGGGCTCATTGTCCGACCACGGCAGGGGCACGCGACACCCATCACGGCCGAGGTCGGTGCCTTTACTGCGCTTCCACACCGGATCCTGGCGTGATTCACCCGGTAGGTCGAAGACCTCCGGAAGTCCGAGTTCTTCACCTTGATACAGGTACGCAGAGCCCGGCAATCCCAACATGAATACGGTGGCCGCCTGCGCCCGACGCAAACCACGCTGCGCATCGAAGTGCGACGTCGCGGAGACCGCAGTGCCGTCCGACGTAGGGCTAAAGCGCGTGGCATGACGAACGACGTCGTGGTTGCTCAGCACCCAGGTGGGTGGCGCGCCAACCTTGAGGTGGTTCGCGACTGTGGCGTCAATGGATGCACGCATCTTGTCTGCGTCCCAACCTGCGGCGAGGTAATCGAAGTTGAACGAGGTGTGCAGTTCATCGGGGCGCTGGTATAGGGCGAGGCGCTCGGCTGTTGGTGCCCAGGTTTCGCCGCAGAAGATGCGCGGGGGGTCGTATGTATCCGCGATAGCGCGCCACTCGCGGTAAATCTCGTGCACCTCGTCTTGATCCCAGTAGGGAGCACCAGGTGCCAGACCCAGGATTTCACTTTGCGGTAGGGAGGCGTAGTCCATATCCGGTAGTTGTTGGTCCTTGGCAAGGCCGTGGGCTACGTCGATCCGGAAACCATCCACGCCTCGGTCGAACCAGAAGCGAAGAATGTCCTCGAACTCGGCACGTACCTGAGGATTGGTCCAGTCCACATCCGGTTGGGTGCTATCGAATAAATGTAGGTACCAGTAATCGGTGATCGTCCCATTAGCCAGAACCAGTCGGGACCACCCCGGGCCATGAAACACGCTGCGCCAGTTGGTGGGCGGCTCGTTGTGATCCTTGCCTTTGCCGAGTCGGATCATGAATCGGCTGCTGGATTCTTCCCAGGTGGGTGAACCGGGCTCGGAGTGCAGGACTTCTTGGAACCAGCGGTGCTCGTTGCTGGTGTGGTTGGGGACGATGTCCATGATGACCCGCAAGTTGCGCGCGTGCGCTTGTTCGATGAGTGCGTCGATGTCGGCCAACGTGCCCAGGCGTTCGTCGACATCGCGAAAGTCGGCTACGTCGTAGCCACCATCGTGCAGTGGGGATGTGTAGAACGGTGAGATCCAAACGGCGTCAACACCGAGGTCGACCAGGTAGTCGAGGCGCTCGATGATGCCAGGAAGGTCGCCGATTCCATCGCCGTTCGCGTCGGCGAAGCTGCGCGGGTACACCTGGTAGACGACGGCGTCGCGCCACCACGGGCGGGATTGCCTGTAAGCGCATACATCGACGGGCGCGTTCACACTTCCTCCGGATTTTGTGGCGTTGTCGAGAGGTTAGCTCGTCGGTTCAGCGTTGAAGATCTGACCGGTGGGTGGATTCTCGGGCGGCTCCTCGACCACATTCTGCAGGCCGAATGCCGCTCCTTGCAGGTATTGCCACAGCACGGCCTCCTGCTCGGGGGGTAAACCCTGCTCATCGACAGCTGCCCGCATGTGCGTGAGCCACCGATCACGGGCGCGCGCGTCGATATGAAACGCCGCATGCCGCATCCGCAATCGGGGGTGTCCGCGTTGGTCGCTGTACTCGGTGGGACCGCCCCAGTACTGCTCGAGAAATGCCTGCAGTCGCCACTGGGCTCCTTCGAGGGAGCCGGGTGGATACATCGGGCGCAGGACGTCGTCGTTCGTGACCCGCGAATAGAACGCACCCACCAATGACGTAAAGAAGTCGTGGCCTCCGAAAACCTCGTACGGCGTCGGCTGGTGAGCGTCGGCGGAAGTCACGCCTCGATTGTGTCGGATCCCACTGTTGGACTCGACACCCGGGCAAGTGATTCAGCCCGCTCGACTATGTGCCTTGCCATTGGGGGGAAGACGAAGGCGTGGAACGGTGCCACCGACCACCAATAGGCGTGTCCGGCGATTCCCCGAGGCCAGTAGACGGCGCGCTGGATGAGCCGCGAACCGCCACCCTCACGAGGTTCGACGGTGAACTCCAACCACGCGCGTCCGGGCATCTTCATCTCGGCGCGCAACCGCAGAAGCTTGGGTGGGATGCGTTCCTCCACGCGCCAGAAGTCGACCACCTCACCGACCATGACCGTGTGCGGATCGCGGCGTCCGCGGCGTAGGCCCACGCCACCCACGGCGCGATCGATCAAGCCGCGGGCCTCCCACAGCAGGCTCGATGAGTACCAGCCGTTCTCACCACCGATGCACTCGACCGCTTTCCACAGTTGCTCGGGAGTGGCGAAGGTGTCGACTGTGCGAACGTCGGTATGCAAGGACCCACCGGCCCACTCGGGATCACCGGGCAACGGCTCGCTGGGTGCCCCCGGGGTTGCTGCACCTGTCCACCTCGTAGCGACATTCGCTTCACGAATGCGGGTCAGTGCCAGTTCTACCGCCTGGTCGAAAGTCAGCAGACCATCGGGCGGGTCGGGGATCCACTGCGCGATGTCGTGCTCGTGGCACACCGCCGGATGTTTCAAGGATCGGACGAGTGGTCGGGCGATGGCGCGGGGAACGGGAGTGACGAGCCCCACCCAGTGGCTGGACAATTGCGGACTGAGCAAGTTGATGGGCAGGATGATGCGCGGGGTCAGTCCAGCTACAGCCGCATAGCGCTGCATCATCTGCTGATACGTGAGAACTTCCGGGCCGCCGATGTCGAATGCGCGGTTGACCTCGGCAGGCAACTCGGCGGCGAGTACTAAGTAGCGCAGCACGTCTCGAATGGCGATCGGTTGGGTCTTGGTGCGCACCCAGCGCGGAGTGATCATCGCCGGCAGGCGCTCGGTTAGGTAACGCAGCATCTCGAAAGATGCGGAACCAGACCCGATGACTACCGCCGCTCGAAACTCGATCGTGGGAATTCCGGACTCACGCAGAATGCGTCCCACGCTCACGCGTGAGCGCATGTGTGGGGACATGTCGCCTGCGGAGATGTCCGGTGCTAGGCCGCCGAGGTAGACGATGCGGCGAAGGCCGCTGGACTTTGCTGCATCGGCGAAGGTGTGTGCCATCGATGTCTCGGCCTGCTCGAGGCGGGGACCTTCTTGCAGGGAGTGCATCAGGTAGTAACCAACGTCCATGCCTTCAAGTGCGCGGGCCACTGCCTCGGGGTCGTTGGCATCGCCGTGCTCTACTTCGATTTGATCAGCCCAGGGGAAGTCGCGGAGTTTCTCCGGCGAACGCGCCAACACGCGGACGGTGTAACCCTTGTTGAGCAGTTCACGGACCAGGCGCCCGCCCACATATCCGGTGGCGCCGGTGACCAAACAGCGAAGGCTCACGTCATTAGTGTGGCGCGGATGGTGTCCCCACGCGACTTCAGGCGCGAAGTGGTCACGGTTGCGGGTCGTTATGTGGTGGGTCGTGCGGGGCGTTGTCGGCAGCTCGGCCGGTGGCGAAGTCTCGTTCGACGAGGTGCGAATCGGCGTTGTGTGTGGGGGCCTGCGCGGGGGCCTGCGCTGACGCCGCATTGGTCCCACCCTGAATTGTTCGTACCTGCAGACCTTCGTACGGAATGCGAATACCGGCAGCGTCAAGGGCTTCTTTCATCCGCTGTCGGATCACGCGTCCGGCGTACCACTGATTGCCGTTCGGGACGATCTTCGTGTTCACCCGGACGATCACCGAGGTGGCGGTGAGTTCGGTGATGGATGAGTAGGTGGGGCTACCCAGCAAGATTCCGTCGAGTTCGGGGTCGTGGCCCATTTCCTTACCCGCGGCATCGATCACTTGCTGGACCTTTGCAAGATCCTCGTCGTAGGGCACCGGGATTTCGAGCAGTGAGTACGTCCACCCTTGGGATTGGTTGGCGACGTAACTGATCGTGCCGTTGCGGACATACCAGACGACGCCCGAGTAGTCGCGCACTCGCGTGTAGCGCAGTGCTGTTTCCTCTACTTCGCCGAGGACGGTGCCCCCGAGTTCGACGGTATCGCCGATACCAAGTTGGTCCTCGAAGATCATCGAAATACCTGCGAGGTAGTCAGCGATATATGTCTGTGCGCCGAACCCGATCACGGCGCTGATAACAGCACCGCTCGCGATGATCGGGGCGAGGTTGACTCCGAAGGTGGCCAAGATCGTGATGATTGCTGCCAGCCAGACCGCGATTGTCAGCGCATTTCTTGCCAGTGAACCTAGGGAGTGGGCGCGTTGTCGCTGCCGATCGTCCATGAGGCGCGACGCAAGTTGCTGATCGTCTGCGCCTCGAAGTTGGCCGGGCCGGTGCTTAGGTGCCCGACTGGATACCGCTTGCACCGACTTGCTGATTGCCCTGCCACCGATGAACTGCACGAGGAGTGCAATCACGATGATGATCGCTACCTGGATCATTCTTTCCAGCGGCAACTCACCGAGTAGATCATCGAGGGCCTGGGTGAAGTCGTTCATGTTGAGTCCTTTTTCGGGAGTAGTCCGAGGCTAGCCTTGCATCCCCGTCCACCTAGCCATGAATGCGAGGGTATCCGCGGTTTCCTCCACCGCGGCGTCCAACTTTCGGGCGCCGTGGCCCACGTTGCCTTCGGATCGCAACAGGATTGGTCGTTCACCGGCAGTGGCCGCTTGCGCAGCGGCGCACATTTTTCGGCCATGCATCGGATCGGTGCGGGTGTCGTTGTTGAAGACCGCGAACATCGTGGCCGGATAGTCGACGCCGTCTACTACCCGGTGGTACGGCGAATAACTGTGGAGCCAGCCGAACTGCTCGGGGTCCTCGGGATCGCCGTACTCCACCGTCCAGGTGGGGCCCAGTTCGCTGGTCGTGTAACGGATCATGTCCAAAAGCGGAGCAACGCACACAACGGCGTTGAATAGTTCAGGACGCTGGGTCATCGCCGCACCCACGAGAAGACCACCGTTGGAACCGCCGTAAATGCCCAGATTGGCAGGTGTGGTCCACCCTCGATCGCTGAGGTACTCCGCAGCAGCGTGAAAATCATCGAAGACGTTCTGCTTCTTGTCGAGCATCCCATCGCGGTGCCACTGCTCGCCTTCGTCTCCACCTCCGCGAAGACACGCCACTGCCCACACGCCACCGGCTTTAACCCAGGCGAGTATCGCTGCGGAGAAGCCCGGCTGCATCGGAATGCCGAAGCCGCCGTAGCCGTACAGAATCGTGGGACGCGGGCGGTCGGGTGATTCGGTGGGGGAGACGATGAACATCCGCACGGTGGTGCCGTCCTTCGACTGGTACGTGACCAGTTGCGAGTGAACCTCCGGCACATCCACCGAACCTGGAGGAGTTGCGTACACCGCAGACTCCTTGGTCCGAGCATCGAAGGAATAGATGGTGGGGATATGCGTGTGGTCGGTGTACGCGAACCACACCACCGGGCCACCCTCGGGACGTTCGATGGGACCGGCGACGGTGCCCGCGCCGGGAGCTTCGATGCGCTCGATCACACTGCCGTCGCTTGCCCTCCTCAGTGACATGGTTGCCACGCCGTGGGCAGTCGAGGTGACCAGGAGCAGGTCCTCTGAAAGTTCGGGGCCATCGAGCACGGCAACCGATTCGAGAACAGCCTCGGGATCTTCCGGGATGAGATCGATCCACTCACGTTCAGACCATGCGCCTGGCTCCGTGACCGCCAGTCGACCACGAGGGGCATCCCGATCGGTGGATACATACACCCGTCCATCGCGGCCGAACGTTAGAGACGTTTGCGCGTCGACGTCGGCTTGGACTTGCGAGAAGGCGGGCGATTCGGGAGGACTCGTTGTCAGGTCGGCTACCCAGAGGTCGTTGCGGGGTTCGGTGCCTTCGGACGCGGACACCTGCAGCCATCGGCCATCCCGGGAGACCTCCACGCCGTAGTAGTTCGTCATGGTCATTCCGGCACCAAAGACATTGACGTCTTGGTCGGTAGGTGCGCCGACCTTGTGCAGGCGGACGCGACGATGGAAGCCCTGTTCGGACTCCGGGAGCATCTCCGGTGGCAGCCGGCGCACGTAGTAGAACGAATCACCGCCGGGCATCCACGCCACCGGCGAATAGCGACAACGATCGATCGGGCCGTCGATGTTCTCTGCCGAGGACACCTCCATCACGTAGAGAACTGACTCCTCGGTTCCTCCTTCGGAGACCTGATACGCGAGTCGATCACCTTCCTTGGACGGCTGCCACGCATCGAGTGTGGTGCTTCCGGAGGGATCGAGGGCGATGGGATCGACCAGTACGCGCTCGGTGCCATCGGATTCGCGGACGTACAGCACGCCAAATTGTTGACCCGGTTGCCGGCGGGTGAAGAAGACCCGCTCACCGCGATGGATCGGAAGCGACACAGCCCCTGCGCCCAGGAGCGCTGCGACATCGGTCACGAACTGCTCGCGCAAAGGTCCACTCGGCCCGCGCCTGCTCGAGTAGGCCGCCTTGCTCCGCGAGCCACGTTTGGGTCCGCTCGTCGTTTGCGGACTCCAGCCATCGGTAGGGATCGGGCACGTGGACTCCGTGGATGTCGTCGACGATGTTCTCGCGGGGAGCGTGCGGATAGGTACGTGGCATGCGGCCACCTTAGGAGTCCGGTGGCCGGCGATCTGCCTGGGTAATGTGGGGCGTATGGATCCTGTCGTTGCAATCGGCCTGTTCGTTGGCATTCCCCTCGCGCTGGCACTGGTTGTGGTGCTTGGTGTGATGGTTCCGCGCCGGTACTCGGGCGCGGAAGAAGCCGTGGCCGACGGAGCCGAGTTGATCACGAGCTCTGCGGCGGTCCCAAATCCAGCCGCGTTGCCCGGGCCTGTCTCCGGCCGGCGGGACATCACAGGCGGTGCCCATGGAGCGTTCGTATCGGTCACGACCGACCCGCTCACCTCTGGTCAACGTCAGGACATCGAACGTGTTGTCCAGTTGGCCCGCGATATCTGCGGTTATGAGTTCGGTGTCTACGTTGGAGAACTACAGCAGGGCCGCGACTCAGTTGAGGCCATGCATGCGGGGATGCATGATCCGCACGCAGCAGTACTACTCGCGGTGGACTCAGGTGCCGGGACGATGGACATAGTCACGGGTTCGCGCGTTCATCGAACTCTGGATGATCGGACCTGCGAATTCGCCGTGCTCACGCTGCGCTCGAGTTTGCAGGTGGGCGACCTTGTTGGTGGGGTGCGCGATGCCGTGATGCTGTTGGCCGAGCACTCGCGAGCACCTCAGACTATGCACCTGGACGAGCCCGTCTAGTTCGCGGTTTCCCGAACCGGGTTAACTCGCATCACGCTCACGAGCCCTGCGTGCGCGCAGCAGTCCGTCGCGACCCTCGGCCACGAGTCTGGCGAGAGGCGGGGTCGGTTGGGTCGCCAAGAATTCGGCGGCTTGCTCGATCGTTGACTCATCCACGGAATAGGCGGGGAACAGACCCATGGTGATCGATTGCGCGATTTCCATAGTTCGCTCGTCCCACACTGAGGGCAACATCGCGAAGTAGGGCCCGATGAATGGATCAGTGAGAACGCACTGATCGCGATCGAGGAATCCTGCGATGGTTGCTTCGAGCATCGCATTTGGCAGTTCGGTGTTGTGGATGATCTCCTCCCACGCCTGTGCTTTTGCTTCCGCAGTGGGAATTGACGCGTGTGCCATCGCTGCCTGGCGTCGACCGGTTGCGGTGTCGTCTTGCGACAACTCGGCGTCGATTGCCTCAGGCCCACGCACACCTGCGGTGATGAGTTGCTGCAGCAGGAACCAACGCAGATCGGTATCGACTTCCAAACCGGTCCACACGGTGGACCCATCGAGAAGTGACTCAACGATCTCGAGGTGTTCATTCGTGGTGGCTGCGCCGGCGAAGGATCGGGTGAACGCCAACTGTCGGTCGCTCCCGGCGCCAGCCGCCTTCGCTAGTTCAAGAGTCCGAAACGCAAATCGCACCAGATACTCGGTGCGGTGGTCATCTGTGGCGAATTGATCGATCGCCATTCGAGCTTGACGCAGCACCCCTTGCACCACGCCGATGTCGGATTCAGCCGCAACGCCCCCGAGGACTAGATCCACGAAGTCGCCTGCTGACACTTCGCCATCGCGGGTCATGTCCCACGCGGCGCCCCAGATCACGGCTCGGGCCAAGGAGTCTTCGAGCGAACCTAGATGTTCCCGGGCGCTTTGCCAGGAGTGCTCGTCTAGTCGGACTTTGGCGAAGGTCAGATCGCCGTCGTTGACCAGCAGCAGATCGGCGCGCGGTTGACCAGCGAGTTCGGGAATCTGCGTTTGCTCGCCTACAACATCGACCTCGATGCGCTGTCGAAGCACGAGTGCATTGTCTGATAAGTCGTAAAGGCCTACTGCCACTCGGTGCGAACGCAACGTCGGATCGATGCCCTCCGGAACGGTAGGTGGTTCTTGTTCGATGGCCACCGAAGCGTAAGTGCCATCAGCGGCGTACTCGATGCTCGGACGTAACAGGTTCACACCACTGGTCTGCAACCACTCGCGGGTCCACTGCGAAAGGTCACGCCCGCTCGTAGCCTCTAACTCCGTGAGGAGGTCATGTAGTTCGGTGTTACCCCACGCGTGCTTGGTGAAGTACTCGTGCAGACCTGCTAGAAATTCTGGTTCACCCACCCACGCCACGAGTTGCCGCAACGCCGATGCGCCCTTGGCGTAAGTGATGCCGTCGAAATTCACCCGAACCGCGTCCAGATCCACCATGTCGGCGGCTATCGGGTGCGTTGAGGGCAATTGATCCTGACGGTATGCCCACGCTTTGCGAAGGTTCGCAAAAGTTGTCCATGCCTCCGGGAAGCGTGTTGCGTGCACGTTCGCGTGGTGGGCTGCCCACTCAGCGAAAGACTCATTCAGCCAAAGGTCGTCCCACCAGCGCATCGTGACTAGATCGCCGAACCACATGTGCGCCATCTCGTGCAAGATCGTGTTTGCGCGTTGTTCGTACGCGGCCTGGGTCACGCGGGACCGGAACACGTAGTCCTCCAGGAACGTCACGCACCCGGCGTTTTCCATGGCGCCGGCATTGAACTCCGGCACGAAGAGTTGGTCGTACTTGGCAAACGGATACGGAACCTTGAACTGCTCTTCAAAGAAGGCAAATCCCTGCTTGGTCAACTCGAAGATGTCGTCGGCGTCGAGGTACTGGGCAAGTGATGCCCGGCAGAAGATACCGAGGGGATAGGTGCCGTGTGGCCCCGAATACTCATCACGCACCACGTGATACGGGCCGGCAACCAGAGCCGTGATGTAGGTCGACATCCGCGGAGTTGGTTCGAAAGCCCAGGTAGCGGCGTTATGGCCAGTGGCTTGCGGGTCGGGAGTTGGAGAGTTGCTCACCACCTGCCAGTGCGCAGGTGCCGTGACGGTCAGTTGGAATGTGGCCTTGAGGTCGGGTTGCTCGAAACAGGCGTACATGCGCCGGGCATCGGCCGACTCGAACTGCGTGTACAGGTACGTCTCGCTATCGACCGGGTCGATGAAGCGATGCAGGCCCTCGCCGGTGTTCATGTAGCGACACTGGGCCACGATCGTGACGGTGTTGTCTGTGGCAAGACCCGGCAGGGCAATGCGACCACCATCGACCACCTTGCTGGGATCTAGTTCGGTGCCGTTCAGTGTGACGGACTCGACGCTCTCGGCAATCAGGTCGATCCAGGTATCTGAGCCCGGGTCGGAGCATTCGAAGATGCAGGTGGTGGTGCTGCGGAAGGTCGGCCCGGCGCTCGTGAGGTCGAGGTCCACGGAATAGGAATCGACGCTGATCTTCGAACTGCGCGCCTGGGCCTCGGCGCGGGTGATGTTCTCGTTCTTCGCAGCAGTGGTCATGCCCCGATCCTTTCACCAAGGTGCAACTTGTGCCTCGTGCACTACGTTGGCCCGCGTGAAGGCACGGTTCTGGTTCGACCCGATGTGTCCGTGGGCGTGGATCACTTCCCGCTGGATGCACGAGGTCATGGGGATGCGCGATGTCCAGGTCACCTGGAAGGTGATGAGCCTGGCGATCTTGAACGCAGGCAATGAGGTGCCCCCGCAGTACGCCGAGGCGATGGCTGCGGCCTGGGGTCCGGTGCGCGTGTGCATTGCGGCCGAGCAGCAATTCGGTGCAGAGCGCCCCGACATCGTGGGCGAGCTGTACACGGCTATGGGAACCCGTTTGCACCTGCAAAGCCGCACGGACTACGCCACGGTTATCGCTGAATCGGTAGCCGAGGTTGGCCTACCTGAATCGATCGCCGCGGCAGCGAACGATTCATCGCTGGATCAGGCTTTGCGCGCTAGCCACGACGAAGGTGCACGGCTCGTTGGTCCAGATGCCGGAACTCCGATCGTGGCAATCGCCGATCGAAACGGTGAAGAAGTAGGTCTGTTCGGTCCGATCATGACCCCGGCTCCGTTGGGGGACGATGCCGCGCGAATGTGGGATGGCTTCGTGTTGATGGTGCAAACACCAGGCTTCTACGAGATCAAGCGAACGCGCGACGTCGAGCCGCAGTTCGACTAAAGGTGGAAGCATCCATGATCGATCAGCCGTGGCGAGGGTTCGCCAGCGATAACTATGCCGGCGCGCATCCACAGGTTCTGGAAGCACTGGCAGCAGTGAACGTTGGCCACCAGTCTGCATACGGCGACGACGTTGTGACCGCCCGCGCTGCAGACATGATCAAGGACTTGTTCGGGTCGCAAGCCACGTTCTACCCCGTGTTCAACGGGACCGGGGCGAATGTTGTCGCCCTGCAATCTGTTACCGACCGTTGGCAGTCGGTGATCGCATCGGAAACTGCGCACATCCACGCAGACGAAGGCGGAGCGCCGGAGGTCATGGCCGGCATCAAGATGTGGACGGTGCCAACCGCCCACGGAAAACTGGGCCCCGACGGTGTGCAAAGTCAGTGCTTCGACATGGAGTTTGTGCACCGATCGCAACCGGGCGCGGTGAGCATCACGCAATCCAGTGAGATGGGGACTGTCTACACGCCCGATGAGGTCTCGGCGATCGCCGAGGTTGCGCACCGCAACGGCCTGGCCATGCACATGGATGGGGCGCGACTGTCGAATGCTGCAGCCGCCCTGGGAGTCCCGGTCCGAGTGTTCACCGCTGATGCCGGTGTTGATTTGGTGTCGTTCGGGTTGACGAAGAACGGTGCGATGACCGCGGAGGCCGTAGTGGTTGTGGATCCGAGCCGCGTCCGCGGAATCGACTTTCTTCGCAAAACGTCGATGCAACTGTCGAGCAAAATGCGATTCATGAGCGCGCAGTACGTGGCCCTTCTCACTGACGATCTGTGGTTGACCAGTGCCGCGCATGCGAATGCCATGGCGCAGCGCCTTGAGAGGGCAGTGCGCGAGCTTCCGGGGGTCACGATTACTCAGCCGGTGCAGGCCAATGCGGTGTTCGCGATACTTCCTGACGAGGTGACTGCGGCGCTGCAGGAGCGATTCCACTTTTACACCTGGAATCAGGAAACCGGTGAAGTGCGCTGGATGTGCGCATGGGACACCACACCCGAAGACGTCGATGCATTCGCCGCGGCGATCGGGGAGGAGCTCTCCAGCCGTGCCTGAGGGCAATGTGATCCACAATCAGGCCCGCAGATTGCGGAACCTTTTTCGTAGCAGTGCCGTAACGGTGGACAGCCCGCAAGGACGATTTACGGCGGATGCCAAGAAGATCAACGGGCGGACCCTCGACAAGGTGGAAGCCCACGGTAAGCACCTGTTCCTTCGTTTCGGTGATCTGTGGGTGCACGTTCACCTAGGGCTATTCGGCAAATGGCGCATCGCCAAGGGCGAGGCGCCGCAACCTTTCGGTCAAATCCGCATGCGGCTTCGTAGTGACGAAGGTTATGCCGAGCTGCGCGGGCCAACAGTGTGCGAACTCTTGGACGACGATGCCAAGAAGGCTGCGGTATCGCGCATTGGTCCCGATCCGATTAAAAAGTCCGATCCGACACCAGCGTGGAATCGAGTGGAACGAAGTAGCGCGTCCATAGGTGCACTCTTGATGGATCAACGGGTATTTGCCGGAGTGGGGAACATCTACCGCGCCGAAGTGCTGTTCCGGCACAACATCTCACCGTTTCGGCCAGGTAAGCAGCTCAGTCGAGGTGAGTTCGATGCGATGTGGGAGGACCTCGTTGTGTTGATGACCCAGGGCACCAAGCGCGGTCGCATTGACACCGTGCGGGCTGAGCACCTCCCGGAGATCATGGGGCGGCGCCCACGTGAAGACCGCCATGGCGGCGAGGTGTACGTGTACCGGCGGGCCGGTCAGGAGTGTCATCTATGCGGAGACGAAGTGCAGATGGCTGAGATGGGAGCGCGCAAGCTCTACTGGTGCAACACCTGTCAGCCAGAGTGACGTAGTGGGTTTTTTGGCGCGCTCGGCTACGGCGTGGTCGCTGGTACTTGCGGATCGCGTATTCCCGGGTGCCCCGGTGGAATCGAACGCTTGATGATCACCCACGAGCCAAGAACGGTCCCGATCACCAATAGGTAGAAGAACGCCCCTGATGCAGCCAATCCCCACAGCGCATCGGCGGCGATGAGTGGAAGTAGAACCGCTGCTCGCACCAAGTTGAGCAGCACCCACAACCACGAGCCGCGGGCGTAGGCGCGCACTAAGACCGGGTCCTTGCGCCACCGCATGCCCGTTCCCACCAGCGGTCCGACGATCACACCAAGCAGTGGCCAGCGGACCACATTGCCCACCACGAATGCGAGTGCCGACAGCACGTTCAACAGCACCCGTGGCCAAAAGAAGGCGGCTGCACTGCCCGTGCGCGCGGCCAAATATGCGCCTAGTGCAACCACCACGAGGGCACCGACAACTCGCGTTGGTCGCTTGCGCTCGAGAAGTCTCCACCCAGCGAAGAACGCGGCAAGCACCAGGGACGCGATGATCGCCCAGGTCAGCGAATGGGGATTCGTATCACCAAGACCGACGTACACCGCCACGAAAACGATCGGCGGAAGGATGCTCTCCATGGCCCCACGGGGGCCACCGATCAGGGCGGCCAGGGGTTGCCGGTCCTCGGCACTAGACACGAATTCACGATAGTCATAGGGGCTACCCCCCGTTACCGACGTGGTGTCAGATGCCATCACCATGAGATACCCTCGGGGGTATGTCGAATGCGACCGATGTGGCTGCTCTGGCCAGCGCGTGGAGCGCGGATCTGGATTCGTGGGCCATTCCCGACGCGATCTGTCGCAAGCCACCGAGCCGCCGTGGGCGCATCCGGTGGTGATGTTCACGGTCGACGGGGAAGTCGCCGACTCCACGTCGCATCAACGCGCACGGGAAGTGCTTCCCGAAGGCGGAAGCGTTCTGGATATCGGCAGTGGTGGTGGTCGCGCATCGTTCGCGCTTGTGCCACCTGCGGGCGAAGTGATTGCGGTTGACCATCAGCAGGGCATGCTTGACGCCTTTGCGGGGGCCGCAGACGAACGCGGGGCCTCGCACCGGGAATTCCTTGGAGATTGGCCCGACGTTTCCGATGATGTTCCTGAAGCCGACGTTGTGGTGTGCCATCACGTTGCCTACAACGTCCGCGACATCGTGCCGTTCCTGCAGGCGCTCAACGATCACGCGCGTCGACGCGTGGTCCTCGAGATTCCGATGAACCACCCGATGAGCAACATGAACGAGTTGTGGAAGAAGTTCTGGGATCTGGACCGACCTACCAAACCGACCGGCGATGAACTCGCCGCGATTGCGGTGGCGATGGGTTTCGACGCCCACCTGGACGTGTGGGAAGACCAGACATGGGGCAAGCGGGTGGACATGCCCGAGGCCGAGCGGGTGCGTTTCGCGCGGATCCGGCTGTGCCTGACCGAGGAGCGTGACGCCGAGGTCGCCGCTGCGCTGCTCGAGCAGAAGGATGCCCAGCCCCGTCAAGTGGCGACCCTGTGGTGGGACAAGCCCTAGCGCGAACCTCCCCGCGTGGACCCGCGAACCTCCCCGCCAGGACCCGCGAACCTCCCCGCCAGGCACGCCGAACCTCCCCGCGTGGACCCGCGAACCTCCCCGCCAGGACCCGCGAACCTCCCCGCCGTCGAACCCCCGCGGGACCCGCCTTCGAAGAGCGCGCAGTATCGCGGGCCTCGGGTTATCGTCCCGTCGTGCCGTCCTACCGCTCCACGCCGTGGATCTTGATCCTCGGAGGTCTATTCGGGCTGCTCGCCGCATTCCAACTAACGCTGGAGAAGTTCGCGATTGTGGCCGATCCGGATTACTCACCCGCGTGCGACATCAACCCGGTTCTTGCCTGCGGATCGGTGATCATCACCGAACAGGCCGAAGCTTTTGGCTTCCCCAATCCGATCATCGGACTCATCAGCTTTGCGGTAGTCATCACCATGGGCGTGCTGCTGCTGGCGCGCGTGGAACTGCCGCGCTGGATCTGGCTAGGCCTCAACGCGGGTGCGCTCTTCGGATTCGGTTTCGTGATTTGGTTGATCGTTCAGAGCCTGTATGTGATTGGTGCGCTGTGTCCGTGGTGCATGGTGGCGTGGGCTGCGACCATCCCAGTTTTCTGGCAGGTCACGGCTGACAACGCGGCCGCGGGTCGGTTGAGTGGTAACAGCGGACCCGGCGCGATCGCGCAGACCGTAGCTTCGCTTCGTTGGGTTCTCATCGGGGCGACGTTCCTGGTGATCCTGGCGCTGATCTTCATTCGCTGGATGGATTTCTGGCTGGGGGCGTAGACGAAGTGGTATCACCTAGGTATCATCTTCCTCATGGCTATGACCCTGCGGCTCGACGAGGCACAAACTGCCGCTCTACGAGAGCGTGCTGAGTCCGAAGGTTGTTCTATGCAGGCGCTTGCCAAGCGAGCCATAGATCAGTATCTGAGTGATCGAGACGACCGCCTTGCTGAGGCGATTGCACAGGTCGCGAACAAAGATGCTGAGTTGCTCGATCGCTTGAGTCGGTAATGGCTGAGGAGTTCGACTATCTGACCTTCGACGACGTCCTTCGCATAGCCGATGGGGTGCTTCATGAGGTCGGGATTCGCGATGCGGGCCTCATCGAGTCGGCCGTTGCTCGTCCTCGAACTTCGGTGTTCGGTGACCTTGCCTACCCAACGTTGATGCTGCAAGCCGCTGCGCTCATGCATTCGTTGGCACGAAACCATCCTCTGGTCGATGGCAATAAGCGCCTCGCTTGGTCATCTGCTCGAGTCTTCTTGCTCATGAATGATGTTGATCTCGCGTACGACGTCGACGATGCGGAGCAGTTGGTCTTGTCCGTTGCCCGTGGCGATATCGACGTGACCGAAATCGCTCAACGACTTGAATCGTGGGCGACCCACTGAGGGTGCTCTCGCTGCGCCCATTCGGCTGAGACCTCTCCCGTGCGCATTCCCACGCGCGCTTCGGCATCATTCATCGCCATATAGATATGTCCAACGACGACGACGAAAACCACAAGCGTCAACCAGTCGTGCACGAAAGTTGCGCCTGTTCGAATGTCGTCGGGAAAGAGCGAACTGAAGAACATCACCGAGCCGGTTCCGAGCATTACCAAAACCCAGCCGAGGGTGAATGCCGAGTTGAGTTTTTGCCCAGCATTGAACTTGCCCACGGGTATGCGCCCGGTGCGGCGATCGCGTGAACGCAGCCAGCGCCAATCGTCTGGTGAGAAGCGATTGAGTAGGTCTGGCATCGCGTCGAAACGCGCGTGAGAACAGCGCCAACACAATCGGAATCGGTAGCGCGAAGCCGGCGATCACGTGCACGTCGCTCACCAGCGGGCGGTTGCCTACCAGAACGCTGATGTCAGGGAAGTAGAGCGCTGATCCGGTGGCCAGCAGCACGAAGGTGAGTGCGGCGATCGAGCGATGGAGATAGCGCTCCGCACGCGTGAAGCGTTGGAGTCGGGTCCGGGTATTAGGCGATGGGCTCGTCGTTACGTCCATTGGACGCCCCCACCCATGCATCGATGTCGTATCCGCGAACTTCCCAGTAGCCCGGGACGACGTCGTCGACCACTTCGATGCGCGACAACCACTTGATCGACTTGTAGCCGTACATCGGCGCGACGTACAACCGGACCGGACCACCGTGCTCGCGGGTTAAGGGTTTGCCGTACATGGTCGTTGCGACCAAAACGTCCTCCCGCAGCGACTGCGCCATCGTGAGCGATTCGGTGTACGCACCATCGAAGGAGAAGAAGCGCAGCGCCGTGGCTGAGGAATCCGCACCTGCGGCGATGAGGATGTCGCGCAACAGCACGCCCGACCAGGGAACATCGTCCACCCGCCAACCGGTGACGCATTGGAAGTCCTTGGTCATCTGCGTTTGCGGCAGCGCGGCGATGTCTTGCATGGACAAGGACAAAGTGCGGTTGACTGTGCCGCCAACCTCGAGCCGGTACGCCGCCGGATCCATGCTCGGGTAGCCGCCCGTGACGGTATAGATGCGAAAGCCCCCCGCAGCGGGAACGATGGCGCCAAGCCCGGGAACGGTCGCGCTGACGGTCGATTGAATGGCTTCTTGCGCAGGTCGGCCAACCAGCACGCCCACCGCCCCCACGCCCAGCATTCCGAGGACCACGCGTCGGCCAACGGGGGATCCCTGGCGGCGGGGATGCGTCGTCGTTGGCGAACCCGTGGTGGTTCCGACAGGAAGCGTCATGGATACATGAGAACACGAATCACAGGTAGGTGCGACGCAAGCGCACATGAAGACGGTGGAGCGGGTGACGAGGATCGAACTCGCACAACCAGCTTGGAAGGCTGGGGCTCTACCATTGAGCTACACCCGCGCGGAGCGCGCTCATGATACCGGCTCACCGATCATGGGTGCTCGCCTAGGAGGCGAAGTCAGCAGCAGCGGGGCTCACCTCTAGACTCTCGCGGAGCCCACGCGGGGCGTAGCGTAGTGGCTAGCGCGCCTGCTTTGGGAGCAGGAGATCGGGAGTTCGAGTCTCCCCGCCCCGACCATGAGCGTCACCTCGGCGCCGTGACCACCGACACTGGAGTTGTTCGTGAAGACCGACGTCGAGTCCTTAAGCCCCACCCGCGTGAAGTTGACCGTCGAAATGCCCTTTGAGGAACTTCAGCCGAGTTTCGACGAGGCATACAAGACGATCGCCAAGCAGGTGAATATCCCCGGCTTTCGTAAGGGGAAGGTGCCCGCTCGCGTCATCGAGCAGCGCTTCGGGCGTGGAGCGGTCCTCGACGAGGTCATCAACGATGCGGTGCCCAAGGCATACGAGAACGCGCTTCGTGAAAAGGAGATCGTCCCGGTGGGTCGCCCCGAGGTCGACGTCACGGAGATCGAGGACGGCCAGCACGTGAAGTTCACCGCCGAGGTGGACATTCGACCTGAGTTCGAGCTTCCCGAATACAAGTCTTTGGCCATTGAGGTCGATCCGGCAACAGCTTCCGACGCCGACATCGACGAGCACATCGACAACCTGCGCACCCGCTTTGCCTCCTTGAAGGACGCGGATCGAGCGAGCAAGGATGGCGACGTTTTGCTGGTGGATATCTCCGGCGCAACCGATGCCGGCGACGACGTCGAGGACCTATCGGGTACCGCTCTTTCCTACGAACTCGGGACCGAAGGCATGCTGCCGGGCTTCGACGACGCCATCCGCGGCGCGAAGGCCGGAGAAACCCGCACGTTCGACTTCACCCCGGGCAACGGTGATTGGACCGGAGTTCCGCTGAAGGTCACGGTCACGGTCAACAACGTGCGCGAACGCGAGTTGCCCGAGTTGAACGAAGAGTTCGTGGTGATGGCATCGGAGTTCGACACCGTCGAAG
This sequence comes from Candidatus Nanopelagicales bacterium, assembly GCA_018402235.1. Lineage (GTDB taxonomy): Bacteria > Actinomycetota > Actinomycetes > S36-B12 > S36-B12 > S36-B12. Next base: position 320,659 of record JAGYJJ010000002.1, on the reverse strand, counting down.
AACTTCGTGAGGACGCAAAGCAGCGCGTTGAGCGGTTGAAGCGCATGGAGCAAGGCCAGCAGGCGCGCGGCAAGGTGTACGAGGCGCTCATGGACTCCGTGGATATCCCGCTGCCGGAGGGCGTCATCACCGCAGAGGTCGAGACTCACTTCGAAGACGGACACGAGGCGAGCGATGAACACCGCGCCGAGGTCGAGCAGCAGGCACGCGAAGCCCTGACCAGCCAGTTCGTATTGGACCGCATTGCTGAGACCGAAGAAGTCACGGTCGGGGAGTCGGAACTGTCCAATTGGCTGATGCAACAGGCCCCGCGCTACGGCATGGCTCCAGACGCCCTGGCCAAGGCGCTCGTGGAGTCCGGCCAGGTGTCCATGGCATTGGCCGACATCCGACGCTCCAAGGCGCTCGCCCTCGTGCTGGAGAACGCGACCGTGACCGACTCCAACGGCACGGTCATCGACCTGAATGCCCTTGAGGCCGAACTGAACGAGGCGATGGCTGCGGCGCAGATGGCTCAACTGCAGGCTCAGATGGCTGCGGCCGAGGGTGGCCAGCAGTAGCGATTGGCGCGCGTAGGGCTGATAGGACGGGTTCGGCTGTTGGCGAACCCAGGCCCCGCGGGAATGTGTTCGGGCTCGATCGCCGTTAGGGTCGACCTATTACTTCTACAGGAGGATCGGTGAGCGTTTTGGGCACCCCTGACTTCCGCAACGCGGGCGGCAGTATGAGCGGCTTCGGCGACATGCTCGACGAGCGTTTGCTTCGTGAACGGATCATCTGGCTGGAGGGCGAGGTGCGCGACGAGAACTCCGACCGCATCGCCAAGCAACTCCAAGTTCTTGCCGCGGAGGACCCCGAGCGGGACATCTCGCTGTACATCAACTCTCCCGGTGGATCGATCACCGCGGGCATGGTCATCTACGACACCATGCAGTTGATCCCGAACAAGGTCGCGACCATCGCCATGGGTCTCGCCGCTTCGATGGGTCAGTTCCTCTTGTGCGCAGGAGCGCCCGGTAAGCGTTACGCAACCCCCAACACCCGGGTGATGATGCATCAGCCTCTGGGCGGCATCGGCGGTACGGCCTCGGACATCAAAATCCAGGCGGAGCAGATGTTGTTCATCAAGAAGCGAATGGCGAGTTTGATCGCTGAACACAGTGGGCAAACCGTGGATCAAATCGAGAAGGACTCCGATCGCGATCGCTGGTTCACCGCTGAAGAAGCCCGCGAGTACGGCCTCATTGACCATGTGTACAGCTCGGATGCAGACGCTCCGGGCAAGAAGGGAAGTGCCAAGTGAGCGGGTTGTACGCACCGGCCAGTAGGTACATCGTTCCCGAATTCCGCGAGCGCACGGCCAACGGAGAGCGGATACATAATCCGTACACAAAGCTCTTCGAGGAGCGCATTATTTTCCTCGGTGTCCAGATCGACGACGCTTCCGCCGACGATGTTATGGCGCAGCTGCTCACCTTGGAGTCGATGGATCCCGATCGCGATATCCAGATCTACATCAACTCACCAGGCGGCTCGTATACCGCGATGACCGCGATCTACGACACCATGCAGTTCGTTAAGCCCCAGGTCCAAACAGTGTGTTTGGGTCAGGCTGCATCGGCTGCGGCAGTGCTGCTAGCCGCTGGTACACCCGGTAAGCGTTTCGCGCTTCCGCATGCGCGCGTTCTCATTCATCAGCCCTATACCGAGGGCGGGGGCCAGGGGTCAGACATCGAGATCCAGGCGAACGAGATCCTGCGGATGCGCAAGGAGATGGAAGGCATTATCGCCAAGCACACCGGTCGCTCCGAGGAGCAGATCGAACTCGACATCGAGCGCGACAAGATCCTCACCGCCGACATGGCCAAGGAGTACGGGATCATCGACCAGGTGATCAATTCGCGTAAGGGTTGATCGGGCCCAACGAGTTACCCGATTTACCCTCGAGCGTTCGTTGAGACTTCCGCGAGATGTAGCGCGCGGATATCTGGGCATCATCGGGCAAATGGGGGTACGGTCCTACGAGTGCCCCGCCACCGGAGTCGGGGCCGTTGCCCTGTGCGGGTAGCGATCGTGGAGAGGGGCACCCGTGGCTCGGATCGGTGAGAGCGGCGATCTGCTGAAGTGCTCGTTCTGCGGCAAAAGCCAAAAACAGGTCAAAAAGTTGATTGCCGGCCCCGGCGTCTACATCTGCGACGAGTGCATCGATCTGTGCAACGAGATCATCGAAGAGGAACTCAACGAGTCAGTCGAGACTCCGGTCGGGGAGTTACCCAAGCCCAAAGAGATTTACGACTTCCTTGATCAGTACGTGATCGGCCAGGACATTGCTAAGAAGGCGCTCTCGGTGGCCGTGTACAACCACTACAAGCGGGTTGCCGCTGAAGCGCGTGAGAAGCCCCGCGAGGACCAGGTCGAGGTAGCCAAGTCCAACATCATGCTCCTCGGTCCTACTGGTTCGGGCAAGACGCTGTTGGCGCAGACTCTGGCTCGCATGCTCAACGTCCCCTTCGCTATTGCCGATGCCACAGCACTCACCGAGGCCGGTTACGTGGGCGAGGATGTCGAGAACATCTTGCTGAAGTTGATTCAGGCGGCGGATTTTGATGTGAAGCGTGCGGAGACCGGCATCATCTACATCGACGAAATCGACAAGGTGGCGCGCAAGAGCGAGAACCCTTCCATTACGCGCGATGTCTCCGGCGAAGGTGTTCAGCAGGCGCTTTTGAAGATCCTCGAGGGCACTACTGCGTCGGTTCCGCCGCAAGGAGGCCGCAAGCATCCGCATCAGGAATTCATCCAGATCGACACCACCAATGTGCTGTTCATCGTGGGTGGAGCCTTTGCCGGCCTCGATTCGATCGTCGAGCAGCGCCTGGGCAAGAAGAATCTCGGCTTCACCTACGACCTTGTGGATGGCGAGCGTGAGGACAAGGCCGACATCACCGATGTATTTGCCCATGTGATGCCCGAGGACCTGCTGAAGTTCGGCATGATTCCGGAATTCATCGGTCGACTCCCCGTTTTCACGTCGGTTAGCCAGTTGGATCGGGAGTCCCTGGTGCAGGTGTTGACCGAACCGAAGAACGCCCTCATCAAGCAGTACCAGCGGCTGTTCGAGATCGACGGTGTGGAACTGGAATTTGATCAAGATGCCCTCGACCACATTGCCGATCTCGCGCTACTGCGCGGCACCGGCGCGCGCGGACTGCGAGCGATTCTTGAAGAGGTGCTGCTCCACGTTATGTACGACGTACCAGGTCGCGACGACGTCGCGAAGGTAGTCATCACCGGCGAGGTAGTGCGCGACAACGTGAATCCGACGATCGTGCCGCGCGACATCGATGCGGTGCGCGAGACCCCACCCCGCCGCGAGAAGACCGCGTAAAAGCCCCGGCCTCGCGAATCTCCCCAGCTGACAGCTCGAACCGCCCCGCACGCGACATCGAACCTCCCCACTGGGGAGGTTCGTCGCTTTGTGCGGGGCGGTTCGAGGTCTGAACTGGGGAGGTTCGCGGTTACGTGAGTGGAGCTAGGACGGCGTTCACCGTGAGCGGGGCATCGTCCGACGCGGGAACCAAGATCAACTCCGCGATGGTGCCGGCGGCCGCGAGGTCCTCGCGCGCCTGCGCGATCGCCTCGATGTCGGCGGGGGTTCCCTCCACGGTTGCTTCGGCGACGTCGGCCTTCATCGAAGCCTTGGCATCGGACTTGGCCTTGCGCACGCCGCTCAAGGCAGCGCCGGTGCGTTCAAGCACCTTCGAATTGTGACCCTCGGCCACGCTGAGTTCATCCAGGCTCGGCCAGTCAGAGCGGTGGATTGAAGTATCGCCCTCGTGCATCCATGACCACACCTCCTCGGTGGTGAACGGCAAGAACGGCGCGAACAGTCGCAATTGCACCGACAGTGCCAGCACGAGCGCTGCCTTCGCACTGTTGGCCGCGGCTTCGCCCTGACCGCCGTAAGCGCGCTCCTTCACCAATTCGACGTAGTCGTCGGTGAACGTCCAAAAGAACGTCTCGGCCAATTCGAGGGCACGGGCGTAGTTGTAGTTCTCGAAGGCATCCGTTGCTTGACGAACCACCTCACGCAGCGCACCGAGCATGGACAGGTCGAGTGGGTTAGTGATGGCTGAGGTATCGGTCACCACGCCCATCGACAACACGAACTTGCTCGCGTTCAAGATTTTGATGGCAAGCCGGCGGCCAATCTTCATCTGGCCTACGTCGAAAGCGGTATCCGTGCCTGGCCGACCGGAGGCAGCCCAGTAACGAACGGCGTCGGAGGAGTACTCATCGAGCAGACCCATGGGAGTGACGACGTTGCCCTTGGACTTACTCATCTTCTTGCGGTCGGGATCCAAGATCCACCCGGAGATCGCGGCGTTGGACCACGGCAGGCAGCCATCTTCCAAGTGCGCGCGCACCACGGAGGAGAACAACCAGGTCCGGATGATCTCGTGCGCCTGCGGGCGTACATCCATCGGAAACACGCGCGACCACAGATCCGGATCGCGCTCCCAGCCGCCAGCGATCTGCGGACTGAGCGAACTGGTGGCCCAGGTATCCATCACGTCCGGATCTCCGATGAAGCCGCCTGGCTTGCCGCGCTGGTCCTCGGTGAAGCCCACGGGTGCGTCGCTGGACGGGTCGATCGGTAGTTGATCTTCAGAGGGCACGATCGGTGCGCTGTAATCGGGGTTGCCGTCGGCATCGAGCGGGTACCAGATGGGGATCGGCACACCGAAGAAACGCTGACGTGAGATCAACCAATCGCCGTTGAGGCCCTCGACCCAGTTGTCGTAGCGCACCCGCATGTGCTCGGGGTGCCAGATGAGTTCGTTGCCGCGCGCGAGAAGTGCTTCGCGCAACTTCGGATCGCGCCCACCGTTCGTGATGTACCACTGACGGGTGGTGACGATCTCGAGTGGTTTGTCGCCCTTCTCGAAGAACTTCACGGGGTGCTTGATGGGCTTGGGCTCGCCTTCGAGATGTCCGGTCTCGGTCAAGATCTCGACCATGCGCTCTTTGGCGGTGTGCGCGGTCGCGCCGACGATGCGCTCGTAGTAACCCCGCCCGCTGTTGCTGGTGATCCACTCGGGCACCTCACCGCGGATGCGCCCGTCCCAGCCGATGATGGGCCGAGTGGGCAACTGCAGTTCCCGCCACCACGTGACGTCGGTGAGATCGCCGAACGTACAGATCATTGCGATGCCCGAACCCTTTTCGGGATCGGCGAGAGCGTGGGCAACAACGGGAACCTCTACATCGAACGCAGGTGTGCGCACCGTGCTTCCGAACAGCGGTTGGTAACGCTCATCATCCGGGTGCGCAACGAGTGCAACGCATGCGGCGAGCAGTTCGGGGCGTGTGGTTTCGATGAACACGCGATCGGCGTCGTCCTGACTGGACTTGGGGAATCCGATGCGGTGGTAGGCACCATCGCGTTCGCGGTCTTCGAGTTCGGCTTGGGCAACCGCGGTACGGAACGTGACGTCCCACAGCGTGGGTGCTTCGGACTGGTACGCCTCACCGCGCGCGAGGTTGCGCAAGAACGCGAGCTGGCTCGTGCGCTGGGCATTGCTATCGATCGTCTGATACGTCTGCGTCCAGTCGATGCTCAGCCCCATGCGCCTCCACAGTGCCTCGAAGACCTTCTCGTCTTCGACGGTCAAGCGCTCGCACAACTCCACAAAATTGCGCCGGCTGATCGGCAGTTGGTTCTTGGCGTCGGGCTCGGCCGGGGTTCGAAATCAGCTTGGTAGGGAAGCGATGGATCGCAACGCACGCCGAAATAGTTTTGCACGCGGCGTTCGGTGGGCAGCCCGTTGTCGTCCCAGCCCATCGGGTAGAAGACCTCGAAGCCACGCATCCGCTTGTAGCGCGCCATGCAATCGGTGTGCGTGTAGGAGAAAACGTGACCGACGTGCAGCGAACCGCTCACCGTGGGTGGGGGAGTGTCGATCGAGAAGACTTGATCGCGGGTCTTGCTTCGATCGAAGCGGAAAGTGCCGTTGTCTTCCCAGCGCTGGGACCAGGTGGCCTCGATGCCATCCAAACTCGGTTTGTCGGGTACGGAGGGAGTCGTTGTAAGGGACGCAGCGGGAGTGGGCAAAGACATGATGTCTCATCCTAGGAGGACTCCTCGCTAACTCCCCACGGCCACCGAGGCCGCTCCTACCTACTCTTCTGACCTTGTCCTCCTATCTACCTATCTACACTGCAGTGGTGGACCTCGCGCGCTTATGGGCCGAGTTGGACTCGCGTTGGCCGGAGTCCATCATCGAGCCCTCGCTCACCCGGATCGTCTCGGTCATGGAACTCCTCGGGGATCCGCAACGCGCATTCCCGGTGATCCAGGTAGCCGGCACCAATGGGAAAACCTCTACGGCGCGGATGATCGAATCGGTGCTGCGTGCGCACGGATTGCGCACCGGTTTGTACACGTCGCCCCATCTAGTCGACGCCCGCGAACGTATTCGCCTCGATGGCGAGCCCATCTCCGAAGAGCGCATACTCGAAACCTGGACCGACATCGCGCCTTATATCCAACTCGTCGATAAGAACTCGGTGGAATCGGGCGGTGTGCGCCTGTCTTACTTCGAGGTAATCACCGCTCTCGCCTACGCCGCGTTCGCCGATGCTCCGGTGGATGTTGCGGTCATCGAGGTCGGTATGGGCGGCACGTGGGATGCAACATCGGTGGCGGCGGCATCGGTGGCTGTCATCACCCCGATCGGGATGGATCACGCGGAGTACCTTGGCGACACCATCGACCAGATCGCCACCGAGAAGGCCGGCATCATCGCGCCGGGGTGCTCGTCGGTCTCCGCGGTGCAGGTTGAAGAAGCCAGCGAGGTTCTGCGCACCCGCGCCGATGAACTGCAGGTTCCCCTCGCGGTGGAAGGTGAGAACTTCGGATTGCTCTCGCGCGAAATCGCCGTGGGCGGTCAGCTGATAAGTGTGCGCGGTTTGCGTGGGGACTACCACGACGTCTTTATCCCCTTCTTTGGTGAGCATCAAGCATCGAACGCCTGCGTTGCTATCGCGGCTGTCGAATCATTCCTCGGCACCGAGGGCACGCTCGATGTTGATCTTGTGCGGGAGGGCTTCGCGTCAGCCGAGACGACCGGCCGGCTGCATGCGATTCGACTCGACCCGACAGTGCTCGTCGATGCCGCCCACAACCCCCATGGAGCGCAAGCGCTGGCATCCGCGATCCAAGACTCCTTCACGTTTGATCGGCTGATAGGCGTGGTGGGTGTGCTCGCCGATAAGGACGCCAGTGGCGTGCTCGAAGCACTCGAGCCGGTGATCGATGCGCTTGTGGTCACGAGCCCGGCATCTCCGCGGGCGATGTCGGCTGCCGATTTGGCGACCATCGCTGAAGATCTGTTCGCCGGCAAGGACATCTACGTGGAAGAGGACCTTCTTTCGGCGGTGGATCTCGCGATGGCGATGGCCGACGCCGAGGACGACGCTGGCGGAACGGGCGTTCTCATCACCGGATCGGTCGTGCTCATCGGTGATGCGCTCCGGTTGTTCGCGCGGGACTTAGGCCGCAATATGGAGATGCCTACCTTTGATGAGTTCGACGACAGGATGGACTGATGCGCGTATTGGGAACGTCGGTGCTCATCTCCGAGGCCATCGTCGTTCTCCTGGCGGCCTTGGTAGCCGGTGGCACCGGCGCCACCGCCAGCATGGGTACAGCCCTCACCATCGGTGGTGTTTTGGCGGTGGCACTGGTCGTGGGAGCAGGGCTCCTGCGCAATCCGGTGGTGGGCATCACATTCGGGTGGGTGCTGCAACTGTTCGTTCTTGCCGGCGGCTTCTGGGTTCCGGCGATGTGGGTGGTGGGAGCAGTGTTCGTTGCACTGTGGTTCTTCGCGGTGCGCAACGGCACGCGCGTGGATGCATTACGCGCGCAACGCGCCGCCGAGGGTGAGTTGTAGGCCCCACTAGGCTCGCGCCACACGAGGCTGGCGACTGAAGCAAGCCCGAGTAGCTGCAAGCCCGAAACGAAAGGAACACTTCACGTGAGCGAGCGCACCCTTGTCCTGATCAAGCCCGACGGCGTTGAGCGCGGCCTCATCGGCGAGGTGCTTTCCCGCATCGAGCGCAAGGGCTTTCGCATCGTCGCCCTGCAACTTCGCGTGCTTGAGCGTGCCATCGCCGCAGGAGCACTACGGCGAGACACAAGGACAAGCCGTTCTTTGGTGATCTCGTCGATTTCATCACCGGTGGGCCCCTCGTTGCCGCGGTGATCGAAGGTCCGGAGGCGATCGCCTCGTGGCGGACCATGATGGGTGCCACGAATCCGGCCAACGCGGCTCCGGGAACCATCCGCGGCGATCTCGCCACCGAAACCCAGATGAACGTGACGCACGGCTCGGATTCACCTGACTCCGCGGCACGTGAGATCGGGTTGTTCTTCCCCGGTCTGGCCTGACATCTGACCGCAATCCGAAGCATCATCGATGAGCATCTTCGGCCCGTCCCTGATGCCGTGGCCGGACAAAGCCCAACGCGTATTTCCGATCGCTATCGGCGCGCTGGGCATTGGCTTAGCGGCTGCGCCGATCGCGGCCACCGCTGTGGCAACACGGATCATTCGTGGTGATGGGCCGCGTATGCGGACACTCGCCTTGGGCGCTGCGGGGGTAGCTGCGACAACAATTGCTGCGCGCACGGCGCGTCGTCGTTTCGTCCGCAAACTTCGCGATGGTGCGCGCGAACTCGATCCTGGCTTTGCCCAAGCTCCGGATAGTCCACTTGTTTCAACAGGCCCAGATTCCCTGGTGAGGCTGAGCGACGTTGGTCGGGAGGGTGCGCGGTATCTCGGGACCGCAACAACCGATAACGACGTTGCCTTCGTTACGGGTGAACCTTCGGTGGCATCTCCGATTCGTGTTTTCGTGGGACTCGACGCAGCCACAACAATCGAGCAGCGGGTCGGTTTGGCAATCGCCGAATTACGCCGAACCCAAGCTTTCCAGCGATCGTGTTTGCTCATCCAAGCACCGGCGGGCACGGGTTACGCCAACTCAACGCCGGTGGATGTGATGGAGTTGTTGACCCGCGGCGATTGCGCGTCCGTTGCGATCGCTTACGGACTGCTGCCGAGCTTCCTGTCTCTTGATCGTGTGGACATTGCCCGACGAACACAAAGTGCGCTGCTCGAAGCAATTGCTACGGAATGCGCGCTTCATGATCAACCTCCGCGACTGCTGTTGTACGGGGAGAGTCTGGGTGCGAAGGTTCAGCAAGCCGCACTGCCGGCCGGAGTGGATGATCTCGATCGGCTGGGGATTGATGCCGCCGTGTGGGTCGGCACACCCGGTGGCCGGGACCACGACCATTCCCATCGGATGTTCGCATCCGTGGCCATCACTGTGGACCGGCCCGAACAAATTTCGGGAGTTCTCACCGAGCGAGCGTTATCCGACCTATCGGCTCCGCGGGTGTGGTTCCTCGAGCACGACGGTGATCCCGTGGTGCGCTTTCGCCCTGACTTGATGCACGCTCGGCCACAGTGGCTCGGCGTTGACCAACCCCGCGGACGCGGCGTTCCCGCGAAGATGACCTGGCGGCCGGCCATCACCTGGGCCCAGGTTCTCGTCGACACCGTGTACGCCACCGATGTGACCCCGGGCGACTTTCAAAGTTCGGGCCACGATTACCGGGCGGACCTGGGGGCCGTGGTGACGCAGGCCTTCGCGTTGGCCTTGCCTCAGGGGAACCCCACCCATGGCTGGGTAGATCGCCTGGAGCAGCGCCTTCGGGAGCTGGAGGTCCAAAGGGCGCGCCTGGTGGAAGGGGGCGGGTGACGGCGTAGTCTGGCCTCTGCAGTATTTCCCCCTGAGTACTTCCCCGACGGAAAGGCCCGTGATGCCCGCCAGCACCTCGTTCGTCGGCCGCGACATGGCCGTGGACCTGGGCACGGCCAATACCTTGGTCTACGTCCGTGGCCGCGGGATCGTTTTGAACGAACCATCCGTGGTTGCCATCAACAACAATACCGGCGGAATTCTTGCGGTGGGCTCAGAAGCCAAGCGAATGATCGGCCGCACCCCGGGCAGCATTGTTGCCATCCGCCCGCTGAAGGACGGCGTCATCGCCGACTTTGATACCACCGAGCGCATGCTGCGCTACTTCATCCAGAAGGTGCATCGTCGCCGTCATCTGGCTAAGCCGCGGCTGATCGTGTGTGTTCCCTCGGGTATCACTGGGGTGGAGCAGCGCGCGGTCAAAGACGCGGGGTATGCAGCTGGCGCTCGCAAAGTTTTCATCATCGAAGAGCCGATGGCCGCGGCAATTGGTGCGGGACTTCCCGTGCACGAGCCCACGGGCAACATGGTTGTGGACATTGGCGGTGGAACTTCCGAGGTGGCCGTCATCTCACTCGGCGGCATCGTCACGAGCTTGTCCGTACGCGTTGGTGGCGACGAACTCGACAACTCGATCATTCAGTACGTGAAGAAGGAATACTCCCTGATGTTGGGTGAGCGCACGTCCGAGGAGATCAAGATCGCCATCGGCTCGGCATTCCCGCTGCCCGATGAACCGCATGCGGAAATTCGAGGCCGCGACCTCGTGACCGGTCTACCGCGCACCATCGTCGTCTCAGCTGAGGAAATTAGGCGCGCGATGGACGAGCCTGTCAATGCGATCGTCGACGCCGTCAAGGCCACCCTCGATCGCACTCCGCCGGAGTTGTCCGGCGACATCATGGATCGCGGCATCGTGCTCACTGGCGGTGGTGCTTTGTTGCGCGGTCTAGATGAGCGACTGCGTCACGAGACCGGTATGCCGATCATCATCGCTGAGCGCCCGCTGGACTGCGTCGCCCTCGGATCCGGCAAATGCGTCGAGGAATTCGAAGCATTGCAGCAGGTGTTGGTTTCCGAACCGCGCCGCTAACTTCAGTCCATGCTTTCTCGTCGCACGCGTATCGCCTTGGCGGTGCTTGTGGTGGCGTCCCTCACGTTCGTGATTTTGGACCTTCGAGGCGGCGACGGCCCGATGTCCAGCGCTCGCACGGCGGTTTCCGCGGTAACCGGCGTGCTGCAAAAGGGCGCAGCGACGGTGTTCTCGCCCATCACCTCAGCGGGGGATTGGTGGTCCACGTGGCGAAACCAGGCCAGCCAGATTGAAGAACTGCAGCGTGAAAACTCCGAACTACGCACGCTCGCGCGCGAATCAGAAAATGCCCGAGCACGAGCTGATCAACTCGACGCACTCTTGCGCGTTGCATCGGTGGGCAGGTACCGGGTTGCTCCTGCGGAAGTGATCGCGGTCGGTCCGGCGCAGGACTATGCCTGGACGGTCACCATTGATGCAGGCTCGCTCGATGGCGTGGAACGTGACATGAGCGTCGTCAATGGCGACGGCTTGGTTGGTCGCGTCATCAAGGTGAATGCAACCAATTCCACGGTGCTTTTGTTGGTGGATGCGTCGTCGTCGGTCGGTGGACGTGTTGCTACCACCGAAGAGATCGGCATCGTGTCGGGAACTGGTCGCCAAGACTCACTTGATTTCCAACTGCTCGACCCACTCGCGGAACTCGTTATTGGCGATGCTCTTGTCACTTTCGGATCCAGGGACGGCCGTCCGTATGTTCCGGGCGTGCCCATCGGCGAGGTCGTGGACATCACGGGTACGGCCGGACAACTCACCAGAATCGCCACGATTCGTCCGTACGCCAACGTCTCGCGCTTGAGTGTGGTGGGCGTGGTGGTGCGTCCGCCGCGGGAGGACCCGCGCGATTCGGTATTGCCACCCCGCCCGCAGGAGCCAGGGGAAGGTCAGCAGCCGGAAACCCAAGAACAAGAACAACAAAGCGACGACGCGGTGGTTGATGACGACACGACTGAGCAACCCACCGAAGATGATGGCGCTACTACTGAAACGCAGCAGTGATGATCGTTCGCCAGGGGATTGTCATCGGCGGGGTGTTGTTTATCTCCTTCTTGATCCAGGTCACGTTGCTGAGTCGTTTGGGATTGCCAGGGGCCACTCCCGACCTGCTGGTGGTGTCGGTGGTGGCAGTCGCGTTGGCGATGGGGCCGATCCAAGGCGCGTTCGCTGGCTTCTTGGCCGGCGTGATCATCGATGTATCGCCACCGGCCGACACGGTGGTGGGGGTGAATTCGATTGTGTACCTGGGCATCGGTTTCCTGGCTGGGTACGTGGTGGATGACCCGCGATCGGACGGTCCCCGGAATGATCGCCATCGCTTCCATCAGTTGCGCTGCGGCGGCCGTCGGCACCGCCGCCATCGACGCGATGCTCGGTAGCCCGCGGGTGCTGTGGGATTCGGTCCCGCTGATCGCACTCACCAGTGCCCTGTATGGCGCCCTGTTGGCGCCGCTGATGATCCCGCTCTTGGCGTGGCTCACGCGCAAGCTGGCCCCCGAGGTGCTTCTCGATTAAGCGAACGAGACGAGATAGACGCGAATGGGCGGGTGGGAACGACCACCACCCACCCTGCGTCGTACCGTCTGAGGTAGGCGTTGCCAAGGGTGTGGCCTAGGTCACACTGTTGCCGGCCCTGCGACAGTCCGCGCGAGCGTCAGGAGGTGAAATGAGCCAGCGCTCCAACGTCCGCCTGCTGGTTATGGGCGTCCTGCTCGTTTCGCTAGTGATGACCTTGGTCGGGCGGTTGTACTACCTGCAGGTTGTGACCGGTGAGCAGTACAAGACGGCGGCGGTGAACAACACCGTTCGCGAAGTGGTTGAACCGGCGGTGCGCGGGTTGGTCCTCGACCAAGCTGGCCGCCCTCTGGTGGCGAATCGGACGTCGCTTGTGATCACGGTCGACAAAGTTGTCCTCGAACGCGAGCCGGAGAACGGCGCGAAAGTCGTTGAGCGCCTCGGCGCGATCTTGGATGTCTCCGCCGAGCGCATCGCAGACCGCTTGAAGCCGTGCGGTAGCGAAGGCGCCAAGCCTCCGCCGGTGTGCTGGAACGGCTCGCCCTACCAGCCGATTCCGATCGCGCAGGATGTTGATCCGCAAATAGCGCTCACCATCATGGAACAAGGTCAGTTGTACCCGGGGGTCGATGCCCGACTGGACGCGATTCGCGAGTACCCGGCACCTTTCAACGTGAATGCCGCGCACCTCCTCGGCTACCTTGGCCCGGTTACCGAGGAACAACTCAACGAACAAGGTTCCACGGATGCGTACGACCGACTGCGACGTACCGACGTGGTGGGTCGGTCTGGTCTCGAGGCGTATTACGACGACGAAATCCGCGGAAAGCCGGGTGTCACGACGCTGGCCGTCGACACCGCAGGGCGCGTGACCGGAACGCTCGAATCTTTCCCGCCCCAGCCAGGCGATTACCTCGTCTCGAGCATTGATGCGAATCTACAGTCGGTAGTGGAAGAGCAACTCGTGCGTGCCGTCCAACGTGCGCAACGGCAGGGGTATCCGGGTGATTCCGGAGCTGCCGTTGTGGTGGACGTACGCAACGGCAACATCCTGGCTATGGCGAGTTACCCCACCTACGATCCTTCGATCTGGATTGGTGGTGTCACAAAAAAGCAGTTCGACAAACTGATGGAGTCCGGGTCGCTCGCGTCCAATGCCACGCAAGGTCTGTTCGCGCCCGGCTCCACGTACAAGGTGATCAGCACCCTTGCTGCCGCTAAAGAAGGTTTTAACCTCGGTGGTTCGTATGCCTGTCCCAGTCGTGTGCGTTTGGGCACGCAGGTATTCCGTAACTTCGAATCCTCTGCCTTTGGTCGCATCTCACTGCGCCGCGCTCTCGAGGTGTCGTGCAACACGGTCTTCTACGGCATTGCCGACCAGATGTGGGACAAGGCTGGGGGTGATGATGCCGGCCGGGAAGCCCCGGATCCGATCGCCGAGGCAGCACGCCAACTCGGACTTGGACAAGACACCGGTATCGACCTGCCGGTCGAGTCGGCCGGTCGCGTTGCCAGCAGGGAATTCAAGGCTCAAAACTGGGAACTCAAGCGCGATACCTGGTGCAAGAACGCCATCGAGGGTTATCCGGAAACACGGAAGACCGACCCCGAACTGGCCGACTACTTCACGGCCCTTGATCAAGAGAATTGCGCTGATGGTTTCCGTTGGCGCGAAGGCGATGCGCTGAACGCAGCTATCGGGCAGGGCGACACCACTGTTACTCCTTTGCAAATGGCGATGGTCTACGCAGCGATTGCCAACGGTGGCACGGTGTACGAGCCGAAATTGGTGAAGGCGGTCATCTCTGCCGACGGTAAGCAGGTGCGCGAGCTCCCCCCTGTGGCGAGTAATGAGATCACGGGTGCGCGTTCGCAGCGGGCGATCCGATTCCTGCAGGACACCCTGCCGGGTGTCACCACCACTGGGTCCGCACGCACACCCTTTGCGGGGTTCCCCCTGGGCACGATCCCCGTCGCATCAAAGACCGGTTCAGCGCAGGTGACGGGCGACAAAGCCGCCACCTCGTGGTTCGCCTCCTACGCTCCGGCAAACGATCCGAAGTACGCCATCGTGATGATGGTCACGCAAGGCGGAACGGGCTCTAAGACTTCGGCACCCAGTGTTCGCAAGATCTACGAGGCGCTGTTCGGAATTCGAGGAATGGACATCGACCCACGGCGCAGCGTGCTCATCGGCGGTGAGCCGATGAAGCAGATGCCCGTTATCCGCCCCGACGGCACCCCTGTCATGCCACTGGGTAAGGACTCCGGGAGTTCCCGAGGCGCGCCAGGACGTGGTTGCCAGCGGCGGTAGTCGTGACCGCGGCGGCGGAGGCAGCTCATGACGAGCATGTTCCCCACAAAATCCTCCGACGCGGCGGTTGCCCCCTCGCGCGATCGTGGTGGTGGCTACTTCCGCGACCTCGATTGGGTCGTGATCATTGCCGCATTGGGTGCTTCACTCATGGGTTCGGTGCTGGTGTGGTCGGCCAGCAGGGCAGACCTTGCGGCCGAAGGCGACCCGCAGTCCTACCTGAAACGCCACCTCATCAACCTGGGCGTCGCGCTCGTTCTGTTCGTGATCGCAACGCGCATCAATTACCGGTGGCTTCGCGCGTATACGCCGGTTGTCTATGTCGCCTCGATGATGCTGCTCTTGGTGCCATTCGTTCCGGGTTTGGGTGTCACGATCGCTGGCGCGCAGGCCTGGATCAACGTACCGCTCGGTCTGACCATCCAGCCCTCGGAATTTGCCAAGATCACCGTCATCTTGATGATGGCGGCCCTGTTGGCCGAGCCGCGCGACATCGAACAAGAACCGAGCGGCCGCGATGTCCTGTACTCGTTGGGAATTGCGGCCATTCCAACCGCAATCATCTTGGTGCAAAACGACACCGGAACCGTATTGATCATGGGCGCGGTGGTTATCTCGATCATTGCGGTGGCGGGCGTTCGCACACGGTGGCTCGTCGGTCTCATCGGCGGTGCGGCCCTGGGCATATTGGCGGCGATCCAGGCTGGTCTGCTGCGGCAGTATCAGGTCGAGCGACTCACCTCGTTCATCAACCCCGAATCCGATCTCAGTGCGAGCGCCTATAACGCCAACCAGGCGCGCATCGCCATCGGTGGCGGTGGCATTGATGGCTACGGCCTCTTCCAAGGACCACAGACCCAAGGCAACTTCGTGCCGGTGAACGAAAGCGACTTCATCTTCACTGTGGTGGGGGAGGAGTTCGGCTTCATTGGGTCGGCCGTGTTGATCGCGCTGCTGGCGGTTGTGTTGTTCCGCGCCGTCATGATCGCCTGGAAGGCCGACGACATGTATGGCCGCCTCGTCGCCACGGGCGTGGCAGCTTGGTTCGGCTTTCAGATGTTCGAGAACATCGGCATGACGTTGGGCATCATGCCGATCACCGGCATCCCGTTGCCGTTCGTGTCCGCCGGTGGCACATCGATGATGGCGACCTGGATCGCAGTTGGCTTGCTCCAGACCGTCCGGCTGCATTCACTGGCCGTTTTTCGTTCCCAGGTCTAAGGACGGTTACCCTGCTCGCATGAGCGCTCCGGTTACTGAACGCCCGTTTGCACAACCAGCCGACGATTCCCGGACCCTGCTTCGTGCAGGGCGGCCATCGGGTGCCTCCCATTTTGATCGACTGGAGCCGCTGTTGGCGAAGGTCACCAAGCCAATTCAGTACGTGGGCGGCGAAGTCAACTCGGTGGTCAAGGACTGGGATGCGGCGAACGTCCGCTGGGTGCTCATGTATCCCGACGCTTACGAGGTGGGTGCACCCAACCAGGGTGTTCAGATCCTCTACGAAGTCCTCAACGAGCGCGAGCATCTGCTTGCCGAGCGTTGTTATGCAGTGTGGCCGGACCTCGAAGCATTGATGCGGCAGGCCAATGTGCCCCAGTTCACCGTTGACGGTCACCGCGCGGTGGGTGATTTCGACGTCCTGGGTATTTCGTTCTCGACCGAACTCGGTTATACGAACATGCTCACAACTCTCGACCTTGCTGGCATTCCGCTGCACTCAGCCGATCGACATGGCGATGAACCTTTGGTAATCGCCGGTGGCCACGCCGCCTTCAACCCTGAACCGATCGCCCAATTTCTCGACGCCGCGGTGCTCGGCGACGGCGAAGAGGCGGTCCTGCTCATCTCCGCGGTGATCGAGGCCTGGAAGGCCGAGGGTCGCCCGGAAGGTCGGGAAGGTCTACTGCTGCGTCTGGCGCAAACCGGCTCGGTTTACGTGCCGCGCTTCTACGACGTCCACTACCTGCCCGATGGTCGTATTCACAAAGTTGCGCCCAATCGCCCGGACATTCCCTGGCGGGTGAGTAAGCACACGCTGATGAATCTCGATGAATGGTCTTATCCGAAGAAGCCCCTGGTGCCGCTGGCAGAAACAGTGCACGAGCGGATGAGTGTGGAGATCTTCCGCGGCTGCACCCGCGGTTGCCGTTTTTGTCAGGCCGGGATGATCACGCGCCCGGTACGCGAGCGATCGATCACCGGTGTTGCCGAGATCGTAGAACGCGGTCTGCAAGCCACCGGGTTCGAAGAAGTCGGTTTGCTGTCGCTATCGAGCGCCGATCACTCCGAGATCGCGGATATCGCACGCAACCTCGCTGATCGTTATGAGGATTCACAGACGTCGTTGTCCTTACCGAGCACCCGGGTAGATGCCTTCAATGTGGACCTGGCCAACGAGTTGTCCCGCAATGGCAGGCGAAGCGGACTCACCTTTGCTCCCGAAGGCGGCAGCGAGCGGATGCGCAAGGTGATCAACAAACTCGTTACCGAAGAAGATCTGATTCGCACCGTTACTACGGCCTACGCGGCGGGTTGGCGGCACGTGAAGTTGTACTTCATGTGCGGTTTGCCAACGGAAACTGACGACGACGTCCTGCAGATCGCCACGCTCGCCAAAGAGGTGATCAAGGCTGGTCGCGAGGTTTCTGGTCGCCGCGACATCAAGTGCACGGTGAGCATCGGTGGTTTCGTACCTAAGCCGCATACGCCCTTCCAGTGGGCTGCGCAGCTCGACCATGAGAGCACCGATGCCCGGCTGGCCAAACTCAAGGACGCGATCCGCTCAGATCGTGAATACGGCAAGGCGATCGGACTTCGGTATCACGACGGCAAGCCCGGGATCGTTGAAGGAATCCTCTCGCGCGGTGATCGCCGCGTGGGTCGAGTGATCGAACAGGTATGGCGTGATGGCGCGCGCTTCGACGGCTGGAGCGAGCACTTCTCCTTTGATCGCTGGATGGCAAGCGCCGATGCGGCTTTGCAGGATGAGGTTGTGGATGTCGATTGGTTCACCATCCGTGAACGTGACCGCTCCGAGGTGTTGCCATGGGAGCACCTGGATTCCGGCTTGGACGTCGAATGGCTTTGGGAAGACTGGCAGGACGCACTCGACGAAGTTGCCGTCGAGGATTGCCGCTGGACTCCATGCTTCGACTGCGGCGTGTGCGATCAGATGGATACCCAGATCCAGATCGGACCCACGGGCGTGACCGACCTCCCGATGCCGGGCCTGCCCTCCTGCGCGAACTGACCCACGACGAAACATCCCTGTGCCATCACGTCGTCCACCTGATCGCAACATCGCGCCGGTCGCGCAGCGAATTCGGTTGCGTTACGCCCGACGCGGTCGGCTGCGCTTTTCCAGCCATCGTGATTTCCAGCGCGCACTCGAACGCGCCATTAGGCGAGCCGGCCTCCCCATCGCCTACAGCGCTGGTTTCTCCCCGCATCCGAAGATCTCCTACGCGAACTCCGCACCCACCGGGGCGGCCAGTGAAGCCGAGTACGTCGAAATTGGTCTCACGCATGAACGCGATCCTGTTCACGTCCTGGCCGAGCTCGATGCGGCCCTGCCCCCGGGGTTGGACATCGTCGACGCCGTTGTCGCGCGAACACCGGACTTCGCAGCCCGCCTCGAGGCCAGCCACTGGCTGATCGAACTGCCCGAAGTGAGCGTCCCCGGCCTCCAGCAGGCCCGCGACGCCTTCTGGGCCGCCGAGGCAATCGAGGTCGAGCGCATGGCCAAATCCGGGCTTCGAAAGTTCGACGCGCGTGGACCTGTGGTGCTGGCGGAAGTCCGCGACCCGCAGGGCGCCCCGGCCGGGAGTGCCCCGTGTGCCATACTCGAGGTGGTCGTTCGGCATGTCACGATGTCCGTCCGACCCGACGACGTACTAGCCGCGCTGCGGCGAGAGGCCGACTTCGAGCCGCCGGTGCCCCCTC
Organism: Candidatus Nanopelagicales bacterium; assembly: GCA_018402235.1. Lineage (GTDB taxonomy): Bacteria > Actinomycetota > Actinomycetes > S36-B12 > S36-B12 > S36-B12. The sequence goes on along the minus strand of JAGYJJ010000002.1, from coordinate 301,965 downwards.
GGGTGACCCGGCTGGCCCAGGGGCCTCTCGACTTAGCTACCTACGCCGTGGGCGATCCCTTCGCCCCGGACCGTGGGGATTGACCAGGCGTCGTTCGGCCGCTTCGTCCACGCAGCGCCCAGCGCGCGAACCAAGCGGTGACCCGAAGGCTTGAATGGATCGGCTCGTACGCCCCGGCAGTGACCCGTGGCTGAGCCCTAAAGGAGTACGACCCCATGGTCGAGAAGTTAGACAAGGATTCACCCGCTATCCCCGCTTCGCCGTTGTTCCAAGCGGCAGCCCCGGTAGCCGACGAGCCGGCGGCCCCGGCCAAGAAGGCCACGCGTCGACGGGCTACCCGCAAGACCGCCCCGCCGGAACCAAGCGATGAGACCTCGACAGAGTCGGGGAAAGGCAACGACGCCAGTGGCGCAAACTCCGAGCCGAGCGAGAAGAAGGGGCAGGACGCCGCATCCGGCGACACCTCCGACGGCTCAGCCGAGGAGCCAACGGACGGCTCACCAGACGGACCGATAGAAGACGACGCTTCGCCCCGCAAGCGGCGACGCGGCGGACGGGGTCGGCGGCGCAAGTCCTCGGATGCGGCCGACGACGACACCGACGCACCTGAGTCGAATGAAGACGATTCAGATGGCGGTGGTGCAGGCAGCGACTCGGGCGATGCAGCGGTGGATGACTCCGATGGCGAGACCTCCGATGGTGAGGCTCCCGATGGTGAGACTTCCCATAGCGACGACGACTCCGACGACTCCGACGACTCCGACGGCGCCGCCCCGAAGAGGCGCCGCCGCCGTAGACGCCGTGCTGGGGCTTTGGCCGACGACGAGCCCTCGCCGGATGATCCGCCGGACACGGTGGTCAAGGTACGTGCGCCGCGCGAGCGGCGCAGCGAGTCCGACGACATGCGTGGATCTACGCGACTTGAAGCCAAGAAGCAACGTCGTCGTGAAGGCCGTGAGGCTGGACGCCGTCGTGCTCCGATTCTGAGCGAAGCCGAGTTCCTCGCGCGCCGCGAATCGGTCGAGCGAGTGATGGTGGTGCGGCAAAGTGATGACCGCACTCAGATAGCAGTCCTTGAAGATGGCGTCCTGGTTGAGCACTACGTCACCAAGGGTTCTTCAACCTCGATGGCGGGCAACGTCTACCTCGGACGCGTACAAAACGTCCTGCCGAGCATGGAAGCAGCCTTCGTCGACATCGGTCGCGGACGCAACGCAGTGCTTTACGCGGGTGAAGTGAATTGGGACGCCGCAGGTCTAGATGGTCAGCCCAAGCGGATCGAGTTCGCGCTGAAGTCCGGTGATCCGGTTCTGGTGCAGGTCACCAAGGATCCGGTCGGGCAAAAGGGTGCGCGCCTCACCAGCCAGATCTCCCTACCGGGTCGCTTCTTGGTCTATGTGCCCGATGGCTCGATGACCGGCATCAGCCGCAAACTCCCCGACACCGAGCGCAGCCGTTTGAAGTCCATCCTCAGGCGAGTGATGCCCGAGGACGCCGGCGTGATCGTGCGCACGGCAGCCGAGGGTGCTTCCGAGGATGCCCTCGAGGCCGACGTCGAGCGACTGCAAGCTTTGTGGACCGACATCAACGACGCCACCACGAAGGCATCGCCGCCAGACTTGCTCTATAGCGAACCGGACATCGCGATCAAGGTCGTGCGCGACATGTTCAACGAGGATGTCGCCAAACTCGTTGTGGCCGGTGATTCCGCATGGCGCACCGTTGATGCATACATCTCTGCAGTTGCTCCTGATCTCCTGGAGCGGCTGGATCACTGGGTGCAGCCGGAAGACGTCTTCGCCCACTACCGGATCGACGAGCAACTGATGAAGGCGCTGGACCGCAAGGTGTGGTTGCCGTCAGGTGGTTCGTTGGTGATCGATCGCACCGAGGCGATGACGGTCGTTGACGTCAATACCGGCAAGTTCACCGGCTCCGGTGGCAACCTTGAGCAAACGGTCACCAAGAACAACCTGGAAGCTGCCGAGGAGATCGTTCGCCAGCTTCGTCTGCGCGACATTGGCGGCATCATCGTCGTCGACTTCATCGACATGGTGCTTGAGAGCAACCGCGATCTCGTTCTACGCAGGCTCGTGGAATGTCTGGGCCGCGATAGGACCAAGCATCAGGTAGCCGAAGTGACGAGCCTTGGCTTGGTGCAGATGACGCGAAAGCGCATCGGATCTGGACTGCTGGAGTCCTTCTCGGAAACCTGTGAGGTTTGCAACGGTCGAGGGGTCAAAGTGTCACTCGCGCACGCGCACGAGCCGGCGCCACGCTCACGCCGACCTGCGGGTGCGGTGGATCCGGCCGAGGTGGCTGCGCGCGCGCTGGCAGCACGTGAGGCTGGAGGTTCATCGGAGGGATCCGCCGATGAGGGGTCCGCCGATACGACCACCGACTCCGAGTTGCCCGAACTGCCAGAAGTCGCATCGGACCAATCGCTGTTCGCTAGCGACGACTAGCCAACGAGCAGCAGGCTGCTAGTAGCTAACCGGGAAGAAGGGGGCGGGGGAGGAGCCCGGCTCGGGCATGCCGTAACCTTTCCCCTCGCGCCCCGTGCGCCCCCGCCCTCGCGGGCGGGACCCATAACTTGGCTTTCACGACAGGAGTACCCACGTGTACGCGATCGTTCGAGCTGGCGGACGCCAGGAGAAGGTCGAGGTCGGCGACGTCCTCGTCGTTGATCGGGTTGCCGGTGAGCCGGGCTCGTCTTTGGAACTCCCGGCCGTCTTGGTAGTCGATGGCACCGCCGTCACCACCGACAAGGCAGCACTGGGCAAAGTGAAGGTCACCGCGGAGATCGTGGATCATCATCGCGGCGTCAAGATCGACATCCTCAAGTTCAAGAACAAGACCGGTTACCGTCGTCGTCAGGGCCATCGCTCTGAGTTGACGGCGGTCAAGGTCACCGACATCGCAACAGGCAAGTAGACGCGCCTCAACAAAAGGATCCGGTCATGGCACATAAGAAAGGTGCATCCAGCACCAGAAACGGACGCGACAGCAACGCTCAGCGTCTTGGCGTCAAGCGCTTCGGTGGCCAGGTAGTTGGAGCCGGCGAGATCATCGTCCGCCAGCGCGGCACGCATTTCCACCCGGGCGACAACGTTGGCCGCGGTAAGGACGACACCCTCTTCGCGCTCGCAGCGGGAACAGTCGAATTCGGTTCACATCGCGGTCGTCGCGTCGTGAACATCCTCGCCTCCGCCTAGTCACACTCCTGGTCGAGGCGGCCCGCGCGTGCCGGGCCACGCACGCGCCGCAGGAGGAGACCCCATGAGTAGCTTCGTCGATCGGGCGATCGTGCACGCGCAGGCCGGAAACGGTGGCAACGGGTGTTCGTCTGTTCACCGGGAGAAATTCAAACCGCTCGGCGGACCCGATGGCGGCAATGGTGGCCGGGGCGGCGACGTGATTGCGATTGTCGATCCGTCGGTCACCACGCTTTTGGACATTCAGCGGCATCCGCACCGGACGGCAGCAAATGGCACGTCCGGTCAGGGCTCCAATCGCAACGGTGCCGAAGCTCAGGACGTGGTCGTCAAGGTTCCTCAAGGGACCGTGATTGCAACAGTTGAGGGCGACCCCATCGTGGATCTCGTTGCTCCGGGCGAGACCTTCGTATTGGCGCGTGGGGGTCGAGGAGGCCTAGGTAACGCAGCTTTGGCATCACCGCGGCGCAAGGCCCCGGGTTTTGCGCTGCTCGGTGAGCCCGGTGAGATGTGTGATCTCGTTCTCGAACTCAAGACGGTGGCGGACGTGGCCCTCGTGGGTTATCCCAGCGCGGGGAAGTCGAGTCTGATCGCTGCCCTCTCTGCTGCGCGCCCGAAGATCGCCGACTATCCATTCACCACGTTGGTTCCCAATCTCGGGGTGGTGACCGCAGACGACATCGTGTTCACCGTGGCGGATGTTCCCGGTTTGATCCCCGGTGCCAGTCAAGGCAAGGGTTTGGGACTTGAATTCTTGCGGCACGTCGAGCGGTGCAGCGTGTTGGTGCATGTGATTGATTGCGCCACGATGGAGCCCATGCGCGATCCGCTCAGCGATCTCGATGTGATCGAGTCCGAGCTTCAGGCCTACGGAGGGTTGGCCGAGCGGCCACGTCTTGTAGCGCTGAACAAAATCGACATCCCCGATGCTCGCGAACTCGCCGACTTCATCCGTCCGGATTTGGAAGCCCGCGGATACCGGGTTTTCGAGGTGTCCGCAGCGAGCAGGGAAGGACTTCGACCCCTGGCGTTTGCGATGGGTCAACTCGTGTTGGAGGCCCGCGCCCAACAGGAACTGGTGGTGGCACCACGCGTGGTGATCCGACCGACCCCGGTCGATGATTCTGGTTTTACCGTTCGCAAGGAACCCGAGGGTTTCCGGGTGCTGGGGTCTCGACCGGAGCGGTGGGTGCGGCAAACCGATTTCGGTAACGACGAAGCCGTGGGCTATCTAGCGGATCGGTTGGCCCGGTTGGGGGTCGAAGAAGAACTTGCCAAGCTCGGTGCTCAGACTGGCGCCACTGTGATGATCGGTGCTGGGGATGATGCGGTCGTGTTCGACTGGCAACCGGTGATCGGCGCAGGCACGATCGGCCCGCGCGGTAGCGACGATCGGCTGTACGTAGCCGAGGATTCGAATCAGGAGGTTTTCAACGGGGCTCCCAACTCCGCTCCCGACTCCACTCCCGACTCCACTCCCGACACTGCTCCCGCTCACCATGCAGACGGGAAAGAAGGCGACCAATGACCGACTCCCGGTCTGTGATCGCATCGGCCGATCGCATTGTCGTGAAAGTCGGGTCATCGTCGTTGACCACGGCTGGCGGGGGACTCGATGAGTCACGGGTGGACGCCATTTCCCGCAGCATCGCCGCCCGACATGCTCGCGGCACGCACGTTGTCCTTGTCAGTAGTGGCGCGATCGCCTCAGGATTCCTGAGTTTGGGATTACGTCGTCGGCCCCAGGATCTGGCCACCCAACAAGCCTCGGCGAGCGTGGGGCAGGGCATGTTGCTGGCGCGTTACACGAGCGCTTTCGCTGGGCACGGCATAACCGTGGGTCAGGTTCTGCTCACGAGCCACGACGTGACCCGGCGCAGTCACTACCGCAATGCGCAACGCACTTTGTTTCGACTGCTGGAACTCGGCGTCATTCCGATCGTCAATGAAAACGACACAGTTGCCACAGATGAGATCCGGCTGGGTGACAACGATCGACTCGCCGCGCTGGTTGCGCACGTTGTTCAGGCGAAGGCACTGATCTTGTTATCCGACGTCGATGGTCTTTACGACGCTCCGCCCACCAAACCGGAGGCGCGATTGATCCGCGAGGTCAACCACGTGAGCGAAATCGACGGTGTTCGCCTCGGCGGTGCTGGAAGTGCGGGCTTAGGACTCGGCGGGATGGCCACCAAGGTGCAGGCCGCGACAATCGCAACAGCCGCCGGAATCCCTACTCTCGTTGCAGCGTCGTCGGTTGCCGACGCCGCGTTGGATACGGCCGATGTCGGCACGGTTTTCCATGCGACCGGCAATCGGTCATCGACGCGTTTGCTGTGGCTGGCGCACGCAACCACACCCACAGGATCGATCACGGTGGACGACGGAGCAGTGGAAGCACTGACCGTGCGCCGCGCATCACTGTTACCAGCGGGTATCACTGCGGTGCATGGTTCGTTTGTTGCAGGAGATCCGGTGGACCTATTAGACCAAAGTGGTCGCGCAATTGGCCGAGGTTTGGTCAACTTTGATGCACGGGAGTTACCAGAACTCCTCGGGCGTTCTACCCGGGACCTAGCGCGAGAGCGGGGACCTGAGTATGAGCGGGAAGTCGTGCACCGCGACGACATGGTCGTGTGGGCGATTTCTTAGTTGAGTGCTAGCTGCGGACTTAGGTCAGGCCTAAGCGAGAGGAGGACGGATGGTCCTGCGCAGCGTTCCGCCGGATTCCTCGGTGGGATCACAGCGCATGTGGCACGTCACCTTGACCGTCGCGGGCAAGCAGGAGCCGCCTTCGCAAGTCTTCGACGCCCTAACTCGGCTCAGTCATCTGCATCCGTTCCTGCTCGAAGCTCGGTACGGAACCGATCGAGCGGAACTTCGCTACTGGGAAGAGGCGGAGGACATGGTTGCCGCCACTGCCGTAGCGAGCCGCATGTGGCACGACCACGAACGTTCGGCCGAACTTCCCGACTGGGAGGTGGTGGGGCTGCAGGTTCTCGATCGCCAGACTTACTTGCAGCGCGAACCAATGCGATCGGCGCCCGAGGCCGGTTGGATCGCGCCGTTCCAGTAACTACCCGTGTTCATGGCCCTTGATCGGCGTACGCTGCTGCCATGCTTGAGCCCCTGGGAGATGACCGCGAACTCGTACACGAGACCGCCAGGCGCGCCCGGCTAGCCGCCCAGGAGCTGCGGGTATTGACCCGCGACCAGAAGGATGCGGCACTTGTGGCGATGGCCGACGCGCTCGAGGGGCATTGTGATGCGATCGTCGAGGAGAACGCCGCCGATATCGCCCAGGCCCGCGAGAACGGCACTTCCGATGCGCTGATCGATCGATTGACCCTCACCGCGGACCGAATTGCCGCGATCGCCCAAGCGCTACGCGAGGTAGCTGCACTGCCCGACCCCGTGGGTGAAGTGATCCGCGGCTACACACTGCCCAACGGTCTGCAGGTTCGCCAGATACGAGTTCCGATCGGTGTGGTCGGGATGATCTACGAGGCCAGGCCCAATGTGACCGTTGATGCGGCGGGCTTGTGTTTGAAGAGCGGTAACGCTGCTCTCTTGCGCGGATCGTCGTCGGCTATGAACAGTAATCGCGCACTTGCTAAAGCGATGCGCGCGGCGCTGATCGAACAAGGTCTCAACCCCGATGCCATCCAACTCGTCCCCGGGGATTCACACGAGTCAGTGAAGCACCTGATGACCGCGCGGGGCCTGGTTGATGTGCTCATCCCACGCGGAGGTGAGTCGCTGATTCGTAGCGTGGTGGAAAACTCGACCGTTCCCGTGATCGAAACAGGTGTGGGGAACTGCCACGTGTATGTCGACAAAGATGCCGATATCGACAAGGCCGTGAAGATCGTGGTCAATAGCAAGGCCCAGCGGGTGAGTGTGTGCAATGCGGCCGAGACGCTGCTCGTGCATAAGGACATCGCTGATGCGTTTCTTCCCCGGGCCCTCAATGCGCTCGCCCAGGCCGGCGTCACTTTGCACGCCGAGGACCGATTCGCCGATGCTGCTCGCGGGGGTGCCTGCGAGGTCGTCGAGGCGACCGATGAGGACTGGGCCGCGGAGTACTACTCCCTGGATTTGGCGGCCGCCCTCGTGGACGATATCGATGAGGCGATCGATCACATTCGCCGATGGTCCTCCGGACACACCGAAGCGATCATTAGTGACAGCCAGTCCGCTATCGCGCACTTCACCTCGCGCATCGACTCCGCGGCAATCATGGTGAACGCGTCGACCCGTTTCACCGACGGCGGTGAGTTTGGCTTCGGGGCCGAGATCGGCATCTCCACCCAAAAGTTGCATGCGCGCGGACCGATGGGTTTGACCGAATTAACCTCCACCACGTACATCGTCACCGGCCACGGCCACACCCGCTCATAGCCAGGTAGGCTTCCGGTATGACGTCGTCTGTGCACAGTGCTCACACTGCCGTTGTCCTGGCCAGTGAGGCCACGGGTGAAGCTGGGGCCCCGGCCTGGCTGTTCGGCGTGGTGACCTTCGCCATCCTCGTCGGCTTGCTGGTTGTGACCACCATGATCAAGGTCGACCGCTGAATAACCCTGCAGAGAGCTCCCTGCGCGTCGGTGTTATGGGTGGCACCTTCGATCCCATTCACCACGGCCACCTGGTCGCCGCCTCGGAGGTGGCCCACAGGTTCGGTCTGCAGCGGGTGATCTTCACCCCCACGGGAGTTCCCTGGCATAAGGATCGCCCCGCCACCCCGGGCGAAGATCGCTACCTCATGACCGTCATAGCGACGGCTGCCGATACCCGCTTCGAGGTCTCGCGCGTTGATATCGATCGCGAAGGCCCCACCTACACCGTCGACACCCTGCGCGACCTGCAGGAACAATTCGCCACCCACCACCCTGGCCAACCCGCGGAGTGGTTCTTCATCACCGGCGCCGATGCTCTTGCGGAAATCGTCGGCTGGCACGACCCCGACGGCATCATCGACCGTGCCCATCTGGTGGGTGTCACGCGCCCTGGCCACCAACTGACCGATCCAGGCCTTCCTGGTGGCGTGGTGACCTTGATCGAGATTCCAGCCTTGGCAATCTCCAGTAGCGACATCCGTGCCCGGGTCCGCGAGGACACACCCATCGATTACCTGGTGCCCGAAGGGGTGGCCCGGTGGATCCGCAAAAAGCGCCTCTATAGAAAAGAAGCCTTATGACGGCAGCACCCGACTCGGTCGAAACCGCCATCGCAGCCGCCCAGGCGGCATCGGACAAACTCGCAACGGACATCATTGCTATCGATGTCAGTGAGCAACTCGTCATCACCGACGTGTTCGTGATCTGCTCGGCTGCCAATGAACGACAGGTCAAAGCGATCGTCGACGCCATCGAAGAGAACCTGCACGCCCGCGGGATCAAGCCGATCCGCCGGGAAGGGCTCAAGGACACCCACTGGGTTCTTCTCGACTTCGGCGATGTAGTGGTGCACGTGCAACAGGCCGAGGATCGCATCCATTACGCGATCGAGCGGCTCTGGAAGGACTGCCCGCTGATCGAACTTCCAAAGACCGTCACGTCTGGACAAACGGCAGGGCCGGCCACCGGTGATTGATCGCCACGAACGCCGCATCGTTTTGTGGCGTCACGGTCGCACGGCCTGGAACGCCGAACGACGATTCCAGGGACAGTCCGATATCGAACTCGACGACGAGGGTCGCGCCCAGGCCCAGCGAGCGGCCAGTTTGTTGGTGCATCTAACCCCGGACCGCTTGATTTCCAGCGATCTGGCGCGGGCGTTCGCCACCGCTCAGGCGCTCGCTGAGCTCACTGAACTCGACGTCGTTGCCGATGAGCGTTTGCGTGAGACATTCGCGGGGGAGTGGGAGGGCCTTAGTCGTCCGGAGTTATTCGACACCTTCGGTGATGAGGTTTCGCGCTGGGCTTCGGATTCCCACGCCCGCCCCGGAGGTGGAGAGACCCGCATCGAGGTGGCCGAGCGAATGGTCGAGGCCATTAACGAGAGCGTGGACCAGCTACCTGCCCGCGGCACGCTCGTGGTGGCTACGCACGGTGGCTCGGCCCGTGCTGCCATCGGCGCGCTGTTGGAACTGCCGCCGGAGAATTGGGCATGCCTGGGTGTTCTGAGCAATTGCGCATGGTCGATCCTCACCGAGAACACCACCGGCTATGGCCCCGCGTGGCGCCTGCAGGAATACAACGCCGGCTCGCTACCGACGCCCGCCCTCGCCGACGACCGCTAACCGCGCTCCCCTCCCTCCCTCCCCTCCGCACTTTCCGCCAGGGTCTGGCCGATTGACCGTCTTTTCGCCAGTGGCTGGTCAATCGATGCTCATTCCGCCAGGATGCGGAGCGTTGTCTTTGTTTCCCCCGGGGTATGCTTCCGATTCGCTCGTTTCGGGGCTGTAGCGCAGCTGGTAGCGCACCTCCATGGCATGGAGGGGGTCAGGGGTTCGAGTCCCCTCAGCTCCACCGATTTTTTATTTTTGCGGTTGCATCACGATGACCGTCAACCTGCTGACGATCGGATCGCCACCACCGGGCGGGGTGGCTTCAATGCGCACCACGGCCTTGCCCGGGCGGTCTGCCGTCACTCTCCACGAGGTGATGCCCGGCGCACCCACCAATTCAGTCACCGGCGCGGTGTACCGGGGCTTTCCGACGGTGATCGCCTTCTTATCCCCGCGCTCCCGGGCTTTCCAGGTGAAGCCCGTGGTGCGGTTTGTGTCGAGGACGAGCTCGATCGACTCACCGGGGATCAGGCGCACCTGACCGGGGAGTTCGGTAACTATCAAGGTGACGTCGCTTTTGGCGTGCGCGGTGGCACCGAGCCCGAGCGTCAGGCCAATTGCGGCGAATAGGGCGATAAGCGTGCGAGTCCAGTGAGTCATAGCCCCACCCAATCACATTTACGCGTGCGGTTCGGCCTCAACTGAGGGACCTTTGCGCGTTGCAAGATAAGAACCGAGAATGACGAGTGGGAAGCCGACGACGATTCCCCAGGTGATCGGCTCAGACAAGATCGCCACACCGAGCATGAGCGCAACGGCGGGTGCGATGAACGTGATCACGGTCGTGCGCGAAGGACCGGCCTCGGCAATGAGAGCGAAGAACGCGATGAACGCGAGCGCCGTGCAGAACACTCCCAAGATCACCACCGACAACCACGCCTCGCCCGGAACCGACTCGCTTGGCCGGGTCACCCATGCCAGCGGCGCATACACGAGAGTGTTGATCAGTAAGGCCATGGTGATCACGGTCAGTGCAGGAGCCCGAGACAGTTTCGTTGCCACGATCATCGGGCCAAAGGCGTAGCCCACCACGGTGATGCCCAAGGCGGCAACGCTGAGCCAGTCGTCACCTCGGATGTCGATGCCGACGAGTGTTGCCACACCCAGTACACCGATGGCCAATCCGATAGCGCGGGACTTGGTCACTCGATCATCGATGCCGATACGCCAACCAATCACTGCAGCGACGATCGGCACGGCGGCGATCAAGATCGCGGTAGTGGAACTCGATAGCCGGATCTCGGCATAGGACAAAGCGCCGAACGGCAGCGCTATCTCCACGAAGGCGAACACCACGATCCAGGACCAGTCGGTCATGTTCAGTCGCTTGATGTCGCCGCGCGCGAGCACGATCGGTAGCAAGATCGCCGCGCCAAGGGCCACCCGGACCCACACGACCATCGCGGGCGACAGCGTCTCCACCGCGATCTTGATGAACAGGTAGGGAATTCCCCACAGCACCGAGAGCGCGATGAACAGCGCCCAACCCCGAGCAGTCACGAGGGCGCACTGTACGCCGTGGCCGAATGACCGACTTTCCGCCAGGCCTTGGTGGAAAGTCGGTCAATCGGCCAGGCCCTGGGGAAAGTCGGTCAATCGGCCAGGCCCTGGCGGAAAGTGCACCGATTGGCCAGGGGTGGGGCGGTGCCAGGATGCACCCGTGTCCCGTCACGAGCCGATTCGTCATGAACCGGCCCGCCACCTGTTGGTGATCGCCGATTCGCTCGCCTTCCACGGGCCCGAGCGCATCGAGGTTCCCACCGACCCCCGCCTGTACCCGCAGGTATGCGCGGGCGAACTGGGCGCCCAGGTGGACCTGCTCGCCCGCGAAGGTTGGACCTCGCGCGATGGCTGGTGGGCGCTCACCAAGGATCCGGTTGCTTATGGCGTGTACTTGCCGCGCGCGGATTACGTACTGCTCGGTGTTGGCGGCATGGATCAATTACCTGCGTCGATCCCGGTGTGGTTGCGCAACTCGATTCCCTATGTGCGCCCGGGAGCATTACGACGACGCCTGCGCGCGGTCTACCGCGACCTCACTCCACCCATCATCCGCGCGACCAAGGGCGCGTTCCGGCAGGTGCCGCAGCAGGTCACCGACCGCTACCTGACCCGCATCATCGAAGCCATTCGCGCGGTGCGCCCGGAGATCCCGATCGCGCTGCTGGCACCCACGCCGTACGACTCCTCGTACTACCCCGCCCAGCGCCACCACGCCGGCGCGCTCGCAGCTGCCCGGCAATTGGCCAATCGACTGAACGTCCCCCTCGTCGATCCGAGCCCGTTCGTGCTTCCCGGGCTACGCGACGGCAGCGCTAACCCCGATGGAATGCATTGGTCGTGGGCTGCGCACGCGTCCGTGGGAACTGCCTTCGGGCAGGTGCTGGGTAGTCTTGCCCGGCCATGACTACGCCAGCCAGCCCAGACAACTCAGTCGACGCACCGGACTCAATAAACGCAGATAGCGACGACAGCCGTTACAACTTCACCGCGATCCAAGAGCGCTGGCTGCCGGTTTGGGATGAGCTCGCGCCTTTCCGTTCGGGGTTGCCCGACGATGACCGGCCTAAGAAGTACGTACTGGACATGTTTCCCTACCCTTCGGGTGATCTGCACATGGGTCACGCGGAGGCGTACGCGCTCGGTGATGTGATCGCCCGGTACTGGGTCCAGCAGGGCTTCAACGTGATGCACCCGATCGGTTGGGATGCGTTCGGCTTGCCAGCGGAGAACGCCGCGATCCGTCGCGGTGAGGATCCGGTGCGCTGGACTTACGACAACATCGCCCAGCAAAAGCATCGATGCGTCGCTACGCGTGCAGTTTCGACTGGGATCGGGTGCTCAACACCTGCGATCCGGAGTACTACCACTGGAATCAGTGGTTCTTCCTGCAGATGTTCAAGCGCGGCCTCGCTTACCGCAAGGCCAGCAACGTCAACTGGTGCCCGGAGTGTCAGACCGTTCTCGCGAACGAGCAGGTGGTTGCCGGGCTCTGCGAACGCTGCGACACCGCCGTCACCAAGAAGAAGCTCACGCAGTGGTACCTGAAGATCACCGACTACGCCGATCGCCTGCTCGACGATATGGCCCAACTCGAGGGCGCCTGGCCGGAGAAGGTGCTGCTGATGCAGCGCAACTGGATCGGTCGATCCACGGGTGCCGAGGTCGATTTCGTGATCGAAGGTCGCGAGGAGCCCGTCACGGTTTACACCACTCGCCCGGACACGCTCTACGGCGCGACGTTCTTTGTTGTCGCAGCCGATTCCGATCTCGCTGCCGAACTCGCAGAAGGCACACCCGCGCAAGATGAGTTCACCGCGTACCTAGACAAGGTCAAGCAAACCTCGGAAATGGATCGCCTCGACTCCTCACGCGAGAAGACGGGCGTGTTCTTACAGCGGTATGCGATCAATCCGGTCAACGGTGAGCGCATTCAGGTGTGGGCGTCGGATTACGTACTCGCCGATTACGGCACCGGCGCGATCATGGCCGTTCCGGCGCACGATCAACGCGACTTGGATTTCGCGAAGGCTTTCGATCTGCCCGTTCGCGTGGTGGTCGATGCCGGTGAGGATCCGTCGGTCACGTGGGAAGCTACCGCCGACGACGGCCTTCACATCAACTCCGGCCCCTTGGATGGCTTGAATAAGCACGATGCGATCGCCGCGATCATCGAGATCTTGGCCGAGCGTGGCACCGGCAAGGAAGCAGTGAATTACCGCCTGCGCGATTGGCTCATCTCGCGTCAGCGTTACTGGGGGACACCCATTCCGATCATTCACTGCCCGTCATGCGGTGAGGTCCCGGTTCCGGACGATCAACTTCCCGTCGACGCTGCCGCCGGCCGAGGGCCTGGACCTCAAACCCAAGGGAACATCGCCTCTCGGTGCGGCCACCGAGTGGGCGAATGTCGCGTGCCCGCAGTGCGGGGGTGAGGCAACGCGTGATCCAGACACGATGGACACATTCGTCGATTCGTCCTGGTACTACCTGCGCTTTGTTGATCCCCACGATGAGAACGCCGCATTCGATCCGCAGAAAGTGGGGCAGTGGTTGCCGGTGGATCAGTACGTGGGCGGCGTGACCCACGCGATCTTGCACCTGCTCTACAGCCGCTTCTTCACCAAGGTCTTGCACGATATGGGCCTGGTCGATTTCAACGAGCCGTTCACCCGGTTGCTTAACCAGGGCATGGTGATCATGGAGGGCTCGGCCATGAGTAAGTCGCGCGGCAACCTGGTGCGCTTGTCCGATGAGCTCGGAGAGCACGGCGTCGACGCCATTCGGCTGTCCATGGTTTTCGCCGGACCTCCGGAGGACGACGTCGATTGGGCCGAAGTCTCACCGGCCGGTTCGACCAAGTTCCTGGCGCGCGCGTGGCGGTTGTCCGGCGACGTCACCTCCGCCCCAGGCGTCGATCCCACCACCGGCGACCTCGCCGTTCGCAAGGCCACGCACAAGGCGCTGCACGATGCATCCCTCGCGGTTGAAACATTCCGCTTCAACGTGGCCGTTGCGCGCGTGATGGAACTGGTGAACGTACTTCGCAAGGCCATTGATTCAGGTCCAGGTCCCGACGATCCTGCAGCGCGCGAGGGCGCCGAAGCAGTCGCCATCATGCTCTCGCTCGTTGCCCCCTACACCGCTGAAGACATGTGGGCACGGCTCGGCCATGAGCCGAGCGTGGCACGTGTTGGTTGGCCGGCGATCGATGAGTCGTTGCTGGTCGAGGATTCGGTGACCTGTGTGGTGCAGGTGTCCGGCAAAGTCAAGGACCGCCTCGAGGTTGCCCCGAACATCGGTGAGGATGACTTGCGCGAACTCGCGCTGGCATCGAGCGCCGTGACGGCAGCACTCGAGGGTCGAGGCATCCGCACGGTAGTGGTGCGCGCGCCTAAGCTCGTCAACGTTGTTCCTGAGTAGGGCTGTTCCTGCGCAAGTACGTATTCACCTCAGTACATCCACTCCTCAGTGCACCCACCCCTCAACACATCCACAGCCAGCGTGATCGCTATCCACAGCTCAAATTCGCATCTGTTTTCCGGTGCGAACACTGCTTAACGTCGAGGTATGTGGTCCAAGCATCCCCGCGTCCAAGATCGTCTTGCTCTGGTGGCCCAAACGCCGCCAACCACCGGGTTCTCGTCAGCCGATGGGGAAGGTTCGCAGTTCGACGCACCACCTGCCCAGCGCACCGGCCACCGTTTGCTGGACGCTGCACCCACCGCGTTCGCGACTGGCAGCGAGGACGAGGACTCTGCCCGCCATCTGCCGCGCTGGTTCACAACGTGGGATCCACGTGCTCGCAAGGCGGCGCTCGCGCTTATCGCCGCCCTCGGGTTGGTGGTTGCCTGGTGGTGGTGGAGTGGTCAACCCGAACCGGTTCAATCGGTGGGCGATGTTGTCCAGGTGGGTAACGAGGTTGATCCGGGACTGGCCCTCGAAGAAGTATCCGGTCAGGTGTTGGTGCACGTGGTGGGCAAGGTGGCCCAGCCCGGCGTTGTGGAACTGCCGATCGGTTCCCGTGTGCAAGATGCCATCGAAGCGGCCGGGGGAGCCACGAAAGATAAGGCGCTGGAATCGGTGAACCTGGCTCGGCCGGTGGTAGACGGTGAACAGATCTTCGTAGGCGTGCCAGTCGCCGGAACCACCCCATCGAAGATCTCGATCAACTCAGCAAGTGTCGACCTCCTCGACGAGCTTCCTGGCGTGGGTCCGGCCATAGCCGAACGAATCGTGCAGTGGCGGGAGAAAAACGGACCGTTCACGTCGATTGATGAACTCATGGAGGTCTCCGGAATCGGTCCGTCGATGATCGAACAGATCCGAGACCTGGCTGGCATGTGACCGATCTGCGGCTGGTTGCTCCGGCGCTAGCCGCCTGGGCTGCCTGTGCGGGCGTGCTGCTTGGTCTTTCTTCGATCGATTCCCTCCAGACGCGCCACGAAGTTGCAGTTCGATTGATCCAGGCTGTCGTGGCAGCAACGCTCGTTGTGATGGTGGTGCTGCGCCGCCGCAGCGGGATTGTCGTAACGACAAGCTCTGTTGCCATCGCCGCTGTTGCGGCCGCTATGCAGATATCGGCCTGGAGCGCCCCGGCGCTTACCCCCTTCATGGGCGAGCAGGTGTCCGTTTCAGGGGTGATCAGCGGCCCGCCGCGCGAGTCCCTGGGCGCTATCTATGTCCCGCTATCCACGAACCGCTTCTCCATGAGTCACGTCAGCGCAACGACATCCGCGACGATCGGTATTGAGGTGCCGGTGTCGGTCACCCTCCCGCGGTTCGCCAGCGCGCCCACCACGGGAACCCCGGTACGGGTCGAAGGCCGGTTGCGCCCGGCGGGTGGTTCGGTCCACACCGCCGCCTACCTACAAGCCGACGACGACTTCACGATCACCGGAACGCCCGGTCTCATCGACCGCGTCGCGCAGCAGGTCCGCGATGCACTGCAAGCAAGTTTGCCGGCACGCCCGGCTGGGGGATCGGCACTTGTCGCCGGACTTGCAATTGGCGATGAGAACGCGATGTCGCCCGAACTGGTCGAACAGATGCGGATGAGCGGACTGTCACATCTGACCGCGGTGTCCGGAGGAAACGTGGCGATCGTTGTGGGTGCGGTGATCGGGCTGGCGTGGCTATTGCGCCTACCTATGGTGGCTCGCATAGTGGCTGCACTGATAGCCCTGGTCTTCTACGCAATCGTCGTGCACCCCGAACCGAGTGTGCTTCGTGCCGGTGTGATGGGTGCGGTGGTGGTGCTCTCGCTTCTGGTGGGTGGCAGACGACCAGGGCCTTCAATCCTGGCAACTGCGGTCTTGGTGCTTGTGGTGATCGTTCCGTCACTGTCGGTCAGTTGGGGGTTCGCCCTATCGGTTGCCGCGACCGCAGGGATAGTCATGTTGGCGCCCACCCTCAAAAAGCGCATTGAGGAAACCGAATGGGGGTCGCGCATTCCCGTAGCCGTAACGATCGCCGCATCCTTGACCCTCGCAGCACAGGCAGCAACCGCACCCGTGCTGTTGGCAATGGGCGCCTATGTGGGGGTATCGGCCGTACCCGCGAATCTGTTGGCGATGCCGGTCGTCCCGTTGATAACGGTGGCCGGACTCGCGGCCGCGATCATCGGACTTGTTCCGATACTGACGCCGCTCGCCGACATAGTGGCGTGGGTTGGTGCGATGTCCGGCGAGTGGATCGCCCAAGTTGCAATCCATGCCGCTGCCATCGACGTGATGCGCATTCGTGGATCGCCGATGATCGCTGCAGTCGTTGTCGTCGTGACCGCGGTGAGCATCGTGCTGTGGCGAATCGGTTCGCCCAGGTTGCGAATCGCAGCAGCGGGCACGATTGTGATTGGCCTCCTGGTGTGGGTGATTGCGCCCCCGGATCGCCGAGCCTGGCCACCAAGCAACTGGGCTTTGGTGCAGTGCGACGTCGGTCAAGGCGACGGGCTGGTGATCGCTCCATCGGTAGGTACCGGCGCTGTGGTGGTAGACACCGGAATATCCGCACGCGCGATTGATCGCTGCCTGAGCGATTTGGGTATCGATCACATCGCGGTGCTGGTGCTAACGCACTTCCATGCCGATCATGTGAACGGATTAGCCGGAGCGATCGATGGTCGGCAGGTGGATGCTGTCTTCACCACGATTGCCCACGAGCCCGAGGAACAAGCTGCTGGAGTTCAATACGAACTCGAACGTCGAGGTATCGCGTCGCGCGAACTCACCGCCGGTGTGAGTTTTCGCGTGGGTGGCGGCGAGTACCGGGTGATGTGGCCCCGGCGCATCATCACCTCGAGTGGTTCATCGCAGGGTTCACGCGCCAACAACGCGAGCATCGTGATTGATGCGCGCGTGCACGGATTGCGCGTGCTACTTACCGGGGATATTGAGCCACCCGCCCAAGCAGCGATCGTGGGTGGGCCCGGCACCTTCGATGTTGTGAAGGTTCCTCATCACGGCTCACCCCACCAGCACCCGCGTTTCGCCTCCTGGGCCGATGCGGATCTGGCCTTGGTCAGCGTCGGTGCGGACAATTCCTTCGGTCACCCGAACGCTGAGACGCTCGAGGAGTGGCGGGCCGCCGGTGCCACGATCGTGCGCACCGACCACCACGGGGACATCGCGGTGATTCGCGATGAGAACGGCCATCTTGGTTGGGTGACCCGGCGAGGTTCGTAGCGATACCGAAGGCCAACGAAAGGTCAAACCGACATGACATGCTGAGCCCATCATGAGCGCGCCAGCCCGCATAACCCTCACCCGCGGTGGTGAGCAGGCTCTTGTGGACCGCGCGATCGCCGCGACGGTGGCCGCTATTCGCAAGAGCGCTCCGGGCGCCGACCGCGTCGCGGTTGATGCCTCGGTTGAGGAAGCCGCAAACGATCTGCGCTACGCCTGCGCACCCACACTATTCGGTGAAGACATGATCGTGTTGATCACTTCTTTGCAATCGGCGGACGATTCATTCATGCAGGCGCTTCAGGAGGTGCTGGCTGACCAACCGGACAACGTTTGGCTCATCGTCCACCACGACGGCACCGCCGGTGGAAAGAAGTTCCTGGAGGCTTTGCGCGGCGCGGGTGCCAACGAGATCGAGTGCTTGGCCGTGAAAAAGGGCAAGCGAGCGATAGAGGTGATCACGAAGGAATTCGCCCGCCACCGCCGGCGTGCCACCTCCGATGCGGTGAACGTGCTCTATGAGTCGGTGGGTCATGACCTGCCGATGCTGTTCGCTGCGGTGAGCCAGTTGGTGGCCGACGTGCCCGACGATCCCATTACCGAAGATCACGTGCGCTCGTACTTCGCCGGAGTGGCCGACGTTGCCGGCTGGCAGATCGCCGAGCAGGTGTGGAATCGCATGCCCGCCCAGGCGCTTGAATCGGTGCGTCACGCTGCGGCCACCGGTAATGACTCCTCGGTAGGACTCATGAGCGTGCTCGCGATGGCCTCGGGGTTGCGCGACATCATCCGCGTGGGCGGAATGGGTCCGGGTGCCAGCGAAGCCGATGTGGCGCGCGAACTGGGATTGCCGCCGTGGAAGGTCGGAACCCTCAAACGTCAATGGTCACGCTGGAGTGGCGACCAACGACGGTTGGCACAATCTCTCGTTGAACTCGCCGACGCCGAAGCGTTGATGAAGGGCGGTTTGGAACGCGGTCACGCGTTGGAGATCGAGCAGAAGCTCTACCAATTGGAAAAGCTCGTGGTGGGTACCGCGGCTAAGCGGGACTAGCCGGGGCCTGCAGTGCCGAGCGAACGAGAACTAACTACAGCGCTTCGGCGCGCTTGCTGATCGAGGACTTGCGGTTCGCGGCCTGATTCTTGTGAATGACACCTTTGCCGGCAGCCTTATCGAGTGCACGGGTGGCCTCGCGGGCCAGGGCGGTGGCGGCGGCAGTATCGCCTGCTTCGGCAGCCTCGCGGAACTTGCGCACAGCGGTCTTGACCGAGGACTTGACGTCCTTGTTGCGCAACCGAGCCTTCTCGTTGGTGCGGATGCGCTTCTTTTGCGACTTGATATTCGCCACGGACTTCCTCGATCTTTCGTCTCAGCTGAATTTCTTAAGGTCAACGCTTGGAGCCACGGGGCTCTGCAGCCGCCCAAGAGTACCCGTACCCTGGGGTAGACCCCCCAGGTGGCCCCTAGTGGGCCTCGAGCATCCGAGGTAGCCCGTGACCCAGCAGGTCGGCAATCAGCCGGTCACGACAGCCGCGCCCGGCGCCACGGACCCCATGGCTATCCGCAACTTTTGCATCATCGCCCACATCGACCACGGCAAGTCCACCCTGGCCGACCGAATGCTGCAACTCACCGGTGTGGTCGATGGCCGCTCGATGCGTGCCCAGTACCTGGACCGAATGGACATCGAGCGCGAGCGGGGCATCACTATCAAATCCCAGGCGGTGCGTTTGCCTTACGTTGCCGGCGATGGCCGGGAGTACATCCTCAATTTGATTGATACCCCTGGCCACGTCGACTTCACCTACGAAGTCTCCCGATCGCTGGCGGCCTGCGAAGGCGCGGTGCTGCTGGTCGATGCAGCTCAAGGCATCGAGGCGCAGACGCTTGCGAACTTGTACCTCGCGTTGGAAAACGATCTGCAGGTTATTCCCGTGCTGAACAAGATCGACCTGCCAGCAGCGCAGCCAGAGAAGTACGCCGCTGAACTCGCACACATCATTGGCTGCGATCCATCCGATGTGTTGAAGGTCTCCGCGAAGACCGGCGAAGGTGTGGCCGAACTCCTGCAGACCGTGGTGAACCTCATCCCCGCACCAATGGGTGATGCGAACGCACCAGCGCGCGCAATGATCTTCGACTCCGTCTACGACACCTATCGCGGCGTAGTCACGTACGTGCGCGTGATCGATGGGCGCATCGGTACGCGTGATCGCATCTTGATGATGTCCACCGGCGAGGTGCACGAACTTCTCGAGGTTGGAGTGATTTCTCCCGAACCGATTCCTGCCAAGGGCCTCGGTGTGGGCGAGGTGGGCTACCTGATCACCGGGGTGAAGGACGTCCGGCAATCGCGCGTGGGCGACACCATCACCACCGCGGTCAAGGGCGCAACCGAAGCCCTCGGCGGCTACCGCGATCCCAAGCCGATGGTGTTCTCCGGGCTGTATCCCATCGACGGCTCGGACTATCCGGTCCTGCGTGATGCACTCGACCGCCTGAAATTGAACGACGCAGCGCTGCAGTACGAGCCGGAGACCTCTGTTGCACTCGGCTTTGGCTTCCGCTGCGGCTTCCTGGGCCTGCTGCACCTGGAGATCGTGCGCGAGCGCTTGGAGCGCGAATTCGACCTCGACCTCATCTCCACTGCGCCCAACGTGATCTATGGCGTGCGAATGGACGACGGCAAGGAGCTGGTCGTCACGAATCCGAGCGAATTCCCCGAAGGCAAGGTGGCTGCGGTTACCGAACCGGTGGTGCGCGCCACGGTGATCTTGCCCAGTGAGTTCGTGGGAACGGTCATGGAGTTGTGTCAGGCCCGGCGCGGAACGCTGCTGGGTATGGACTACCTGTCTGAAGATCGCGTTGAGATGCGCTACACCCTGCCGCTCGCCGAGATCGTCTTCGACTTCTTCGATCAACTGAAGTCCCGCACCCGCGGTTATGCGTCGCTGGATTACGAAACCAATGGTGAGCAGGAAGCCGATCTGGTGAAGGTCGACATCTTGTTGCACGGGGATCCGGTAGATGCCTTTAGTGCGATCGTGCACAAAGACAAGGCCTACTCCTACGGCGTTGCCATGGCGCAAAAGTTGAAGGAACTCATTCCTCGCCAGCAATTCGAGGTGCCGATCCAGGCGGCGATCGGATCACGCATCATCACCCGCGAAACCATCCGCGCTATTCGTAAGGACGTGCTCGCCAAGTGCTACGGCGGCGACGTTTCGCGTAAGCGCAAACTGTTGGAAAAGCAGAAGGAAGGCAAGAAGCGGATGAAGATGGTCGGCCGCGTGGAGGTGCCGCAAGAGGCATTCATCGCTGCTTTGTCCACATCCGACAACGCTCCCAAGAAATGATTGAAATACCAACCCCAACTCCGCTCTCGCTGTACGTCCACGTTCCGTTTTGTGCGAGTCGCTGCGGCTACTGCGATTTCAATACCTACACCGCCACCGAACTCGGCGACAACGTCCGACGCGACACCTTCCATGAACACCTGATCGCCGAGATCCGCCAAGCGGCGCAGCATCTGGCCGCTGATCACCGCGTAGACACGGTTTTCTTCGGTGGTGGCACCCCCACACTGCTCGGTGCCCCGGCGCTCAATCAGCTACGAGCAGCCATTGAAGACAACTTCGACGTATCAGCCGATGTAGAAGTCACCACCGAAGCCAACCCGGACTCGATAAACCAAGAGATGCTCGAAGCGCTGAAACAAGGTGGCTTCACCCGCATCTCTCTTGGCATGCAAAGCAGTGCACCCAACGTCCTCGCCACCCTGGAACGCACCCACACCCCCGGTGCCAGCAGCGCAGCAGCGAAGGCCGCACGGGCGGCAGGTTTCGAACACGTGAATCTTGATCTGATCTACGGCACCCCCGGTGAGACCGACGAGGACCTCGCAAGCTCCCTCGACGAAGTTCTCGATGCCGGAGTGGATCACGTTTCCGCCTATTCGCTGATCGTGGAGCCGGGTACCGCTCTTGCCCGGCGCGTGCAGCGCGGTGAACTGCCCATGCCCGACGACGACGTTGCCGCCGACCGCTACGAACTGATCGACGATCGCCTCAGTGCAGCGGACTTCGACTGGTATGAGGTGAGCAACTGGGCCAAGCCGCACGCTGAGTGCCGCCACAACATCGCCTACTGGCGCAACTCAGCTTGGTGGGGGATCGGTCCGGGTGCACATAGTCACCTTCATGGCCGGCGTTGGTGGAACGTCAAACACCCGCATAGCTACGCCCAACGCGTGAGTGCAGATCTATCGCCGATGCAAGACGAAGAGATTCTTACGCTCGAGCAACGCACACTCGAGAACCTCATGCTGGGCATGCGCATGAAAGACGGAATCGCGCGCACAGACCTCGCGTGCAGCGAGCAAACCATCGTTGAACTCCGCGACCAACAGCTCATCGAGCAGGAATCGATCAACAACGAACAAAGGCTCGTCCTGACGCGCAAGGGCCGGCTGCTCGCCGATTACGTCATACGGACGTTGGCTGCTTAGCCGCATCCAACTCACCCGAAGCGCGCTTCGCGGCGAAGTGCTGAACCGTCACCATCACCACAAGTGACATCCACACCACGGCCATCAGCCCAAGCACTGCACCCATCACCGAGCCGGCTACCTCAAACGTGCGCATCAACGAGAACGTGTTCGTCACGATGATCATTCCGCCCACAGCCACGCCCATGACCCGCATCGGTAACCGCCGGGCGACCCAGGCGGCGAACGGTGCCGCGATCACGCCACCGATCAACAGTGGCAGCAGCACCGTCAGGTCCACCGCCGCCAGCCCCAGGCCTACGAGGAAGCCGATACTCGCGGACACCGCAACGATGAACTCCGCGGCCGAAACGGTTCCGATAACTCGATGCGGCGCCATCCGGCCGGTGGTCATCAACGCGGGTGTGGTGACCGGACCCCAACCCCCGCCGCCTGTGGCATCGATGAACCCGCCGATCAATCCAAGTGGGGACAAAAAGCGTTTGCCGGGGCGGCCCTTGCGCAACGTCACCACCCGGTGGCGTAGGTAACGGAACAACACGTACACACCCAAGACCAGCAGGATTGTGTTCATCACCGGACGGGCGAGCGCGGTGGACACGGTCGATAGCAACATCGCCCCGATGAACGCGCCGATGCCGCCGGGGATCGCGATACGTCGCAGCACCGTTTTGTCGACGTTGCCGAGTTTGCCGTGCGAGAACCCACTCACAAATGCGGTGCCCACCTGCGCAAAGTGCACCGACGCCGACGCCATCACAGGCGTAAGCCCGATCGCCACCAGCAATGTGGCCGAGGTGAGCCCGTAACCCATGCCGAGTGAGCCATCGACCATCTGCGCGCCGAACCCGGCGAGCGCCACGAGCAGGAGGGGGACCATAGCTACTATTCCTATCACAATACTAGGAAAAGCCAATGACGACGCCCAGCGGTTAGGTGACACACTTAATTTCGGTGGTACACTTCACTTTATGCCCACGACCCGACTCCGCCACCAAGTAACCGAGACAGACGACATCGCCGCCGCTGTCGAGGCGGGCTTGCATGAATGGCCAGATCTCAGTCGGTCGGATGTGATCCGTGAATTGATCCTCAAGGGCGCGGAGGCCTTGAATCTCACTGCGGTCGAGCGCGTGCTGGCCGTGGAGCTTGCACTCAAGGAATTGGCGGCGCTCAACGTCCACTACCCCAAGGGCTATTTGGAGGACATTCGTAAGGATTGGGACCGCTATGCCTAGGGAACTAGTGACGCTAGACGCCAACGTGCTCATCGCGTTGACTGACGAAGATGATCCCCATTACGAAGATGCGTCCTGGTTCATCCGCAGATCGACATTTCGACGAACATTGCTGATCCACCCGTTCAACGTCGCGGAAGCCGCAATCCGCCCATCAGCAGCCGGGGTCGTCGACCAAGTGCGCAGGATCTGGGATTTCCTGGGAGTGCATGTGACCAAGGTGGATGACGAGCAGCCCTGGCGGTTGGCGTCTCTTCGGGCCTCCACGGGGCTGGGATTGCCCGACTGCTGCGTTCTGGATACCGCGCGCCAGACCTCATCGGCGGTTGTCACCTTCGATTCGCGCCTCGCTCGGCGAGCCCGTGATCTCGGCGTAGACTTGGCACTCTGACTCACCGAGTGCCAGATGTGCTCGGTCCTAGGCCGCTGGGAGGTGCCGTGCTCGAAGACCGCCGCCTCGCCGTGCTGCGCGCGATCGTCGAGGACTATGTCGCCACCCACGAGCCGGTCGGCTCCAAGGCTCTGGTCGAACGGCACAGTCTGGGTGTCTCCCCGGCCACCATCCGCAACGACATGGCGGCCTTGGAAGAAGAGGGCTACATCACCCACCCGCACACCAGCGCCGGCCGGGTTCCCACCGACCGCGGGTACCGCCTTTTTGTGGATCAGATTTCCGACGTCAAGCCAATGACCGCTGCCGAGCGCAAGGCGATCGAGCGTTTCTTGGGCGATGCTGTGGACCTTGACGATGTGATGGGTCGCACCGTGCGGCTGCTCGCGCAACTCACCCAACAGGTAGCGCTCGTGCAGTACCCGTCCTTGCAGCGCAGCAGCGTTCGTCACGTGGAACTCATTGCGGTCAGTCAAACGCGCTTGATGCTTGTAGTGATTATGGACACCGGTCGGGTGGAACAACGCGTGATCGAGTGCTCCGCGCCATTGTCTGAGGACGTCCTCGCGGACTTGCGCACCAAACTCAACGCGGTTGTTGCGAATAAGCCGTTCGCATTCGTTCCCGACGCCTTGCAAGATCTCGACAAGTCCTTCGCGGAGAAAGACCAACGCCTGGTGCAGGCGGTTATGTCCGCGGTGTTGGAGGCGGTCACCGAGCGCATCGAAGAACGAGTGGTGCTCGGTGGCACCGTTCACCTGGCCCGCTACCAACAAAACTTCCCGATGGCGATTCAGCCGGTGCTCGAAGCACTCGAGGAGCAGGTGGTGCTCTTGCGGCTGCTGGGCGAGCTGTCGTTGGAAAGTCCGGTCACCGTCCGGATCGGTCAAGAGACCGAGGTGCAGGGGTTGGAATCGACATCAGTTGTTACCGCCGGATACGGTCGCTCCGAAGAACCGGTGGCGTCCTTGGGGGTCATGGGACCCACCCATATGGACTACGCCGGAACCATGAGTGCGGTGCACGCGGTCGCGCAATACGTCAGCAAGATGCTCAAGGGACAGTAGGTGGCTGTGGCAACGGACTATTACGCCCTGCTGGGCGTAGCTCGCGATGCTTCCCCTGAGGAAATCAAGAAGGCCTACCGTCGCCTCGCGCGCGAACTTCACCCCGACGTCAATCCTGACCTTGAGCACCAAGAGCGCTTCAAGCAGGTCACTGCTGCCTACGAGGTCTTGTCCGATCCAGACAAGCGCCAGATGTACGACCTCGGCGGTGATCCGCTCAGCCAGTCCGGTGGCTTCGGCGGTTTCGGTGCCACCGGCTTTGATTTCGGCGACATCATGGATGCGTTCTTCGGCGGGGGCGGTGGCGGCCGCCAACGCGGACCACGCACCCGTGCTCGCCGCGGACAAGACGCCCTGGTGCGCATCCAGGTCGATCTACCCACCGCGGTGTTCGGTGGCGAGCGCGACATCACCGTCGATACGGCTGCCGCCTGCGGCTCGTGCGAGGGCTCGGGAATGTCCGAGGGCAGCGAACTTGAAACCTGCGTGATGTGCAAGGGCCGCGGGGAGATCCAGTCGGTGCAGCGCTCGTTCCTCGGTCAAGTGATGACCGCGCGTCCGTGTCCGCAATGTCAGGGCTTCGGTACCACCATCCCGCATCCATGTCCGGAGTGCTCGGGTGAAGGTCGCGTGCGAACCCGGCGGACCCTCACCCTTAAGGTCCCCGCTGGCGTGGACACCGGCACCCGCATCCAGTTGCAAGGTCAAGGCGAAGTGGGGCCCAACGGCGGCACGGTGGGTGATCTGTTCGTCGAGATCGTGGTCTCCCCGCATCCGGTCTTCGAACGGCACGGCGATGAACTGCACTGCGTGGTCTCCATCCCGATGGCTGCAGCAGCACTGGGCACCAGCGTGAAGCTCGACACCCTCGATGGCACCGAGGACATCTCGATCACCCCCGGAACACAAAGCGGTGCCACGGTCACCCTGCGCGGTCAGGGAGTAGGCAAGCTGCGCGGTGGTGGTCGCGGTGACCTGTTCGTGCACGTAGATGTGCAGGTGCCCACCAGTTTGGACGCCCGGCAGCAAGAACTGCTGCGCGAGTTTGCGTCGTTGCGCGGTGAGGAGGCCGTGCACACCGTGCAGACCCAAGGCGCAACCGAAGGTGGCGGCCTGTTCGGCAAATTGAAGGACGCGTTCACTTCTCGATGAGCGCACCGGTTTTCCTGATCGATCCCGATATCGCCAAAGACGCGAACCCCGGCAGCATCGTCGCACTTGATGGCCCAGAAGGCCGGCACGCGGCCACCGTGCAACGGCTTCGCGCAGGCGAAGCGATCGTGCTTGTTGATGGGTATGGCCGACGCCTCACCAGCACCATCATCGAGACCACCAAGGACTCTTGCAGAGTCGAAGTCCACAACATCGACGACGAAGCGCAACCCCGTCCACGCATTACCGCGGTGCAAGCCATCGCCAAAGGCGATCGCAGTGAACTCGCGGTGCAGATGCTTACCGAGGCTGGCATCGATGTGATCATCCCGTGGCAAGCGGAGAACTCCGTGGCAAAGTGGGACGGCGAACGCGGCGCCAAACACCACACCAAATGGCAGGCAACCGCGCGCGAGGCAGCCAAGCAGGCCAGGCGTGCGCACTTTCCGATCGTGGAATCTCCGGTCACCACCGCCGCGGTGGCCGATCTGATAGCAAATGCCGGTGTGGCCCTTGTCCTGGACGAGGAGTCTGCAACACCGCTCACCTCCATCGATTACTCCACCGCCCACGATGTTCTGCTGGTGATCGGCCCCGAAGGGGGACTGAGCCCCAACGAACGCGCACTGTTTGCCGATGCAGGCGCGGACCTGGTTCGCCTGGGAACAACGGTGCTGCGCACCTCCACCGCCGGCGTGGCCGCCCTTGGTGTGGTCATGGCTCGAGTAGGCCGCTGGTAGGTATCAACTACCCATGGGAGGATGCGTCGATGGCTGACTGCCTTTTTTGCTCGATCGCGGCGGGGGATATCCCTGCCGACATCGTGCTGTCCAACGATCACGTGATCGCTTTCCGCGATATCGCACCCCAGGCCCCCGTGCACGTGCTCGTCATTCCCAAGGAGCACCACGCCAACGTGGGGGAGTTGGCCAATCAGGCACCGCAAACGGCGGCCCACGTGCTGCAGGCAGCCAAGGAAGTGGCCGAAGCCCAAGGCATCGGTGATGGCTACCGACTGGTCTTCAACACCGGCGCCGACGCCGGTCAGACGGTGTTCCACGTGCACGCCCATGTGTTGGGCAAGCGAGACCTCACCTGGCC
This sequence comes from Candidatus Nanopelagicales bacterium, assembly GCA_018402235.1. GTDB lineage: Bacteria > Actinomycetota > Actinomycetes > S36-B12 > S36-B12 > S36-B12. Next base: position 274,821 of record JAGYJJ010000002.1, on the reverse strand, counting down.
GCCCGGATGAGCAGTCCAGCAAGCGAGGCGCACACGCGCACCATGATCGAGGTTCCAAACTCCCAGCCCATGGTGGCCCTCTTGGGCCCGGGGGATGAGTACCTGCGCTTGATCGAGGGTGCGTTCCCGGACGTAGACATCCTGGTTCGCGGTAACCAGATCACCATCGATGGTTCGGCTGAGGACATCGGTCTCATCGACTCCCTGGTAGCCGAGATGCTCGCCATGCTGCGCACCAGCCACGCGCTCACATCAGAATCGGTTGAGCGGTCGATCAGTTTGCTGCGCAGCGGCACTAGCCCCAGCGATGTCCTCACGGCCAACATCCTGAGCAACCGCGGTCGGACCATTCGCCCCAAGACCCTCAACCAAAAGCGCTACGTCGATGCGATCGACACCAACACCATCGTCTTCGGCATCGGACCCGCCGGCACCGGCAAGACCTACCTGGCCGTTGCCAAGGCTGTTCAGGCGCTGCAGGCCAAGCAGATCAACCGCATCGTGCTCACCAGGCCTGCAGTGGAAGCCGGCGAACGCCTGGGCTTCCTGCCAGGAACACTCAGCGAGAAGATCGATCCGTACCTGCGCCCGCTATACGACGCTCTGCACGACATGATCGATCCGGATTCCATTCCCCGACTTATTACCAGCGGCACCATCGAGATCGCACCGCTTGCTTACATGCGCGGGCGCACGCTCAACGATGCGTTCGTGATTTTGGACGAAGCGCAAAACACCTCGGCCGAGCAGATGAAGATGTTCCTCACGCGCTTGGGTTTCGGCTCCACCATGGTCGTCACAGGCGACATCACGCAGGTGGATCTGCCCGGTGGCACGCAAAGCGGCCTACGAGTTGTCAGTGAAATCCTCGAAGGGCTGGACGATGTGGCCTTTTGCCGATTGACTTCCCACGACGTTGTCCGCCACAAACTGGTAGGGAGGATCGTCGAAGCGTACGACCGCTACGACGCCAAGCACTCACCATGACGCTTCCGAGTATCTCGGTCGACGACGACGCTGGCTCGTCGCTCGACCTCACCGCCCTCAGGGATCTCGCCGGCCACGTACTCACGCTGCTGCATGTCCACCCAGAGTCCGAACTCGGCATCACGCTCGTGGACATCGATCGCATCACCACACTGCACGAGGACTGGATGAACGAACCCGGTCCCACCGACGTGCTCAGTTTCCCGATCGATGAAATCACCCCCGGAACAGACGATCAACTCGCTGGCCCGGGGATCCTCGGCGACATCGTCATCTGCCCGGAGTTCGCCCAAAAGGACGCGAACGAAGCGAGCAGAACCCTCGACCAACACGTGCAGTTTCTGACCGTTCACGGATTGCTGCATCTGCTGGGATACGACCACGCCACCGAAAAGGAATACGCGCAGATGTTTGCCCTGCAAGACGAACTTCTCGACAGCTGGGGGAGCGCTCGATGAACCTGTGGCTGCTGGGCCTGGCGATCGCGCTGATATTCGTCTCCGGCTTCCTCATCGCCGCCGAGACCGCGCTCACTCGCGTCTCGCGCACCCGCTTGGAGGAAATGCGGAAGGACGGCAACGGCAGTGCCGCGAAGGTAGACCGCCTGCTCGCGCTGCTCGACGACCGCGCGCGATACGTGAACGTCCTGTTCTTTTTGTCCACCATCGCGAACGTCACGTCGGTGATCCTCATCGGGTACGTGGTGGTCAGTGGACTCAGCACCGGCGATGGCTGGTCGTCAGCAGTCGCACTCGTGGTGGTCATCGCGGTGATGGTCGTCGTCGCCTACATCGGCCTCGGCGTTGCCCCGCGAACCCTTGGCCGGCTGCACGCAGAGCGCATCGCGCTCATCGCCGCGCGGCCCACGCGGTTCCTGGCCACAATCCTCGGCCCGGTCACCACGCTGCTCATCGTGATCGGCAACGCCCTCACTCCGGGTAAGGGCTTTCGTGAAGGACCCTTCGATACCGCGGCCGAGCTGCTGGACTTGGTGGATCAGGCCGGCGCCGATGCGCTCATCGAGGACGACGAACGAAAGATGATCCACTCGGTATTCGACCTTGCGGAGACCTTTGCCAAGGAGGTGATGGTTCCGCGCACCGAGATGGTGTTCATCGAGCAGGACAAGACGCTGCGTCAGGCGGTGAGCCTGGGCCTGCGCTCGGGCTTCTCGCGCATCCCGGTGATCGGAGAAGGCGCCGACGACATCGTGGGCGTGGTCTACCTGAAGGACATGGTCAAGCGCACCTTTGATCGGCGCGAGGCCGAGCAAGAAGAGCAGGTGTCCTCGCTCATGCGCCCGCCCTACTTCGTGCCCGATTCCAAGCCGGCCGACGAGCTCTTGCGCGACATGCAGGCCGCCCGCGTCCACATGGCGATCGTGGTCGATGAATACGGCGGCACCGCCGGTCTGGTCACCATCGAGGACATCCTCGAGGAGATCGTTGGTGAGATCGCCGACGAATACGACACCGCAGCACCCGAGGTTGTCCAAGTCGATGAGGATCGCTACCGAGTCATGTCGCGAATGAACATCGATGATTTCGCCGAACTCATCGACATCGAGGTGGATAGCGAAGAAGAGGGTGTGGACACAGTGCTCGGGCTCGTTGCCAAGCGCCTCGGTCGCGTCCCCATCCCCGGCGCGCAGATCGTTGAGGACGGCTGGCAACTCACCGCCGAGCGCGGTGCCGGGCGCCGCAACCGCATCGCTACCGTGCTCGCGACCCGAATCACAACCCCCGAACCCGAAAGCAAACCCCAAGACGAACCCAAAGGCGAACCCGAAAGCGACGACCATGAGTGACCTCAGCGAGGAAGACGCCAAGCTCGTTGCGCTCGCCAAACAAGCCCGGGCCCGGATCCAAGCCAGGGAGGGTGCCGCCGTCCGCGACGACACCGGCCGCTCCTATAGCGGCGCCACCGTCGAACTTCCCTCCACCTCACTCACGGCCCTGCAACTCGCCGTGGCGCAGGCAGTCGCCGCCGGTGCGCGCGACATCGAAGCTGCCGTTGTTGTCACAAACGCCACCAACATTGACGATCAACCGATCACCGATTCATCCTCCACGCCGACCCCGGTGCACATTTGCTCGGTGAAAGGTGACGTAGTGGCTTCGACTATCGTCGGATCGTGAAGATCACCGATTTCGAGGCATTGAGTTTCGATTGCTACGGCACCCTCATTGACTGGGAAGCCGGTATCGGTTCGGTCTTGCGCGAGTGGGCCGATCGCCGCAATGTGAACATGAGCACCGAGGAACTTCTCGTCGCCTACTCCGATGAGGAAGCGCTGGCCGAGCGCAATCACCCGACCGATCCCTACCCGTCGATACTTTCGCGCGCGATGCGCGGCCTGGGCAAGAAGCTCAACGTAGAAGTCAAACACGACGATGCCCACGCGCTGGCCATTTCGGTGCCTGATTGGCCCGCGTTCCCGGATTCCGCGGACGCGCTGCAGCGCCTGGCCAAACACTTCAAGCTCATCATCTTGTCCAATATCGACAACGACGGCTTCGCCGCGAGTAACGAAAAACTTGGCGTGGAGTTCGACGCCATTCTCACCGCCGAGAGCATCGGCTCCTATAAGCCGTCGCCGGCCAACTTCGATGCGCTCGACCACCATGTGGACACCATGGGCGTTCCGCGCAACAAGCTGCTGCACGTTGCGCAGAGCCTGTTCCACGATCACGTTCCGGCCAAAGGCCGCGGCATGACCACGGTGTGGATCAATCGCCGGCACGCCGATCCGGGCTGGGGTGCAACACCCAACCCCGACGCCGATGTGACTCCCGACTGGACGTTCGCTTCTATGGCTGAATTCGCCGACGCCGTTGAGTCCGGCCGCCTGTGACAACACGAGCAGCAGGATCGACCACACAAGCGGCTTTGCCACCTTTGTTGGCCGGCCGAACGCGGGCAAGTCCACGCTGATGAATGCGATCGTGGGCACCAAGCTCGCGATCACCTCCGATCGCCCGCAAACCACGCGGCGCACCATCCGCGGCATCGTGTCCCGCCCCGACGGCCAACTCATCATCGTCGACACCCCCGGCATGCACCGCCCGCGAACCCTGCTCGGTGAGCGGCTCAACGATCAGGTGCACGAAACGCTCAGCGATGTGGACGTGGTTGGCCTGTGTCTGCCCGCCACCGAGGACATTGGGCCCGGGGACCGGTTCATCGCTGAACAGATAGCCAAGACCAAGGCGATCAAGTTCGCGATCATCACCAAGTCCGATACCGCAACTCCTGACCGCATCGCCGAGCAACTGCTTCAAGCCCAGGTGCTTGCCGAACAGCTCGGCTTTGAGTTCACTGAGATCATCCCCGTCTCGGCCGCCACCGGAAAGAACGTCCCAACGCTCACCGATTTGCTGATCGAGGCGATGCCGGAGGGTCCAAGCCTGTTTCCCGAGGATGAAATCACCGACGAGCCGATCGACATCACCATCGCCGAATACATCCGCGAAGCCGCGCTCGCCGAAGCCCGCGAAGAACTTCCGCACAGCATCGCGGTGGTGGTCGAGGAGATCGTGCCCCGCGAAGACCGCCCCGAGGGCAAACCTCTCACCGACGTCCGTGCCGAGATCTACGTCGAGCGCGACAGCCAAAAGGCCATCGTGATCGGCAAGAAGGGCTCACGCTTGAAGGAGATCGGCGCCACCTCCCGCCCCCACATCGAAGCCCTGCTGGGCACCCCCGTCTTCCTCGACCTTCACGTCAAGCTCGCCAAGGACTGGCAAAAGGACCCCAAGCAACTGCGCCGCTTGGGTTTTTGAGCACGCCTTCTAGTCGCGGTGGGAATACTCGAATAACTGCTCGCTAGGCCCCGATTGGTGCAGCTCCAGCAACTTCGCCTGGGCGTCGGCCACAATGGGGAACTCGCCCTCGTCCACGAACCAGCACACGGTCATCGGCTCGATCGCCCGGTGAAACCACTCAGCACGGCGCTTCATCACCGCGCGGTGACCGGGGTCGTCGATCACAAAGGCACGTAATGCCGCCAGGTCGCGCCACACCGACATGTTCACCAACATGGCGTCGTCGTCGAGTCCCTGGGCAGATAGGCGAACGCTGAGCGAGCCATCGCCGTCATCGCGCAGCCGCCAAATGAATCCATCGCTTGCCTCGGCTGCAGCGTTGACTTCGGCGACCATGGACACGAAGCCGGCCATGTCATCTGACGACAGCGGGTATTTCGCGAGAGCCAGATTGAGTTGCGCAAGTGGCATTAGAGCTTCTCGTCGAGGTCGGGGTGGAGTTCGTATCTGCGGCCATACGTCTCGACCACGGCGATGATGATGGCAACCAGCGGTATACCGATGACCGCCCCGATCGGGCCGAACAGGGCCGCGCCCACGAAGACGGCGCCCAGGGCTACTCCTGAGTTGATGTCCATCGTGGCGGTGGAAACCCGCGGGGTGAGGATGTAGTTCTCGATCTGCTGGTAGATCGTTGCGAAAATCACGATCCACAGCGGATCCCACGGATCGTTGAAGGCCGCGAACAGCATCGGAACGATGATTCCGATGTAGGTACCAACGGTAGGAATGAACTGACTGACGAAGCCGGCGAAGATGCCCATCGGCAGCCAGTACGGCACATCAATGATCCAAAAGAAGAATGCATGTGCCGCTGAGGCGATAACTGCAAGGGCTAGACGTGAGATGACGAAGCCACCGGCCTTGCGCACCGAGATGTCCCACACGTTGATGAACACGAGTTGGCGATCTTGCGGCAACCACGATGCGATGAATCGCTTGATCTTCGGTGCTGCGGCGGAGAAGTAGAAGCTGAAAACCAGGATCGTTGCGAAGGAGAACAGCACTCCGAACACGCTCGCGACCACGCCGATGATGCCGCCGGCTAACGAGCCGGCTATATCTGCCACCTGTTGGGTGGTCAACGTCAGATTCGCGGTGATGTCTGCCGGGTTGATGCCGGCGTCGAATGTTCCGTTCAACCACGCGACCACATCGAGCACCAAGAAAGGAATGCTCAGCACCAAGGCGGTGGCCTGGTTCGCCAAAGCTCCACCGAACAGGAACAAGAACAGGGCAATTGCCGCGGTCACACCAACTGCCACGATCGTGGTCGCGAGCGCACGCGGCATACCGCGCCGCGCCAACCCGGTCACCAGCGGATCGAAAGAAATCGCCAGCAGCCAGGCCAGCAGGATGTTGAACAAGAATCCGGCCAAGCGAACGGCTGTCCACTCGAACAGCTGAAACAGCAAGATGGCAACCAGGATGACAACAATGGTTCGCCGCAAGAAGCGCGGATCCAAGGCCACCATCTGGACCGAGCGCCGCGGCTCAGGTGAGGGGGATCTCCTGCCCGCACGTCCGGGGGGCTCGGATCCTCAGCCATATGAAGCCTCCATCCAAGACCACAATCAAGACCCCTGAGAGGCCTCTCGGGCGCGCCCACAACGCGCATCGCTGCCTGCCGGTGAGAATGTACCGTGCCGTTGTACCGCGATGAGGGAATTGTGCTGCGCACCCAGAAGTTGGGTGAAGCAGATCGCATCATCACCCTCCTGACCCGCAGCAACGGCCGCGTGCGGGCGGTTGCCCGCGGAGTGCGCAAAACATCGAGTCGAATCGGTGCGCGCCTGGAGCCGTTCAACCACGTGGATGTGCAGTGCTACGAGGGAAAGTCACTGGACAACGTGACGCAGGTCGAAACGATCGATGCGATCGGCGGCAAACTCGCCGGCGATTATTCGAAATGGACCGCCGGCACGGTCATGTTGGAAACCGCCGAGCGGCTCACCCCGGAAGAACGCGAACCCACCGTCCAGCACTACGCACTTCTCGTCTCGGGCCTGCGATCCATGGCCGCCAGTGAGCATGAGCCCACCCTCATCCTCGATGCCTACCTGCTGCGCAGCCTCGCGGTGGCCGGGTGGTCACCATCGTTCGACGATTGCGCCCGCTGCGGGGAGCCCGGTCCGCACCGCGCCTTCAACATTCAAGCCGGCGGCATGATGTGTCCGGCGTGCCGGCCGCCGGGCAGCGCGGCCCCCAGCCCGCTCACCGTCGCCCTGCTCGGAGCCCTGCTCTCGGGGGACTGGGAGATAGCCGACGAATCCGGTCACCGCGAACGCACCGAGGCCAGCGGCCTGGTGGCAGCCTTCCTCCAATGGCACCTGGAACGAGGACTGAGATCGCTGCCCCTGGTCGACCGGACCTGGCACTCCCAAGCCCAGGGCCTGTAAGGATCGATCAATGGCCCGGCGAACCAATCAACCCCAGCGCACGCCAACGCGTAATCCCAGCCCTCACCCCTCCGGCGCCACGCCGCCGAAACTTCCCGCGGAACTCATCCCGAAACACGTGGCGATCGTCATGGACGGCAACGGTCGCTGGGCGAAGGAACGCCACCTGCCCAGAACCAAAGGCCACGAGATGGGCGAAGCCAGTTTGCTCGATTGCGTGCACGGCGCGATCGAACTGGGCATCACGCATATCTCTGCGTACGCATTCAGCACCGAGAACTGGAAGCGCTCACCGGATGAAGTGAAGTTCTTGATGGGCTTCAACCGCGACGTGATCAGACGACGCCGCGATGAGATGAACGAACTCGGTGTGCGCGTGCGTTGGGCAGGTCAACGCAAGCGGTTATGGAAATCGGTCATCGACGAACTCGAAACCGCGGAAGAACTCACCCAGAACAACAACACACTCACTCTCACGATGTGCGTCAACTACGGCGGCCGCGCCGAGATCGCTGAGGCCGCGAAGAAGATCGCGAAGCAAGTCCAAGAAAAGAAGCTCGACCCGGACAAGATCGACGAGCGCACAATCGCGAAGTACCTCGACGAACCCGACATGCCCGATGTCGATCTGTTCGTGCGCTCCTCCGGTGAGCAGCGCACCTCGAACTTTTTGATCTGGCAGTCCGCTTACGCCGAGATGGTGTTCCTCGACACCCTGTGGCCGGACTTCGACCGCCGGCATCTGTGGCACGCGTGTGAGATCTACGCCTCACGGGACCGGCGCTACGGTGGCGCTGTCCCTAACCCTCCACTGGGCTAAGGTGAGCAGTCCGCGCACAGCCCGAAGATCTCCAGGGTGTGGCTGACGTCTGTGAAGCCGTGCTCAGCGGAGACTTTGTCCGCCCAGCGCTCAACGGCCGGGCCGTCCACCTCCACGGTCTTGCCGCAGGCGCGGCAGACCAGGTGGTGGTGGTGGGTGTCGCTGCAGCTGCGGTAGACGCTCTCGCCGTCTTCGCGGACGATCACATCGACATCGCCGGATTCGGCCAGCGCGGTGAGGGTTCGATAGACGGTGGTCAGTCCCACGGTGTCGCCCTTGTGGCGCAGGTAGTCATGGATCTCCTGGGTGGAGCGGAAATCATCGAGTTCATCGAGTGCGGTGATGACGGCGGTGCGCTGCTTGGTGGAGCGCTGACCGATGGCGCTCTTGGCGTCCGTCTTGGATTCAGTGGCCATGGTCGTGTCCGTGGGGTTCGTGGTGCTCGGTGGGGAACAACGGGGAATCGTCGTCCTTGTCGTGCAGTGAGCCTAACCCGTAGGCGATTGCCAGGTTGTCGGTCGTGAGTGCCTGCTCGGGTGGGCCCGAGGCGACCACGTAGCCAGAGGTCAAGATCACATGGTCGGCTGCCTTGGCTTCCTCGAGGTCGTGGGTGGTAAGGATCACCGAACAACCGCGCGTTGGTTCGTCGTGAATGATGCTGTCGATCGTTTTCGCTGAGTTGATGTCCAAACCCGTGAGCGGCTCGTCGAGCAGCAGCATCGAGTGATCCTGGGTGATCCCTTGCGCAACGTAGACGCGCTGGCGCTGGCCGCCGGACAGCTCGGTGAGATGCCGATCAGCGAGGTGAGTGATGTCGAGGCGTTCCATTGCTTGCTGCACGCGCTTCTTGTCCTCAGCACTCGGGCGACGCAGGAAACCCAGGGACGGGTAGCGGCCCATGCCCACGGCTTCACGAACAGTGAGCGGGGTTCCGGCGGGAACAGTTGTGTATTGCAGCACGTAGGCGATCTGCGACTGGCTCAGTTCCGGTGTTGCGCCCAGGACGCTGAGCGCCCCACTGGAGATAGGCAGCAGCCCCGCGATCGCGTGCAGCAGTGTGGACTTACCCGATCCGTTTGGTCCGATGATCGCAGTGATCGCGCCCTGAGGAATCGTGAAGTCTGAGTCCTTGAGAGCAACGCGATCCCCGCGGCTGATCACCACATGTCTGCCGACAACTGCATCAGGCATGCGCTACCTCCTGCGGTGCGCGCTTAGGTGCCAAGCGAGTGATGGCCAGCACGATGAAGAACAGCACGATAGGCACCAGCGCCATGGTGGCCGAGCCGGCGGTTGACAGGTGGTAGCTGAGCGTGAGGCCGAGCCAGACGGAGAACAGCGCGATGACGGCCGAGTAGATCATCATGCGCGGAACGGTGCGAGCGATCAGGCTTGCGGTGGCCGGGGGTCCGACGAGTAGACCGAACACCAGGAGCGTGCCCACGGATTGGTAACTGCCAATCACCGCTGCGGCGATAAGTACCAGCAGTGCCGCGTGCGTGCGTTTGGGGTTCAACCCCCACAGTTGTGCTTTCTCTGCGTTGAAACTCAAGGCCAGCAGTGGTCGGTAGAGCGCGAGGGCGACGGCGATAACGATGATTGCCAAGATCGCCTGGCCGTAAAGGTCGGAGGTGGTCACGCCCAGGGCGTCGCCGAACAGGATGCTGGTCAAGGATCCGGAGTAGGAATCGAGGCGGGAGATGATCACCACACCCAGAGCCAGCATCCCCACGAACAGCAAACCGATGGAGGTGTCTTCACTGAGCACGGTTTGCCGGTTGACCACTTCGATGGCGAAGACCATGACCGCTGCGGCCACGGTCGCACCTAGCAGCGGGTTGATATCCAAGACGACCGCTGCGGCGATGCCGGGCACAACCCCGTGCACGAAGGCATCCCCAAAGAAGCTCATCCCGCGCAGTACCAGCCAGGTGCCGACCACCGAAGTCATCAAGGCGGCCAGCGCGCCACCGAGCAGCGCTCGCTGTTGGAAAGCGAGCGCGAAAGGCTCGGTGAACCACTCCACAGGCGTCAGTCTTCCAGGTACTCGGGGAAGGACCTGCCTGTTATGACTGAGCTGTCAAGGCACTCGAGATGAGTTGCGCGTTGGTCTGCATCATTCCGATGTAGGAATCAGCTCCTGAACCGGGTTCACCCAGGCTGCCCACGTAGAGCTGAACCACCTGAACGTCACCCCCGACCTCGGCAGCAACGGCGTCCGACAGCGCACTCGGGTCGGCCGTATTGGCGAAGATCACCCGAACACCCTCGTCCTTCATGACGTCAACGAGCTCGGCAAGGTCTGCGCTGCTCGGTTCGGCGAGGGTGGTGCCGGCCGGGATTACCGTTCCGGCTACTTCGTAGCCGTACACATCGGCGAGGTATCCGAGTGCGTCGTGGTCGGTGACCAAGATGCGCTGGTCGGCGGGTACGGATTCGAGCAACGCGCGGACGTCTGCTTCGGCAGCGCGAATGTCGTCAGCAACCTGCGCACCACAATCGGCGTAGGCCTGACCGTTCTCGACAGCAAGTTGGTCTCCGATGATCTGCGCGGCCGTTGCCATGCGGTTCATGTCGAACCAGAAGTGCGGGTCCTCGTCGCCGTGGTCGTGGTCGTCGTGGTCGTCGTGGTCGTCTTCCTTGGCGTCGTCGTGGCCGTGCTCGTCGTCGGAGTGCTCGTCGTCGTGGCCGTGATCGTCGCCGTGGTCGTGGTCGTCGTGGTCGTCTTCCTTGGCATCGCTGTGGCCGTGATCATCGTGACCACCCGCACCGAACGGAATTGGATCGACGAGGTCGGCGATCTCGATAACAGTTGCGCCGTCAGACGCCGCGTTCTCCAAGGCGTCGCCGAGCCTGCCTTCGAGGCCAAGTCCGTTCGCGATAACAACCTGCGCGGTGACCATCTGGGCGACCTGGGAAGACGAGGGTGCGAAGTCGTGCGGATCGGCGCCGATGGGCATCAAGGTGGTCGCGGTGGACTCAGGGTTGGCGCAGGCGACGATCTGGGCTGCGACGTCGCCGAGCATGGTTGTGGTGGCAACCACCTGAACGGGGGAGGAGCCGGAATCGCTACTGGTGGCCTCAGTCTCTTCGGCGGTCTCCTCGGTGACTACCTCCGCCGATTCGGTGGTGGCGTTGGTCGCGGAATCGTCGCTGGAACACGCGGCGAGCGGAGCAGCGAAAGCGAGGGCGGCGGCTGGGATCAGGGCGAGTCGAGAAATACGCATGGAGGGATTATGCGCTTAATGGAAATGAATGTCAATATCAGAAACGGCCAAGCGCTTTGAGAACCGCGAGACCGACGACGGTCATCACCACAACGAGGCGGATCATGCGTCGTCCAGGGCTGAGCACCGGCCATGCGAGCATCAAGAGCCAGCCAAGGAACGTGCCAACGATGAGCAAGAAGATTGCGGCCAGTGGAGCCAGTGGGCCCGTTAGCGCCAGGCCCAAGAGCAAGAACGTGGCGATAAGTATGACCAGAAGCCACCGCGGCAATGCCAGCAGCCGAGACAGGATCGGGATGCTTGCGCGCTCGACGTTGCCGCGGGGGGTGCCGGCCGGTGGGTTGGTTTGTCGTTGATTGTTGGCACGCTGGTTACTCGGCTGGGGCGCCGGGCCTTTCACGCCTGGGGGCAACTGACCCTTCTTGGGGCGTTTCTTTCCAGCCATTGCGGATCCTTCGGGGTGCATTAGCGTCGCGGGTGTGGACGGGTCTGTGGAGTCGGAAGTCGTGGGATTCGAGCCTAGTGCGATGGGGGAGGCCGCCCCAGTTCTGGTGGTCTCGCGGTACCGGGTGGATGCTGACCGCACCTCGTGGCTTGCACAGATGCGCGCGGCGCTGGCGATCTTGGGTGAATCGACGGGTTTTCTGCGCGGTCAGATTGCGCAGGCCACCGACGACGCCAACTTGATGGTCGTATCCACTTCGTGGACGAACGTAGGTGCGTATCGCAAGGCGCTCAGCCGTTTCGAAGTGAAGGCGCAGGTGATTCCGCTGCTTTCTTTGGCTGTCGATGAGCCGAGCGCGTTTGAATGCGTCGTTGTTCTCGATGAGACCGGTGAACGACTCTTCGCCAGCGGACTGGCCGCCGATCATGGCGATGTCGGTTTGGGATCGGCTGCCGCTGCGTCAGTGGCATCCATTCATGGATCGTTTAGTGGTGTTGAGCGATGAAGTTCGCGAACCTGGCTGATGCGGGGGACCGGCTCGCACCCTTACTAGCTGATCTGCCGCGCGATTCGCTGCTGATCGCGATCATGCCCAGCGGCATCGCGGTTGCCTGCCGGATCGCCAAGCAAACTCGCATGGATGTGGGAGCTGCGTTCCTCGAACGTGAAGGTGAGGTTGTGCGGGTCACGGAGTTGCCACCGGTCGAGGGGCGAACGGTGGTGATCGTGGACGACGGCATCGAAACCGGAACCGCTGCGCGGGCAGTTGTGCAGGCAGTGCGCGATGCAGGCGCGGCACGGGTGCTCGTTGCGATGCCTGTAGTTCCCAAAGAAGTGCAGGCCTGGCTGGACCTGATGGTTGATGAGGTCATCGCAATCGACCGGCCACTGGCTCGGCGCTCGCTGGCCTGGCACTACGAGGAGTTCGATCCCATCGACGATGACATGGGGCGGTTCATCCTGGAGCGGCAGGCGTGGAAGCGCGGGTGGGTGACCGAGTGCGTACCCAAGTCTGGTGAGGCCGGAGAAGCTGGTGAATCCGGGGAAGCCGAGGCAGTGGTCGGGAGTTCTGACTAGAAGTCTGATCAGAATTGGCGTATGGTCTGTTCATGACCATCAATGTCGGCATTTATGAGGCCCGCACCGATTTCTCGCGTTTGATCGCCCTGGTGGAGTCCGGGGAGGAAGACGTGATGGTGACCCGGCATGGCAAGCCGGTTGCCCACATCGTCGCTCCGGAAGCGCATCTGCAGACACCTCGAGCGATGCTCGATGACGATGCGCGCAAGGAACAGAGGTGGCAGCGCTGGCAGGCAGGGCGAACGATCATGCGGGAGGCTTTCGGCGATCCTGATCCATCGCCGGAAGAAGTCCTTTCGTGGATTCGCGACAGCAGGGCCGACCTGTGAACGTGGTCCTGGACACCTCGTACGCAATCGAGGCGTATCTAGAAGCAAGTGGTGAGCGCCTGTATGCGCTGCGAAATGAAGAAGTACTTGCGCCAACCCTGTACGTCGATGAATGTCGCAACGCGGTGCTCAAGCGAATTCGAAGAGGCGCGGTTTCGCGAGAGGATGGGCTTCAGGCTTTGAACCAAGTGCTTTTCTTTCCCGATTCATTGCACTCCGCCTTGACCGACTCGGTGATGGAGATGGCCTTCGATCACGGCTTGAGCGCGTTCGATGCCACGTACGTTGCCCTCGCTCTGGAGCGGGGTGATGCAGTCGCAACATTGGATAAACAGATGCAGCGAGCCGCCACAGCCCTAGGGCTTGTCGTCTTTTCTTGAGGTGTGAGCGTCATGGATATTGAGCCGGTCACGCCGGACGATGAGGGCCGGGACGACGAACGCTTCTTCGCCGAGCGCTGGGAACGTTGGAAACGCGAGAAACGAGAGTTAAACGCATTGCGTGGAGACGGCCCACGGTTGAGCACCGCCGAGATCATCCAAATGATTCGCGATGGTCGCGAGGAGCGAATGAATCAGATCTTGCAGGCAGTGGACGATCGTGATCACTTGCGGCAGCAGAGCCAGGAGGATCCGCAGTAGCAGCCTGCTCGTAGACTCAGCGCCAATCCGCCGACAGCCAGCCGGAGTGGAAGCGCGCAGGGCGCTTCGGAATAGGAGCGTCTTGTGGCCGATCGCGTTGATGCCGTCGTCAATCTCTCGAAGCGACGCGGTTTCGTCTTTCCCTCCTCGGAAATCTATGGAGGCACCCGCTCGGCTTGGGATTACGGCCCCAACGGCGTGGAACTCAAGGAAAACGTGCGCCGGCAGTGGTGGCAGCACATGGTTCGTGGGCGCGACGATGTGGTGGGCATCGACTCCTCGGTGATCTTGGCCCCGCAGGTGTGGGTGGCATCGGGTCACGTGGATGCCTTCGTCGATCCGCTCACCGAGTGCAAGCAGTGTCACCGGCGCTGGCGGGCAGATCAGTTGATCGATGCGTTCGCCGAGAAGCACGGGCACGAGCCGCCGGAGGGCTTGCTCGATGTGGTGTGCACGAACTGCGGAACCAAGGGCAACTTCACCGAGCCGCAGAACTTCAACGGGATGCTGCGCACGATGGTCGGCCCAGTCGAGGATGAGGGTGCGCTGCACTACCTGCGTCCGGAGACCGCCCAGGGCATCTTCGTGAACTACCTCAACGTGATGAACGCCTCGCGCAAGAAGCCGCCATTCGGGATCGGCCAGACAGGCAAGAGCTTCCGTAACGAGATCACCCCGGGCAACTTCATCTTCCGCACCCGCGAGTTCGAGCAGATGGAGATGGAGTTCTTCGTCAAGCCGGGCACCGACGAGGAATGGCACGAGTACTGGTTGAAGAACCGCTGGGACTGGTACGTAGATCTGGGTTTGAATCCGGAGAACATGCGTTTCTTCGAGCACCCCGCGGAGAAACTCTCGCACTACTCCAAGCGCACCGTGGATATCGAGTACCGGTTCCGGTTCGCGGGCAGTGAGTGGGCCGAACTCGAGGGCGTTGCCAACCGCACGGACTACGACCTCAAAACGCATGCCGAGAAGTCCGGTGTGGACCTGTCCTTCTTCGATCAGGAAATCGACGAGCGCTGGACGCCGTTCGTGATCGAGCCTGCCGCAGGACTGACCCGTGCGGTGCTCGCGTTCATGCTCGATGCATACGACGAGGACGAAGCTCCGAACTCCAAGGGTGGTGTGGACAAGCGCACGGTGCTGCGCCTTGATCCGCGCCTGGCTCCGGTTAAGGCTGCGGTGCTGCCGCTGTCTCGAAACGCCGATCTATCGCCGAAGGCCAAGGACGTCGCGGCCATGCTGCGCAAGCAGTGGAACGTGGAGTTCGACGACGCTGGCGCGATCGGACGCCGTTATCGCCGTCAGGACGAGATCGGAACGCCGTTTTGCATCACCGTGGACTTCGATTCCCTCGAAGACCAGGCTGTGACGGTTCGCGAACGCGACTCGATGACACAAGAGCGGATCGGTATCGACTCTTTGGTGGCGTGGCTCGGAGCCCGGCTTCCTTCCTGCTAGTCCGGTCGATCAACAGGACACGGTGCGGTCACAGGGCACTCGCACACTGCGCACGTTGCATCGAGGTAGTAACCGGCGATCTCGTAATCCTCGAAGACAGCCTTGATGACGAAGACATTGCTGCCGCAATGCAGGCATTCGTTGGTGGGGATGCCCCGCTGATCGAGCAGGGCAACACCCAACGGATCAGGGCGCATGGTTAGGCGCCGCTGACAGCGCGCTTGAGCGCTTGGCCGGCCGAGATTTTCACGGCCGTGCGCGCGGGAATGTGCATCTTCTCCCCGGTGGAGGGGTTGCGGCCTTCGCGAGCGCTTCGTTGCACGGCTTCGAAGGACACGAATCCGGGAATCGTCACCTTGTCGCCCTTGACCAAAGACTCGGTGACGACGGATTGCAGGGCGCTGAGTGCTTGGTCCACAGCCTGGGGCGTAAGTCCGCTGCGCTGGGCAGCTGCGGCGATGAGGTCAGAGCGGTTCATGGATCTCCTTAGTGAAAATGAATGTCATTAAGAAGAAGGTAGCACGCGGAGGGTGTCAGTCGAGGCCCTTGGGGCACTCGCAGGCGTGGCGGGGCTCAAGGTAATGAATTGCATTACGCTTAGTTCATGCCCGAGAGCGTGGAATGGTCCAGGCGGGGCCAGTACATGTTTGAGCGGCACGGCGTAAGCGTGAACATCGCCGACGATGTGTTGTCAGATCCCAACCGTGTGGTCATCGATCCTGACTACGCCAGCGCATCGGGACGAAGCGTGCGAATCATCGGCTATTCGCTAATCGCCGGCGAGGTGATCACTTTGATCGTGCTGGAGCACGACGGTGTCACGCACGGGGTGAACGGTTGGCCATCCAATGAGAAAGACCGCAGGATCTATCAGGAGGCGATGGACAATGGGCAGGATTGACGAGATCTTGGAGCAAGAGGCGCTCGCTGCAGAAGCAGCAGAGGCAACTGCTGACGCGGGTGCATTGCTCCCTGCGGGGACCATGGTCACGCGCGGCGGATCGCGATCGAGGAACCTCCAAGTGCGTTTCCGCGACGATGAATTTGAGGAACTGACGGCATACGCCGCAGAGCAGGGTTTGCCCGTCTCGACGGTCGTTCGCTTGCTTGTGCTCAAGTCAATTTCACCGGTCGATGATTTGAAGTCAGCACTCGACCGACTGGAAACGGATGTGGCCGCGGTTCGACGTAAGGCCCTGAGTGGCTGATCGATCCGCTTTGGCTACCGGCACTCGCAGCGAGTGGTGCCAGGCGCTAGGCGGTTGAGAATGTCGCCTGATTCGTCGATGGCCAGGTCTGCATCGTCGGCGGCGATAACCGCGTAGGGCGCCGGCCCTGTCATGGCGCTGGTAACGAAGGATGCGGTGAGGCCGTTCACATCCACCACCGCGCCGATATGGAAAAGCGACCGGGTTTCGTCCATGGCATCGCCGGTGCCGGCGCGGATGACGAGCCGAGTGTCCGGCGCGGTTGCCAATGATGAGACAGCCACCGCAATGTTGTCCCACTCGGCTGAGCCGGCCGCCACTACTGCATATGCGTGATCGACGCGTGCAGCCTTGAGCGTGGCGCGCGATGCGGCATCTCCAACGATCACCGGAATGCGCTTGGCGCGGGCGATCTGCAGTGAGCGGGAAGTTGCGTTGACTTCGATGCCCAAGACGGCAACTCCGAGGGCTTGCAATTCCTCGGCGAGCCGCAGGCCCACTTGGCCCATCCCGACCACCACCACGTGCCCGCTTCGCGGGGCAACGCGCCGGCCGATGAGTGCCACGTGTCTTCCGGATATTAGGTAGTTGACCAGGCCTGCAGCGAACATCGCGGTGAAGGCGAGTACTGCGAGCGCGGCGAACGTGGCAAAGATAAGGATCCATGGTTCGTCGGGGAGCGCGGGTGCGCTGATGGTCGCGGTGGTGCGGGTTGCGTCGTACATCGCACGCAGGAAGTTGGCGTGTTGCAGCCCCACGATCGTGTCCAGCGCGATAACGGTGATGAGACCGAACACGCCGGTGAGCAGCACCTTGGTGCCGGCGTCGTACGCCCGTAGTTGACCGGTGAGCCTGCCTATGCGGCCAGGACGACGAATGGCATCGGGTGTTGAGTAGGCAGCGACGTTTGTGTGGTCGCCTGCGGGTGTTAGCGACACCCAGCGCGCTTCTTCTTGCGTGTCCTTGCGTCTAATAGCGGCGGTGCGCGGATCGATGGCGGCAGCAACGAGGCTCGGCACGCTGATGGCGGCGGGGGAGAGCACCACAGCCGTGGGCACCGCGGTGCGCAGTTGTTCGCGAGCCGTGCGATCGAACATCGCAACGAAGAGCCGAGCTGATGGGCGGATGTGGTGCGCGGCAAGGCTGTAACGCAAGGCCTTGATGTCGTCGTGCAACATCACTGCGATGCCGTCAACATCTGGGGTGAGTGCTGCCCGAAGTTCGGCGTCGGTCGGTAGGTCCAGATGATTGGTGGTCAAGCCAGATTCGCGCAGCAATCCACACACGCGACGGCCAACCGAGGTTTGCCCGATGACCAGAATGCGACCGCTCACCGGGCAAGGCTAGGGGGAAGAACCAGATTCCTCTCGTTCACGAGGGGGCTCATAGCCCTCGGACTCCACCCGGGCTGCATTCCTCGGCAGAGTGAACGAGGCGAGAAGACCCAAGAACACGAAGGCACCTGCCACCCAGGCAACCGTCTTGATCGCGTTGGCGAAACCTTGGGATGCGGCCTCGACCAACACATCTCCGTCGGGTTGCTGGGCGAGGGCAGGGATCGCCTGACCGGCTGAACCAGCCACGGCGTCGCCGATCTGCTGGGCTTGTTCGGTGGGGACGCCGCGGTTCTCTAGTTCCGTTGTGGTCGTTCCCAACCCGATGATCAGCGTGGTGCCGATGATCGCGGTTCCGATGGCAGCACCCACCTGGCGTGAAGTGGACTGCACGGCGCTCGCGGAACCAGACTCGGCCACCGGAACCTCGGACAAGATCACGCCGGTCAGCTGCGCCGTGGCGAAACCGACGCCCATGCCGTAGATGAACAGCCATGGAGCCATCTGCCATCCGGTGATGGACGTAGACAACATGATGCCCAGGCCAAAAATTCC
Source organism: Candidatus Nanopelagicales bacterium (assembly GCA_018402235.1). Lineage (GTDB taxonomy): Bacteria > Actinomycetota > Actinomycetes > S36-B12 > S36-B12 > S36-B12. Next base: position 256,508 of record JAGYJJ010000002.1, on the reverse strand, counting down.
GATTACTTCGAGCGCCATACCCAGTTGCAGAACACGCACCGGACCGAAGCGTTGCGACAAACTCGCGCCAGCACCGGAAGCAACGAACGATCCAAGCGCAAGAGCCAACAAGATCACGCCGGTTTGCAGCGCGTCGTACCCGCGGGTTGCCTGCAAGAACAGCGGGATCGCAAACAGCAAACCAAACTCACCAAGGCTTACGATCACGGCAACGGCGTTACCGGCACCGAAGGAACGGATCTTGAAGAGTTTGAGATCCAAGATCACGATCTTTCCGGCCTTGGATCGTGCGTTCTCGACAAGCAGCATCGCGATGATCGCGATAACGCCCAGGATTCCGGCTACTGGAGCAATCGAAATGGCGGTAGATGGCCACTCCCACGAGCCGAAGGTGAATGTTGCCGTGGGTGTCCACCAGCCGTAACGCTGACCTTCGATCATTGCGAACACGATGCCCAGTAGGCCGACGGTCACCAAGATGGTTCCTGGGACATCGATGCCTTTTCGCCCATGCACGTCGCGCGTTTCGGGAACCACGAGGAGCACTCCGATGAGCACGATGAGGCCTATCGGCACGTTGATCAAGAAAGCCCAGTGCCAGGAGTAGTAGGTGGTGAGCCAGCCACCGACCAGCGGCCCGAGGGCCGCCATACCGCCGATGGTGCCACCCCAGACGGCGAACGCCACCGCACGTGCTTTGCCGACGAACACCGCGTTGATGACCGACAACGAACTCGGCAAGATCATCGCCGCGCCGACACCCTGCAGAGCGCGGGCACCTATCAAAGTGGCGGCTGAATCTGAGGCGGCCACAAGAACGCTGGCACTGACGAACGCGATGATGCCGATGATGAACAGGAGCTTGCGACCGAATCTGTCGGCGAGGCGGCCAAAGAAGATCAGTAGCGAAGCGAAGGTGAGGGAGTAGGCGGCGTTGATCCACTCGGCGTCGTTGGTGCTGAGGTTTAGATCTCGCACCATCGTGGGGATGGCGACGTTCACGATCGTGGCGTCCAAGATGATCATGGCAACGCCTAGGGCCAAGAACAGCAGCGCCACCCAGCGCTTCTTGCCGGTCATCGCTACCTGGTCACGTGTGGTGGTCACATTCGCCCCTCGTCGACTTCATCGCCGTAGTCTTTCGCCGACACTCCGTCGGCAACCCGGTGCAGTCTGCCGTATTGAGGTCCTCCTGGGAGAATGCCCCACGTGATGACCACGCAGGAGCGGCTGCCGATTGCGGTGGGAGATCAGGTGATCGACCCACCGGTGGTGTTGGCGCCCATGGCGGGTATCACCAACCGCGCCTTTCGGCGGCTTTGCCGAGAATCAGGGGCAGGTTTATACGTCTCGGAGATGGTCACCAGCCGGGCTTTGGTGGAACGTAATGAGGCCACGATGGATCTGGTTGCCTTCGCCCACGACGAATCCCCGCGATCTGTTCAGCTATATGGCGTGGACCCGCAGGTGATGGCGAAAGCGGTGCGCATCATCGTGGAAGAGGACCGCGCGGACCACATCGATATGAATTTTGGCTGCCCGGTTCCGAAGGTGACGCGCAAAGGTGGCGGTAGTGCGCTGCCGTGGAAGAAGGACCTATTCGCCTCTATCGTGGAATCGGCGGTGGAAGCCGCTGATGGTCGTGTTCCTGTTTCGGTCAAGATGCGCAAGGGCATCGATGATGCGCACCTGACGTACCTCGAAGCTGGGCGCACCGCCGCGCTCGCCGGTGTTGCGTGGGTTGCCCTGCATGGTCGGACCGCGCACGACATGTATTCCGGGCAGGCCGATTGGCAGGCGATCGCACGGTTGAAGGAAGAACTTGCCCCGTTGGGCACACCCGTTTTGGGTAACGGCGATATCTGGACAGCAGCAGATGCTTTACGCATGGTCGAAGTAACGGGCGCCGATGGCGTCGTTGTTGGTCGTGGATGCCTGGGACGACCCTGGTTGTTCGGTCATCTTGTTGCGGCGTTCCGCGGTGATCCGCTACCTGTCGAACCGCGGCTCGATGAAGTGCTGCGCACGCTGCGCCGACATGCACAGTTGCTGTGCGCGGACTTCGGCGAGGTGAAGGGCTGCCGTGATATTCGCAAACACATGGCCTGGTATTTGAAGGGCTTCCGGGTGCCGCAACCCATTCGCCAATCGCTTGGCACGGTAGCCACGTTGGCCGAACTGGATGCGCTGCTGGCCCAGATAGACGCCGATCAGGACTTCAACGACGACGTAGGCACCGGTCCGCGCGGTCGGACCTCCGGGGGCCGTGCCCCCACGCTGCCTGAAGGCTGGCTGGACAGCCCGTTTATCGATGCCGAGTCGGCCTGCGTGGTGGCCGAAGCCGAATTGTCCGTCAGCGGTGGCTGAGCGCTCGAAGCATTCTCCGGGCCGCGCTCGTGCAAACGCCTTTACGGGCGGGTTTTCTCAAATATTCCCCAATGTGGGCCACATCACCAACATTTTGTGTCGCAGGGTGGATTTCGGCTAGCGGTGAAGCGTTTGCATGGTGTGCCCTTGGGCCATGTACGTCTATGACTTCCGTGATGGCGACCGCTCGATGGCAGATCTGCTCGGCGGCAAGGGGGCCAACCTCGCCGAGATGACCAAGTTGGGGCTACCGGTTCCACCAGGATTCACCATCACCACCGAGGCGTGTCGGCATTATTTAGTGAACGGCAGCAACCCCGATGGACTGGAAGCCGAGATCGCCACGCATGTGGCGAACCTCGAGGAGGCGATGGGACGCCGGCTCGGTGATTCGCGCGATCCGCTGCTGGTGTCCGTGCGATCGGGTGCACGCTTCTCTATGCCGGGGATGATGGAGACGGTCCTCAACATCGGTTTGAACGACGAAAGCGTCGAAGGTTTAGCGCAGGTCGCCGATGATCCCCGCTTCGCCTGGGATGCCTACCGGCGTTTGCTGCAGATGTTCGGCAAGACGGTGCTCGACATCCATGGTGAGGAGTTCGAATCGCGGCTGGATGCAGCGAAGGAAGCCGCCGCCGTTGCGACCGATGTGGAGCTTTCGCCTGAACAGCTGAAGGAGTTGGTCGGTCAGTTCAAAGACGTGATCGCGCGCGAGTCCGGTGCGCCGTTCCCGCAGGATCCTCACGAGCAACTACTGCGCGCGGTTCGTGCGGTGTTCGATTCGTGGAACACTGAGCGGGCGGTGCTGTATCGGCGCCGGGAGCGGATTCCCGAAGACCTCGGCACCGCCGTGAACGTGCAGGCGATGGCTTTTGGCAACGTGGGCGAAGGATCGGGAACCGGAGTTGCCTTCACTCGTGACCCAGGGTCGGGCGAGAAGGGCGTGTACGGCGACTATTTGTCCGATGCGCAGGGCGAGGACGTGGTCGCCGGTATCCGCAACACGTTGCCGTTGCACGATCTCGAGCAACTCGACAAGCCGGCTTACGACGCACTGATGTCGATCATGGCCACGCTGGAATCCCATTACCGCGATATCTGCGATATCGAGTTCACCATCGAACGCCGCAAACTGTGGATGTTGCAAACGCGGGTGGGTAAGCGCACCGCAGGCGCTGCATTCCGTATCGCTATCCAACTCGTGGATGAGGGCGTCATCTCGATGGACGAGGCGGTTGAGCGCGTTACCGGCGCGCAACTCGCGCAGTTGATGTTCCCGCAGTTCGCTACCGACTCCGAAGGAGAGTTCCTGGCGAAGGGCACCAATGCTTCTCCCGGCGCGGCGGTGGGCAAGGTTGTCTTCGATTCGGCAACAGCCGTTGCGTGGGCAGCGCGTGGGGAAGACGTGATTTTGGTGCGCCGCGAAACAAATCCCGATGACCTCGGGGGCATGGTGGCCGCAACAGGCATCTTGACCAGTCGGGGTGGCAAGACTTCGCACGCTGCGGTGGTGGCCCGCGGGAATGGGCAAGACCGCGGTGTGCGGTGCGGAGAACATCGAGGTGCGATCTGCCGACAAGGTGATGCGGGTGGGTGATACGCAGATCACCGAGGGTGAAGTCATCTCGATCGACGGCAGCACCGGTGAGGTTTTCCTCGGAGAAGTGCCCGTGGTGCAAAGCCCCGTTGTCCGCTACTTCGAAGAGGGACTGGACGCAGCGATCGCCGGCGTCGATGAGCCCACAGCTGATCTAGTGCGTGCAGTTGACCGGATCATGCGTCATGCCGACGAGCGGCGCCGATTGGGTGTGCGCACCAACGCCGATACCGGTCCCGATGCCGCTCGTGCCCGGCGCATGGGCGCCCAGGGCATCGGTTTGCTGCGTACCGAGCACATGTTTCTCGGCGAGCATAAGACGTACGTGGAAAAACTGATCCTCGCGAACACCGACGGGGAACGTGAGGCGGCTCTTGCTGCCCTACTGCCGCTACAGATCGCAGACTTCATAGACGTGCTCGACGCCATGGATGGCCTGCCGGTCACCATTCGATTAATCGACCCACCGCTGCACGAATTTCTGCCTGACCGCACCGAACTCGCGGTGGAAGTTGCGCTGAACAAGGAGCGCGGGCAGGTGGATGAAGCCAAGGTGCAGGTGCTGCACGAAGTAAACCGACTGGCCGAGCAGAACCCGATGCTCGGCCTGCGCGGCGTGCGCCTTGGACTGGTGCTGCCAGGTCTGTTTGCGCTGCAGGTGCGGGCGATTGCGGAAGCCGCTTGCGCGCTGCGTTCACAGGGCAAGGATCCGCGCGCAGAGATCATGATTCCGCTCGTTGCCACGGCCGCTGAGTTCGAGTTGACACGCGCTGAGGCCGAACGCGTGCTCGCCGAGGTGGAGGCCAAGAACGGCTGCCCGCTCGGTCTTGCTATCGGCACCATGATCGAACTACCGCGCGCGGCACTGACTGCTGATCGCATTGCCGAGTCCGCGGAGTTCTTCTCGTTCGGAACCAACGACCTCACCCAGACCACCTGGGGCTTTAGTCGCGACGATGTTGAGGCCGCCTTCTTCAGTCCGTATCTGGAGATGGGGATCTTCCCGGTCTCACCCTTCGAGTCGATCGACCGCCAGGGGGTGGGGGAGCTGGTGCGCATGGCCGTCGAGAAGGGTCGGGCCACCCGTCCGGGTCTGCACTGTGGGGTGTGCGGTGAGCACGGTGGCGATCCGGACTCGGTGCACTTTTTCGACGAGGTGGGACTGGATTACGTCTCGTGCTCGCCGTTCCGGGTGCCGGTTGCGCGGCTGGAAGCCGGCCGGTCGGCCATTGAGCGCGCGGGCGGCAAAGGCAGCGACACCCGCTAAGGCGTCCCAAACCGGAGTGGCAGCCCTGATACGGGTGTTACTCGTGTGACTATTGCGCCGTGGCTTCCCCGGCGCTCGATCGACCCCCTGCCCAGCGCCCGGTATCTCGTCCTCGCGTCGTTCCCTCCGGCTACTCACGAACGCCGGAAAGGACGCCCTCGCGCACCCCTTCGCGCACCCCCTCGCGCACCCCCTCGCGCACCCCCTCCAGATGGTTCCCCGGCTCGGCCCGCGCGGCCAGCACCGTGGTCCTCACGCTCGTCTTCGTTCTCGTTTTGTTGATACCCGTCGGCGCCACCGTGCAGGTAGTGGTGGCCTCCCAACTTGACGACCGCAGCCCCACTCAGGCGATCGTTGTCTTGGATCCGGGACGGGTGTGGGGCGACCCCGAAGCCACGCGCGCCGCGCGCATTGATCACGCCGCAACGTTGTACCGCGATGGCATTGCTCCGGTTGTGGTGGTAACCGGACCGCCGCGAACCCACGAACCCACTCGCCGTGCGCTGCAGTTGCGTGGCGTACCGCCAGTTGATGTAGTCACATTCGATGCCGGTGTGGATACCGTGGGGCCGCTGAGCGTGGTGGCATCGGTGATGCGTGATCTGGGTTGGACGTCGGCCACCATCGTGACCGACCCCGCGCATGCAGCTCGGGCCCAGGCGACTGCCAGCGGACTTGGTATAGACGCGCACGTTTCACCGACGGTCAGTGGTTCGAACATCTCGTTGACTTCGGACTACGTGGGTCGGGAAGTGGCGGCACTTCTGAGGCATCACGCATTCACGCGGTGGACTTTGCCAACGATCATCCCTAACTGATCCCTCGGTACTGTCACCGTGTGAGCACCGCGCGCGAGGTTCCCGGCTATACCGACGCCGATACCGCGCGCCTGGTGGTTGAACCCATCAAAGAGGGCGTGCGCAGCCCGTTCGCCCGTGATCGTGCCCGCGTTCTTCACTCCTCGGCACTGCGACGCTTGGCGGCCAAGACCCAGGTGATGGTGGCCGGGCAGGCCGACTTCCCGCGCACCCGCTTGACCCACACCCTCGAGGTGGCTCAGATCGCGCGCGAACTCGGGGAGGCACTCGGGTGCGATCCGGACGTTGTGGAGGTTGCCGGGCTCGCGCACGACCTCGGTCATCCGCCCTTCGGCCACAACGGTGAGGACGAACTCAATCGACTCGCCGATTCCATTGGTGGGTTCGAAGGCAACGCCCAAACCCTGCGCGTGCTGACCCGTTTGGAAGCAAAGATCTTCGATGTAGTGGCCGATCGCAGCGCAGGCTTGAATCTCACGCGCGCGTGCTTGGACGCTTCATGTAAATACCCATGGCCGCGCGGCGCTGGCGGACCTGGCCTGGAAGTCAAGTTCGGCTACTACGCCGACGACGCCGATGTCTTCGCTTGGCTGCGCGAAGGTGCACCCGGCGAACACACCTGCCTGGAAGAGCAGGTCATGGATTGGAGCGACGACGTCGCCTACTCCGTGCACGATGTGGAAGACGCCGTGCATGTGGGCCTCGTGGAACCCGAGTGGCTCGGCCTTGCAGAGGTTCGCCAGGAGATCGTCGCCATTGCGCGTGAGCGTTACCTCCCCGAGGCGTCAGCTGAGGAACTGCAAAGTGCAATCGATCGACTTCGTGGCCTGAACTATTGGCCTAGCGGCTTCACCGGCTCGCATCGGGACATGATCGAACTCAAGCGATTCACGAGCTATCTCATCGGTCGTTTCTGTGTGACTGCGCAGATCGCCACGCAAATGGAATACGGCGACGGTCGGCTCACCCGATACAGCGCCCAACTCGTGGTGCCCGATGAAGTCCGCCAGGAAGTAGCGGTCATGAAGGCCATCACCGTGAAGTACGTGATGAACCGCGAAGGGGCTGAGTCCGAATACGCCCGGCAACGATCCATGATCGCCGAACTCGTGCACGCACTCACCTTGGACGAGGGACGATCCCTGGAAGCCTGGCTGCGGCCCACGTACCTCGCTGCTGCGACTGATGCTGAGCGATTCAGAGTGGTGATCGACCAGGTGGCCAGCCTGACCGACGTGAGCCTGGTCCACTGGCATAAGCGCCTGGTGCGCTGAGCGGTAGATCAAGCACCGTCATGGCTCGAACCTAGTATTCGGACATGGCCGGGCGCATTCGTGACGAGGACGTAGCCCTCGTCCGCGAGCGGGCCCGGATCGATGAAGTAGTCCGCGAATACGTGACGCTCAAGTCCGCAGGTGGTGGCAGTTTGAAGGGCCTGTGCCCCTTCCACGATGAGCGCTCACCGAGTTTTCACGTGACCCCCAGCCGCGGCATGTGGTACTGCTTCGGCTGCGGTGAAGGCGGCGATGTCATCAACTTCGTGCAAAAGGTCGACCACCTGTCCTTCGCTGAGACCATCGAGAAGCTCGCAGACAAAGCGGGTGTGCAACTTCGCTACGTTGAAGGCGGCGCGGCGATCAACAAGCAGCAGGGTGTTCGCACCCGGTTGGTTGAGGCCCACAAGCTCGCCGCAGCGTTCTACGTCGAGCAGTTGGTGACCCCGGCAGCGCAGGTTGGCCGCGAGTTCCTTACCTCCCGCGGATTCGATGCCAGTACCGCCGAGCACTTTGGTGTTGGCTACGCCCCGCAGTCGTGGGATGCGCTTACGTCGCACCTACGCGGCAAGGGATTCACCGATGAGGAGTTACTCGCGGGCGGTTTGGTCAGCCAGGGCAACCGCGGGGTATATGACCGTTTCCGTGGCCGGTTGGTCTGGCCGATCCGTGATCTGGGTGGGGAGGTCATCGGCTTCGGGGCGCGCAAGTTAACCGACGACGACGATGGCCCGAAGTATTTGAACACCCCGGAAACACCGCTCTACAAAAAGAGCCAGGTGTTGTACGGCATTGACTTGTCACGCAAGGAAATTTCCAAGAATCAGCAGGCGGTGATCGTCGAGGGATATACCGATGTGATGGCCTGCCACCTCGCGGGCGTCACCACAGCGGTGGCAACGTGTGGGACCTCTTTCGGTGCCGATCACATCAAAGTGCTGCGCCGGCTTCTGATGGACGACGATCAGATGAAGGGTCAGGTCGTCTTCACCTTCGATGGCGATGCCGCAGGCCAAAAGGCCGCGATGCGTGCGTTCTCCGAGGACCAGAAGTTCGTCTCACAAACGTTTGTGGCCGTTGAGTCCTCCGGATTGGATCCGTGCGATTTGCGTTTGCAGCGAGGGGACTCTGCTGTTCGAGATCTGGTGGAGAACCGGGTTCCCCTGTTTGAATTCGCGATCAAGTCAACGATCGCCGCATACGACCTCAACTCGGCCGAGGGACGCATTGCTGCCCTACGAGATGCAGCACCGATCGTTTCGAAGATACGAGACTCGGCGTTACGCCCCGAATACACCCGCCGCCTGGCTGGGTGGCTCGGCCTGGACGTGACCGAAGTGTCGAAGGCGGTGGGCGGAGGTGCCTTAGCAGCACCAACCGGCGGGTCGTCGAACTCGCGTGCACCGCGTTCGGGGGATCCGGCGCTGGTGGTGGAGCGTGAGGCTTTGAAGTGCGCCCTGCAGCACCCGGCAGTGGTGTCGCAGTGGTACGCGAGTGTGGAGACTCCAGCATTCACGCACCCCAGTGCTGTCCGGGTGCACGAGGCGATCGTTGCGGCCGGTGGACCGCAGGTAGATAAGGACGGCCTGGCCTGGATGGATGCGGTCCTCGAGGCGTGCCCAGACGACGATGTCCGATCCTTGGTGCGCGAGTTGGCGGTGGACCCGCTCCCGGCGATGGACGGTCACGATTCGCGTTATGCGATCGGAGTGATCGCACGTTTGCTGGAAATCGACGCTGGTCGCCGCGTCGATGACTTAATGGGTCGCCTTCAGCGGGCGGAGAACACAAGCGAACAGGAGCAACTCGGACAGGAACTGCAAGCACTGCAGCAGTACCGGCGCACTTTGCTGAACGAGGCGGTTGGTCAATCATGAGCAAGCGCACACGCTTGTCACCCCAGGATCGTGAGGGCGTAGGAATCTTTGATGGCGAGCGCGTGATCGCGTGGGGGACTGGCGATAGTGAAGATCCGGCGGGCTCATTCGTGGCAGCCACCGACCAGGCGTTGTACGAGCAACGATCGAACAGCAGGATTCCCTGGCAGGACGTCATCAAGGGAGCCTGGGAGCAACCCGACTTCGTTATCGACTACCAAGGTCAGAGCGGTGCGCGCCGGTTGCGCATTCGGCTCGAGGAGCCGCGCGATCTTCCCGCAGCTGTGCGTGATCGAGTGACCGACACTGTGGTGATCTCCGAATACCGTGAACTTACCGAAGGCGCGGGCGCCCACTTCGTGGCGCGTCGTGCACCCGGTGGTGGCCTTGAGGGCATTCGCTGGGCTGTGGTCTTCGACGCCGGATTAGACCCGAGCGATCACCTTCTTCGATCGAAGGCCGATGAGGTTCTTGGCGAATTGCGAGGATCCTTGGGGGTCTAGGAATTGGCGCCAGGGCCAGGAGGCGTGATGATCTGCCTTGGTAAGGTTCTCTTCGATTCGGTCCCCCATAGCTCAATTGGCAGAGCATTCGACTGTTAATCGAAGGGTTCTTGGTTCGAGTCCAAGTGGGGGAGCCACAGGCCGGCCCGTAAGGGCCGGCTTCTTGCTTGTGTGGTGTGCGCCTGTTCGCTATGTCTACGCCATCCGCTGGCGCAAGGTGGGCACCACCGCTAAGAACACGATCACGTGCGTGGCCAGCAGCACGATCTTGGTGAACCACTCGGTAGCGGCTTGATCGACCAGTGGGGTGGCAAACGAGAGCACCAACACGATCACCGAGATGATCGTGAAGACTCGTGGTCCGTTGTCCCTAGAACGTAGGAGGCCGGCTACTACGCCACCTCCGAAGCCAGAGAACATGCCGAACACGATGAACTGGTACCACGCGAGCGCCTGCATGCCCTGGCCCATCACGTTGACCTGGTCAGACATGCCGACGAGGGTGGCGATCCACCACACAAGGAACGACACGGCGCCGCCTAGGACACCTGCCACGCCACCGGTGATGAATAACTTGCTGAAAGTCTGATCCATGTGCTCAGCGTAAAGAGAGGAGAAGCACTGGGTGCCGCCCCACGCCGCGAGGAGCCGCGATCTGTAGTTGCCGAGTCATCTGTGACTGTCAATCACGAAGAAGTCCGATTACTTCATTGTCGGAAACCTGCGGGAAAGACTCGTATTGGCTACCCACGCTGCCAAACCATTCGGGGATTTCCAAGCAGATCACTTCATCGCAGATGGCAGTGAGTTGATCCACTGCCTGATGCGATCCTGTGGGGATAGCAAGAACCACGCGCGCAGCGCCGAGTTGCCGGACTACTTCGACGGCTGCCTTTGCCGTGGCTCCGGTCGCTAGTCCGTCGTCGACGATGATGACCACTCGATCCGCGGCATCGATCAGTTCGTTCCCGTGGCGGTAGGTGTCTACGCGGCGATCGATTTCGCTTCGAGCCTCGGTGATAAGCCGATCCACGATCACGTCACTGAGGCCGAGTGCGGCGATCGATGTCTTATCGAGGACCACTGCGCCACCTTCTCCCACTGCTCCGATCGCGAACTCAGGGTTGTGAGGTGCACCGAGTTTGCGGACGATCAGAACATCGAGCGGTGCACCAAGGGCCCGCGCAACCTCGCGCCCGAGAGGGACGCCACCTCGAGGCAGTGCCAGGACGACGGGCGTGGAATCAGCAAATCCGGTCAGCGCACGCGCAAGATCCGCGCCCGCCTGCTGTCGTGTGGAGAACATGCCACCCCCTCGTGCCAGTGTGGCACTGGGGCGGCGTCAGTTGTTCGACTTGCCGGACAGTGTCCGGTCAGCGATCAGCGTGATCAGGTTCTCCCAGTCGGAGTTGTCCATGTGGTTGTCGCTGATGTCGTCGACGAGTTTGCCGAGGGTGTAGGCCTGAATGAAGATCGCGCCCGTTCGCGGCTGGAAATCCTTATTCAGCCAGCCCTTTGCTTGGGCTTGAGCGAAACACTCGGTCAGCGCGTCCGTGAGGCGATCTTGCACCGTGGCCAACTTGGCACGAAAGCGGAGGTTGTACTGCGCCATCGCGAGCATGCGTGCGCGGTCGAAGCGGGAATCGGCAAGTTCACGACTCTGCGTGGCTCGCGTGACCCCTTCGAGCAGCGACAGGAACTCCTCTTGGTTACCGCTGTTGGCAACGATGTTCTGAATCGCGCCCGTCGATGCCTCGACACCGGCGGAGAAGCGGTAGAGCATCGCGTCTTCGAGGAGTTCGGTGAAGTCCTCGTAGTGGTGATAGAGCGAACCGCGCGATATGCCAGTTTCTTGCAGGACGTATTCGGAGTGGATGTCTTCGGGAGCCGTGGTGTCCATCATGTCCACGACCGCGGTTAGGAGCCGCTGACGCGTGGGATGGTTGCTGACCTTCTTCGCCTTCGGAGTTCTCAACATAATCAGTCAGTCTAGGTGGAATTACTGGATAAGGCGTGATCGAGGAAGTCAAAGGTCGCTGCCCGTATTCGGGTATCCATACCGGACATGTCGTTCGCGATGGGTGACCACACGTCCGGGGGTGCCCCAGGTTTCGACCAAGCCGCTCCAGACCCGCGGAGTCCAACTCGATGTGGGCCTGGATTCCCCAGGCGTTGCCCGCGCGTAGGGCCGTGATCGCGTGCGGCATCTGACTGAGCACTTCGCCGGTACCCGCCGAGGTGATGATGTCCTCGTGCCACAGCACCCACGGGCCCTTGCTCGTTCCGTCGGCCCAGGGCACTTCCTCGACCTTCCGATAGAAACGTGGACGACGTTCCACTTTTCCACCGAGCACGCTGGCCAGGATCTGGGCACCGAAGCACACGCCAAGATATGAGCGCCCGGAGTCGATCCACTCGCGGATCACGTCCATCTCCGACGGCGCCCACGCCGCGCAGTGTCCGCTCGCGACGCTGTCGAGCGAGCCGAGAACGATCAGCGCATCGGCATCGGGGATAACCGGGAACTCCTCGCGCCAGTAGCGCTCGTAGGTCCATCCACGCTCATCGAGCCATTGGCCGATCAAGCCGAGTTCATTCGCCACATCCTTGTGGGCGAGCACGTTTGCGTGCGGCACTAGAAATTCTCGCGGGCTTCCCACAGCTCAGGAAAGCTGTGTGGATGCTGGAGCGTCGAGGACAAATAGCCCACGCCGCTCGAGCCGCCCGTACCTTGTTTGGTGCCGATGGTGCGTTCCACCATCATCACGTGCCTAAAGCGCCACTCACGCAAACTCACTTCGATGTCCACGAGTTGCTCGCACACCAGCCCGGCCTGGTGCCCGCTGCGGTACACCTCCAGCACGGCCTCGCGCACGCGTGCGTCTGAGACGTAATGTTCCGTTACGTCGCGTTCAAGGATTTCCGCAGGAATAGTGAAGCCGCAGCCGTTCAGGTAGCGAAGTGCTGAGTCCCATAGCGAAGGCGCCTGCATCCGTGCTTCGACCTTCTCGCGGTGCTGGGCCAGTAGGTGGGATGCGAAGCGGCCGTCTCGGCGCCCGAGGAGCGCCTCCAATTCACGGAACTGCGCGGACTGGAAACCACTCGCGCTTTCCAGGCGCGCACGAAAAGCGCCAAACTGCAGGGGCGTCATGGTGATCAGTACATCAATCTGCTGAATACACACGGCCAAGATCGCCTTAACGCGGTTCAAGGTGGCGAGCACATGCTGTGTATCTCCTGCGGCCATCTGACGCTGCGCCTGCTCGAGTTCGTGGAGCAATTGCTTGAACCACAGTTCGTAAACCTGGTGAATGGTGATGAACAGAAGTTCGTCGTGTTCGGGTCCCTCGGAGACCGGCCGCTGCAGTGACAGCAGCTCATCGACTGCGAGGTAGTTCATGTAGTTGAGGGCGTGCGATTGATCGCTCACGTCACTGCACCTTCTGTCAGGGAAACTTCGTGGTGTTTGCCGTCGGAAACCAAGTCCCGCATGCGTTCGAAGCCGGTGAAGATCTCCTCGTACGAGTTATAGAGCGGCGCAACGGCCACCCGGATCGTGTTCGGCTTGCGGTAGTCGGGGATCACGTTCGCAAATTGCCGTAGAGCTATGGAAATCCGGTCTGCTTCGGCATGGGTCAGGGAGAGATGGCCACCTCGGTGGCGTGCTTCCCGCGGCGTTTCAAGTCCGAATCCCAGCGGCGCCAACCATGCGTCGAACAACTCGATCATGAAGTCGGTGCCTTGGGCAGCCTTGGCTTCGATCGACGCCATGCCGGCTTGCTCGATGATGGACATTGACGACGCAATGCTGGTGAGCCCCATAACCGAGGGAGTGGCTATCTGATAACCGAGGATGCCTGGCGCTCGCTCAAAGTCGGGGCCCATGGCGAATTGATTCTTCTGCGCGAACCAGCCTTGAACGGGCGCGTGGAGTTGGTTGCTGACGGCTGAGCTCACATACAGCCAACCCGGAGCACCAGGGCCACCGTTGCAGTACTTGTAGGTACAACCGATCGCTAGATCCACGCCCCATTTATCGAGTTGCAAATCCAGCGCCCCCACCGCATGCGATGCGTCCCACAGCACATACGCACCGCGTGCGCCAGCCACCTCGGTGAGCGCCGGAACATCCTGACGAGCACCCGATCGGTAGTTGATGATTTGCAAACACACCAAGGCGACGTCGTCGTTCATGTACTTGGCCAACAGATCCGGGGTGATGCGCTCGAACTCGGCAACAGCAAGATCTTCGTTCGGGATCGTGACGAGATTCATGCCAAGGTCCGCTGCGATGCCCTGCAGGATGTAGCGGTCTGTGGGGAAGTTGGCCTCATCGACCACGATGGTGGAACGCCCTGGTCGATCCTTGATCGCAGCGAGTGCTAGTCGATACAAGTTCACCGACGTGGTGTCCGTCGCGAGAACTTGCCCAGGCTTCGCGCCGAGAACAACCGACCCCAATTGATCACCGACGCTTTGGGCCATATCGATCCAATGGCTCCAGCCCGTGACGAGTTCCCCGCCCCACTCTTCGAGAGTCATCTTTTGAATCGCCTCGGCGGTGGCTTTCGGAAGCCGCCCAAGTGAGTTGCCGTCGAGGTAACACATATCCGGATCGGCGATAACAAATTGTTCGCGAAAACTAGAGAGCGGATCCGCGCGATCCAAGGACCGTGCGTATTCGAGGTCGAGATGCCACGGTTAGTCGTCTCCAGCAGCCAGCAAGCGCTGGAGTATCGCCTCTGCCTTTGCCTTGTCCGGGACGAACAGACTCAGTTCCTTCTTACGTGCCGCATGCCCAGACCTCACATCGACCATCGACGATGGAATACCGAACTCCTGAGCAACCGCAGCCTCGATTGCGGCGTTGGCTCGCCCTGACTTCTCCGTTTCGCGGACCGCAACGATCAGCTCAGGGGATCGCCGTGGGCTCCGCCGATGCGTGGCCGCGAGGCCCCGGGATTGGCTCGGACAGTGATCGTGAACTCAGGCATCGGCCTATCGTAGGAACTGCCGCCTCACGAAGAGCGCTCCACGAGGTTCTTCCCCTCGATTTGTGGGGGATAGGCTCGATCATCCCTGCGGCAAGCCGCAAGGGGCGGTAGCTCAGTTGGTTAGAGCCCCGGACTCATAATCTGGTCGTCGTCGGTTCGAGCCCGACCCGCCCCACGAAGGTCGAATTCCTGATCGGCCCTTATCGAGTGCTTGAGCAGCAGCCCCTTGAGGATGAGCGTGGGGATGATCCCCACCACGACGTGTCTTCACGTCTGAATCCATCATCACGGTGTTGTTACTTTGGAGCAGCGCAGCAGACGAGGGTGCGTACCAGGCAAGGAGGACGTGTGTCGGCTGAGCAGTTCTTGCTGGTTGCCACGGGAGTTCACCTCGGTTTCCAGGCCGTTGTCACGATCGTGGTCTACCCAGGACTGCTGAACCTTGCGCCGGATGACTGGGAGCGCGGGCACGCCGCTCACACCCGGCGCATGGTCATCGTCGTTATTCCGGTGTACGCCGCTGTGGTTATAGCCCTGGGTTGGGCACTTGCAACCACATGTTGCTCTCCGGCGCTATTCGTCACGACCGGCGCAATACTGATGGTGTGGGCGACCACGGCTTTTGTGGCAGCACCGATCCATCATCTGTTGTCGGTGGGTGGACCAACTCCGATACTGATTCGCCGCCTTCGCCGCGCAGACACCATCCGACTGATCGGTGCGGTTGTCGCTTGCGGTGCAGCACTTTTCGTCTAGGGCACATATTCTGGAAATGAGATGATCGAGTTCCTCCCCCCATGTTGCCGCTGGCGCGCGGGTGCTTGGTCCGTTGACGCACGTGAAGGTTTGGATCATTCGCAACAACGTTGCTGTCATGAGTGCAGTCTTCGCGGTGCTTGGGATCAGTCTGCTGTTCAATGGTGTGGCCGGCCCTTAGTGCGCTGCATCTAGAGTGGTCCACACACCCGACACATCAGATTGGATTCCCATCACATGTGCCAGCAAGTGACGTGCAAGATCTGCCAGAAGAAGACCTGGGCCGGCTGCGGCCAGCACGTGCAGCAGGTGATGAGCGGCGTGCCTAAGTCACAGCAGTGTTCGTGCACGTCAGCCGATAAAGCCGCCTACAAAGCCGCTCATCCAGGCTTCTTCGCACGCCTGTTCGGTAAGTCAAAGGCAAAGTAGTCGCAAGTGGGAGGCTCGTTTAGGGCTGACGGTGCCTCCGTTCGAACTGTTTGTCTGAACGACTTCTTCCGATACCTGTGATCGGAGTAGGTAGATCCACTTGACTACGTCTATGGCCAAGGATCCGACGGAAACGCCCAAAGTTCAACCGGGGCTGCAAGCCAACGCCATCGGGTTTCTTGATGCGGTCTCGATCGGGCTGAATGCCACCTCACCTGCGTATTCGCTTGCGGCGGTGCTGGGGCCGATCGTGGTGCTCGTGGGTGTTGCGGCGCCTGGAATCCTGCTGGCGTCTTTCGTTCCCATGCTGCTGATCGCCAGTGCCTTCTACTTCATGAATCGGGTGGATCCTGATTGCGGAACCACATTCTCCTGGGTCTCACGCGCCATGGGTCCATGGTTTGGGCTGGATGGGCGGCTGGGCGATTGCCATGACCGGTGTGCTGGTGGTCGGCTCACTTGCGGACGTGGCAGTGCGCTTCATGCTCTTGGTGTTCGGTCTGGACGGTTTGGCGGCCGACGATCTGTTCGTGATGATCATCGCAATCGGGTTGATCCTGCTCATGACGTGGATCTGCGTGGTGGGGACTGAACTATCCGGCCGAGTTCAGACGGCGCTCAACATCGCGCAGGTCATTGCGATCTTGATCTTCGCCTCGGCTGCTATCTACAAGGGAGCGAGTGGCCAGGGCTTGCCAGGAGCACAGTCACCAACGTGGGAATGGCTGAACCCCTTCGCCGCAGGCGCTGCGGGATTGAGCGCAGGCTTGCTCTTGGGTGTCTTCGCCTACTGGGGCTGGGAGTCGGCCGTCAATCTCAATGAGGAAACAACCGACTCTTCCAGCACTCCCGGAAAAGCCGCGATTTTGTCGACTCTGATCTTGCTGGCTACGTACCTCGGCACCGCGATCGCGGTGTTGATGCTCGTGGGTCCGGGTTTCCTGGCGGACCGGGCCGGCCAGGAGGAGATGGTCTTCGCGCTCATCGCACCAGAGGCCCTAGGAAGCTTCGGCTGGATCGTTTTGCTCGCGGTAGTCGGTGTCGGCAATCGCTTCGACGCAGACCACGATCATTCCGGCATCACGAACAGCCCTATCGATGTCGCGGCGTGCGGCCATCCCGAAGTACTTCGGCCAAATCTCGGCCAAGCATCGAACCCCGGCAGTTTCCACCTGGTGGGTCGCGATCATTGCAATCGTCTGGTACGTGGTGGTTCGGCTCATCAGTGAGAACGCACTCTTCGACTCGTTGACTGCACTGTCGCTGCTCATCGCCTTCTACTACTCACTCACGGGAATCGCCTGCGCCGTCTACTACCGGCATCTGCTCATGCGGAGTGTTCGTGGATTCCTGCTCATCGGGCTAGGTCCCGTGGTGGGGTCTTTGCTACTGATCTGGTTGTTGGTGCTGTCGGTGATCGAGATGTCGAATCCAGAGAACTCGTACGGGGGGGTGTCCTGGTTCGGCCTGGGACCTCCGCTGGTGATCGGCATGTTTCTCTTTGTGCTGGGAATCGTCTTCATGATCGCGTCTCGGCTGCAGCAAACGCCGTACTGGCAGGAACGTCCAACGTCTGTAGATCCCGACCTCGTACCCGTGACCGAAGGTGGTGACCAGCGATGACTCTGGCTGTGGCTTATGACGGCGGGGAGAGTGCTCGGCACGCCTTGGTAGTGGCGATCGACCTGGCGCGTGACCTTGAAGAAGCCCTGCTCATCGTTTGCGGCGTGGCCCCATCAGGTGGGGTGGGTGAGGAATACCAGGCAACGGAGGCGGCAGTGGTCGATGAACTGACGCCGCTAGTACAGGCGGCGGTAGTTCAAGCGCGGGCAGCCGGGCTGGAGGCGGAAGCAGTGCTCGTCGACGATGATCCGGTAGGCGCGCTCGAGGCAGTCATGGAGCAGCGGCAACCGCGGATGCTGATCGTTGGCTACGGCCAGTCAGGTCGCATCCGAGCTGCGTTGTTTGGAACTGTGGCGCACAAGATCGTGGAGAGCTCGGAGGTTCCCGTTCTGGTGGTGCCCTAGCGAAACCCTGCGCGGCCTAGGAAGTCGCAGAACCTTCCAGCGCGCGGCTATTGAGAGCGTCTGTGAGCGTGCGAGCGCGAAGTCGATAACCCTGGGGTCCGTAGTGGATGCCATCGAAACGCAGCAGCCTTCTCCTGGCGGGCGATTTTCTCCCACGGCACAACCATCACATTTGGTCGATCTTTGGCGACTGTGCGAATCATGCCGTTGAACCAGTCGGCACGTTGCATCGAGAACTGGCTATAAGCGATGTCCAGGTCGACCCACAGCACCTGGCGGTTCGGCCCGAGTCGATCCAGCATCGTGTTGACGCGACTTTCGGTGGTGGCCGGCTGCTCCCAGGAAATGTCGTTCGTGCCGAGAGCCACGATGACGTGTTCGGGAAGTTGGTCAAGTTCCTTGGCCCGCTTGAGTTGATCCAGCCCCCAGTCCAGACGCCGCGATCCCCAGCAGCGGAATGTGGGTGTCCATCCACTATCGACAAGGAACTGCGTCATGGACTCTTGGGAGTCGCGGGTGAGTGAGTCGCCGATGATCAACACGCGGCGCCCGTCTCCAGGAGTGCCTTCACTTGGTTGGCCGGGCCAGATCGGCGCTGGGCAGGCATCCCACGGTGGGTTGTCGGGCCACGAGTTATCTATTTGATCCGGGGGAAAGGTGGGGGTTGGTGAGGGAGTAGGGGTAGCAGCAAGCGTCGGTGCCGCGGATTGGACCGGCGTCACCTCACGTGGTTCCTCGGCGGCCGCAATCGCCCCGGTCGGGGGCTGGGTGAGGTAGAGGGCGACCGTGCTGGCTGCCACGAAGGCGATGCCCACGGCAGCCAGTCCTTGACCGGCCCGCCGCCCCGCGCTGGGACCGGGGTCACGACGGGAAGCACTCACGACTTAAGTATGAAGACCTGTTCGCAGGGCGCGTGAAGCCAGGGTTCTAGACATCGCGTTGCGCATCGGATCGGATTTCGCGACACCGCGAGTCGATCACGCCTACATGCTGCAACACAACATCCCAGGTTTCACTGAGCGGATCTATCGGTTCGTAATGGCCTGTTTTGGGAAGGGCCACGACATCCACGCCGATATGCCGACCGTAGGTCTCAGACATGTGAGGAGGAACGATCGAGTCCTCCAGGCCGTGAATGATGCTCAAGGACGAAAGTGGTGCGGGTAACTGGAGGGGATCCAAGTCGCGTCTTTCGCGCGCGGCACATCCAAGGTATGACCGGACCGCGCCATCGTCCAAGTCCAAGTCTTCAGCAAGTTGGAGATCGCTCACAGGTGCCAGCACGACGGTCCCATGGATCGGTAACTCAGGGTGTGAGGCGGCAATGAGGGCAAGATGACCACCGGCGGAATGTCCCATGAGTAGCACGGAGGAGTTGCCCGGCGCGCTCGCGAAGTAGCGCACAGCTTCGATGACATCGATCACTGAAGCATCGGGATCTCCAGGAAATCGACGGTACTCCGGTAGTGCCGTCACCCAACCGGCCTGCGCCAGTGCTCCCGCAGCGCTCCGCGCGTGCATGCGGTCGTAGTCAGGTCGCCAATAGCCACCGTGGATGAAGACCACGACTCTTGGCTTGTGTCTCGTAGTGCTGGGTGGCACATAGACATCTATCACTTGGTCTTCGTGTGCGCCGTAAGCAAGTGTCTCATCGGGCCTGGGGCCAGGGCGGTGAAGCACGCTTCGGTCTTCGGCCACGACTTGAGTATGCACCCACACGATCTACGATCCTGTCGTGGACGGATCCCACGATCGAACAGCGATCTTCCCTGCGATCGAGAAGCGTTACGGCAAACCGATGTCCTTTTGGCATCGGGAGATGAAGAAGGTCGCGGGCAAGCGCTATCCGGAGCAGATGGCCTTTTTGCAAGATGAGCACGGCTTCAGTCGCGCCCATGCGAACGCGCTGGTGCAGTACTCGCGCGGTTCGACGAGTTCCCGACGATACGAGACCGTGGACGACTACCTCGCTGAACACGATGCTGTAAAGCAGCAAACGGTGCGCTCGATCCTGTCCACCATTACCGATGCGTACCCGGATGCTGAAGTGGTGATCGCGTGGAACCAGCCAATGGTGAAGTTGTCGGGCAAATACGTGTTCGGACTAGGTGTATTCGCGCAGCACATTCTCATTGCCCCGTACGACCCTGCGGTACTGGAGCACTTCCGTGATCGCCTTTCTGGCTACTCGATGAACAAGAAGACAATCAAGGTTCCGGTCGACTGGGATGTCGATGGTGATTTGCTTCGAGATTTGGTGGCTGCTGTCTCGACTAGCTAGCCCGACTTCCCTGACTGCCCTGCCTCGAGTTTGGCCACCATCTCCTTGAGTTGCGCAAGTTCCTGCAGAACTTCATCCACCCGGTCGGTCGACTTGTGAGCGCTCTTGACGAGTGCCGCGGACAGTGATGCCGTAACCACACCCAAGACGCTGATGCCGACGAGCATGACAAGCACGGCCAGCGCACGACCATTCCACGTGACCGGAACGAAATCGCCGTATCCAACGGTAGTTACTGTCTCGAAAGCCCACCACACTGCTTCCCCTGCGGTCTTGATCTGCGCATTGCTCGCCGAACGCTCGGCGTTGAGCACCATCAAGCTGCCCACCCATACAACAATGAGTGCTGCGATAAGCGCCGAGGTGAGCCCGCCTCCACTGATCAGACCAGTTTTCTTGGAAATGAAGCTACTGCCGCTGAGAGTGCGGAGCGCCCGGATGGCCCGGAACTGCGGGACAACCACTGTGATCGTGTCGATGAGGTTGTTCTTAAAGAATCCGCGCTTAACCGGGGTAACGACGAAACGAAAGACAAGGTCGATAACGAAGAGCAGCCACAGCAGGTTCCCAAAACTGTTCATATATTGGAACCAGGTTGCATCCGGGTAGTACCAGATGGCCTGGATGGAGAAGGTCGCTAGATAGACCAAGGCCAGGATCGAAAGCAGCGGAGACACGCGTTTCATGTACACCGCGAGCCATTCCTCACGGCGGTTTTGCTGCGGGGTGAGGGGCGGCGATGGTGTGCTCTGCGGTGTGCTCTGCGGTGTGCTCTGCGGTGTGCTCATGCGCTCAGATTAGAGTCACGTTGTGGCTTTCGAGTGGGCAAAATGAGGGAACCAGCCGTTCGTGTTGAAGGGTTGACCAAGGAGTACGGCGACCTCGTTGCGGTGAACGACATTTCCTTCACCATCGATCGGGGCGAGACGTTCGTCCTGCTCGGACCCAATGGTGCGGGGAAGTCGGTCACGATCGAGATCCTCGAGGGTTTTCGTCACCGAACATCGGGAGACGTCCGTGTGCTGGGAACGGACCCGGCAAAGGCTGATCGAGGATTCAAGGCGCGGGTCGGGATCGTCTTGCAACAGGCCGGGGACCTGGGTCGACTCACCGTGCGTCAAACCTTGACTCATTTTGCGTCGTTGTACCCGAATCCCCGCAGCGTCGACGAAGTCATTTACGCGGTCGATCTGGAACAGAAGGCGGATATCGCCATTCGCAAACTCTCTGGCGGTCAGCAACACCGAGTGGACGTTGCACTAGGCATGATCGGAAACCCCGAATTGTTGTTTCTTGACGAACCGACAACCGGATTTGATCCTGAAGTGCGTCGGCAGTTCTGGGAAGTCATCGCAGGATTGCAAGCTGAAGGCACGACGATCATGCTCACCACGCATTACCTCGATGAGGCAGAGGCTTTGGGGGATCGGGCCGCGGTTATCCTCGCGGGCCATCTTGTGGCAATCGATCGGGTGCACAGCATCGGTGGTGCCGACATGAGAGTCCCCGTGGTGCGCTGGATCGAAGGTGGCGAGGAGCGTAGTGAGCGGACCCCGCAGCCGGCTGCGTTCGTTGCGTCACTTGTCGAGCGTCTTGGACAAGAGCCTGAGCGGCTGAACGTGCGCACGCCCACGCTAGAGGATGTGTATCTGGCGATGCTCGACGGTAGAAGTACAAAATGAGTACGTTCACTCAAGCAAAGATGCCCGGCATTATTTCGGTCGGCTTCGCACGTATCGGGTATGAACTCAAGACCTATCTGCGCACGCCGGACTCGATGTTCTTCAACTTCTCGTTCCCCTTGATGATGCTGTTGGTCTTCAGCATCGCTTTCAGCGGCAACCGATTTCGGAATCCCGGAGTTGGGTATCGAAGTGACCTCGGCTCAGTACTTCCTGCCGGCCATGGTTGCGATGGGCATCTTCATCTCCGGCGCGCAGAACTTGGGAATCGATATTGCGATCGAAAGAAACGATGGCACTCTCAAGCGCCTTGCTGGGAGTCCGATCGCACCCGTCTCCTACTTCATCGGGAAGTTCGGCCAAGTCTTGGTTACCGGCCTCGCGCAGCTCGTCATCTTGCTCATCGTGGGTGGTGTGATCTTGGGTGCGGGGCTCCCAACAAGTGTGGATAGATGGCTGACCCTCGCCTGGATCTTCTTTCTCGGCATCATGGCGTCTGCGGTGATTGGTATCACCATCAGTGCGCTGCCTCGTAGCGCCAAGAGTGCAACGAGTGTGATCGTGCCACCCATATTGATTTTGCAGTTCATCTCCGGCGTATACCTGCAGTTCTCGCAGCTACCTGAGTGGCTGCAGAACGTTGCGTCGATCTTTCCGCTGAAGTGGATAGCGCAGGGCATGCGTTATGTCTTCTTGCCAGATGCTTACCAAGGTGCCGAAACCGGTGGCGAGTGGAATCTGGGTGCGGTGGCGCTAGTGCTGGTTGTCTGGTTTGTGGTCGGCACGATCGGGGCGGCACTCACCTTCCGGTGGACCAAGCGCAATTAGTCAGGTCACACAACGGACGCGTTCACACATGAATGGGGCGCCGACCGAATGGCCGACGCCCCATTGTGGGTGTTGTGTGCGTGTTTACTTCTTGACGTCGAAGCGGTCCAGCATCATCACCTTGTCCCAGGCCTTCACGAAGTCCTGAACGAACTTCTCCTGGGCGTCGGCTGCACCGTAGACCTCGGCGATGGCACGAAACTGTGAGTTGGAGCCGAACACCAGGTCCATGCGGCTGGCGGTCCACTTCACCTCACCGGTCGTGCGGTCCTTGCCCTCGAACATCGTCTGGGTGTCGTCGGTCGGATCCCAGCTGGTCCCCATGCCTAGGAGGTTCACGAAGTAATCGTTCGTGAGCTTGCCCTTGTTGGCGGTGAGCACACCCACGTCCGAGGCGTCGGCGTTGGTGCCGAGCACCCGCATGCCGGCAGTGAGAACCGTCATCTCCGGAGCGGACAGCGTGAGCAGGTTGGCCCTGTCGACCATGAGCTGCTCAGCCGGACGCACCTGGCCCTTGGCAACGTAGTTGCGCATCGCCATCGGCCAATGGCTCGAGTACCGCGAAAGACTCGACATCGGTCATGTCCTGCGTTGCGTCGGTGCGACCAGGAGTGAAGGGCACCGTGACGTTGTGTCCGGCATCCTTCGCGGCCTTCTCGACACCTGCGCCACCGGCCAGCACGATGAGATCTGCCATCGAGACCTGTGCACCACCAGCGGCGTTGAACTCCGAACGAATGCCCTCGAAGGTCTTGAGGACCTTACTGAGTTGGTCGGGGTTGTTGACCTCCCAACCGCGCTGCGGCTCCAGGCGAATACGCGCACCGTTGGCTCCACCGCGCTTGTCGGTCCCACGGAACGTGGAGGCCGAAGCCCAGGCGGTCGAGACGAGCTCGGAAACGCTCAGACCGGAAGCCAGCACCTTGTCCTTAAGCGCTGCAACGTCGGCGTCTGAGACCAACTGCCCCGACGTGGCCGGAACCGGGTCCTGCCAGATGAGGTCCTCGGCCGGAACCTCGGGGCCGAGGTAGCGGGTCTTTGGACCCATATCGCGGTGCGTCAACTTAAACCAGGCGCGGGCGAAGGCGTCGGCGAACTCAGCTGGGTTTTCCAGGAAGTGCCGAGAGATCGGCTCGTAGATCGGATCGACCCTCATTGCGAGATCGGCCGTCGTCATCACGGGGGCGTGGGTCTTGTTTGGGTCAAACGCATCCGGAACTAGTTTCGCGGCTTCCGGATCGGTGGGGATCCACTGCTGACCGCCCGAGGGGCTCTTGGTGAGCTGCCATTCGTACTTGAACAGCGTCTCCAGGTAGGACATGTCCCACTGGGTGGGCGTGGGTGTCCACGCACCTTCGAGACCAGAGCTGATCGTGTAATCGGCGTTGCCGGTTCCCAAGCTGCTGATCCAGCCCAAGCCCATGTCCTGTAGTGGTGCTGCCTCGGGTTCGGGACCGACGTACTTCTCGACGTCGCCAGCACCGTGCATCTTGCCGAAGGTGTGGCCACCTGCGGTGAGGGCCACGGTCTCGTAATCGTTCATCGCCATGCGTGCGAACGTTTCGCGGATATCGCGGGCTGAAGCCATCGGATCGGGAGTTCCGTTGGGGCCCTCGGGGTTGACGTAGATCAGCCCCATCTGCACTGCGGCAAGTGGGTTCTCGAGGTCACGGTCGCCGGTGTAGCGGCCGTCGGCGAGCCACTCTGTTTCTGAGCCCCAGTAGGTCTCGTCGGGCTCGTACACGTCCACGCGGCCGCCACCGAAGCCGAAGGTTTCGAAGCCCATGGACTCCATGGAGACGTTTCCGGTCAGGATGAACAGGTCGGCCCAGGACAGTTTCTTTCCGTACTTGGCCTTGATCGGCCAGAGCAAACGACGGGCCTTGTCCAAGTTCGCGTTGTCGGGCCAGGAGTTGATGGGGGCGAAGCGCTGCATCCCGGCGCCACCGCCACCGCGGCCATCGCTGGTGCGATAGGTGCCGGCGCTGTGCCAGGCCATCCGAATGAAGAACGGACCGTAGTGGCCGTAGTCAGCCGGCCACCAATCCTGCGAGTCGGTCATAAGAGCAACGAGGTCGGCCTTGACTGCCGCGAGGTCGAGGGACTTGAACGCCTCGGCATAATCGAAGTCCTCGCCCATCGGGTTCGCGGCAGGCGGGTTTTGCTCAAGGACCCTCAAATTGAGCTGGTTGGGCCACCAGTCCTCGTTTTGGGTGCCGACGCCCACCGAACCGTGGTCGACCGGGCATTTGCTTTCGTTTGCCATCTTTATCTCCTGGTGTTGTTGGTGCTGTCTTTTGCTCGTGTTCTTGTACTCGTGTGAGCTTTACGCGGTTGTTTGAAGTTGTCCGGCGCACTGCGGGCAGGTGCCCCAGTACACGACCTCGGCCTCATCGATGATGAAACCTTGATCGCTTGCTGCGGTCAAGCACGGGGCATCTCCGACGGCGCAATCGACGTCGGCAAGGCTTCCGCAAGTTCGGCAGACCACGTGGTGGTGGTTATCTCCTACCCGAGTTTCGTAGCGAGCAGGTGAACCCGCGGGTTCGATCCGGCGAAGGATTCCTGCGTCCACGAGTGCGGAGAGGGAGTCGTAAACGGCTTGCCGAGAGATGGTCCCGATGTTTGCTCGGACGAGTTCGAGGACTCGGTCGGCCGTGGAGTGCTGGTGGGAAGCGACCGCCTCGAGAACCGCTAGGCGCTGGGGCGTCACGTGGAGACCGAGCTCGCGCAAAGTGGTGGCGCTCACGATGGGGGCTCCAGTTACCGACACGGGTCCAGACTAGGTCCAAATCTGGACTAAATCAAGTCTGAAATAGCCGGCAGCCAATACCGGCGTTTCCCGTAATCGATCCCTTGCCTGGCGTCTGTGCTCGCACCAATGTGCGCACTTCCCGGCTTAGTCGAGTCACCACCCCCAACGCACAAACCGATTGGAAGCGCGGCATGCCTTTAGTCACATGTAGTCACATGGTTCCTGGCTATCGGGCATTACTTCACGCTCTTCTTCCTGCCCATCTTCTACCTAGTCAATCTTCTACCTAGTCAATCGCTGCGTCGGGAAAGCCTTGGAGAGGCGCGGGTGCCAGACTCCCGCTCGGGAGCCACCGGAGCCGGTGGCGCAGTTTCGGGAGGGCTCATGGCGACGGTCGGCTTCATTGGTTTGGGCAATGTCGGTTCCAAGCTCGCGGGCACGCTGGTACGCAGCGGAACCCCCACGGTTGTGCTGGATCGCAACCCGGGTGCGATGACCCCGCTCGTGGCAGCCGGGGCGAGTGCTGTGGACTCTCCGGTGGAACTAGCGCGAGCATGCGATGTAGTCATCACCTGCTTGCCTTCACCAGCCGTCGTGGCTGAGGTGATGGAATCGCACGAGGGGGTGCTCGCTGGTCTGGGTGCCGGCGACATCTGGGTAGAAATGAGCACCACCGACGCCGGTGAAGTGCTTCGGCTGGGCGCATTGGTGGCCGAACGCGGTGCCGCGGCAGCCGACTGCCCGGTCTCAGGTGGCTGTCATCGCGCGGCTACCGGCAACATCTCGATCTTCGCCGGGTGCGATCGGTCAACGTTCGAGCAACTGCTGCCGCTGCTGGCAATCTTGGGGCGACGCGTTTTGCACACCGGGGAACTTGGCAGTGCATCGAAGTTGAAGGTCGTGACCAACTATCTGGCCACGGCGAACTTATTGGCAGTCACGGAGGCGCTCGCTTCGTGCGCGAAGGTCGGACTCGACCTCGGTATTGCCTATGAGGCGATTGCGGCGTCATCGGGGACGTCATTCGTCCATGAAACCGAGAGCCAGGTCATTTTGAACGGCTCGCGCGATATCAACTTCACAATGGACCTGGTGAAGAAGGACGTTGGACTGTTCATCGCGATGGCGCAGGAAGCCGGTATGGAATTGGAGCTGGCGTCGTTGGTTGCGGGGGTCTTCGATGACGGCATCGATCGGTATGGGCCGCGCGAGTGGTCTCCCAACATCATCCGACGATTGGAGGACGAGTACGGCATTGAGGTGCTCGCCCCCGGTTTCCCTCCAGAAATGGTTGACGAGGAGCCCGAGGAACTTGGCGGGGAGATCGTGGTTCGGCGCTAAGGCGTTGTAAGAACCGAGCGGATGGCATCGGGCACCGGGATCGGCACGCCAGTGTTGTCGACGTTGACGTAACGAGCGGTGCCGGTAAATACCGGTTTCCCGGAGCGGGTAATCGAGTAGGTCAAGACCACGCTGGAGTTGCCGATCTGATCGCATCGCACATCGAAGTCCAAGACGTCGTCGATAGCCGCACTGGCATGGAAGGTGGCATCCATATGGGCTAAGGCCCCGTTATAAGGGACCGAGTAGAGATCCTGCGGAGCGAGGCCCAATAACCGAAAAAACTCGGTAAAGGCTTCGTCGCACATATCCAAAAAGCGTGAGTTCAGCACGATTCCGGCTGAGTAAACGTCGCGATAACGAACCCGGTATTGGCCGACGTGCATGGCTAGCGGGTCATCACGATCTTGCCGCGCACCGAGCCGTCGATCATCGCGGCGAAGCCTTCGCGTGCATTGTCCATCGGCAGTACGCGATCGATGATCGGAAGGACACCGGATTCGGCAAGCAGCGCGAGCAGCCGGTGGAACTCCTCGGCCGTCCCCATCGTGGATCCGACAATGCGCAACTGCAGGAAGAAGACCCGATTGAGTTGGGAAGGCGGCATGGCACCTGAGGTGGCGCCGGAAACGACGATCGTCCCCCCGGGGCGTAGGGATTTCAGCGAGTGATCCCAGGTGGCCTCTCCCACGGTCTCGATAACGGCATCGACCTTGTCGGGTAGCCGTGCCCCCACCTCGAAGGCCTCGTCGGCCCCAATGGTGGTGGCCCACTCACCTTTGGCGGGATCGCGTGAGGTTACCCACACTCGTAAGCCCAACGCCTTGCCGAGCACGATCGCTGCAGTAGCAACACCGCCACCTGCGCCTTGGATGAGCACGGTGTCGCCTGCCTGGACGCCGGACTTGGTGGCCAGCATCCGGTATGCAGTCAGGTACGCAGTGGGTAGGCACGAGGCCTCCTCGAATCCCAAGCCCTCTGGCAACGCGATCAGATTGTGAGCCGGGACGCGAACGCGTTCGGCGAACGTGCCCGGATACACCTCGCTGAGCAAAGAGCGTTTCGGATCCAGCGTCTCGTCGCCGCGCACCGGCGAGCTGATCACCGCGTGGACGACCACGGGGGTTCCATCTGGGCCGATGCCCGCGGCATCTGTGCCCAAGATCATCGGCACCTGTTCCTCACGGAGGGCTTGACCCTTCAGCGCCCAGACATCGTGGTGGTTCAGACTCATCGCCTTGACATCGACATCCACCCAGTCATCTGGGGTGGGTTTGGGGTCCACTTCTCCAATGGCGAGGACCGAGAGTGGATCGTCGTGGTTGATGCCGGCTGCATAGATGGCGTGCATGAAGGGAACGTTAGTAGACCGTTGCTCTTGTGCGCGCGGGGAGTGGGCACTAGCCTCGCGTTGCCGGTTTGTGCCCTGCAGCGTCGCCCCTACCTCCTCTTTCGCCGGTGCCTTGCCAAGTACGTGTGAGCGAACGCCATGTGTGTTCAAGTGTTTTAGTCGTCGGCGCCCAGGGGGATTTGTGAGCACTGTTGAGAGTTTGCTCCCGGTGCCCGAGCGCGCTGCGCACCGCAGCGTGAAGGGGCTCATCGACCCGGATTCGATCGTGGTGGTGGGTGCTAGTGCCCGTCGGTCTTCGATTGTTGCCGAGGCCATCGCCGGCCGCAGCCGCGCATTCCTCGTGCATCCATCCGGTGAATCGATTCTCGGTGAAGATGTTTACACCTCGATCGCTGAGTTACCCGAGAAACCCGATTGCGCGTTCATGCTCGTTGGACACGAGGCGATCCTCGACGTGATGCGCGAGGCTCTGGCTTTCGGTATCCGCGCGTTCGTGATCCCCGGCCTGGGCGCCGAGGCCGGAGCCCGCTCGGGGGAGATCCTGCCTGAACTCCTCGAAATCGCCGATGCGTACGACGCGGCCATTTTGGGCCCCAACTGCATGGGCATGGCAGTGCCGCACAGTGGGTCTATGTGGGTCGCGAATGTGCCCAAGTCCTTCCGCCGCGGGCACGTCTCGGTCATTGCCCAGTCCGGGTCCATCGCCGATGCCATGCTCAACTGCGGACCTCGGATCGGCTTCCGCGCGGTCTTCTCCACCGGGTCGGAGGGCAACCGCGACGCCGCCGATCTGCTGATGGGGTTGGCCGAGGATTCGCAGACGAAAGCGATCGGGCTGTTCGTTGAGACGGTCCGCCGACCGGAAGCCTTCGCCGACGGTCTGCGGGCATGTGCGAAGCCGGCAAGCCGGTGGTGTGCATGAAGGTGGGGCGCTCGCGGGTTGCCGCGCAAGCAGCCCTCGCACACACCGGCGCCATGGTCGGATCGAGCAAGGCATTCACCAACTTCGTGCACCACCACGGTGGCATCGAGGTAACTGATACGTCGACGTTTATGGAGGCACTGGAGATCCTCGGCCAATCAAAGTGGCCGTCGGGTGTGCGTCTGGGAGCGATCTCGGAATCTGGTGGTGAGTGCGGCATGTTGGCCGATGCTGCCGAACCGACGGGCTTGGAGTTCCCGCCCATGCCCTACGAGTTGGTGGCCTCCTTACAAGAACGCTTCCCCAACTTCTTGAATCCGCAAAATCCCTTGGATGCCTGGATGGTCGACGAGACCGAGATCGTCTTCCCCGAATCGCTGGAACTGATGGCTCACTCCGGGGAGTTTGACATCCTTCTCGCACAGGTCGACATCACCCAATATCGCGGCGACGCGGAGAACGACTGGTCGCTTGGCCATCGTGCGCGGTCTGGTAGAGGCGACCAAGGACCGGCGAATCTTCCCTGCCGTGACGACGGTGCACGTCACCGACCCACCACGTCGCATCGCTAACTACGCCGCAGCCAACGGGGTAGCCCTGCTGCGCGGAACACGTGCCTCGGTCGAGGCTTTGGCCGCTGTCTCGATGTGGCACCCGTTCGGCAACAAAGACCTCGACCCGCACGAGGCGATCGACCTTTCCGATCTACTCCACCCGGGTGCGCTGAGTGAACACCTATCCGCGGAGATCATGGAACGCTACGGGATTCCAATGGCCGACCGACGTCTTGCCGAAGGGCCCGACGAAGCGATCAAAGCAGCGCAGGAACTCGGTTTCCCGGTTGTGGTGAAAATGAACGGTCCGGCGCATAAGGCGAGCGTCGGTGGCGTTGCCCTGGGCTTGAATTCAGCGGAGGAAGTCTCGGTTGCCACCCAGGCCTTCGGTGGCTCGGTGCTCGTTGCGCAGGAGATTGCCGCTGGTCCAGAAGTGATCTGCGGCATGACGCGTGACCCGCACTACGGCCCGGTAATCGCGGTGGGTATCGGAGGTCGCTACGCCGAAGCGTTGTCATTGACCGCTACGTCGCTAGCACCCATCACCCACGATCAGGCGGTCCGCCTGGTGGGTAAGGCTCCTGGTCTGGCCAAGCTCGCGAACGAGGAGACCTTTGATGCCATCGTCTACACGGCGCTGGTGTTGTCCCGGCTCGCGGTTGATCACCCGAGCATCGTGGAAGCCGACATCAATCCGTTGATCCTGGGACCGAACGGTGCGGTAGCCGTCGATGCGTTAGTTGTCTGTGAGCATCTCAGCGCGGACGGGTAGGGCCCGGCGGACCAAATCCACCAGTGTTGCTTCATCGACCGAAGAGCCGACGTACTCCGATGCTTTCTTGAGAACTTTTTTCTTCTCGTCCGCGCGCTTGTCAACCGGCTTGGAAAGGGCTGCAGCCCAGTCGCGGAACAACTCCCATGCCAATTCGCGTTCACGGAGCACCCGGTTCATGGTGGCCATCTGCTCTTCTGTGGCCGGAAGACGCCAGGTTTCGCTGATGGCTTCGGGGAGGACTTCGCGATAGTCGTGGCCGCCTTGGGCGAAGACACCCGGCGTGGGTGTGAGGGCGTTGAGCATGTCGACGAACGTCATGAGGAAGGTTGCGCCGGGCACCCAGGCCGTTCCTTGCGGAGCGCCAATGGGTCGATCAGGCCCGAGCCAATCGGGCTTGCGCCACAACACCTGGCTGCCGAACTTTGGGATGGGGTCGTCGCCGTTTTGCAGCAGCAGGTAGCGGATCGATTCGCGCTGCGCTGTTGGAAGTTGCTTCCAATCACGGATGCTGCGCGGAAGATAAACACCGTCGGGCCCAACGTCGGGTGCCTGGGTGATAGTGCGATCGCCCCACAGCTGCTTGCGCCACGTGGTGGCCGAGGGGGTGCCGATCCATACGGCGTAGTCGACCTTGGCACCGGGGAGTCCATAGGTCCAGGTCCCTTCGAACATTCCTTCGCTCACCTGCGAGCCGAGCGATTCACCGAACAAGTAGAAGCGCGGGCGCTTTTTGGGGTTCATAGCGAGCAGGCGCGCTGTTATCCCATCGATCACCATGCGGGTTTGGTCCACCCCTTTGGAGACGTCGCCCAGGGAGAAACTCGAGGGAAGGACCGAGTATTGGATTGCAGCAGACGCGCAGTTACCACCGGTGAGGAATTCAAATGTCTCGGTGGCTACGTAGTTGACGTATCCAGATCCGGTGGGAGAGAAAAGCGCGAAGTGTTCGCGTTCGAGCGCTTTAGTGCGATCGATCTCGCTGAGCAGCACAGCTGCGCGATCGTGCGGATCCTCGGCGATATCCGAGCTGCTGTAGACGCGGATGGGTTGCTGAGCGTCGTTCGTTCCCATCACGGCGTTGATGGTTGCCGGCTCCACCGTCCCCGACAGCCAACGTGCCCCTTCGCGAGTTTGTTTCATCCAGTCCAGACCGGATTCCGGCGATCCAGTGATTTCGGGAATCGATGGCGGAATCTCCATCCCAGGTTCAACCGCGCCGCCACCCTTCGTCAGCATCGCAGTGGCTCGATTCAAAGCGATGTAGGCGACTCCTGCGCTGATCCCGAATGCGGTGATGCGCCCGAGGGTCCGGTGGTCTTGCGGCTGTCCGCCCAAGGTTGCGCTGGCCACTCGCGACATCGCTCCGGTGAGCATCGATTCCCCGCGGGCCAACCCGTAGGTAGCCATGGCAACTCCGGTGCCGATCGCCGCCATCTTCAGCGGGGCCACCTCGCGCACCGAGTCCTCGAAGAACTGATCTTGGCCTGGGGTGGTGCCCTCGGGGTTTTGTTGGTGGATCAATGAGCCGGGCGCTGCTCCCCACGGTTTGGTGCTCGCCCAGGAAAGGGCCGCGGCCCCTGCGGCAACGGCGACGCCGAGACGTCGACCCGGGCTACGGCTGCTGGTGAGCGACGACGCCGCACTGGCGAGAGCCCCCGTTAGTGTCATGCGGCCGCCAAGGCGAATCATGGCGCGCGGCCGTGACTCGTGCTCTTTCCAGTGAAAACCGACGAAGGTGGCAAGACCCAGTGCTCCAATTCCCGCGGCAACCGCGAGCCGAGGGCCCGGCCCAGGGTCAGGGCCACCGGCTATGCGCGCCGCTAGGGAGTCCACGAATGCATCGCCAGTGGAGAACAGGCCGTAGGCCAATGCCGTGGTGACCCCGCTGATTAAAGCCTGATCGGTGGTGCCGCGGGTAAGCAGATTCGGCTGGAAACTGCGCCCAAGCGTTAGGCCGGCCCCGATGAGTCCGGTTCGGGCCGGGTGGTCCATTGCCCGGCCCTGGGGGGTCGACAGGCGGGCGAGTTCGGTTAGCCCACCTGTGAGCGACGTGTCTTCAACCATGGCCGCAGATTAGTGGTCCAACCCGGATGCGCCGAGTGGTTATCTGAGGATAAAGTCTGAAAGACCAGCCTGACGACCGGCCGGCGCCTGGACCACGTTCCACGTCGCTGCGAGGGAAACGAAGCCGCCAGACGAGGGACGATGTCAGCACCCACGACGGATACCAACCCCAGCCCTCCCGTTGCCGATCTCGCCCGCACGCTCGGGAACCACCCCGACTTTGCGCGTCACTATCAGGGCGACCATCAGGGCGACCAACAGGGCGACCAACAGGGCGACCAACAGGGCGACCAACAGGGCGACCATCCGGGTGAAGGGAACGATCGTGATTTTGCTCAGGCGTACTCAGTGGTGCGCGGGCTCACTGAGGAACTGGCAGCCCCGCTGAGCCCGGAAGACCAAACGGTGCAGACGATGCCCGACGTCAGCCCCACCAAATGGCATCGAGCCCACGTGACCTGGTTTTTCGAGGCATTCGTACTCGCCGAGCACCAACCTGGATTTGCGGCGTACCAAGACACGTATTGGACGTTGTTCAATAGTTACTACGAGACTGTGGGGCCGCGTTACCCCCGACCGGAGCGTGGGTTCATCTCGCGTCCGGGTGCCTACGAAGTGGGCGATTACCGCGCTCATGTCGATGATCGAATGCTCGATCTTCTGGCATCACTTTCGGTGGCAACCAAAGAAGGCAATGACGAGACGCTCACCTCGTTGATGAATCTTGGTTTTCACCACGAGCACCAGCATCAAGAACTGCTCCTTATGGACATCAAGCACGTGCTGTCCAAGAATCCGCTGCAGCCGGTTGCCTATCCCGGCTCGAAGGTGACCCCAACTCGCGTTGAGGAAGCGCAATGGGTGAACTTCCGCGGTGGCGTCGTTGATGTCGGTTGGCTCGACGGCAGCGCTCATGCGGCGTTCCACTTCGACAACGAGCTGCCGTCGCACCCTGTGCTGGTTCAACCGTTTGCACTGGCAGACAGACTCGTGACGAACGGTGAATGGATGAACTTCATAGCCGATGGTGGCTACCAGCGTCACGAACTGTGGTTATCGGATGGCTGGGCTCGAGTGAATGCCGAGCGATGGGATTCACCCTTGTACTGGCAATGGGACGGCTTGCAGTGGCTCGAGCACACATTGCACGGAACGCGCCCGGTCCGACCGGAGGAGCCCGTGGTGCACGTGAGCCACTACGAGGCCGACGCTTACGCGACCTGGGTGGGAAAGCGGTTGCCGACGGAGTTCGAATGGGAGCACGCGGTTCGGGAGAGTGGCGCTCACCCAGCCCGGCCTAACGGCGATATCACCGGTTTCCATCCGACCCCGGACTCAGGTGGTGGCGGCTTGCGCCAAGTTTTTGACACGGCATGGCAGTGGACGTCGTCGGCATATTTGCCGTACCCGGGTTTTAAGGCTCCGGTTGGGGCGATCGGCGAGTACAACGGCAAGTTCATGTCCGGCCAGATGGTGTTGCGTGGGGGTGCTTGCATTACGCCCACAGGTCATGCTCGACTGACGTACCGCAACTTCTTTCCGCCGCATGCGCGCTGGCCGTTCACAGGTGTGCGTCTAGCCGACTCGCTCGCTTAGTCACAGCACTGATCATTTGTTATGCCATCTCCGGTGGACCTATCTAGTCCTGCATTGCTCGGTGTGATTGTTGATGGACTGTCTCGACCATTCAAGGAGTTACCAGCACGCGTTCTCTACGACGAGACAGGCTCACAGATTTTCGAGCAAATCACGCGCCTTCCCGAGTATTACCCCACGGAGGCGGAGCGAAGCCTGCTCACGGAGTCCGCCGGCCGCATCTTCTCGATGTCCAGCGCTCGAACACTCGTGGAGTTCGGCGCCGGGGTGCAAGATAAAACCCGGTTACTTATTGAAGCAGGATCGGCGCACGGCTCACTTAGTTGCTATCAACCCATCGACATCAGTGCGCAGGTGCTACTGCAGTCGGCTGAAATCATGCACGAGTCGTATCCCGCACTTGACGTCCAGCCCGTTGTGGGCGACTTCATGTCCCGCATCGCACTGCCAGACAGTCCACACCCACGCCTCACCTGCTTCCTTGGCGGCACGATCGGGAATCTGCAACGTGCCGAGCGCATTGATTTTCTTGCGCGCATGACGGAGATGACCGGTGTCGATGGGTTCGTCCTGGTGGGCACGGATCTGCTGAAAGATATCGAGCGGATTTTGCGTGCTTACGACGATTCCGCTGGAGTGACCGAGGCATTTTTGCTGAACGTTGTGGATGTCATCAATGCCGAGTGCAAAACCGAACTCTGACAAGAGCTGATTTCGAATACGTGCCGTTGTGGGATGCCTTGGAGAACCGGATGGACTTGCGGCTGCGTTCGCGTTGTGAACAGGATTTCTACATTGGTGATCGCCGGATTCGCCTAGCTGCCGGTGAAGAGATCAGAATTGAGATCTCTACTAAGTTCACTTTGGAGCAAGTGCGTGGGGAGTTCTCCGCTGCGGGTCTGCACGTTGAGCATCAGTTCCACAACAATGATTTCGCTCTTTCGTTGGCTCGAGTGAACTGAGATTTCTCTGCGCGGGTCTGCATGCATCCGGCATGCTGAGCGTCTCAACGGCAATCTATGTGAGGGGTCGGAGTGGACAGACAGGATCTGACGGGGCGTGTTGCCCTGATCACCGGGGCTTCGCGAGGCATAGGTCGGGCCATCGCCGAGGAGCTTGCGTCCCATGGTTGCTCGGTCGCACTTGCCGCCCGAACTCCGGATGCCATCCAGCAAGTTGCCGACTCCATCAATGCAAATGGCGGTCGGGCGATCGCTTTCGCTGCCGATGTTACCGATGAGTCCACGGCGGAGCGACTCGTGAGTGAGACCGTTGCTGCCCTTGGGCGGCTTGACATATTGGTGAACAACGCAGGTGGTAACAGTTTCTCGGTGCCTGTGGCATCGATGCGTTTATCGGGCTGGGGCAAGACCATGGCACTCAATGTCGATGCCACTGTGCGCCTGATCCAGCAGGGCCTTCCGCACCTGGCTGCGTCCGACCACGGCGCGATCATCAACGTGGGATCAGTGGCTGGTCTGCGCGGTGCGCCAATGATGTCCCACTACGGAGCAGCGAAAGCAGCACTCGCGTCCCTGACCCGCAGCCTTGCAGTGGAGGTTGCCCATCAGGGAGTTCGGGTGAATGCTCTGGTACCTGGGTGGATCGAGACGGACCTCACCGATTTCCTGCGCGGTGATGAGAACACGGAGGCATCAGTCTTATCTCGTGTGCCCATGGCGCGCTGGGGCAAGAGCGAGGAGATCGCTCAAGCGGCACTGTTTCTTGCCAGCGACGCGTCGTCTTTCATGACGGGGCAGGAACTGATCGTCGACGGTGGACTCACTGCAATGCCGTGACGCAGCGGCAGAACGCGATTGCCAAGCGCGTCTTCCAGTTGCTGCGCGAGTCCCCTCATGCGTCGGCGATGAAATGCCATGGTCACGGCTGCTTGTGGAATGAGATCAACGGACCGACGAAGCAGCCACGGGATTCCGTTACGAACAAGCCACACAAGTTTGGAGCTCGAGCGATCCTCTATGCGGACAGGCAAACTCGCGCGTCGTTGTTGCAATCGGCTCGCGCGTCGGGCGAGTTGCGCCAAGAACTCATGTCCACGTGGACTGGGATGCATTCGATCGATGTGCCACAGATCTGCCTGCGATGCGCGGGAATCGCTCCACAGGTCAATGAAGTGAGCCCTACCCCGGATGCCTGACCTTGCATGCGGGAGTACTGCTCGTGAGAGCGCCCTGTTCACTAAGGCTGCACGTTCGTTGATGGTCTTTCGCACCACGGTCGGCAGGAAATCGTGAAGGGACACCTGGGGAAGGCCCACAACGATCACGGTGGCACCGACCTCAACTAGACGCGTGATGGCTTCCGCTGTGTGGAGCCAAATCGCGGCGGGATTGAAGTCCGCTCTCAGCAGGTCGTTACCCCCGACGCTCATCAGGACTACTGAGGGACGCGCGGTCAGCGCAGCCGGCACCTGGACGCTCAGTACGTCTGCCGCTCTCTGTCCAGGCGTGGCCAAGTGAACAACCCGGCCGGCCCCAACGTTGTGTGCGAATCGGCCTACCCATGATGGGCCTGTCCAGTCGTGGCCACAATCGCCGATTCCGTATCCGATGGAATCGCCAAGTCCTACAACGGTGAGTGCATCCCTCATGTCAGGCTGCCTGGTGCTCGAAACTGCGGTGCTGCTCGGCAGGATGAGTTGAGGACTTCAAGCCGTGGATTGCGAGCATTCGATCGATGGATCTTTGCCAGGGCATCGTAAGGGCCTGTTCGCGGGCGAGTCTGCGAACGAACAGTCGACTGGGGTGGGCGAGGCTATCGATGGCTCGCAGCCACGCTTCGACATCGCCTGGAACGGCAACGCCTGCTGACCCGATTACCTCGGGCAACGCAGAGCGGTTGCTACAGACCACTGGTGTGCCGCAAGACAGAGCTTCGAGTGCCGCTAGCCCGAACGTTTCGATGGGGCCCGGCGCGAGGGCCACGTGGGATCTTTGAAGGATTGCAGCCACCTGGTGAGGCGACGAGACGAAGCCGGTGAAGGTGACGGGCAGGCCATGTGCCATTTTCCGTAGATCGCGCATCTTTGGTCCGTCTCCTACCACTGTCAAGTGCCACTTGCGACCCATCCGGTGGCCTGCCGCCAACACCTGAATCGCCTTCTCCGGGTGCTTTTCCTGGGAAAGCCGTGAGCACAGAACGAGCTCGATCGTGTCGTCGGCTTCGGGAATCAGCGTGAGTGGTCGAAAGTGATCGGTGTCCACACCGAGCGGCACGTAGTAGGTGGGGACGGAGAGCCGATCGAACTCAACCGCCGCGTATCGGGTGGTGGTGACGATCTGGTCAACCTCGCTCGCGATGCGCGCGTTCATTCGATCGGCGATGTGCCGCCCGGGTACAGGCGCCGCATATTCAGACAACACTCCATCAATTCGCTCATGGGCGAACAGCGTGCAGGGTATACGGCGTTGACGCGCCCACTTGGCGGCGCTGACTAAGGTCAATCGATCGGACAACTCGATGACATCGGGCTTAATGTCGTTCAGGGTTCTTTTGATATCTCGAGTTGAAAGCATGATGCGGTAGCCCCCGCTTCGAGGAATCGGGATACTCGCAAGCGAATGGACACGTGCACGTGTTTGAGGTCGCCAGTCACAGGGCTGATGTGGCACCACGAGGTGTACGTCATGACCAGCGGCGGTGTATCCCTCTGCGAGTCGCACCATCGTCGTCCGTAAGCCACCACTACGAGGGCCGAAGAAGTTGGCGAGGTGCACGATCCGGGCCATCAAGCTGCCAATCGGGTCTTCTCGTTACCTAGAACGGACCGGTAGTGGTGCACCAGATCGTCACCGATCTGGGTCCAGGTCCGATCTCGAATCATCGTTCGGGCGGTGGCGCCCATGACTGCCCGGGCCGCAGGGCTTTGCACTAAGGCGTCGACGCAATTGCGCAACTGCTCGTCGTCGCCCGGCGCGTAGCGCAAGCCGACTTCGCCATGGATCACGAGATCGCGCGGACCCCCGATGTCCGGTGCAACAACTGCAAGCCCAGAGGCCATGCCCTCTTGAATTACCTGACAGAACGTCTCACGCTCGCCCGGGGCTACCAGGATGTCCAGTGATGCCATGGCGGTGCCGAGTTCGGCTCCACGCAGCATTCCGGTGAAGTGGGCGTGCGGCAGAAGTGACTCCAACTCGGTGCGCTGGGGTCCATCGCCGATCACGACGAGTTGGATTCGTGGGTCGGATTGGATGACGCGCAGGGCTTCCACTCGTTTCTCGGGTGCGAGGCGGCCCACGTATCCGACGAGCACGCGATCGGGGTTTGGCGACAGCCAGCGCGTTCGTAACTGAGGTGAGCGGTGGCGTGGATCGAACTGCTCGGCGTCCACTCCTCGGCCCCACATAGCCAAGCGAGCGATGCCCAGTGTTTGGAGGTACTCCTTAGATGCTGTTGAGGGCACCAAAGTGAGGTCGGCATCGGCGTGGATGCGCCGTAGAACCGCATCGCTGAGGCCGCCCATGCCTGTCAGTCGATAGTGACGGGCGAATCCGGAAATATCGGTTTGGAAGACCGCTACGGTTGGAATACCTTCCATTGCTGCTGCGCGCAGCGCCTGGTATCCCAGCACAAGTGGCGATGCGAGGTGCACTATGTCGGGCCTCACATGCCGCAAGACATCCCGAATTGTTGAAGTCCACGCATAACCCACGTCGATTCCCATGCCTGGAACGGTGAACGATCGAACCGAATGCACACGAACACCCTCAGGAGTTTCGTGGGGGCTTGGGGCTGGAGCAATGATCTCCACTTCATGCCCTTGGCTGAGTAAGTGGCGCGATGCGCGCAAAACCGACCCACTCACGCCATTGACGCGCGGAAGGAACGACTCGGCGACGATTACAACGCGCACGGCCACAAGCCTCACCAGGCGTGGTCGTATCAAGGCAACTGCTGCATGACATGTCCTCGACTCCAAGGTGAACAATCGGTGATTGAGGATGTCGTAGACAGTTGCGCGACGTCATCGATCTACTTTCGGATACATGGCAATCGCTGCGTTCTTCGACCTCGACAACACCGTTGTGCGCGGATCGTCTTTGTTGCCCTTCGCTTGGCGGCTAGTGCGTACCGGACGAGTGAGCTCGAGTGAGATGTTCCGATTTGCGTCAATGAACGCCCGGTTTGTGAAAACTAGAACCGAGTCCGTTTCTGGGCGCGACTACGTGATGCAAAGGGCCCTGGCGTTAGCGGCTGGCCAAAACATCACGGACGTGCTGGGTCTGTGCGAAGAGATAGTGCCCGGCATCGTGCGCCGACGTTTGAACCCGGTAGTAGCAGCGGAGATTCGACGGCATCAGCGCGAAGGGCACCAAACGTGGCTGGTGACAGCTAGCCCGAGTGAGTTGGCTGAACGGATCGCCCAGGAACTTGACATGACAGGCGCCATGGGCACTCAAGCAGAGCGGGTTGCCGGCGTCTACTCCGGAAAACTCGCTGGTCCCATCTTGCACGGGCGCAACAAGGCCGATGCGGTGTCGGCGCTTGCAGCCGTTGAGGATCTCGACCTGAGTCGATGCGCGGCCTTCTCGGACTCAATCAACGATCTACCGCTTCTTGTTTTGGTGGGGCGCCCAACGGTCGTGAACGCTAACCGCAGGCTGCGCCAGATCGCACTACGGAATGGATGGCAGGTTCTGGGAACTGCGGGCCGCATAGCCCCGCACCGAGACGTCGCCCATGTTTAGTGGCTGTAGGTAATCGCGACTAGGGTCCCAATGTGGACCTCGCTTCTTTGTATCGATGGCCCGAAGGTCCTTGGTTGCGCACGATGATGGTGATGACACTCGACGGAGCAACAGTCGGGGCCGATGGGCTAAGCGGGTCGATCTCTGGTGCAGCGGACAAGCGAGTTTTCATGGAAGCACGTCGACTCGCTGACGTGGTGTTGGTGGGTGCCGGAACGATCCGTGCCGAGAGATACAAGCCGATGGTGACCAAGTCGACCTGGCTTGAGGCTCGCCTTGCCGCCGGGTTGGCGCCGGCACCGCAAGTGGTGATTGTGAGCGGGCGATTGGATCTGCCGTGGGAGGAACCGCTGTTTTCAGAGTCAGCGCTGCCCGTGATCGTTGCGACCGGGACCGAGGTTGATCCAGCAAAAGTGGCGGAAGCCCGCCGGTCATGCGGAGGTCGTGCATTTCGGAGATGACAGTGTTGACATGCGTGCATTAGTGCAGTGGTTGCACGGGCGTGGTCAGCATCACATCAACTGCGAAGGCGGTGAGGCGCTGCTTGATGTCATGGTGCGCAACGATCTCGTGAACGAGATGGATGTGACCATCTCACCTGTGTTAGCGGGTTCGGGTTACCTTCGAGACCCCGAGCGTGAGATCGCTTCTCCCCACCCCCGCTTCTCCTTGGCACATCAGTTCGTGGACGAGGGCTTCGTGTTCTGCCGATTTGTCCGGTAGTTAGGGTCGAAACGTGCTTACTCTTCTCGACCTGATGCAACTTGCGCAGGAACATCGATCGGATCTCGATGCTTCCGTCGCCTCGTTTCGAATCGCGGATCGGAATTTCGACACCGATCTCGAACCTGTGGTCATGGGGGTGGTGAACCTCTCGCGCGATTCCACGTACCGAGAAAGCATCGCCCCGACGTTCGACGACGCATTGCGTCGAGCCCTCATCATGCAGGCTCAAGGTGCGAATGTGATCGATGTGG
The DNA here is from genome assembly GCA_018402235.1 of Candidatus Nanopelagicales bacterium. Taxonomy (GTDB): domain Bacteria; phylum Actinomycetota; class Actinomycetes; order S36-B12; family S36-B12; genus S36-B12. The sequence continues at coordinate 215,762 of JAGYJJ010000002.1, read as the reverse complement.
GCGCCGAATCCAGCCGCGCGGATGCCGCGCGCGCTGGAATCGACCGGCAGATTGAGCAACTCGTTCCTGTCATAGTCGCCCTAGTCGAGCACGGTGTGCCGGTATCGGTTGAGTCATATGAACTCGATGTGGTGCGTGCGGCACTTCAGGCCGGAGCCTCGGTAGTGAACCTGACGGGCACCAAAGACGAAGAAGCGATCTATCGGGTAGTTGCTGAGCACCAGGCATCGCTGGTCATGTGCTTCACGCCGGGGCAGACGGTGCGCGATGACCTCGAGGTGCGGATCCACGCAGACCCGATTCCACCGCTGCTCGAACATTTCGCGCCGCGCATCGAACGCGCTCACTCTCTGGGTGTGGACAGTTTGGCCGTAGATCCAGGGCTGGGCTTCTTCTACCGATCCACGGTCGATCCGATCCGCAAAACCCAGCATCAGGCGCAGGTTCTGCTGCACTCCTTCCGACTGCGATCCTTGGGAGTCCCGGTGTGCCAGATCATGCCTCATGCATTCGATGTATTCCAGGAGGAATTCCGTACCGCCGAGGGAGTGTTTGCAGTCCTGGGCAAACTCGGCGGAGTAGGCATTATGCGGGTTCACGAGGTTCCGCGAGTGGTGGCCACCTTGCGCATGATGGATGTCATCGGTACTCAGTTGCCAGAGAAGTCCTAAGGCGCGGTCGTCGGTCCCTAGATTTGGGCCCAAAGCCCTTCCGCGACGGGGCATAGGTAGGCCAGGATGGACGTACGCCCCAGCTGCGTCAGCCGGCGTGAGCTGCACACGGGAAGGGAGTTGCCCGATGCCTCCACGGGAGAATGGCCGCGACAAGACACGAGCAGAGCGGGATGCTGCCAAGCACAAGCCGCATCGCACCGAAGACCGCTTCTACAAGGCAAAGCACGATGCCAAGCACGCATGTGAGGACCTTCGCTCGCGGATCCAGCGATCACATATCCACGAGGCGGTACGCAAGGAACTTCAGGCGGCCGTCGCAGAGGCCGAATCTCGGATCAACGAGGTCACGCCCACGCGGTCCCACCCGGGTGCTGAACTGCGCGAACTCACCAAGGAAGTTGGGCACCTCCAGATCGCGGAGAACTGGCTTGCGGCTGCTGATCGCGTCCTGGATCGTCTAGGGCCCAACGGTCCGAAATCCCAACGCAGTGCGGTGGAAGAAGGCGTGGATACGGTGATGTGGCATGTGCGTGCCGGGGAATGGGACGGTCGGCTCACCGCAACAGTCACCCAACTGCAACAGATCGTCCAAGAGGCCGAGACACACGCGGCGAACTCCGCTCAACGAGCCGGGTGATCCACTGGCTCGTCTTGACCGGAGGCGCGTCGTCGCGCTTCGGCAAAGACAAAGCGTCAACTGAGTTTCACGGTCGATCGCTTGTGGAGCGAGCGGTGGAGTCGGTGAATGCCGTTGATGGTGGCGCACCGGTGACGCCAGTGGGACCCGAGCGGGGTGGTGGACCGGCGGCGGCGGTTGTTTCGACGCTGCCTGAGATCGACGCTGATTTCGTAGGCGTGCTCGCTGTGGACATGCCGCTCGCTCAGCGCGCCCTGAATCGGGTTCTCGATGTGTGGCAGACGCAGGCCTCTGATCACCTCATCGAAGCCTGGTTACCGGAGGACCCCAGCGGCAAGCAGCAGTGGTTGTGCGCGGTCTATCGGCGTACGGCGTTGGTGCGGGTCGCCGAGGAGCGCAGTGATTGGAACGGCATTGCCTTTCACGCTTTAGTTGGAAATCTGGCGTCGTCCGTCGTGCATTTTCGATCGGGCGTTAGCCTTCTGGACATCGATACTCCCGGTGACTTCCAGCGCGCTCTCAACGCGGCACAGGAACTCGGGACATGACCGGGGAGTTGCATGGACGAGCAACAGGCACAGCGATTGGCGACATGGATCAGGCAACTGACCGCTGAACTGGGAGTACCAGCGCCGACGAATACCGATGTCATCTTGGATGTAGCCAAGGATGCCGCCCACCTAGTCGAGCGGCCGGCAGCACCCATCTCCACCTACCTGCTCGGCTACGCGGTTGCCCTGGGCGCGGATCCGTTGACCACCGCCAGTGTTGCTTGCCCGGCTTGCCCGTGAGTTCGATGGGTGAAAGCAGTTGGTGGTCCGCGCGTGACATTGCACTGGGCGCGGTGGCAGTCGGACGTGCACAGCAGGTGCCTCTCGCGATGGCAGTCGGTCGAACGCTTGCAGCTGAGGTAGTCGCCCACGTTGACCTACCTGGTTTCCCAACCGCTGCCATGGACGGTTGGGTAGTTGCTGGCGATGGCCCGTGGACGATTGTGGGAACTATCGACACGGGCATTCCCGCCGATGAGTTCTGGGCTCCAGGCCGGACAGGCGATGCGCATCGCAACCGGTGGGCTTGATTCCCGAGGGTGCGTCGGCCGTTATCCCGTGGGAAGTCTCGAGCGTGGTTGCCGCAAGCACTGTTGTGGCTGATATCCCAGACAAAGTGCACATTCGTCCACAGGGCGAAGAGTGTGCGCGTGGGGATCAACTGGCCATACGCGGTGATGTCCTCAACCCTGCGCTGATCGGACTCCTGGCATCAGTCGGGGTGGATGAGGTCGACGTTTTCGTTCCGCCCTCCATTGCTGTCCTGGTGTTGGGGGATGAGGTGGTAACTGAAGGGCTCCCAGGTCCAGGTCAGGTGCGCGATGCACTTGGCGTTCAGTTGCCCGGATGGATCCAGGCTCTAGGCGGCGTCATAACCGAAGTGCGAAACGTCGCGGACGATCACGAAGCCCTCGTTTCATCGCTGCAGGCAGCAGTTCAGAATGCCGACGTAGTCATTGCAACGGGTGGGACTGCTCGCGGGCACAGAGATTTCCTGCGCTCGGCCCTACAGGAATCGGGATGTGAGTTCCTCGTTGATGGCGTTGCGGTTCGTCCCGGTCATCCGATGATGCTTGCGCGCTGCGGGGGCACGCCCGTTGTTGGGTTGCCCGGCAATCCCCTGAGCGCATTGGTGGCCGTGGTCACGTTGGCGGCGCCATTGCTCGACACCTGGCTGGGGCGGGGCGATCGTGAATTACCGAGGATTCAGATGGCTCAGGCCATTGCGCCCGCGCGAAAGGATCTGACTCGTTTGATGGTGGGCAGGCGCGAACTTGGGGGTTTTCGAGAGGTAACCCATGTGTCTTCAGCGATGCTGCGCGGCATTGCGCATGCCGATGGTTGGGCGGTGGTCCCCTCAAATGGCGTGGCTGCAGGTCAGGTTGTGCCGTGGATCCCGCTTCCCTGGGTCACGCGCCCCTAACGTTCGGCACGCCCACAAGGGCTATCGGCGCGCTGCAGCAAGACGGCCGGCTGCCTTGTGCAATTTAGTGGCACCGGTCAGTTCCTCAGCCATGAACTCGCGCAACAAGTCGATTGCCTTGACGACCTTTTTGCTGCGAAGTGAGTAGTAGACGTTCGCTCCCTCACGGTCAGCCTGAAGCACGTTGCGATCTCGAAGAACGGCTAGGTGCTGGCTGGTGTTGCTTTGCGACAACTCCAGTGCGTCGGCGATCTCGTTGACGGTCATCGGACCATTACGCAATTCGTTAATGATCAGCAACCGCTTGGGATCAGCGATGGCTTTACAAATTCGGGCATGCAGATCATGAATTTCCATCTCCGTCTGCTTGTCCATAGCCGAAGACCCTACTTGTTTGGGGACATGCTTGTCAGGTTGGTATTACACCGTTGTGGAGGCAGCGCACTGGTTCTTGCCGATCTCGAGAGTCTCAATTTCCTCGGCGGAGACCTTTTTGCCAGCGTTCACTTCGCGAATGGTGTCGTAGAAGTCCGGCGCGCTCGGCAACGTGCCGACGATCTCTTCAACGAACTTCACAAGATCCTCTTCATTCAGGAGCGTCGACTCAAAGACCTGGCTAAGGGTGGTCTTCACCATGCCATCGGCACCCATTTCCTCTGCGGTGGACCAATGGGCAGGGAGCACCGTTGTCTGCGGATCAAGAGGGCGCAGCTTGTCGTTGACTGTGAAGTACAACTCGCGGGCGAGTTCGTCGGCCTTGCCGGTGAGGTCCGGGCGCCCCACGCCGCGAACGAACACGGTGTCGCCGGTCAGGAGCAGGTGACCGGGGATATGCACGCAGGTGGTGCCGGGGGTATGACCGGGCATCTTGATCGCAAATGTGGCGACCGTGTGACCACCGAGATCGATCTCGGTGCCGTCTTCCAACGGCTCATTCGGGAACGGCACGGAGCCACCGGTGTCCTCGAGGGGAAGGTGGTACGTCCCACCTACCCTCTCGGCGAGATCAGGACCGCCGCTGATGTGGTCAGCGTGGACATGTGTGTCGATGACATGGGTGATCGTCATGCCCTCGCTTGCGGCCAGGTCGATGTAGAAGTCCAAGAAGCGCGCCGGGTCGACCACGATGGCGTCCTTACCCCGAACACCGATCATGTAGGACAAGCAGGCCTTGGCGGGGCGGAGGATCTGCCAACCGATAACCCCTTCGGGCAAGCAGGCCAGTGGCTCGGGGACGAGGAGTTCTGCCCAAGCTGCGGTCCCGCCCACCAGACTGCGGGCCTCGACGCCTGCTTCGGCGAGCAGGTCAAGTAGCAGGTCGCTGCCGTTGCCGTGGGCGCAGACCACCACGGACCCTGCAGGCACTTCCTTGGCGAGGTCCTCGACACCTTCGACAGCCATCCAGATCGGCATGTTCTTGGTCGGCACCGGCTTGGTGCCCTCGACCTGCCAGGTGGCGAACTCATCTTGGTTTCGAATATCCAAGATGAAGGGCACTTCCTGGTGGGAGATCTCGTCGTAGAGCTCGCGGGGGGTGATGGTTCCGGGCATGCATTCCTCCAGTGCTCGCCTGTGTTCGCCTGTACTCGACCGTGGGCGCAGGCACCCATAGTCACCTGGCCATGTGCAGTCACCTAGCCATATGCGCAGACGCTAATACGCAATGGCGCGTCTGTGTGTCAATTCCCTCAATTTTTCGGGAAATGACCAGAAGCCCTTGCTTACGGCTGCCGGGACATCTAACGTCGGCAGTGTCCTGAGGAGGGCCCATGACCGACAACCCTGTCAACACCGAGCCGGAGTCCATGACCATCATCGCGTTCAGCGGTGATCTCGACAAGCTTTGGCCAACCATGATCTTGAGTTCAACCGCTGCTGCGAACGGTATGGACGTAACCGTGTTCTACACCTTCTGGGGACTGTTCCCCTTGGTCAAGGACGACGTCCGCATCACAGGTTACGACGCCATGACCAAGATGCTGGCGGGCATGAATGCGCCGGGAATGAAGAAGGCGAAGTTGTCCAAGATGGAAATGGGCGGAATGGGTCACTGGATGATGCGCAAGGTTGCCAAGAAGAACAACCTGATGCCGCCGGAGGACTTGTTTGAGATGGCCAAGGACATGGGCGTGCACATGTGGCCGTGCCAGATGACCATGGACCTCCTTGGTATTGAGCCCGATCAGATGGTTGATGGTCTCGGTGAACCGGTAGGCGCAGCTACAGCTTTGAAGAAGATGGCTAACTCCAACATCAGTTTGTTCATCTAACGGCTTGTTCATCTAGCGAAAGGCATATGTGATGTCAGATCCAAAAACCACTGTCGACGCCAAGGGCCAGACGTGCCCGATGCCGGTTCTCATGACTGCGAAGGCCGCCAAGGAACTCGCGTCAGGGGAGACCATGCTGATCGAGGCCACCGATAATGGCGCTCGTTCGGACATCCCGGCTTGGGTTGAGCAGACCGGAAACGAGCTCGTTGAGTCGAGCGAAGACGGCGGCGTGATGCGCTTCCTCGTGCGAAAGAAGTGACCTGAGTGCGCTACGGCTTCGCTATTGACCAACGCACCTGTATCGGCTGCCACGCCTGCACGGTTGCATGCAAGACAGAGCACGACATCCCGGTTGGTCAGTTCCGTACCTGGGTGAAGTACGTAGACAAGGGGGAATACCCCACCACAACGCGTGAAATGGGCGTTATGCGGTGCAATCACTGCACCAATGCTCCTTGCGTTACGGGGTGCCCCACGAATGCGTTGTTCATTCGTGACGATGGCATCGTCGACTTCGACAACGAACTGTGCATCGGTTGCAAGATGTGCATGCAGGCGTGCCCGTACGACGCCATTTACATCGATGCAAACACCAACACTGCTGCGAAGTGCAACTTTTGTGCCCACCGAATCGACCAGGGTCTGGAGCCGGCCTGCGTCCAGGTATGTCCCACTGAGTCGATTTGGATGGGAGATATCGACGATCCCACCAGCGGTATCAGCAAGTTCTTGAGCATCGAGCCGATCAACGTCCGCACGCCCGAGCAGGGCACCCGACCGAACGTCTACTACGTGGGTGCCGACCAGACGGTGCTTGATCCGCTGGCCGCACCTGTGGATGGCAATTACCTGTGGGCCAATGCCGATCCGCTTCGGTTAGAGACGGCTGCCGAACTGCCCGGCGATCCGCTTACCAACGCGCGCTTGACGCTGAACACCGCGCATCCGCGCCCGTGGGGCTGGAAGGTCTGGACGTATCTGTGGACGAAGTCCATCGCGGCCGGAGCCCTCATGCTCGCTGGCTTGATGGTGCTGCTGCTTGGCGATACCGGTGCCCTGGTGAGCACTGTCGCGCCATTCTTGACGCTGGGCTTCTTGGTCGTCACTGCTGCTCTACTCATCTGGGACCTCAAGCAACCCAAGCGCTTCATCTACCTCCTTGACCCGCGCAAAATCAATCGCAGGTCGTGGCTTGCCATCGGTGGCATCTTCTTGGGTCTTGGATCTGCGGTTGCCGGCGTGTGGTTCTTGATCGGTGCGGCGGATCTGTTGAACCTGGCCGACTACACCAGTTGGTTGACCGTCCTCGCCTGGCCGGCGATTCCGGTCGGAGCGATGGTCGCGGGCTATACAGCCTTCTTGTTCGGACAAGCCGAGGGACGCGACCTGTGGCAGTCCCCTGTGTTGTTCTGGCATCTGCTGGCGCAGGCCGCGATGGTGGGTGCGGGTTCACTCCTCGTTGTCGGTGCGGTCATCGGTACCGATGCGGCAACCATGCAGTGGCTCGCCTGGGCCCTCATCGCCGGCGTGATCGCCCATCTACTCATCACTGCTGTGGAGTTCGGGGGCAACCACTCAACCCGTAACGCTCAGATAGCCGCGCATGCGATCACCCACGGGCGCTACCGCCTTCAGTTCTGGGGTGGTTCGATACTGCTGACGATCGTCGGTGGTCTCATCGCGCTACCCACCGCACTTGGTGGCACAGTTGCACTGGCAGCCCTCGCCGGTCTGATCGTGCAGCCCGCTCTCGTTTTGCACGAGCGGGTGTTCGTGATGGCTGCGCAGGACCCGCCGCTTTCCTAACAGTTGTTGTAGTACCGAGCAGACAGTCGAGAGGTAGAAATGACGCCACGCGATCCGGAGACCAGGCATCGGCCAGCTGCTTCACCGGTCGGACCGGACAGCCCTGAGCACTTCGGGTTGCGCGTTCGAGAGACCGTCTCGAACTATCCGCCAGTAGATCAGTGGGACGACGTCGTCATGTACGACGCCAAGGCGCACCCGCGCAAAGTGGAAAAGCACTACATGCTGGTGCCCACCACATGCTTCAACTGCGAGTCCGCATGCGGATTGCTGGCATTCATCGACAAGGAAACCAAGGAAGTCGTCAAGATCGAAGGCAATCCCGCGCATCCAGGATCGCGTGGACGCAACTGCGCCAAGGGCCCGGCCACGATCAACCAGACCAGTGATCCCGAACGCATCCTGTACCCGCTCAAGCGCTCCGGAAAGCGCGGCGAGGCGAAGTTCGAGCGGGTCTCGTGGGACGACGTCCTGGACGACATCGCAGGTCGCATCCGCAAGGCGATCCAAGAAGAGCGTCGCAATGAAATTATGTACCACGTAGGTCGCCACGGCGAGGACGGATTCATCGAGCGGGTATTGCTTACCTGGGGTGTCGATGGCAACAACACCCACACCAACATCTGCTCGGCAGGTGCGCGCTTCGGCTATTCGATGTGGGGTGGCTACGACCGGCCATCGCCGGATCACCAGAACGCGAACGTGATCTTGCTGATCTCGGCACACCTGGAGTCGGGCCACTACTTCAACCCGCACGCCCAACGCATCATGGATGCGAAGGTGCACGGTAATGCCAAGCTCATCGTGATGGACCCACGACTCTCGAACACGGCATCGCACGCCGATGAATGGGTCTCCGCATGGCCGGGAACCGAAGCAGCTCTGCTACTCGCAACGGCGTCGTACTTGATGCGCACGGATCAAGTCGATTGGGCCTACATGCATCGGTGGGTCAACTGGTCCACGTATATGACCGAGATCCATCCAGATATGCCGGCAAACGACTTCGAGGTCTTCAAAAAGGCTCTGACCGAGGATTACTCAAAGTACACGTTCGAATTCGCCGCGCAAGAATGCCGAATCCCGGTGGAGCAGGTGGAGAGTGTGGCAAAGGTCATCGCTACCTCGAACGGCAGATTGGCGGCGCACACCTGGCGCGCAGCCTCGGCTGGAAACCTCGGTGGCTGGACGGTTGCTCGTGCGCTGTTCTTCCTGACCGTCTTGACCGGAAGCGTTGGGCAAAAGGGTGGCACCAGCCCGAACGGCTGGAACAAGTTCATTCCGCATGGCCCGTCTATGCCCGGTGGTCACAACTCGTGGAACGAGATGCTGTGGCCGGCAGAGTTTCCGATGTCCACGAACGAGCTTTCGATCCTGCTGCCGCACTTCCTGCTCGACGGACGCGGCAAGATCGATACCTACTTCTCACGCGTGTACAACCCGGTGTGGACGAACCCCGACGGCTTCAGCTGGATTGAGGCGCTGTCAGATGAGGATCTCGTGGGCTGCCACATTGCCATGACGCCCACGTGGAACGAGACCGCCGTATGGGCCGACTACGTCCTGCCCTTCGGTCACAGCACCGAGCGCCACGACACCCAGTCCTACGAGCAATACGCGGGAAAGTGGCTTGGCTTCCGGCAGCCGGTTCGTCGCGTCGCTTTGGAGAAAATGGGCGAGAAGATCGGCGATACCCGCGACGCTAATCCCGGCGAGGTGTGGGAAGAGACCGAATTTTGGATCGAACTTTCCTGGCGCATCGACCCCACCGGTGAACTCGGCATTCGTCAGCACTTCGAAGCACCCGGGCGACCGGGGGAGAAGGTCACCGTGGACGACTACTACGGCTGGATCTTCGACAATCAGGTTCCCGGCCTCCCGGAGAAAGCCGAGAAGCTCGGCCTGACTCCGCTGGAATACATGCGTAAGTACGGTGCGGTGGAGATTGCTACCGATCTGTATCGCCAGGACGAGCGCCCGCTCACCGAAGCCGAACTCGATGGTGCGGTAGCGGACGAGAACGGCGTGCTGCGCAAGCCGATCACCCCGGAAACGCAAAAGCCGCTGGTGGGTGAGCCCGGCGCTGTGGGCGTGCAACTTGAGGATGGCTCGCAGGTGGCCGGTTGGCTGACCCCCTCGCGCAAACTCGAGCTCTTCTCACCGTCCATGGCCGATTTCGGTTGGCGGGAGTACGCAACCCCGTGCTACATCACCTCGCACGTCTCCCATCACGAACTCGACGAAGAGTCCGGCGAGATGGTCCTGGTTCCCACCTTCCGATTGCCTACGTTGATTCACACCCGTTCGGGCAACGCGAAGTACCTGAACGAGATCAGTAACAAGCATCCGTTGTGGATGAACCCGATTGATGCCAAGCGCATGGGTCTGCAGACCGGCGACATGGTGCGAGTCACGACCGAGATCGGTTACTTCGTGCCGCGAATCTGGGCTACTGAAGGTATTCGGCCAGGTGTATCCGCGTTGTCCCACCACATGGGGCGCTGGCGCACCACTGACGATGCCGGCAGCCGATGGGTGACAGGCAAGGTTGATGTGGGCAAGCTTGAGGATGGTCGTTGGCGCCTGCGCTATAAGGAAGGCATTAAGCCGTTCGTAAGCGACGATCCCGATTCCGCGCGCATCACGTGGGAAGACCCGGGCGTTCATCAAAACCTCGCCTTCGCGGTTCACCCGGATACCTGGTCCGGCATGCACTGCTGGCATCAGAAGGTGCGCATCGAGCGGGCCCACGACGAGGACAAGTACGGCGACGTTGTGGTCGATACCGAACGTTCGCGTGAGGTGTACCGGGAGTGGATGGCCAAGACCCGTCCAGGGCCGAATGCCGAGGGCCTGCGTCGTCCGCTGTTCATGATGCGTCCGGTTATGCCGCAGGTGCGCGCGTTCTACACCGACGACCGCGCCTAACCCACTTTCACCCCGATGCGGTGTCAGTTGTCGGGCCGAATTTTCAAATTTCGGCCCGACAACTGACACCGCATCGGGGTTTGGCAGGCTGCGCGGGTGAGCGAACTGTGGCACCCGTCGGCGTCTTGCGGCGCGGCGATGAAGCGGTGGCTCACCGCGAGCGGAACCAGCGACTACGCCTCGGCGCATGCAGTGAGCATCCGCGACCTCAATGCCTTCTGGTCATGGGCGTGGGACGAATGCGGCGTTGTCGGCCATAAAGGGGATACAGCGTACGACGGCGGGGACATCCTCAGTGCCCAGTTCTTCCCGAACGCCCGACTCAACATCGTGGACACCCTTCTAGCCGGCGACAGCTACGCAGAAGTTCTCGTCGGACTTGATGAGTCGGGTGAGCGTCGAACCTGGACAAGGGGGCAACTGCGTTCTGAGGTGGCAAGCGTTGCCGCAGCGATGCGTGATGCCGGCATCGTTCCTGGAGACCGCGTTGCCGCGTGGGCACCGAATGTTCCCGAGGTGGTGATCTGGGCCCTTGCTGCGCTATCCATCGGGGCAGTCGTGAGCACGGCTTCCCCCGACTTCGCGCCTGCGGGAGTACTTGACCGATTCGGTCAGGTAGAGCCCCGCCTGCTCCTTGTTGGGTCCACCTACACCTACGGCGGGCGCGAATTCGATATGCGCACCGGTATCCCCGAGGTCCTCGCTGGACTACCCAGCGTGCAGGGCGTTGTCGTTATCGGCGAGGCCAACGACGACTCTTCGCAGCCGTGGTCGTCATGGGTGAACCGGCAGAAGGACTTCCATGCGGAACCTTTGCCCTTCGATCACCCCGGCTTCATTCTGTTCTCCAGCGGCACCACGGGTGCGCCCAAGTGCATCGTGCACAGTGCAGCCGGAGTGATGCTCAAGGACCTCGTGGAACAACGAGTGCATCTGGACATCGCGCCTGGTGATCGCGTGAGTTACTACACCACGTGCGGCTGGATGATGTGGAACTGGCTCGTGATGGCATTGGGCACCGGAGCAACGGTTGTGCTCTACGACGGACAACCGATGTATCCGACTCCTGACCGTTTGCTGACTCTTGCTGCAGACGAGCGATTGACGTTTCTGGGTGTTTCTGCAAAGTACATCGAGTCCTTGCGTGAAAAGTCCGTGCATATCGATGCGCTACCCGAGCTTCGAACCGTGGCCAGTACCGGCTCGCCATTGGCACCGGAACTCTTCGACTACGTCTATGAACACATCTCTTCGCACGTGCACCTTGCATCAATCTCTGGCGGAACGGATATCTGTGGTTGTTTCGTTCTTGGTGTGCCAATCCTTCCGGTCAGGCGCGGAGAGATCCAAGGGTCGGCTTTGGGACTCGATATTCGCGTTGTTGACGAGAGTGGCGAAGTTGTTGCCCCGAACGAGCGTGGGGAATTGGTGTGCGCGACTCCGTTCCCCTCGAGACCTATCGGCTACTGGGGTGACGTTGATGGATCTAAATTTCACTCCTCCTATTTCGAGCGTTTTCCAGGTGTGTGGGCACACGGGGATTTCATTTCGCGCACGGACACCGGCGGATTCGTCATTCATGGTCGTTCCGATGCGACCTTGAACTCCGGCGGGATTCGAATCGGTACCGCCGAGATTTACCGGGTAGTCGATGCCATGGATGAGATCGTCGAATCGATCGTGGTGGCTCAGCGCGTGGGGTTCGACACCCAGATAGTGCTGTTCGTTGTGCCTGCGCCTGGGGCTGAACTCAACGAGGAACTCCAGTCCCGCATCTGTGCGCAGATCCGTCAGCGGACAAGCCCGCGGCATGTACCGGCGCGTGTCGTTGCGGTCCCCGTTGTTCCGCGCACAGTTACCGGAAAACTCGCCGAACTCGCCGTGACCGACATCGTGAACGGTGATCTGATCCGCAATACCTCCGGTCTGGCCAACTCGCATTCACTGGACCCTTTCAAGCAGTGGGCAGCGTCGTTTCGTTAAGTGCGGGGCTCGGACGTAGTGCCGCGTGCGAGCAACTCCGGTTCCAAGACGATCGATCGATCCTTGACCTTTCGGCCCTCGAGACGATCGAATAAGCGCTCGGCCCCCAGGCGGCCCATCTCCGTCAGTGGTTGGGCGATCGTGGTCAGGCTCAAGGTTCGTAAGGCGCCGAGAGCTACGCCGTCGTATCCAATGATCGAGATGTCGTCAGGTACCCGAAGTCCGTGCTCTTGGCAGGCCGCCATAGCGCCGATAGCCGAGATGTCATTACTTGCAAAAATTGCTGTGGGTGGCTCACTGTCGGTCAGCATGAGTCGTGCGGCTTCGAGGCCGCCTTGATTGGTGAGGTCGCCGGTTGCAACTCGAATTAGTTGGGCCAACCCAGCGGCCTCCATCTGTTCGCGATAGACGCGCTCACGCACAACCGCCGGTTCAAGTGTTCCCCCGGAAATGTGCGCAATCTTGGTGTGTCCACGATCGAAAAGATGCTGCATCGCTATGCGCGCACCTGCTTCGTCGTTGCTTGTGACGGTGTCGATTCCTGGACCGGTAATTCCCCGCAATGTCAGTACAACCGTGGGAACGTCGGCTGCCAGTGAGCGCACCGTGGTAGCGGGGAGGCGGTGCGAGATGAGCATCAAGCCCTCGACCTGAAACTCCAGCAGCTTCGCCAACTCGGCGCTCTCGAGCTCGGGATCGCGTTCGCCAGAGACGAGCATTGTGTTGTATCCGCGCTCACGAATCACGCTGTGGGCACCGCTGAGCATCTGCGGGAAGATGGGATTGTCGAGCTCGGCCATGTTGATACCGATGGTGCGGCTGCGTCGGTCGGCCAGGCTTCGTGCCTGCGCGTTTGCTCGATATCCCAACTCGGCTGCGGCCTTCTCGATGGCGTCGCGACTGGCATCGCTGACCTTGGAAGACCCGCGCAGCGCCAAAGAGACGAGGGATTTCGACACACCGGCCCGGGCAGCGACATCGTGGATCGTGGGTCGCTTGTCGCTGGGTTTCTCACTCATCGGCGATGTCCTTCACATGCACCGTGCGACCAGTGCGTACCGAAACCTCACACGCCACCGCGGCGCGCATGGCATCGAGGGCGGCCTGGGGTGGACAGGGATTCGCGCCACCGAGTACCAGGTCCACGAAGGCTGCGGTTTCTGCGCGGAATGCTTCGCGAAAACGGTCGATGAATCCGGTGTAAGGATCATGGTCGATCCCCACTTCTGGCCCATCTACCGTGTGCAGGGGAGTTCGCGCGGTTATTCCAGCGCTCAGGGAGTCTTTCGAGCCGAACGCTTCCAGGCGGACATCGTGGCCTCGGGCGTTGTGTCGGGCACCGGAAACGGATGCAGGAACACCGGACTCCGTCACAGCGATTATCCGCGTGATGTCGGCGTCGTTGAAATCCGCGTAGTGACCCTCACCGCGAATCGCGCGTGTGGCCTGAACAGTTGCGATCGGGGATCCAGCGAGCCACGCCACGAGATCGAGGTCGTGAACGTGCAGGTCACGGAAGATTCCGCCGCTTCCGGGCAGGAACTCCTGTGACGGTGGTGTGTGGTCGCGCGATGCGAGCACGAGGTCATAGAGATGTCCGAGTTCCCCGTCGCCGATCGCACGATGGACGCGCCCGATGCCGTCGTCAAATCGACGTTGGAAGCCGATCTGCATCTGCGTTTTGGTTTCCTCAACTCGGGCGCAAATTTGCTCGGTATCGGCGATCGTGAGTGCTATCGGCTTCTCACACAAAATGGGTTTTCCGTGGCGAAGCAGCGCTTCGAGTAGGTGGCCGTGCGCATCCGTCGCGAGAGCCATCACATAGGCATCCGCTTCGGTGGTTGCCGCTTGGTCCCACGCGACGGTAATGGCCCCGAGGCGATCGGCCAGGTGCTCGGCGCGCGGTGCGGTGCGATTGGTGATGAGTACCTCGTCGACCCGGGAATCGGCGGATAGGTCGGTGGCCCGGATCTCGCCCATTCGTCCGGCGCCTATTACGAGAATCCGCACGTACCCTCCGATCGCGTGAGCCTTGCCCAGGAGCACCAAGTGTGACACGATCGCCGAGCATTTTGGACCGTTCCAAGGAGTCAATGTGAGCGCAGCAGGCGCACCCGAGGTGATCACCGTCGGGCGGGTCAGCGTGGACCTCTATGCCCAGGAGGTCGATGCTGCGTTCACCGATCCGCAAACCTTCCGCAAATCGGTGGGTGGGAGCCCCACCAACGTCGCGGTTGCTGTTGCTCGCTATGGGCACTCGGCAGCCATCGTTACCAAGGTGGGGGCGGACGCACTGGGCGACTACGTAGTGGCGCGGCTAAGGGAGTGGGGCGTTGATACGCGCTTTGTTGGCCGCGACGAATCGGCTTTGACTCCGGTAGTCCTTGCAGCATTGGCGCCGCCGGAGGATCCGCAGATTATCTTCTACCGCGGACCGGCGGCCCCGGATACCACCGTGACCGTGGACGACGTTCCTGAGTCTGACATCCGCGATTGTCGGGTTTTTTGGATGAGCGTCGGTGCACTCGCCCAGGGCAGCACGGCCGACGCATCATTTGCCTGGTTGGAAGCACGAGGCAGGCGCCCAGACAAGGACACTGTTCTTGATCTGGACTATCGCCCTTCGTTATGGTCGAGTGTTGAGGTTGCACGTGAAGCAGCACAGCGCGCTATCGCACAAAGCAGCGTTGTTGTCGGTAACCGTGTCGAGTGCGACATGGCGCTCGGTGTCGATGACCCCGACGCTGTGGCCGATGAACTACTTGCTCGCGGCGTGCGGACAGCGATTGTGAAACTTGGGGGCGGCGGAGTACTCCTCGCCGACGCGCAATCGCGGGTGCGGGTACAACCCCTGGCCATCGATGTGCTGTGTGGCCTCGGAGCTGGCGATGCTTTTGGCGGAGCACTAGTCCACGGCCTGCTCTCGGGGTGGGACCTCGAGCGGATCGGCGCATTCGCGAATGGGGCCGGCGCTTACGTGGCAACACAATTGACCTGTGCAGATGCCATGCCCACCGCGGAGACGGTGGAAACGATCATCAGTGGAGGCGGAACGAAGGGCGGCACTGCGTGAATCGCTTGGAACGTGCGGATTACTCGGCTCTCATCGAAGCCCGGATTCGTCGACCGGAGTCACTGCAGCGTGCCCTGCAACAGCGTAAGCGTCGTGACTTAGTTGGCCCCGATGGCAATTTGCTGATCATTGCCGTAGATCACACGGCGCGAGGAATGCTCGCTGCGGGGTCCGACCCGCTCGCGGTCGCTGATCGATACACGCTCTTGGATCGGGTGATTCGAGCCCTGGCCGTTCCCGGAGTGGACGGTGTGATGGCCAGTGCCGACATTTTCGAGGAGTTGGCCTGGCTGGGCGCGCTTGAGGGCGTGGTGGCGATCGGCACGATGAATCGCGGCGGCATCATCGGGGCCAGGTGGGAACTCGATGATCGATTGACTGCTTACGACGCCGATCACATTGCTGACTACGGCCTGGATGGGGGCAAAACGCTCCTGCGCATCGAGGACACCGATCCCGGGGTGGCGCGAACTTTGGAGATGGTGGCGGCGATCTCGACGGAACTGGCTGATCGCAAACTCATGAACATGATCGAGCCGCTGCCGTACCTGATCGATGAGAACGGGAGAGCGCGGTTGGATACCTCGACCGAGCGCCTCATCAAGGTGGTGGCAATCGCCTCCGGTTTGGGATCGTCGTCGGCATACACGTGGCTGAAACTGCCGGCGTCGCCGGACATGGCAAAAGTCGCTGCAACCACCACGATGCCGATCGTGATGCTCGGTGGCGATCCGGGAGCGAATTCAGATCAAACGTTCGCCGGATGGCAGGCTGCGATGGCTGAGCCGAATGTTCGCGGTCTGGTAGCTGGTCGCGCGCTGGTGTATCCCGAAGACGGCGACGTTGAGGGCGCGGTAGCCGCCGCTGCGCAGATTGTGCACCCGTCACTTAAGAACCCTTAGTCGACACGAAGGAGTCCGGTTGTGAGTGAAGAACGCCGATGGTTGATCCCGGCTGGCAGCGCGGCGCAGGGGCGTGCCGATCTACGCATCACACCGGAGTCTGCTGGGTGGACCTATTGCGGTATGCACGTGTACAGGTTGCGTCCGGGGGACCCAGTGGCATTCACGCTGGACGGCGAAGAAGGTGTGTTGGTTTCGCTGTCCGCGCGTGATTTCGTTGTCACGGTCGACGGGCAAGAGTTTCCGATGCGCGGGCGCGAAGGCGTTTTCGCCGCAGTCTCGGACTGGATCTACGTGCCGGTGGGCTCACAGGTTGCCATCGCCGGCGAAAGTGGTGAGGTAGCGATCGTCACCGCGCGAGCCTCGCAGACCTTCCCGGTCCACTACGGATCAGCGGAATCAGTCCCGGTTGAGGTTCGCGGCGCGGGGCGGTCAACCCGACAGGTGACGAATTACGCCACGCCCGATTCCTTTGCTGGTGCACACAAGATCAATGTGTGCGAGGTCATCACCCCCGGAGGGAACTGGTCCTCGTGGCCACCGCACCGCCACGATGGAATCGGCGATTGCGTCACGATGAACGAAGAGATTTACTACTTCCGGATCGGTCGACAAGACGGTCCACACGGGGATCCCACGGGCTCGGGCTTGTTCCGGCTGTACACAGTTGATGGCAGCCATGACGAAACGCTCAGCGTTGTCGATCAGGACACGTATCTTGTTCCGGAGGGTTTTCACGGCCCTACCGTTGCTAACCCGGAGTACCCGATGTACTTCCTCAACGTTCTGGCCGGGCCGGGCGAAGATCGGACCATGGCTTTTTGCGACGACCCCTCGCAGCATTGGATTCGCGAGTCCTGGGCTAATCAAGAACAAGATCCGCGGCTGCCGATGACCTCGGCTGCCGGACGAGTGAAGTAGGTCAAAGATGAAGAAGACGATCGGTGTGGCTGTTTTGGGTCTGGGCTGGATGGGGCAGGCGCACAGTCGCTCGATGCTGCGCATCCCTTCGCTGTTTCCCGACAGGGATGTCACACCTCGGCTAGTCGTGTGCGCAGATACCGAGGAATCGCGGCGCACGCGGGCGGTTGAGGATTTCGGATTCGAGCGATCGGTCGAGGACTGGCGCGAGGCCGTTAACGCCGACGACGTCGATGCAGTGTGGGTTACGGCGCCGAACATGTTGCATGTGCCCATGATCGAAGCGGCAACGGCTGCCGGAAAGTCCGTGTTCAGCGAGAAGCCGATCGGCGGCAAGCCGGAGCAAGCTGTTGCGGCCTATCAAGCCGCAAGTGCGGCAAACGTTGCGACGGGTGTCGGTTACAACTATCTGTGGGCTCCGCTCGTTATCCACGCCAAGTCCATCATCGAATCAGGCCAGCTCGGAGAGATCACGCACTACCGTGGTCATTTCCTGTCTATGTACGGCAGCGACGAACTCGGACTACTCACCTGGCGCTTCTTTTTGGATCAGGCCGGATACGGAGTGACCAGCGACATCTTGAGTCACTCGGTATCGATGGCACAGTTCCTCGTAGGTCCGATCACCGAAGTGATTGGAATGAAGAACACCACCATCACGCACCGGCCTGTGGCTCAGGGTTCGGCGGGTCACTATGGACGCGGCAAACCCGAAGACCCCAAGGGCGCGGTGGAAAACGAGGACTTCGCCTCGATGTTGTGCACATTCGCTGGTGGCGCCACCGGGACATTCGAAGCCAGCCGAACCATGGTGGGTCCAGAAAGCCAAAACACCTTCGAGGTCTACGGAACCAAGGGGGCGTTGGCGTGGAATCTTGAGACACTGAACGAGTTGCGCTACTACCGGCTCACCGACGACCTGAGTTCCGGTTACACCACGATCTACGGCGGCGATCGATTCCCGTTCCACGGAGCCTTCGTGCCCGGTCAGGCGAACGCGATCGGCTTCGAGGACCTCGTGACCATCGAAGACCATGTTTTCTTGGAATCGCTGGCTGGGGGAGACCGTTTCAGCCCAAGTTTCCGGGAGGCCGTGGACGTCGTCAGCGTCCAGCAGGCACTTATCGATTCGTGGACATCTCGGCGCTGGGAGCCCGTGGTCGACCTCGCCCCGTAACTTCGCCCCGTGACTTCGCCCCGTGACTTCGCCCCGTAACTTCGCCCCGTAAGGCGAGGCAGTCGGCGGTAACGACTTGGTAACTGATGGCCGAGAGCACTTCCCATCCGTCGTACGACACACAACACTACGGGTATTGGAGCGTTCCAAAGTCTCTAGTAACGGGGGAATCCCGGGAGTCTGCGAGCGCAACGTAGTGACGATGCGTCCATCGGGCGCCAAGGAGGTCATTCATGAAGGTAGGCAAACTTGCCATCGCCGCCGTTGCGGCGTCGGCCTTGGTATTGGCGGGGTGTAGTTCTGACAGCAGCGATAGCGCGGCTGACGGTGATACCGCCGCCGAGGGTTCTGGTTCCTCGGGACCAGACAACTCTGAGTACAAGATCTGCATGGTCACCCACGGTGATGGCGGCGGCTTCTGGTCGGTTGCCAAGGCTGGTGCTGACCGCGCTGCGGCTGACCTCGGTGTCGACTTCAGCTACCAGGAGACCACCAACGATGCCGAACTTCAGGCACAGCTGATTGAGGCCGACGTTTCCGCCGGTTGCGAAGGCATCGCCGTTTCGGCTCCGAACCCGGATGCGCTGAAGGACGCACTCGCCGCTGCTGAGGCTGCAGGTGTGTCGATCGTGACCATGAACTCCGGAAGCGCGGTGTTCAAGGACCTCGGTGCCTTTACCCACGTGGGCCAAGACGAGTTCATCGCCGGTCAAGAGGCTGGCCTGAAGTTCCAGGAAGCCGGCGTGACCAAGGTTCTCTGCCCGATCCAAGAGCAGAACAACATCGGTCTCCAGGAGCGGTGCGATGGTGCTGCTGACACCTTCGGCAACGTTGAGAACCTGCAGCTGAGCGCCGGCCTTGGCGACCTCGCCCAGAGCCAGGCGGAGATCCAGGCCGTGCTCGAGGCAGATCCCTCGATCGACGGTGTTTTCGCGTTGAACGCCGACATCGCCACCGCTGCTGCTCTGCCGGCTGCCCAGGCAGTTGGTCGTGACATCACGATTGGCACAGTCGACCTGTCGGGTGATGCAGTTCAGGCCATCGCGGACGGCGACCTCGCCTTCGCGATTGACCAGCAGCAGTACGCCCAGGGCTACATGTCCGTGGTTCTGCTCTACCTGAACCTGCTCAACGGACACGAGCTCGGCGGTGGACAGCCGATGTACACCGGCCCAGGCTTCGTGGTTCAGGACAACGCGGAGTTGGTGCAGGAACTGGCTGCAAACGGCACCCGCTAGATCGGATCCGTTGCTAGGTTCCGTGGGCGAGGCGCAATGCGCCTCGCCCACGGTCTAGCGGCCCGAAGTTTTGGGAGTTGGTCATGTCGACTACCACCGTTTCCGCCGACGAGCGGGTGGCAAAGACCAGTGTCATCACGCGCCTGATGCGCCGGCCCGAGATCGGTGCCCTGATGGGCCTGATCGTTGTGTACATCTTCTTCTCCGTTGTCGACCAGACCGGCACGTTCTCCGGCCTCACCGGTGCCGCTCGCTGGACCGACGTTGCGGCAACCACCGGCATTGTGGTCGTGGCGGTATCCCTGCTGATGATCGGTGGGGAATTCGATTTGTCGGCCGGTGTGATGATTGGTACGTCTGGTCTGTTCGCGGGTTTGCTCATCACCGAATACAACATGGGCGTGTGGCTCGCCATAGCCCTTACCTTCGTTTTCGCTGCCGGCATCGGTTTCACTAACGGCTGGCTCGTCATGACCACCGGACTCCCGTCCTTCATTGTGACTCTGGCAATGTTCTTCTCGCTGCGCGGCGTCAACCTCGGCGTGACGAAAGCAATCACGGATACCGTTCGCGTAGCGGGCGTGGATGAAGGGGTCGGATTCGATAGCGCACGATTGGTGTTTGCCTCGGAAATCATTGCGCCCTATAACTTCAAGATTGCTGTCGTGTGGTGGTTCGTGCTAGTGGCGATCGCCACATGGGTGTTAACGCGCACCAAGTTTGGCAACTGGATTTTTGCAGTGGGTGGTGACAAGAACGCCGCTCGTAACACCGGAGTTCCGGTGAGGCGAACCAAGATCACTTTGTTCATGTTGACCTCCATGTCCGCCGCACTCGTGGGCATCATCAGTTTGCTTCGCCTGCGGTCCATGCAGGCAGGTCAAGGCGTGGGCGAGGAGTTCGTCTTCATCATCGCCGCGGTTGTGGGTGGATGTTTGCTCACCGGTGGATACGGATCGGCCATCGGTGGTGCGATCGGTTCTGCCATCATCGGTATGGCTTTCATCGGTATCGCCTACGCTCGCTGGAACACCGACTGGTCCTGGCTGTTCCTCGGGTTGATCTTGTTCGCCGCCGTGTTGGTTAACTCGCTCATCAGCCGCAGATTCCAGGGAGTTCGAAAATGACCGACGCGACCCCCGCCCTTCAATTGGTCGATGTCTCCATGAGTTTTGGCAGTGTGATTGCCCTGCGCAACGTGTCCATGCATGTCGATAACGGAAGCGTCACGTGCGTCTTGGGCGACAACGGTGCAGGAAAGTCGACGCTGATCAAGATCCTCAGTGGTGTCTACGAGCCGACCGAGGGCCAACTCCTGGTTAAGGGGGAGCCCAAGAGGTTCACGTCGCCACGTGACGCGCTTGTCGAGGGCATTGCCACGGTGTTCCAGGACCTTGCCACTGTGCCGCTTATGTCGGTGTGGCGAAACTTCTTCCTGGGCAATGAACCCACCGAGTGGCCTTGGCCCTTTCGTCGCCTCAACGCCAAGAAGGCGAAGTCCATCTGTAAGGCCGAACTACTGGACATGGGCATCGACATCCGTGACCCGGAGCAACCGGTAGGAACCCTGTCAGGTGGCGAGCGCCAGGCCGTGGCGATTGCCCGTGCGGTGCACTTCGGAGCGAATGTGCTCATCCTCGACGAACCCACCAGTGCGCTGGGTGTCAAGCAGTCTGGCGTGGTTTTGAAGTACATCCTGCAAGCCAAGGAGCGCGGAGTTGCCGTGGTGTTCATCACGCATAACCCGCACCACGCCTATCTAGTAGGAGATCGCTTCTACCTGCTCAATCGCGGACAAATGATGGCTGAATACGCGCGCTCGGAAGTCTCCCGGGATGAATTGGTCCAGGCGATGGCCGGTGGCGCGGAGCTTGAGGCGCTGGCGCATGAGTTGGAGAACATGTAAGGGCCGCAATGCGGCAAGATGAGACGGGGCTTCGGCCCCGTTTCGTCGTTCAGGGTTCAAGTGAGTTACTCAAAGGAGAGTCGAATGACGGTGCGTATCGGTGTTGCCGGTGTTGGGCGAATCGGTCGGATGCACGCTGGGATCATCGCGCGCGAAACCCCCGGAGCGAGTCTTGCCGGAGTCTTCGATGTCTATGCAACGGGCGCCGCCGAGGTGGCGTCTGAGTTCCAGGTGCCGGCGATGAGTTACGAGGAGATGCTGGCTTCCCCGGATGTGGATGCCATTGCTGTTTGTAGCAGCACCGACACGCACGTAGACCTCATTGAGCGTGCTGCGGCAGCCGGTAAGGCGATCTTCTGCGAGAAGCCGGTCAGTTTGGATTTGGCTGAGGTGGATAGGGCTTTAGCGGCGGTGCAGGCAGCTGGTGTGCCATTCATGGTCGGCTTCAATCGCCGGTTCGACCCTTCTCACGCCGCGGTGCAGCAGGTTGTGGCCGCAGGAGACGTGGGAGAGCCGCACCTGGCACGAATTTCCAGCCGCGACCCGGCGCCCCCACCGGTTGAGTACATCAAGGTGAGCGGTGGCATTTTCGTGGACATGATGATCCACGACTTCGATATGGCTCGCTTCGTTGTTGGTTCACCGGTGCTGCAGGTGTATGCGATCGGAGCTGTCCGGGTGGATCCGGCTATCGGCGAGGCCGGCGACCTTGATACCGCGGTTGTGACCTTGACACATGCCAACGGTGTCATCACCACGATCGACAACTCCCGCCAAGCTGTCTACGGCTACGACCAGCGTTTGGAGGTCTTCGGTTCCGCGGGCATGGCGCTGTCGGAGAACCCGAACAAAACCACCGCGATGGTCTTCACTGCCGATCAGCGACACGGTGCGAATCTGCCGTACTTCTTCCTCGATCGTTACATGGATAGTTACCGGCGCGAGTGGGCTGCTTTCGTCTCCTATGTAACCGACGGTGGTCCTTCCCCGGTCAGCGGCGCGGATGGTCGAGCACCGGTGGCGATCGGGTTGGCGGCCTGGGAATCGGTACGCACCGGGCTGCCGGTGAGTGTGGACCAGGGCTGACATGGCCCATCGTTTCGACTTCCGCGGCAGTATGCGCGAGGCGCTCGGTGAGAACAGCGATCCGCGGAACCGCAGACGGTGGCTTGCCGGGGTGCTCCCCGCGCTCGGCTTGATCCTGGGCTTTGGTGTGGTTTTCGCCGGGGCGTCGATGGTGATTGGCGGCGTCATTGTCGTTGGTTTCGGTCTTGCGACTATTCCCGTGATGGGCCGAACTGCAGGTCCCTGGCGGATCCTGGGTGCGGGAATTGTCTATGGCCTGGCATTCGCGCTGTCGCATCCACTGGCGTTGATCACAACTCCATGGCCGGCCGACGTTCATCGCCGCAGTGATCTCCGGCGCTGCCGCGTATGAATTCACGCCGCGCCGCTAACTGCACCGAAACCTGCACTTTGCGTTAAATTCCGGCCGAATTTTGACGCAAAGTGCAGGTCTGGGGGCTAGCGGGTTACGTGATCGGCCCCGGGGCGAGCCGCTCTTCCACCACGGTGCTTGCTTCGAAGCTCACCCGGTAGGCAGCCGCTGGTGAATCAGGTACATCGCTGATCACTTCCACCGGTTCGGTTCCGCGGTAGACGATGGCTACGCGATCGTCGGTGGCATAGGACACGGGTAGCACCCCGGTACTTACAAGTTCGTGCAGTAAGGGACGTCGTTGTTCTTCGCTGTCGTAGTGCACGCCATTGCCATACGGAAGAAACGCCAAAGCATCGGTGACGGGCTGCAACTGCTTGCCGAAAGAGTCCGTGGGTCCGCCCACGTGCCAACAAATGGATCCGGCACTCACGCCCCCAAGAACCGTGCCCGATTCCCACGCGGTCCGCAGGGCGGTATCTACGCCATGAAGGCGCCACAGCGCAAGTAGGTTCGCCACCGATCCACCACCCACCCAGACCACATCTGCATCGGCGATCGCTTCAGCGACGGGGCGGTTGGGTTGGGGGAACAAAGCTAAGTGGTCGACATCGCACGGGGTCTCAGAAAGCGCTGAGTACATCGCAGCGAGGTACTGGGGGTCGTCGCCGGAAGCTGTGAGGATGAACAGCACCCGAGGACGGTCCTTGGCGGAAAGTTCAAGCGCTCGCTGGAAAATCCGGCCGGGGCGCATAACGCCCCACAGCCCCGTGCCTACGAAGCCGCCGCTACTGGCGACGATCCACCGATGGTTCATGTGCGTACGCTCACACAGGGAACCTTTACACAGTCGAGTCTGCGGCAGCCTTCGGCATCTCGCACGAGGTCATGCCGCGAAGGCGAATGCGTACCGCCCACGCCATGACCACCACGGATGCGACCGCCAAGAACGGCTGCACGGGCGCGAACCAGGTCATGGCCCCGGATGCACCCAAAGCCAGCAGCACCAGTTTGTTGCAGACCGGGCAGCCAACCGCGAAGAAGGCAAGGAATCCACCGACGGTGCCGACCTTGGCGGCCTTGTCGAGGTGTTCTTCCCCGGGCTCACGGATGTAGGTGGCGAGTAGTAACCCGCCGAAGATCCCGCTCAAGATCACCACGGGGTAGGACCACCAGGTGGTCTCAATGGCTCGGCCGAAGATCGGGTTGGGGATGACCGCGGTGGGCAACGCCACTAAGGCCGCAACGGCGATCCCCGAGACCAGGGCAATTCCCCACCGGCGGGGTGTCCACATACGGAGCGCATCGATGCTCGACATCGGGGTAACATACCCCACGGGGTATCTGCTGTCGAGTATGGAGGAGCAGGTCATGGCATCCGCAGGGCATGGCGTTCACCACCACCCGGCGTGGTTCGGGGTAGTTATGGGAACTGGGGCGGTTGCCTTGGTCCTCGCCTCGCAGGCCGACGCCTGGTCGATTCCATTCCTGGACGTGGCGGCGGCCGTCGTGCTCGCTGCTGCATCCCTTGCCGCCTTGCTGCTGTGGCCGCGTTATCTGCGCCGGCTCACCGACCGTGGAGCCCTAGCAGCTGAGCTCGCCGATCCGGCGCACGGAGCAATGCTCGCCACCTTCCCGGCAGGGCTGCTGGTGCTCGCTGTCGGCTGGGGCCGGGTTGGTCCGGTACTGATCGGCGACACTGCTGCGCTGATCGTCGATGCGATCTTGGTCTCGATCGGTGCGGTGATCGCGCTGGTGTTGTCGGCGTGGTGGGCGACGTCCATCGGACGTTCGGGTGTTGGTCTCGAAGGTGTAAACGGCGGCTGGCTGATCCCGCCGGTAATGAACTTGATCGTGCCGCTCGGTTTGGTGCCGATCATCGAGGCACTTCCCGATCAGGCTCCGTGGTTGGTCGTGCTGGCCCTGGGCTTTTGGGGTGTGGGCGCCGTGTTGTTCCTGGCGCTGCTCGCGGTGCTCGTAGCGCGCTTGGCGTTTCGGACTCCGATCCCAGCACCTATGGCGCCGTCCTTATGGATTCCACTTGCACCGGCGGGCATCCTCGGGCTTGCTTTGCTTCGAGTGCTCCAGGTGAGTGGTGAAACCGGAGTTCTACCAGAGCAAGTGATCGCCCTGGGAATCGTGGTGTCGGCCGCCGGACTCGGCTTTGGATTGTGGTGGGCGGTATTCGCCTCCCTCGATCTCCTTCGAGCACGCCGTGAGGGCATTCCCTTCCACCCGGGTTGGTGGGGGTTCGTGTTTCCGCTTGCCGCGATGTCCTTGTCAATGGCTGCGGTGGGTCAAGCGGTGTCCTCGACACCGGTCATCACTGTCTCCGTCATTGGCGCGGTGATCACCGTCGTAGTGTGGTTGTTGGTCGCGACGAGAACGATTCGCTTGCTGCAAAGTTAGCCTGCGAAGGCGGTAAGCCCTAGCCTGCGTGCGCGGAGATCGTGATCCGATCACCCAGCCGAGGAATGGCGCGGGCAACGATCGCACCAACGAGAGCTGCCGGCACGAGTGTCCAGGTACCGATGAGAAAACCAAGGACAATTCCCAGGCCAATGGCGATGGGCCACTTCATGGGCGCCGTGGCGATAACCGATGCCACCACACCAACCACGATCGCTGCCGCTACCGACGGACCATCGGGAAGCAGCAGCGCGACGAGTAGTCCTGACGCAGCGCCGATGAACATCGCTGGAAAGAACGGACCACCGCGGAAGCCAGAGCCGAGAGACACCGCGTACGCGATTGACTTGAGCGCGATGATCGCGACCACAGACGAGATAGAGGTCAGCTTCGGCAGATCAGTGATGAGTTCTTCGCCCGACGTCGTTACATAGATGACGGGCAGGCCGGTCCAGGCGCTCATGAGAAGTGCGGCCACGCCAACCACCACAGCAGAGGCGATCAGGATGATCAGGTGTGGGCCCTCACCGGCAGCACGGGCAATGAGCGATGCCACCAGGCGGGCTAGCGTCACCGCCACCGTTGCAATCAGTGCCACAAGGATCGCCCACGCCAGTTGATCTACCTCAATCGCTGTGGGTGCGCCGCCAAGCGTCATGCTGCCGGACAGGATCGGGCCCACGAACAACGCAAGGATTGCACCGAGCGCTCCAAAGCCGACCACTTTCTTCGTGCCCGCGGCATCCCGTACACCCATGACCTTGGCGGCAAGACCGCCCACCACCGAGCCGGTCGCAACTAGCGCAACCTCCGGCCCCAAAACGATGCCGCCCCACAGCGAAGCAAGGATCGCCAGGATCGCGCCAACGTATTCCTTGGGTGTTAGGGGACTGATCTTGATGCCACCCATCGGGGAGTGACCTGTGTCTCCGACGTAACGCCTGATCACGTAGACCAGAACGGCAGCGATCAACACAATGCCGATCACGTACCAGGCCGGGGTTGTGTCCCACGTGCTCGGCACCTGCTCCCAGATGAAGGCGATACCCGCGTTGACTATCTCCAGCACGACGTAGCCGAGCGCGAGGCCTATCAGCCCGGCGACGAGCATGGCGGGTAGTGGACGGCGGGTGGGTGTTGAAGTGTCTGGCGAGGTCACGGGCACACCTAACCACTTTCGGGTACCAATGTCTCGGGTACCAATGTCTCGGGTACCAATGTCTCGGGTACCAATGTCTCGGGTACCAATGTCTCGGGTACCAATGTCAGGGTCAAGCCGCTGCCCAAGGCCCGCAGTTACTCGCAACGAGCAGTTGGCATAGCATCGAATAAGCGCCTGCTGGCAGGAAGTCTGTCGGCGCGCTGGTCACTCAAGGAGATCCGCAGCCATGTCGGCGCAGTCATCCATTCCCGAGCACCACCCTTCGGCATCGTCGTTGAACCATGATCCGGCGCGCATGCACCGACTTGACCCCGCGATGCTCGAACTTATTTTGGGTTACGTAACCGAACGCTTAGAACTGGCCGAGGCTCCGGTCGACGGGCTTGGTGATCGAGCCGCAATGCAACAAGCCATGTCTGGACTCATCGGTGACGGCCCGCGGGATGCGAAAGATGTGCTCGATGTCTACGTCGACTATCTCGCCGACACGGTGCTGTCAGCTGATAGCCCTCGGTTCTTCGCATTCATTCCTGCTGCCCCAACTAAAGCGTCGCTGTTATTCGACATGGTCGTCTCGGCGGCGTCATTGCAGGGGTGCTCCTGGCTGGAGGCCGCTGGGGCCGTAATGGCGGAGAACGCAGCGTTGCGTGTGATGGCCGATGCCGCCTTACTTCCGAAATCTGCTGGTGGCACATTCGTGTCCGGTGGTTCGGCCGGTAACTTGTCCGCGCTCGTTGTGGCACGCGACACCGCTATGCAACGCGGTTTGACTCCTCAGATTCCCCACGTGTTGGTGAGCGACCAAAGCCACTCATCGATCGCGAATGCCCTGCGCATCACCGGCATGCGCCCGTTGATCGCCGCCACAAGGGACGGTCGCCTGACCCGTGAAGCGATCGAGCGGGCTCTAGTGGATAACGCAGACGATGCTTCTAATCTGGTGGCCGTCGTTGCCACTGCTGGAACCACCAACGCCGGCATCGTGGACGACATCAGTGCCGCGGCACAGATAGCACAGGAGCGAAACCTGTGGCTGCACGTGGATGGTGCCTATGGCGGTGCCGGCATGTTGGTCCCGCGATTGCGCCCGCTGTACAACGGAATCGAGCAGGCCGATTCCCTCGTTATGGACCCACACAAATGGTGGTTTGCTCCCTTTGACTCAGCAGCCCTCATCTACAAGGACCCCTACCTGGCTCGAGAGGTACACACGCAGGATGCGTCCTACCTCGATGTGATCCACGGGGGCGATGATTTGAATCCAAGCGACCTCGCCTTCCATCTGACCCGCCGTGCTCGTGGGATGGCTCTGTGGTTCTCGATGGCGGTGAATGGTCTAGATGCGTATCGAGACGCAGTGGATGCGGGTGTGCGATTGGCGCAATACGCGGCAGAACGCATCGACGCCAGTGAGCACCTTGATCTGGTGCGTCATCCGGAGTTGAGCATCGTGTTGTTTCGTCGACACGGTTGGACGTTGGCCGACTATGAGCGTTGGTCACAAAGATTGCTGAATCGTCAGACAGCCTTCGTTACATCGAGTTCGTGGTACGGAGAGCCGATTGGCAGGCTGGCCTTCTTGCACCCGGCCACCTCGACGCAGATCGTCGACGAAGTACTTGATTCGCTCGCTAGCGCGATCAGCGCTTGATTCCGGCACGCGACAACAGGCGCCAGGTTCCCGGTAGCAATCCAGCTGCAAGCGCGATCTTGAGTGCATCACCCACCAGGAACGGAACAACGCCGAGGGCGAGGGCTGTCGCCCAACTGGCATCGATGGCGAACTTCAAATAGGTGACGCCGATGGTGTAGATGACGACGTTTCCAACAACCATCAGCCCGGCGGTGCGCAGTGGCGTCAAGGTGGCGCCGCGCTCGGCCAACCGGCCGACCACGCCGGCGGCGATGATGAATCCCAGGATGTAGCCGTAACTCGCTCCGCCCCAGCCTGAAGAGCCGGCGGAGAACCAGGGCATGCCCGCGGTTCCGGCGGCGGCGTAGACGACCATCGAGGCAACACCCCGCCAGGTTCCCAGTGCCGCGCCCACCAGGAGGACCGCGAAGGTCTGCAAGGTGAGCGGCACGGGGGTGAAAGGAAGCGGGATCACCACCTGGGCGCTGATGCCTACGAAGGCCGAGCCGCCAAGGACCAAGACGAGATTGGCCACCCAACTGCGAGCCACGACGTCGGCCAGTACTCGGGGGGCAGGGGTAATGACGGCCATGGACGGCACTCCTCCTAATCCGGGCCGCGTCAACACACGGCAGGTGCGCACCATATCGCTGGCGTCTCGGGGTTATCCTTATCAGGCACGCCCGAGGTGAGGACGCAGGGGAAGGCGACCCTCGACTTCGGGAGGCGATATGACGGTCGTAGTCGACGTTCGGACAAGTGCCGGGCGTGACCAAGGCCTCGCGCACGCGCGCGGGGTCCTGTTCGTGCACTCGTGTTCCTCGGCCGTGGCGCCGCACCTGGAGTGGGCGTTGGCCCGGGTTTTCGGTACCACGGTCGATGTGGATTGGGCTGCCCAACCGATTGCTCCCGGTTGCGTTCGAGCTGAGGTCATCTGGCACGGACCGCGCGGAACTTCCTCGAAGATCGCCAGCTCTCTGGTCGCCTTCTCGACGATCCGTTTTGAGGTGACCGAGGATCCCAGCGAAGGCGCCGAAGGGGAGCGGTACGCCGTGACTCCCAACCTGGGACTTTTTCGCGCCACGATCGGTATGCACGGGGATGTGCTTGTACACGAGGATCGGCTGCGCAGCCTGCTCGTCGGTGCTCGTGCGGCTGGCCCAGATCAGGCAGCTGAGTTGGTCGAAGAGATCGACCGACTCATCGGGACACCCTGGGACGACGAACTCGAGCCGTTCCGGATCGCTCACTCCGATTCCACGGTGCGCGTACTTCACGAAGTGGTCTAGCGGGAATATCGCCGCCACGACCACAGCACCAACGCGAGGGCAATCAGCGCTGCTACCCCGTAGGCAATGTCCAGCGGTCCCACCAGGTTCCAGAACGCTAGGGGCACGTTTATCGCAACAACCACCACCACGAAAACCTTCGCGATCGGCCTATCGAGGCGAACGGCGAGCGCGCTGATGATTAATGCGCCGAAGTTGATTGCAGTGAGCACACCGAGGGCGGCCAGCGCCGAAGGGGACAAAGTCCCTGCCTGTACCTGGGCCGACACTGTTGCCGAACCCAGAAAGAACCACCAGGCCGCGACGACCGCAACTGCGACGGTGGCGACTGTGGTGCGCTGTGGGGAGCGCATAGCGGTGTCGGTCAGACGCTGCAGGTCATGTCCGTGCCGCAGCACAAGGGCGACTTAATCTTGCCGTGTCCATTCGGGCATGCGGAGATTTCGACGCGCGTACCGTCGTCTTTCACCAGGATGTCGTCGACCAGAACGGCGTCACATGCTCCGCAGGTGGTGTTAACCGACATTCCGCATGCTGCACAGGTGTAAAGGGCCATGAACGGAATCTAGACCACGGAGGTCAGGACTTCCAGTTATGTTTCTTATGTGCTCCGTCGCAGAACGGCTTGTCCTCGCTGAAGCCGCAACGGCACAGGTACACGGTTTCGGCCTCCTTGATCACAGTGCCGTCGGCGTCCTTGACTACCACGCCACCAGCAACCTGGTTGGGACCGTCGGTCAGGGGGGTGATGACTACTTTGTCTTCGCTCATAGGCGCAGCATGGCAGGCGGGTAAGTGAAGCGCGCGTTCGCCCGGCTAGAGGAGTCCTTGTCGGGTGAGTCGGGTGAAGGCCCAGTACCCGGGCACGGTGGGCAACCAGAACGTGATGAGCCGGTAGAGCAAAACAGCGGACACCGCGGTTCCGGCATCGAGTCCGCCGGCGGTGAGCCCGGCGACGAGTGCGGCTTCCACCGCGCCCAGACCGCCTGGGGTCGGTGCAGCTTGGCCGATCGTTGCTCCGGCCAGATAGACGACCGCCACCAAGGCGATACTCATCGAACCACCGAATGCCGAGACCGAAGCGAACAAAACAGCGACGTACGCCAGGTTGAGCAACAAGATTCCGCCGATTCCCTCGGCAAGTTTTGCCGGACGCTGTGCGACGGTCACCAGCCGCGGAACAACCTCGCGTATAAGGGGGCGAACGCGGCGTGTTATCTCTTTTCGCACCCGCGGAATGGCCAATAGAGCGAGTGCCAGCACTGCTATGCCCGCCACGATGATCACGGCGATGCGCGGTGGGTCGAAGGTGAAATCGGCTGCAGTTCCGGCGGCGATGCCGAACCCCAAGAGCAGCGTGATGTGGATGACGAAGGCGACCACACCAGCCACACCCACACTCGCCGCTGCAAGGGCTGGATGAAGACCGGACTTTTGCAGATAACGGACATTGATCGCGATGGAACCGACGGTCGGTGGTGACACGAGGGTGGCGAAATCTCCGGCGATCTGGGCTTGGAGTGTGTGAGACAAGCGCAGTTTCTCCGGAACGAATCCAGACAAGGACCACGCCGAGCCAAGATAGGTGAGCAGACTGAAGCCGATGGCGGCGGCGATCCACCGCCAATCGGAGTTGGTCACCAAAGTGACCAGGTCCACCTGAGCGAGCTGGGACAACAGAACGTACGCCGCGATTGTTCCGACCACCACCAGCACCAGCGTGCGCGGCTTGATGCGCTCGAATTGGATCGTCTCTTCGCTTGCTCCCGGTCTGATTTCGACGAGTCGATCACGTAACGCAACCATCAGCCCCTTGTGTTTGCGAAGTTTGGCGCGAGTGGGGCGGGAGAGGGCTACGGGTTGGAGCGCAGGGAGGGCTCGGCCGATGCCGTCGAGTCCCAGCACCGCGCGACCGGCATCGACCGCGCGTTCGGCGTTTGTGAGCATCGCGAGCGTGCAGAGCATTTCGGCCACGTCGATGCGCATCGAAACATCGCTAGCGGCCACCCCACCGCTGTCGTGACCGAGCACCCAGACGGTTCCGTCGGTTGCCCGCAACAGATGCTTCGCGGTCAGGGATCTGTGTGCGATCTGATGCTCGTGCAGAGTGCGCATGGCCCGCCAGGCACCGATGAGGTCTTCGTTGGTCACCTCGGGTAACTCCGAGAACGGCATACCCTCAATGTGCTGGTAGGCAAGGACGCACGAGTCTGGTCCGACTTCCGATGCCAAAAGCAATCGCGGCTCTGGTGCACCGGCTGCTTCGCCGGCGTAGGAGACCAACGCAGCATGTTCGAGTGCCCGCCGCATGTTGAAGGCGGAGTTACCCGGCTCTTCGCGCAATCGCAAAGACGTCCAAATCGCACGCGCAAGCCCGGCGCCTTCCAAGTCGCGATCGAAAACGGTGATCTGGAGCAGTTGGCCACGTCGGGTGGTTGCCGTGTAGCGGCGACCACGCGAGGTGGACTCTTGGGCCCGCAGCATGGTGATCGGCAAACCACCGCGATCCAAGGCCTCAGCTACTTCGGCACCGCTAGGGCGCGTGGTTTGGATGCCGAAGGCATACCGGACGGCCAAGCCGACTGCCCAGCCGATGGCCAAGGATGCCGCGAGTCCGGCAATGGCAACGGTTGCGCTGAGGATCGCCACGATCACCAACGAGCCCATGACGAGCGTGGACAAAACATTCCAAGGACGACGACTCATTAATTGGGAAGCAGTAATGAAGGCCAATAGGCCACCGAGCGTGGGCGTTGTGGCGGCATTGGCCGGGTTGGTTGATCCGGTGAGGGCGATCAACAAGCGGGCGTCGCCGAATTGCGAGACAAGGATCGAAACCGCGGTCAGTACGACGGCCGCGGTGAGGAGTGCCACGAGGGCGCTGAACAGTTGGCGAACACGTCGACGCACGATCAGTGCGATGGCGCCGGCGATCGGCAGGAGCAGCGTCCCGATGCCGCCGATCACGTTGATGATCAGCACCACTGCTCTGGGGAGTAGTTGCGCGCCGCCTTCGAGGTCTTGTTCCAGGCCCGATGTGGTTCCCGTTGCGAACCAACCCAGGGCAACCGAACCGGCGGTGATGACCAGGGCGAGAGCCAAACGCGCGAGGTCCAGGGGGCGGCGCAATCGTCGGGGGATGACCCCGTCCTCGATAACGATCGTTCCGCCGGGAGTCACCCCATCCCAGCCGCCGGGCGGGCGCCGGGTGAGGTTCTTGGATCCGGTGGGACCGGTCAAGTTGGTGACTTCTGTGAGCCCGCTAGGGCCGGTCAGCCCCTCGGCATCGGCCAACGCATCGGCGCGCAGATCCTGTTCGCCCTGGTGTGTGCGACCGGTGTCGCCTTCGTCGACCGGGACGGGCAGGGGCCCGGCGATCGTGAACTCGGTGCGCAACGTCGAATCGTGGGCGGTTGCGTCATCACCCCGCGTGTCGTCGCTCACCGGTCGATCGTGTCACACCGCAGTGGTATTCATGGCTTGTGCAGGTGCGGTTGGACTTATCGGGTGTGCCTGCGGCCGCGGCTCCGGCATTGGACGCCGAGCAGCAGCAGGTGGTCGATCACCGCAGTGGCCCGCTCCTGGTCCTGGCCGGTCCGGGAACCGGCAAGACCGCCACGATCGTGGAGTCGGTCGTCGCCCGCTTGGAGGAGGGGATCGATCCGGACGCCATCGTGGTGCTCACCTTCGGTCGCCGGGCGGCCACGGAACTGCGAGATCGGATCGCCGCGCGTCGCGGTGGTGGTCTGTTGCCCCAAGTGGCCACGTTCCACTCCTTTGCCTACGGATTGCTGCGCGCCTCCTCAGGCGTCGACGGGTACGTGGATCCACCGAGCTTGTTATCCGGCGCGGAGGAGGACCAGCGCATTCGCGATCTCATCAAAGGCTCGGTTTCCGATGGCTCGGTTTCCTGGCCGGAGGACTTGCGGGAGGCACTGGGAACCCACGGGCTCGCTGTCGAGGTTCGAACGTTGATCGCACGGATGCGCGAACGAGATCTCACCCCAGCGCAGTTGCGTTCGTTAGCCACGATTCATGGCAAACCCGCGTGGGCAGCCGTTGCCGACCTTGCCGAACAAGAAGAAGACGTGATGGTTTTGCAAAATGTGATGGACTACGCCGAACTCATGCGCCGTGCGGTGATTCGTGCGGGCGAAGAGTCGGTGCAGGCCGACATGCATCAGCGGTTCGCCGCGATCTACGTGGATGAGTTTCAAGACACCGACCCGTTGCAGGTGGAATTGCTCCGGCGGATAAGTGGGCCGCGGACATGCGTCGTCGCCGTGGGTGATCCTGATCAAGCCATCTACGCATTCCGTGGTGCCGACGTGCACGGCATTGTGGATTTTCCGGCCCGCTTTCCGCAAAGCGATGGGACTCCAGCGCCGGTCATCGTCCTACGTACGGTGCGGCGATACGGATCGGAAATCGCCACCGCGGCGCGATCAGTCCTTTCCCCATTGGCGTTGCCGGGAGTGCCGGCGTCAGCGCAACGAGCGCACCGAAGCCCGGTCGTCGTGGAATCGGATTCGACAGTTGAGATATGTACCTGCCCCTCGCGGGCCGCACGCGATGCCTACGTGGCCGGGCAGATCCGAGCCAGCCACATCCACAACAAGGTTTCGTGGAGGGATATGGCGGTTCTGGCTCGGTCCTCGGATGACCTCGCCGGAATAGAGCAGGCACTGCGCGTTGCCGGGGTGCCAGCAACTGTCACCGCCGATGAAATTCCGCTCCGCGCCGAGCCGGCCGTGGCCCAACTGCTGTCGATCATCGACGCGGCAGTCCGGCCGTCTGTCACTCGCCCTGAGGAGGCTTTGGATCTGCTGACCGGACCAATCGGACGACTCGATGTTTCTGATGTGCGAGTACTGGGCCGGGCGCTACGAGCTGCGCGCAAGGATGAAGGTCTGCCGCTACTTCCCGCGCGGGAACTCATTCGCGACGTGTTGGTGGGAAGCGAACCGCTGCCGTTGCCACCGGAATCGGTGATTGCCTCGAATGTTCGGCGGCTTCGCGATGTCCTGGCGGCTGTGCACCGCCGCGTTGAGTCTGGTGCTCCGATCGTCGAGGTGCTGTGGACTGCGTGGACCGGGGGACCCGCAGCGCATGGGTGGCCGGATCGCTTGCGCGAATCGGCGCTTCGAGGGTCTGCTGCTGCCAATCACGACCTCGACGCAGTCATTGCGCTCTTTGATACGGCCGAACGGATCAGCGATCGATACCAAGGCGTTTACGGGGTGAGCGCTTTCGTTGCGATGTTGCGTGACCAGACGATTCCGGCGGAGTCCATCGCTGGTTCGGGAATTCGAGCCGATGCCGACCTCGTGCAGATCATGACGGTGCACCGGGCCAAGGGTTTGGAATGGCCTCGGGTTTGGGTCGTGGGTTTAGAGGAAGGGCGCTGGCCGAACCTGGTTCTGCGTGGATCTCTCTTGGGTGTGCAAGAACTCGATGAAGCGCTGCGCGGCTCCGATACCGATCAGGTGGCCGACCTGATCCGCGAGGAGCGCAACCTTCTATACGTCGCCTGCACCCGGGCCAAGGACCACCTGTGTCTGCTGAGTGTCGATGGCCAGGAATCGGGCGATGACCGACCGAGCCGCTTCGTGGATGACCTTTCGCGCGCGGGTTTTGAGGTCCAGCCGCTCACCGAACGGTTGGGGGTGCTTACCCACTGGTCAGATCTCGTGGCCGACTTACGCCTGACTCTTATGGACCCGTCGGCACCCGAACGCGCACGTACCCAGGCAGCGGGTCTGCTCGCAGCCGCGTCGAAGTTGCAAGATGCGTCCGGCAATCTGCTTGTTGCTGGAGCCGACCCGCGCAACTGGTGGGGCGTGCGCCCACTGTCCGAGGGCCCACACCCCTGCGCGAAGCAGGCGAAGTCATCGCATTGTCCGGCACGAGCCTGGATGCGATCCGCGAGTGTTCGATGAAATGGTTCCTCGATCACGAGGTTCATGCCGAGACCTTGCGGGGAAGCAGCACAGCGTTTGGCAGCATCGTGCATGCCATCGCCGATCACGTTGCCAAGGGCGATATCCCCGCTGAACTTGAGGCCATGGATTCTTTCGTCGATTCGGTCTGGTCTGCTGTCGATTTCGATGCCGTGTGGCGTTCGGATGCCGAGCGTCAGGATGCTCGGCGAGCGCTCGAGCGCTTCTTGGCCTACCACCGGGCCCAACTGCGGGAGTTGGTCGACACCGAGCGGTATCTGCAGGCAACCATTGAAGTGCCCACCTCCGATGGGGGAACCGAGCGGGTGCACGTTCGTGGTTTCCTCGATCGGATTGAGCGTGACGAGCGCGGCAACGTGGTGGCCATCGACCTGAAGACCATGTCGAATGTGCCCACTAAGTCGGAGATAAGCGAACACGGTCAGCTAGGTGTCTATCAACTGCTGCTGCGCGAGGATTCCCCCGAAGGTGTCGATGTTGGCGGTGCGGCCCTCATTCAACTGCGCAAGGACACGGGGGTTTCCGATCCCGAGCCCAAGGAACAGTTTCAGGCGGCATTGTCCGCTACCGATACTGGTTCGACGTGGATCGAGCGGGCACTTGGCGATGCAGCGCGAGTGATTCGAGGCGAGGACATCGTCGCCTCACCGGGCAAGCAGTGCTCCTATTGCGCCTTCACCGCCATCTGTCCGGAGAAGAACTCCCAGGTGAGTCTGCTCGAGTTGGCCGACGTTACCGATCGTGACGGACCTATCGACACCAGTGAGCCCGCATGAGTGGGGTATTCGGTCGTACCGAACTGACGCGAGCCTTGGGATTTGATCTGAGCGAAGCCCAGTGGGCAGCGGTCAGCGCCCCGCTGCAGCCGGCGGTGATCGTCGCGGGAGCGGGAACGGGCAAGACCACGTCCATGTCGGCACGGGTTGCCTATCTGGTGGGGTCCGGTCAGGTCAGTGCCGATCGCGTGCTCGGCCTTACGTTCACGAATAAGGCGGCGGGGCAGTTGCTGTCTGCGATCCGCGTGGGACTTGCCGCGGTGGCCGAACAACAGTCAACTCACGGTGGCACTTCGGGTGCGCACGCTGAGATGTTGGAACCCACGGTGGCGACCTATCACGGTTTTGCCGGCCGTCTGGTGACCGAATTCGGATTGCGCATCGGCCGTGAACCCGATGCGACCTTGCTGATTGATGGCTTGAAGCATCTGCATGCCTATCGGCTGGTTTGCGGCGCCGATGCATCGGATGCCGGGTCGATTGGTCGCGACCTGTCTCGTCTAGGTAAGCAGGCCTCGACAATCACCGAGAACATGCTCGATCTCGACAGTGAACTCAGTGAACTGGGCATCGATCCCACCGATCTGATTGATCACGACCGTCAACTCGTGGTCAGATTGACCGAGATTGGAGCAGATCGCGGGATCGGCAAGCAGATTCGTGAAGCAGCCGAGCAACGCATCAGCCTTGCGCGATTGATACTTGAGTGGCGTGGCTACAAGACCCGACGCGATTTGTGGGAGTACTCCGATTACCTACGCTTAGCCCGAGAGATCGTCGAACGTTTTCCCGAGACGGCCGCGGATATCCGCCGCCGCTACGACATCGTGTTGCTGGACGAGTATCAGGACACTTCCATCACCCAGCGAGTGCTGCTCCAGACGATCTTTGGTGATGGATTTCCAGTCACGGCCGTGGGTGATCCATGTCAAGCGATCTACGGCTGGCGTGGTGCAAGTGTGGACAACATCGATTCATTCCCGCAACATTTTCCGAGAGCGGATGGTTCGCCTGCGCTGCGATACTCCCTGGCAGAAAACCGCCGTTCCGGGCCCGCGGTGCTCCATGTTGCCAACACGGTGGCCACCGAGTTGCGTGTCGAGCACAGCGGAACCGAACCACTGATCCCGGCGAAGGAATCCGAACCAGCATCCGTTCTCGTCGGTTTGTTCGAGACCATCCACGACGAAATCGACTACCTCGCTCACAGCATCAAAGATGCGTATGCCGCGGCAACCAAGCAGCGTGCTGCCGGCGGCACCCACTCCATAGCGGTGTTGTGCACCACCGGTGCCGATATCCGTCGCGTGGACCGTGCTGTGCAGCGATTGGGTATACCCACCCAGGTGACAGGTGCAGCAGCCCTGCTTGCCGATCCCGCGGTAGGGGACCTGCGTGCGTTGTTAGAGGTGGTTCACGAGCCAACCGCCAACCCCTCGATGGTTCGCCTGCTCGCCGGTGCCCGCTGGCGCGTCGGAGCCCGCGACCTCGCGGCACTGGGCACGCGAGCTCGTGAGTTGGCCGGTGGCCGCGGCCGAGTTCAGACAACATCGGTGGAGCAGGCCCTCGATGAGGCTGTTGCCGGGAGTGACCCCGTCGATGTCGTGTCCCTTGCCGATGCCGTTCTCGATGCAGGAGACCCTCGTCACTTCTCCGAGCAGGCACTCACCGCTTTCGCGGAAGTCGCATCGATCATCGCGGCTTTGCGTTCGAGTGCGGGTGAATCCATCGTCGATCTCATCGCCCGCGCGCGGCAGCTCCTAGGGGTAGACATCGAAGCGGCGGTGAACGACCCCACCGGTGATTCCTCCTCGGCCTTGGCCGACTTCGCGCTGCTCGCATCGGGAATGGCCCAATCAGAAGGGCGGATCGGGTTGGGCGGATTCCTCACCCGGCTGCGAGATGCAGAACGTTTCGACGTCACGATCCCGCACACACGCCCCGCGCAGGAGGGGGCCGTGCAATTGATGACGGTGTTTGCCGCCAAGGGTCTTGAGTTCACGACCGTCTTCATGCCGTTCGTGTCCGAAGGGGCTTTCCCGGGGGGCAAGTCCCGGGGTCGATGGACGACCGGCGCCGGCGTTGTGCCGTGGCCGTTGCGTAGGGACACCCCTCCGGACCTCGCCGTCTTCCCCGACGGCAGTGGTGATTCCCTCAATCGTCAACACGAGCGCTACAAGGAAGCGCTCGCCCGATTGGTCGATCGAGATCACGAACGGCTCGCGTATGTAGGCCTCACCCGCGCCGAGCGTGCCGTGACCGTTACCGGCCATTGGTGGGCGTTCAGTAAGGACGCCGTTCGAGGGCCACACCGGTTCTTAACGCAGATCAAGGAGGCGGTCGAGGAGTCAGACCCCGACCGCTGTCGGGTAATCGCCTGGGCACCTGAGCCCGATGGCTCCTCGAAGAATCCTGTGGTCGCCTCGATGCGCACACCCTGGCCGCAACCAATCGATCACAAGCAACACGAAACGCTCGCGGCTGCGGCCGATCTCGTGATGAAGACCAACCACGAAGTACCACACGAAGTGCCCCTGCCGATTGCTAACACGAGTGCCGAATCAGATGTTTGGGACGAGCGCTTGACCCGCTGGCATGAGACCTACGCCGCACTTGTCGAGGAATCACTCGGTGAATCCACCGAACGAGTGGTGCGTTTGGGCCCGCACGTGGGAGCAACCATGTTCCTGCGTGCCTTAAAGGACCCGGACCAATTGGCACTCGACGTTGCCCGTCCGATGCCACGAAAGCCCTCGCTGGCTGCCAGTCGCGGCGTGGCCTGGCACGCCTGGGTTGAGGCGACCTTCGGTCAACAGTCCCTGTGGGGTGTTGAGGAACTCCCCGGTGCGGTCGATGCCGACATCGTGAGCGATACCCACATGCAGGAGTTGCAATCTGCATTCCTGCGCTCGCGTTATGCGGGCATGCAGCCGGTTGCGATCGAAAAACCGTTCTCGCTGGTTTTGGGCGGGCGGGTCATCAATGGTCGAATGGACGCGGTGTTCGAGGTAGGTGGCCGGTACGACGTCGTCGATTGGAAGACAGGGGGGACCGCCAGCATCGATCCTCGTCAGTTGGCCATTTACCGACTTGCGTGGGCGCATATTGCGGGAGTGTCCTGGCGCGATGTGGATGCCGCCTTCTACATGGTTGCCACAGGTGAGGAAATCCGGCCGAATACCGATGCCGAAGTGCAAGCCCTGGTGTCGATGAACTAGCGCGATTTCTCATCGGGGATGGGGATCGGTTCGATGGGTTCGGAGCGATCGAGCGCAGAATCCTTGGTGGCTTCGACGATGGCCTCGCCCGCCTCCTCGGTGGGCACCGGACGTGTTCCCACCAACCTTCGCATCCACTCCCGGGCAGGCTCCTCCACGATCCGCCACATCAACCACGCGATGACGAAGGCTCCGGCAACCAGACCCACAACGGCCACGGCGTAAATCGGGCCTCCGTCGATGCCCGCTGCGTCCATGCCGGCACGCCACAGGCCCATCCACACCAGGTGCGTCATGTACAGGGAATAGGAGATGAACCCGCCCAGAACGAGTGCCCGGGTGGATAGGGCGCGCGCAACGCCACCGTTGGCGAGCGCCAGGGCTCCGATCCATGCGACCAGGAATGGCACCAAGGTGAGATGGAAGTACGGGGGCAAAGGCTCGGCATCGGGGTTCATCGCGTTGACGGGGGGTTGCGCCGCGGGCAAGCGCGCGAGTAGAACCGAACCGGCTACCACCGCAAGGGGTAATAGCGCAGAGAGCCACAACGCGGCGCGCTCCACGCGTGGTCCCTTGTCGACCAGCCGCATCACAATCAGGTAAGTGATGGCGCCAGCGGTGAATTCACTGGCGATCCGGTAAGTGGATCCCCAGTTGTTTGTGTAGTAGGGATCGCTGGTGCCCAGGCCGTAGCCGATAAGTGGTGCTAAAACCACGAACCAGGCGATGACGAGAACAAACGTGGGTACGTGCTTGTGCAGTCGCCACAAGATCAGCACAAGGATGGGGAAAACCAGGTACGCAAGCCATTCCATGGATAGTGACCAAGCGACAAAGTTCCATCCGCGTTGCGGATCGGGACCCCATTCTTGGATCAACAGCAAATTCTTGATGAAGTCGATCGGATTCCACCAATCGCGATCAACGGATTCCCCGCGAACCCGCGCCTGGGCAAAGACGGCGAGTCCGGCAATGACCAGCATCACCAGGTGCACGGGATAGATACGGGCCAGTCGCAACCACCAGAACTTCAGCGTGTCCTTCACGTGAATGGATCGACCCATGCGCGTGAGGTAGGTGTGCGTCAAGATGAAGCCGGAGAGCGCAAAGAACAGATCGACGCCGAGTCGCCCTACGCGCATGACGTCGGCGAGGACCGGAATCGATAGAAGCCCAAGAACGTTGAAGGGGCCCTGAAGGTGATAGGCGAGTACCCAAAACGCAGCCACGAAGCGGATCCCCGTCAACTGCCGGATGAACACGCTCACCCCGACACCTTAGGCTCGCCTCGTCGATTCATCGGGAGATAGCGTGCGAATGTCGGACCCTCAGTGGTGGCTGCTCGATGATCTCGTCTTAGCTCGAGCCACCATCGATCGAGCTGCTCAGCGACGTTCCGACGAAGACTGGGTGCGCCGAGCTCAGGAAGCCGAGGGATCGCGCTTCGTGCATGTGCATGAGGGCTCGGCGCTGCTGACCGGTGAGGCTTTGGCACTCACCTCAACGGGAGTACCGGATGCGCCCACGACACTTCTTGGGGTCGATGAATGTGACAACGCGTACTTCTGCGTCCACCATGATGATCACAACGTCGCTCCAGACGTCGATCTGCACATAGAGAAAGCTCACTGGTCGGATCTGCGGATGAGCGGCTCATCGCTCGATGCGACCCAGGCGGGTCTGATGGTGGCAGCCGTCGCGTTGGACAACTGGTCGCGTGCCCATCGTCACTGCCCAAGGTGCGGTACCGAATTGACATGGCGTGAAGCTGGATGGTCGCGCCGATGCCCAAGCGATGGCACTTCGCATTTTCCGCGTACCGACCCTGCCGTGATCGTCCTGGTGCGCGATGACGACGATCGAGCGCTACTGGGACGACAGGTGCGCTGGGAACCGGTGTGGTTTTCCACCTTGGCTGGATTCGTCGAGGCGGGGGAGTCCGCCGAGGCTGCGGTGCGCCGCGAGGTGCATGAGGAATCGGGTGTCCGTATCGGGGCGGCGCCCGAAGATCTCATGTATCTGGGCAGTCAGCCCTGGCCGTTTCCAGCATCGTTGATGCTTGGGTATCACGCCTGGGCACGCGAGGTGAATATCGAGGTGGACGGCGAGGAAATCGCCGAGGCGCGGTGGTTCACTCGAGAAGAACTTGCGCGTGCCTGTGAATCCGGCGAGGTTTCGCTTCCACCCGCGGTGAGCATCGCACGCAAACTCATCGAGCGCTGGTTCGGCAGCCCCCTGCCCGGGGACTGGTCTCGACCTGTGATGAAGAGCACCCAGTGATCAGATGCCGAAGCGCTCAGCTGGATAAGGCCTGAAGCTTGGCGAGGACTTCCTTGAAGGGTGGATTCGTCATGCTTGTGCCGTCGGGAAACACGACCGTGGGCACTGTCTGATTTCCGGCGTTGGCGTTCTCCACGAAGTGGGCGGCGGCGGAGTTGTGTTCGATATCGATCTCGGTGAACGGGATGTTCTCGCGCATCATCTGGGCCTTGA
This sequence comes from Candidatus Nanopelagicales bacterium, assembly GCA_018402235.1. Taxonomy (GTDB): domain Bacteria; phylum Actinomycetota; class Actinomycetes; order S36-B12; family S36-B12; genus S36-B12. Next base: position 173,892 of record JAGYJJ010000002.1, on the reverse strand, counting down.
GTCGCTGGCAATATCCGCACCACACCGTGCTGAACATGACCACAGATCCGTGATCAGGAAGGAATTCGTCCACATCCGAAGGGTAGTGGTCACTCGTACTGAGCGTGCCCTGGCATGCTGCCCGCATGGCCACGACAACGGGACCAGATGGGCACACCCTGATCACTATCTTCGGTATCCGGTTCGATGCACATCGCCTGATCTACGCAACCATCATTATGTTGGTTGCCTTAGCGATTTACGACGACGAAGTGCAGTCCTTCAGCGGAACAAGATTCATTGACCTATTCATCGTCGTCGTCCTTCCCCTTCTTGCTTTGTCTTTTGCGCACGCCTTCTCCGATGCCCTCGACATCCAAATCAAGACACGGCATCGCCTCACTGCCCATGATCGTCGGCACCTACTCGCCGCTGGCCTGCAGTACCTCAGCGTAGGAATCCCGGTATTGGCGATCGGAATCCTCTACGAACTCACCGGGGGCGAAGCTGGTCAGGCCTCCGAGTGGGGTCAGGCCCTGGGTGTTTTGAGTTTGTTCTGGTGGGGGGCGTTCGCGGCGCGGGCGTCCGGTCTGGGCGGGTGGGTCCAGGTGCGGTTCGCGATTGTCTATGGACTGCTCGGCTTCGGCATCGTGATGGTCGAATTGGCATTCATCCATTGACGCGGCGTCCTGTGGATAGCGAACAGCACGTGTCGGTGCCGCATGCGAGCATCTGCCTGTGAACGTGGAAGAGGTGCTCGCGGGGCTCGATTCTGAGCAGCGCGCCGTGGCTGAGACCCTCGAAGGGCCGGTCATGGTCCTCGCGGGAGCAGGCACGGGCAAGACCCGTGCGATCACGCACCGGATTGCGCATGGCGTGCTCGCGGGTGCCCACGATCCACGCCGCACTTTGGCGGTCACGTTCACCAACCGCGCCGCCGGGGAGTTGCGATCGCGTCTGCGTGTCCTGGGAGTGGAGGGAGTGCAGGCCCGGACGTTCCATGCAGCCGCTTTGCGTCAGCTTCGCTACTTCTGGCCGCGCATCTCAGATCGCTCGTTTCCCTCGTTGGTGTCGAGTAAGGCGTCCTTGGTAGCGGGCATCTTGTCGGCCAATGGCGTATCTCCAGACTCATCCATGGTGCGAGATGTGAGCGCGGATATCGAGTGGGCGCGAGTGAATTTCATCGACCAGCACACCATTGGCACATCGAGTATCACGCGTGAGTTGAGTGTGCAGCCTGAGATCTTCGGGCGGGTGTTAGCAGACTTTGAGCAGGCAAAAGCTGATCGGGGTGTGATCGACTTTGAAGACGTCTTGATTCTTCTCGTGGGGATGCTCTCCACGGATGAATCAATCGCGCGAGAGGTGCGCGGGGCATATCGCTGGCTCACCGTCGATGAATTCCAGGATGTGAACCCCGTTCAGCATGCCCTGCTGAAACTGTGGCTGGGTGATCGTGACGCTCTATGTGTGGTGGGTGATCCGAGCCAGACGATTTACTCCTTCACGGGTGCGCGTTCGGATTTCCTGATCGATTTTCCACGCGATTTTCCAGGTGCCACAACAATTCGACTGGTTCGCTGTTACCGGTGCTCACCGGAGATTGTTTCTTTGGCCAATGGCGTGATCCATGCTGGTGCTTCCGCGCGCAACGCGGTCACCTTGCGCTCGCAACGAGAACAAGGTCCAACGCCGCAGATTGACGTCTTTGACGACGACCCCGCCGAGGCCGCCGCGATCGCAGCCAGGATTGGCGTGCTCATCGGATCCGGAGTGCGCCCTCGCGATATAGCAGTGCTTTATCGGATCAATGCCCAGCAGGTGGAGATCGAAGCAGCCCTGGCCCATGCCGGGATATCGATGACGGTGCGTGGATCCGAACGCTTTTTCGAGCGGCCGGAGGTGCGCGAAGGTCTCACCCGTCTGCGAGGTGCTGCTCGCTCGGCGGATACCACTCGTGCCATTCCCGACCTCGTGGCAGACGTCTTCAGCGCGATGGGATGGACCACCCAGCAGCCGAGCACCACAGGTGCTGTGCGTGAGCGCTGGGAATCGTTAGCGGCTCTTGTGGAGTTGGCGCGGGAGTCGAGCGCAACGTCGCTCCTGGAATTCGTCGAGCAGTTGGACGAGCGGGCTTCTGTTTCCTTCGCCCCGGTTCCCGACGGTGTCACCTTGGCGTCGATTCACGCAGCCAAGGGCCTGGAGTGGCGGTCGGTGTTCGTGATCGGCTGCAGTGATGGGCTGCTCCCACTTGCGCATGCGGACAGTCCCGAGGCCATCGAAGAAGAGCGCCGCCTCCTGTACGTCGCTATCACGCGGGCCGAGCGTGACTTGGGTCTGTCGTGGGCTCGTTCCCGTCAACCGGGAGGACGCGCCAACCGCTCGGTGAGTCCATTTCTCACTTCCTTCGCCGATGCGCCAGCCGATCAGTCCTCGGTTCGAGCGGGCGCCGGTGGCGGTCGGCCCCAGCAGCGCAAACGACGGGGTCCGGCGGCATGTCGGGGTTGCGGGAAGGCCTTGGTTACTCCCGGGGAACGCACGATTGGACGGTGCAGAAGCTGTCCGGCAACTTTCGATGAAGGCTTCTTCGAACAACTGCGCGAGTGGCGTAAAGCTCAGGCGTCGGCTCAAGGAGTTCCGGCGTATGTGGTCTTCACCGATGCAACGTTGATCGCCATTGCCGAACAGTTGCCCTCGGATATCGATTCGCTGAGTTCGATTCCCGGGGTGGGTCCGGCCAAATTGGAGTCGTATTCCGGCGAAGTCCTTGCCATGGTCGCGGCCTGTGTAGCCGATGTCGCGACGGGTAACTAGTCGCTTAGCGGTGCTGGCTCGGAGAAGGAAGGGACCCATCGGTCGAGTTCCCCTCGTACAGGAACGGTTGCCTCGAGTTGGCACAGGACGCCAATGCTTCCCAGCCACACGCGATGAATCAGTGCGTACGACGGTGGCAAGTTGATCTTCAATCCGATGGCGAAATCCGGGTTGCGGATGTCATTGATCACGTGTGAATTGCCCGCGCAGCCACTCGCGGCTGAAGTGGAAGTACTCAAATCGAGTCGGTTCAACAAAAGGACCGAGGTAGTCGAGGAGTTGAGCGGGGTCAACCTCAACGTGGGGAAGAAGGAAACCCTCCTCACGTAGTCCGTCCATCACGGTCTCCGCATCGCCACTTTGAGCGATGCGTAGCAGCGAACCCATGGCAGTGGGTAGGCCTTCGGGCAACACCGCAACCGCTCCGAAGTCGAACACGCATAGCCGGCCGTCGTTCGTGAGTCGAAAGTTGCCCGGGTGCGGGTCGGCATGCAAGAGCCCTGCGCGAACGGGTCCGGAAAGAAGGAATCGCTCGTACAGCAGGCCGATGTGATCTCGTTCAGCTGGGGTTCCGTTTGCGATGATGTCCGACATCGGGCGTCCGTCCACCCACTCGCTCACCAACACATGTGGCGCGGCCGCCAGTACGTGGGGAATGTGGAAATCCGGATCGCCTTCGAACGCCACGGCGAACTGTCGTTGGTACTGGGACTCCCCGAGGTAATCGAGTTCCTCGATAACACGCGCCTTCAATTCGGCTATCAAGGGCTTGATGTCCAGCCCGGGCACCCACGAGGCGAAGAGGCGTCCCATGCGTGACATTTGGTTTAGATCGGCTATCAGAGCCTTGTCGGCGCCTGGGTACTGGACCTTCACGGCAACGGAGCGGCCGTCGTGCCAGGTGGCTTTGTGTACCTGGCCAATGGATGCAGCGGCAGCCGGCTTGTCGTCGAATTCCGTGAAGCGGTCGCGCCAATCCGTCCCGAGCGAGTCGGCGAGGATCTCGTGAATCGTCGATGCGGGCATTGCCGGCGCCGCGTCTTGCAGTTTGGTCAAGGTTGCGCGGTAGGGAGCGGCCACCTCTTCAGGTAGCGCAGCTTCAAAGATGCTCATGGCTTGGCCCAGTTTCATCGCCCCGCCCTTGAGCTCCCCGAGGACCGAGAAGATCTGCTCGGCGGTGCGCTGCTGGATCTCCGCTGTAACGAGTTCAGCCGGACGCCCGCCAACACGCTTACCGAAGCCCAAAGCAGCCCGGCCCGCATAGGAAGCGGGCAAGGTGGCGATCCGCACCCCGCGGGTCAGCGCGTTCTTGGGAATCTCCGGCACGTGCCCATTGTCACCGAGTACTCCCGCTCGCGCCTGTTGCGGGTGGTTGGCTCGCCTTATTGGTTCGAACGAGGGAGGGTGTCGAAGGACCAGCGGCAGCCGCACGCGGGGTGCGGGGCGACCACCTCGTGTTGGGGTGCGGACTCCGGCAAGTGCCAGCGGATGCGGTGCGGTTGTTGCGTGTGCGCAGTATCGATCCAGGCTCGCACCATTCCCACCGCCGTAATGGCCGCCTGCCAGGCCAGCAGCGGATCGACATCTACCGCCGTCATGGCCTCGGCAGCGCGCCAACGTTGAACGAGATGCGGCCACTCGGGATCGGTGTCTCGCCTGAGCAGATGTAAGCAATTCAGGCACGGCGTTCGACCAGGGATGACAAGCGGCCCGATGGTTGCGTGTCCTCGATAAGCACTCACCGGCAGGTGCGGACGATCGCCGATCGACGATTCGCTCGACACGTCGAGGGGCAGCAGCGCCTCGGGTGCGTCGATCCCATGCCCGCCGACCACGATTGTGATGTCGGCGTTTTGTTGATCTGCTGCCGTAAGGCCGCTGGCGGTTACCAGCTGCTGCACTGCATCGGCCACGGTGCCGTTACCCCGGACGCCTACGCGCCACGTTGTGCGTGCCGCGATAGCTGCTTGCGGATCTGAATGCCACTCCGATAGGGACAGCAGGTGGGGTTGAATATTCGCGCGTGCATATGGCGACAACCACCAGCATTCGGTCGAGGATGCGAGCGCACCAGCAAGGTGGACCTGGTCGAGGATGGTTTGTGCGCGAATCGCGCCTCCCGGGCATGGCGCACAGGTGGTGGCATCCGATGGGACCCCGGTGATGGCCATGAGCCAGTCGACTTCGGCGTTCGACATAGGGATGGGGATCGCGTGATCGCCGATGTGAATCTCCCGATCATTTCGCCGAATGATCGGGATGCCCTGGCGCCACCTCGCCCCCGCAAGTGGGATACCGGTTACCCGGTTGGTTTTGTCGGTCATGCAGGGACGTTGCACCCTCGAACCTGTGGATTGCGAGGTGCGGTCCACAGGCCTGGTGGTGTAGTGCGTCAGCTACAGAACTCCACGATCACATCCGCGAGTACCTCCGCGCAGGTCACGACATCGTCCAGCGCCACATACTCATCGGGGGCATGAGCCACCACGGTGTCGCCGGGTCCGTATTGGACCGTGGGAATTCCGGCGATGCCGGTGAGAAGTCGAAGATCCGACCCGTAGGGACCGCCGTAGGTTTGCGGCGCGGTCCCCGTAGCACGCGCGTGTGCTTCGCGCACGAGCGAAACGATGGGGGAGCCTGTGTCGGTTCGGCCGGAAGCGAACTGACCGCCCCACCACTCCACGGTCACGGGATGATCGCGCAGCCATGGGTCGGTGCGGCAGGCGCGCGCAACGGCATCTTCGAGTGCCGCGCGCGCTTGCTCCATAGATTCATCGAGAGCCACTCCTAACCGCCCTTCGGCCACCAGGAGATCGGGCACCGTCGACGCCCAGTCGCCCGCATGCACCGTTCCGATCGATAGTGGGTACGCGATTGGCCATCGCTGCATCAGCGGGTCCACGTTTACGTTGCGGGTACTTTCAAGTTCCGTTAACGCGTCCATGATCGGGATGAACTTCTCCACGGCACTGATGCCCTCGGCCCTGCGCGATGCGTGGATAGCCGATCCGTTCACGCGAAGTCGAAAGGTCAATGCCCCGCCATTGGCTGGAACGAGGTCCAGATCGGTGGGCTCGGGAATGATGCAGGCGTCGATGCGCAGATCACCGTGGGATACCAGGTGGTCGATCGCGGCGAAGGTGCCAAGTCCGCCGTCCTCCTCCCCACTCACCGGACACAAAACGACGTCACCGCGCAGCGAGATTCCGGCGCGGTCGACCATGCGCAGTGCTTCCCACGCCGCAACGAGGCCGCCCTTCATGTCGCAGGCTCCGCGACCGACGATGCACTCCCGCCCGTTGATGGTGGCTCGTCGGGGTGAGAAGGGATCTGCACTCCAGGCTGCAATGTCTCCGGGAGGAACGACGTCGGTATGACCGTTGAGCATGAGCGTCCTGCCGCCGCCAGAGCCGGCTCGGATCGCTGCGACCCCCAAGGCCTGGGTGCGTTCGACCTCCATGCCAGGGAAGTCAGGGCGAGCCGAAAGCCCCGCCACGTCGATCTGCCACGTGTGGACCTGCCAGCCGTCCGCGGCCCAGCGACCTGCGAGAAACTCCTGGACGGTGACCTCAGCTGGGTGCCCGCCCATCGAGGGGATGGCGATCAAGGAGCCTAGGTCGCCGGCGATCTGCGCCTGGTTCGCGCGGCCGGTAACGCGAGAGGGGGAGTCCGGATCGGTCACGGCCAGATTGTTGCGCACCCCCGCGTGGGGCGCTCAGGAGGCTTGATCCCGACTATATGTCCCTTTTATCCGATTATTGGGTGCGGCGCGGTGCCCTGGCGCACGTAGGTCGAGCCCCTCCTGCCCTATGGTGAAGCGGTGCCCGCGGGGCATCAGGTGGTACCTGCCACCGACCGCGAGAGCGGTAGAACGGCAAGAGGAGGGCCCCAATGGCCGAGGAATACACCGGTGAGGCGTACTGCGTGAAGTGCAAGGAGAAGCGCGAGTTCACTGGACACGTCGAGGAGACCAACGGTCGCCGGTTCGCTAAGGGCATCTGCCCCGTGTGCGGCACCAAGGTCACGCGCATCTTGGGCAAGGCCTAGGCATCGACGCGCTGCGGATGGGCTGACCCTTGGTCGGTGCACCGGAGCGCCCATGACCTAATCGAAAGGCCCGCACCACCCGGCAATCTTGCCGAGGTTCTGCGGGCCTTTCGCGTGCCGTTACCGTGGTGTCATGTCCATTCCTTTCGGCTTCGGAATGCCCGGGCCCAACGACGATTCCAACCAGGGGCCGTTCGACATGAATGCTCTCGGGCAAGCCCTCCAACAGCTCGGCCAGATGATGCAATCCGGTGGTGGTGACTCCGGTCCCGTCAATTGGGCTGTAGTGGAAGATGTTGCGCGCAAAGCGGTGGTGGCAGGTGGTGATCCTGCAACCTCGGATGGTCAACGAGAAGCAGTCGCCTCCGCTGTGGCATTAGCGGAGTTGTGGCTCGACGTTGCTACGTCTTTCCCGGCGTCGGGTGCAGCGGCTGAAGCTTGGTCGCGATCGGAGTGGCTGGTCAATACAGGACCAGCTTGGCGGCGCATCGTTACGCCCATTGCAGAGCAGGTCACGGGGGCGGTGGCCGGGATGGCACCCACCGACCTCGAACAGATTTCCGGTGATGCGCTCCCCGAGCAGTTCCGTCAGATGCTTCCCGAGGGAGTTCCGCCAGAAATGCTGCAGATGTTGCAGCCGATGCTGGGCATGGTGCGGCAGTTGGGTGCTGCGGCCTTCTCCATGCAAGTGGGTCAGGCACTCGCCGCCCTGGCCGCTCAGGTGCTGGCCGCATCCGATGTTGGGATCCCGTTAGCAGATCCTCCTCGAACAGCGCTGCTGCCCGGAAACATTACGGAATTCGCGGAAGGTCTGGAGATATCTTCCTCGGACGCGATGATGTTCATCGCGTTACGAGAGTCCGCGCATCAACGCCTCTTTGTTCATGTGCCCTGGCTGGCAGCGCGCGTGATCGGCGCCGTCGAACAGTACGCGCGTTATATGCGTGTTGACGTTGAGCAGCTCAACGAAGCCATGGGCGACATCGACCTCAGCGATCCGGCAGCACTTCAGCAGGTTTTGTCCGGAGGCGTGTTAACGCCGGAGGACACCCCTGAGCAGAAGGCCGCGGTTGCTCGGCTCGAGACGCTGTTGGCCTGCATCGAGGGATGGGTCGACGACGTCGTACAAACTGCGGCGGCCGATCGCTTGCCATCCTTACCGGGGTTGGTCGAGGCGATGCGACGTCGCCGTGCAGCCGGAGGTCCAGCCGAACGAACATTTGCCTCACTCGTGGGCATGGAGTTGCGCCCACGTCGATTGCGCGATGCGCATACCGTCTTCGCTGCTACGCGTGCGCAGCGCGGCGCAGACGCCCGTGACGCTCTGTGGTCACATCCGGATCTGCTTCCCGGTCCGGACGATCTCGATGATCCTCTCGGCTTCGTGCAATCAACCGGCGTCGTTCCCGACACGCTTGAAGGTATGGGAGAGCAGGAAACGAATAATCACGACGGGTCCAGCGAAGAAACGGAATGACGTTGGCGTTGGACCTGCGTTCAGACGTTCAATCCGTCCTGAATCGATTCGAACATCGTGACCCAGAACAGGTCGAGCGCGCACTCGAATACCGCGACTTCGTGCACTCTCACGACGACGCCGTGTGGCGCTCCTGCGGCGTAGGACACATCACTGCAAGTGCACTGGTGATCGATGCGGAGTCGGGGTCGGTGCTTCTTACCTTGCATCCCAAAGTAGGTCGGTGGTTGCAGTTAGGAGGTCACCTAGAGCGCGGTGATGCGTCCCTACGAGATGGAGCCCTGCGCGAGGTGGGCGAAGAAAGCGGCATTCTGCGCGGGGCGATTTCCACGGCTCCGATTCGACTGGACGTGCACCCTGTGCCGTGTGGCCGTGCGGCCGATGGATCGGTCCTGCGCAGTGTGCATTGGGATGTGCAATACGTGGTTCGGGTCCAAGGAACACCCGACCCACAGATAAGCGACGAAAGTGATGACTTGCGCTGGTTCGCAAGCACCGAACTTCCCGTGATCGACGAATCGGTGCAAGCGTTGATTGAAGATGCACGTACGGCGCTGGTTGAACCCACCACCTGGGTTACCTTCGGGTAAACAACTGTCTCCTGCTGTTCACCAATCTGTATCCACAGCTTGGGGACAGGAAATCCCCTTGTCAGAGGCACTCTTTGGTACACAGTCCTCAAGTTGTGCACACGTAGTTGCACTCTTCATCCACAGTGTTTGGGCCCGTTGTCCCCACGATGTCCCCAGTTGCGTCCACAGCGGAAGTCGGCAATTGCTCGAATTGGTTTGACTCGGTGTTGTCGTCCTTCCTACCTTGTGTTCGTCGAAGCCCCCGGGATAACGGGCGGATGTGCGCAAGGGGAAGGCGAGCATCCGCTATGCGACCCGGGGGCTTCACGCATGGACACTGTCTTGGGCCGAAAAATTTTGCCCTGAATGCACTCCGGCCGAATGCCCTGGAAAGGCGCGATCTCCTGGCTGTCGTACCCTCGTCCTCTGGTTTGGGTACAGACGGGGCTTGGAAAGGATGACGATGTCAGCGCTGGTGTGGTGGGTGATCCCGATCGTGATCACCGCCATCGCCATCGCAGTGGTCGGATTGCGTTCGCGAATGGGTGAGCCTCGAGACGCCGACCCCATGGCCGAACGGGCGCGACTGCGTGCGGCCATGGAGCGACCCATCCCACGCAGCCAGGTTCCTCCTGATTCGATTCCTCCCGGTTCACTTCCACCTGCCCCCAGCGGCCCTACTTCCCGGTGAGACTCCTCACTGACCTACGAGGTTCGCTTGTGCGTCGTGTGCGCGGCATCGGCGAGCGCGGACGGACACTGGTTGTCAGCCTGGTGGCCCTGGGGATCCTCATAACGATTGCCGTCGTCTTGCCGGTGCCGTACGTGAAGTTGGCTCCCGGACCCACCTTCAACGTGATCGGTGACAACGACGGTGAGCCGTTCATTCGAATAGACGGCACCACCACCTACCCGGTCACAGGGAACCTCGACATGACCACCGTTCGTGAGTCCGGTGGCCCTAGGGGAGGACTAACGTTCGTCGAGGCAATCGGGGCCTGGTTCAGCACAGCAGACGCGGTGGTCCCGCGCGAGTTGATTTACCCCGACGACGTTACCGGCGACGAAGTTCGACAACGACAGGCAGCGTTATTCAGCACGTCGGAGTCCGATGCCGTGGGCGCTGCGCTGGGTTATCTCGACATTCCGGTTGCCACCGAGGTCGTGGCAACCGCAGTTCTCGCGGATGCTCCGGCAGGTGAGTTTTTTGAGCCGCGCGATGCAATCGTCATGATCGACGGGACCACAATCACCGAACCAGGTCAGGTAGTGAAGATCGTTCGATCGAAGCCCGTTGGCAGCTCTTTCGATTTCGAGGTCGAGCGTGAAGGTGAGGCGGTCTCTTTCACCATCGAATCGGCAGCCAACCCTGCCGATCCAGACAGCCCCTACCTCGGCGTCACGGTTGGGCTGTTCTTCACACCTGACTTTGACATCGACTTCACACTGCAAGATGTAGGCGGCCCGAGCGCCGGCTTGATGTTCGCCACCGGGATCGTCGACAAGTTGACCCCGGAGGACCTCACCGCTGGCGGTCATGTTGCCGGCACCGGAACTATCAACCCCGATGGAAAGGTTGGCCCAGTCGGTGGCATCCGCCAAAAGCTTGCTGGGGCCCGAGACGCTGGTGCGGAATTGTTCCTGATGCCTGTGCGTCACTGCGCGGAAGCTGAAGGACACGTGCCCGAGGGTCTGACCGTTGTTCCCGTCACCACGCTGGCCGAAGCCATCGAGTCCATCGGCGCGTGGACTGCAGGGGAATCCCTTCAGGAGTGCCCTGCGCAGGACTGATCGCGGGGCGTGTCGTAAGTTGGCAAGGTGACTTTCAATTTCCCCACCGGTGGGGCGGGCTCGGAAACAGCGGACCGGCGGCGTGGCGGTGTGCTGTTGCCCACCATCGGAGTGCTTGCCGCCCTCCTCGTGAGCTTCGTCCTCTTCACAGGCTTTTACACCGACTGGCTGTGGTTCGTCTCCGTCGACAAGCCCCAGGTGTACACCATCTCGATCATCACCCGAGGCGTCCTTTTCGCTGCTTTCGGACTACTTCTCGCCCTTGTGGTGCTCATCTTCCTGGTGATTGCCTACCGGACGCGCCCGGCCTCCCCGGGGACAACACCCGAACAGGCTTCTTTGGAGCGGTATCGAGAAGCGGTGGAGCCGTACCGCGGTCGTATCGCACTCGGAATGACGGTTATTTTCGGTTTGTTCGGCGGATTGGCGGCCTCGGGTGAATGGGGTCGTTTCCTGCAGTGGCGTAACTCCACTCCCTTCGGGATTACCGACCCGCAATTTGGGATGGATGTTTCCTTCTTCACGTTCGAGTTGCCCTTCTTGCGTTTCCTGCTCGGCTACGCATTCGTCGCGACCTTCATTGCCCTCGGCCTGGTAGTGGTGGTGCACTACCTCTACGGCGGGTTGCGTCTGCAACCCAAGGGGGATCGAGCAACACGTGCAGCGCAGGTTCAGATCTCCGCGCTCCTTGCGGTCTTCATTTTCCTCAAGGCTGCGGCTTATTGGCTGGACCGCTATGAACTCATGCTGCGCAGTAGCGAGCTGGCCGGTGGCTTCACGGGCTTGCAATACACCGATGTCAACGCGGTTTTGCCAGCCTTGAACATCTTGACTTTCGTTGCGCTGTTCGTTGGCGTTCTTTTCGTGGTGAACATCTTCCTTCGCCAATGGATCATCCCGCTGATAGGGCTGGGCCTCATGGTGCTCACCTCGGTGGTGGTCGGCGGCGTCTATCCACTTATCGTGCAGCAGTTCCAAGTTCGCCCAAGTGAGTTGGTGCGTGAACGCCCGTACATCGAGCGAAATATCGAGGCCACGCGTGATGCGTACAACATCGCGGACGCTGAGGTTGAGGAATATGCCGGTTCGGTATCACCGCCATCAGAAGAGGTGCTGGCGGCGAGCGCGGGAACTTTGGACAACATTCGTCTTCTTGACCCGGCGGTTGTGTCGCCCACCTACAACCAACTCCAGCAGATTCGCGGTTACTACTCGTTTAATTCCCGACTGGACATTGATCGGTACACCCTCGGTGATGAACAACGTGGTGCGGTGATCGCCGCCCGCGAGATCAATTTGGCGGGTATCCCCGACGGACAGCGCAACTGGACCAACGAGGTTGCCGTATTCACGCACGGCTACGGCGTGGTGGCGGCATACGACAACACCGCATTGTCCAACGGCACACCCGACTTCTTCGAAAGCGATATTCCGACCGTAGGTGCGTTGGATCTTGAGCAGCCGCGGATCTACTTCGGTGAGTTCTCTCCGCCCTACTCGATTGTGGGTGCACCGGAGGGAGCTTCGCCCGTCGAGTTGGACTTCCCGGACGATCAAAGCCCCTCGGGTCAGCGAAACAACACGTACGACGGCGACGGCGGAATACCCATGGGCTCCCTGTTCGGCCGATTGATTTTCGCTACCAAATTCCAGGACACAAACATCTTGCTATCGGACTTGGTTAACAGCGAGTCCCAGATCATGTGGGACCGCGATCCGTTGACCCGCGTGGGCAAAGTGGCTCCGTGGCTCACGTTGGATCAAGATCCGTATCCGGTGGTCATTGACGGGCGAATTAAGTGGCTCGTCGATGGATACACCCTGAGCAACGACTTCCCGTACTCCAGTCGTGTTTCCCTAGCGGAGGCAACCGCCGATTCGATCAGTGGTGCGAACTTCGCCGCAGGCCTGATCGCCCGAAATCAAATCAACTACATGCGAAATTCCGTGAAAGCTGTGGTCGACGCCTACGAAGGATCGGTCACGTTGTACGCCTGGGATGAAACCGATCCCGTTCTCCAGACGTGGCAGAAGGCCTTCCCGGATGTAGTGGAACCACGCTCGGCCATGCCCGATGCAGTCGAACAGCACGTTCGTTACCCACAGGACTTCTTCAAGGTTCAGCGCTTCACGATGTCGCGGTACCACGTGACCGATGCCGACACCTTCTATAACGGCACCGCAGTGTGGATCGTTCCCTTTGATCCAACGGTCACGCCCGCCCAGGTGTTCCAGCCGCCGTACTACCTCACCTTGCAGATGCCTGGGGAAATCGCGCCCGCGTTCTCACTCACCACCACCTTCGCTCCGCAGCGACGCCAGACTCTGGCGGCGTTCATGCAGGTGAACTCTGCGCCAGGGGAGGACTACGGAAAGATCCGAGTTCTTCAGTTACCGTCAAACACGACCACACCTGGTCCGCAGCAGGTGCAGAACAACTTCGAATCCGACCCCGTCGTGTCCTCGCAACTGTCGCTGCTTCGTCGAGGTGGCTCGGAGATTGAGTTCGGAAACTTGCTGTCGCTTCCGTTCAACGACGGCTTGTTGTACGTGGAGCCGGTCTATCTGCGCGCGGCATCCGAGGGCTATCCGCTGCTGCGAAAGGTGCTTGTCGGTTACGGCGCGAACGTCGCTTTGGACGACACCCTGTCGGCAGCACTGGGTCAAGTGTTCGGGTCTTCACCCGCAGCAACCGTGGATCCAGAGTTCATTCCCGAAGACGGCTCCGAACCGTTGCCTGCTCCGGGCGATGTGCCGTCGGAGCCGGTTCCGTCCGTGCCATCAACAGGTGATCCGTTCCTTGATCTGACAATCGCGATCGATGACGCTCAGCGCGCATACGCCGATGGTCAGGCCGCCTTGGCGCAGGGCGACTTCGGTGCTTATGGGCAGGCTCAGGACCGATTGGCCGAGGCACTCGAAAGGGCCGCGGCTGCCGAAGCTCAGTTAGCGGGTGAGGGTCTACCGCCACCCATTGACGAAGCCGTTGAAGAGGCGGTGGTGGAGGACACCGTCACCTGACCCGGGCGCACGAGCCTGGTGGATGGTGACGTATCCTTAGCGAACTTCGAATGAAGCGGCGCGGGGTGGAGCAGCTCGGTAGCTCGCTGGGCTCATAACCCAGAGGTCGCAGGTTCAAATCCTGCCCCCGCTACCAACGAAAGGAACCCGGGGCTTCGGCTCTGGGTTCCTTTCTTTATTGGGGTGCTTCGCCACCAGCCATTCGCCTGAAGCCATGGACGGCGGACCAGTTCCAGTGCTCTTATGGAACTGATGGGCCGTGGATCTGGGTCGATATGGGTGGTTCACGGGTAGTCCACCACGAGCGGTTCGTCCAAGGCGTCTAGGACAGCAATGTCGATCGGTGGACTGGGTGCGGCGTAGCGGACTCCGGGTGCCGGATCGTTGCCCGGGCCACCGGGGTTGTAGACCGGTGAGTAGTTCCCCATCGATGGCATCTGCACACGCTTGATGGCGCGTACGGCATCGAGATCTCCAGAGATCACGATGTCGATCTGGTTGTCCCGGTCCTCCTTGTAGCAGTCGTCATACTCATCTTGCTTCAGACCTAAGTCAGCCAAGCCCTCAACGCGAAGTCGACCGCCATTGATCTCGTAATCGGTCCCCTGTTTGTCGATGGTTATCTCACGCCCGTCTTCGTCCGTTGCCGATAGCCGGAAGAAGCGCTCGAATTCGTCAGGATGCATGCCGCGGACGCCATCCGGTGTCATGCCCCCGGTAGTCAAGACGCGCAAACGGTATTGCGCGGCGTCTCCGTAGAGCGCCTCACCATGGTTGGGAAGCAGACCGGGCTGAAAGATGGCCGGGCCGGTATCGCCACGCGATGAGTAACGCGTCAACTTTGCTGCCGCGAGTCTGGGCCCCCCTCGTTCGTGCGGTGCGATGTTCGGATCGGTGTACGGCGAGCCGCCCGTCTCGACGCCCATGCCGGCGGCGGAGATCAGTTGCTTGCCTGGACCTACCAAGGTGAGCGGGGTATCGGATTTCACGACGTCGACCCGAATCGGAAAGAGCGCGCCGGCTTTCGTCGGATCAATTCGGTTGCCGAAGTGACCGAAGAGGACGATCGTGCTCCGCTCGTTGTATTCGAAATTGGGCCACACGGCGGCTACTTCGGGAACGGTCGTCGTGCCGTTGTTGAGTGTGATCAGGAAGTCGCTCGCGCCGACGGTGCTTGGGAGGGCCGGCCAGCTGAACTCGATCGGAAGGCCGTCCGAATAGAAGACCTGCCGACCGTACGTCGTTTCCACAGCTTCGGGAGTTGCCGCACTCGTGTAGGTGGACACATCGGTTTGTGTTGCGTCGCGGCACTTGACGACGTTCCAGGTGCCGCCGGCCAACCGCACGCGGGTGGAGCTGGACTCAGATTCCTCGACGTCCAACCCGGGGATTCCGATGATTCCCGTGAAGCCAAGGCCAGCTGCCAACATTCGCGGTTCTGGGTCCCATACGTCGGCGCTTACGAGTCTGTCCTCCTTGAGAAGAGCGGAGGGATCGCTCACCGTCGTGAACACTCGGATTGCGAGTGCTAGCGCGAGGAAGACAATCACGAACAGCGCAAGGAGGATGACCTTCCACCAGATGGCGAGCGCCAGCCACCAGCCCATCACGTATTTGCTGTCGTGGTGTTCGATGGTCATGGCAGCAGTGAAGTAAGCGAAACCGATGTGGTCATCAGTGCTGGCACTGCTCACCCCTCACGCGGGCGTTGGAACCTGCTTAGCGAGGGTGAAGTGAGCGACGGTATGGATACCCTGGCGCCGCAGGCTCCAGGAACCGGTGTCACCTACGGCCGTGTCGAACAGGCGACTCCCCAGGCCCGGGGTAGATGACCCGCGCAAACCTTTGCCGTCGTCCCTGCAGATGACCTCCACGGTGGTCGTGTGGTCTATCACGCGCACGCTCATGTGCCGGGCGTGGCCGTGTCGACGCGCATTGATCCCAGCTTCTTCGATGATCTCGCGGATCCGATCGCGAAATGGTGACGCGTGCCAGGCAAAGGATTGCTCAGCGACGACCTCGAGATTCAAGCCGAGTGGCGGCTCGAAGCTTGAATCCATGGGAGGGGTGACCGGCTCTTCCTCGATCATGCGACCGAGCAGGTCGGGCAGCGTCTTGGCCGTGAGGGCGTCTAATTCAGTGATCGCCCGAGATGATTCACCGGCTCTAAAGAGCAGGGCGATAGCGGACATTCGACCCTGGATTCTTCGGTGCACAATCTGTGCGATGAATTCCGCTTTCCGTTGCGACTTTGCCAAGAGAGCATCGCGATGTCTGTGGGCAATCGTAAGTCGTTGGCGCACGTCCGTACTCGCACGTCGAGCGTTCCATGTCAGCTCAGCGGCCAGCGTGACAGCGCCGCCGAGCAGCGTGATTCGGGTGAGGCCGCGCGCCACCTCCTGCCGTACAACGTCTGTGTGGAAGTCGGGCACCAACGTCACTTCGAGTGTCGCTACGAGGAGGCCGGAAAGGATGCCGAAGGCGAGCCACGTTGCGACGAAACGTATCGATTGTCGATACCGGCTGCCTTGGGGCGGCCTCGCCGGGGGGGTTGACGGTGCTGGTATGGCTCGCAGCGCGAGAGCGATCAGGACGGGTATGACGATCCAGGCCGCCGGAGCGATGAATGAAGATGCCGTGACCCGAGGAGACGCGATGAAGGCGATGGATGGAACGGCACCCGCTGTCAGCGCGAGGATGAGTAGCAGGCGCGGATGGATGCTCGCGGGCGACCATTGCCAATCGTCAAGCAATGTTCGGCGCAGGAGCCAATTCGATGCGCTGATCGCGGGCTCAGGTGCCGGAAGGACCGGCTGCTCGACGCCGGCTCTAGGTGCCAGGATGGTTCTTGCGCCCGCTTCGCGAAGCCCTGCCACTCGGTGGAGGGAATCAAGGTCGCCGCAGCGTGCGTCGTGGACCGCAAAACGTACCTCGGCGCCAGCGCTCGTGATTTCGACGGTGGTGGGGACGTCGGCATCCATCTCTACTGCTTGCAGCCAACGAAAAACTTCGATCCGCGCCGAGGTGTCCACGAGGTCGCTTTCGGTGTCCAGAGTGCGAATGCTGTCATCAGCGTCGATGACGAAGTCGAGCGAGCGCAGGGCCGGAATGATGCCTCGGCTGAGGGTGATCGGGTGAACTTGGTGGGCTAGCGGCCGCAGGTGCTGGTCGATGAACGTCTCGACCTCGGCGGCTGCCAGCTCATCCTCAAGTTCTCTCACGTGATGTTGAAGGTGCACCATCGGGTACCAGACTTCTTGCCTAATCAGCTCGATGTCGCGTTGATCCCTGACTTTGGTCGCTGTCTCTACCAGGCTATTGAGTTGTTGCGTAGCGAGAAGATTCGGGATCAGTTCCGCGCGAGTGGAGAGAATGTTTTCCCGGTACTCGGAAACTTGATCGGTGAGGTAAGCCAGCAACCAGATGTTGATTGCTCGTGTAACAAACACAAGGGCGATCACGAAAGTCGCCCGGTCCTGCGTGAGCCCAGCGAGTTCGAACCAGGCGATAAGCGCAGCACTTCCGGTTGCCGAAGCCGACAGATACTCAAGCAACCAGCGCGACCTCGTCACGGTGGACACTGACTTTCGAACGATGAGCGCTAAGACAAGCAGTTCCACTGCGAGGGCGATGACTGCCCCGGCCGCGACTCGAAACACGTACTGAAATGGGCTCCACTCGAAACTGTCGAAGGTCCACAGCATGAATAGGGCGCTGAGGAGGCTGAAAATGATCAAGGGAAGCGGGCGGGGCTGGCGGATCATTCGGTATCCAGTACTTGCGCCCTGGTGGTGGGTGAGATGCCGCGATGGCGAATCGTGTCCCGTAGGAACATCGCGACGCACGCTGCTCGCGCGTTGATGTGCTTCGCCTGGGGATCGATGCCGAGATTGCGGATGATGCTAGAGACGGTCGATTCGACGGTGCGGACGCTGATGTAAAGGCGTTGGGCGATCAACTGATTCGACCAACCATTTGCCATCAACGCCAGGAGTTCGAGCTGCCGGGTGGTGAGGCCCGCAAGTGGACTCGTATTCACCGGACGCAGTTCACGGGTCAATGCTTGGTCGACCACGAGTTCGCCGTCAAGGGCACCTCGTATCGCTCTTCGCACTTGATCGAGGTTGGAGACGCTCGTCTTGAGCAGATAAGCCCAGCCGACGGGTGTCGTGCTGGGAATGTCGACCAGGACCGCTGGCATTGCGAAATTGGAGAGCAAGACAACGCCCTTGACAAGGTGCGCCGTTGCAGCGCGCAAACCGAGTGCCACGCCGTCATCTCCCGTACCGAGATCGATATCGGTGAGGAGTACATCCACAGGCCAGCAATCCGTGGCAGCGAGAGCTTCGTCAGCGGAGCTGAAGCTGCCGACGATTTCGACATCGTTCATGGCCACGGTCAATCCAGTGCACAGCAACTCTCGGAAGAGTGGCTCGTCTTCGACGACAATGACACGCATCGCCTGGCGCATACCTCCAGTGTGTCAGGCTTGACTTCGGTCAGTTGTTGCTTCCAAATCTCCGATGTACGTCCCCGACGGTCGAGTGTGTGAGTCGAGGTAGCCGCCGGCTAACTCGCTGTGGGGCTTCCAACGGGGAGTTGCTGGGCGGTGCCATCGGCCCACGGCTGGAACGTGGGTTCGAGTCTCTTGGCGGCGCGCTCGGCGTCTAGGAGTGACTGGAGGACAAGGAGCCGGGGCTGATGCTCGGTGATTCCGTAGAGATTGACTAACTCCGCTGGGTCACGAGTGACGTTGTACAACTCGAACTCATCCGGCGGGGGAGCGGTTTCTCCCGCTGCCGGATTGAGTGACTTAACCGTGGTGACGGCAACGCGCTCGCCTGGGGTGTTGTATTGACCTGGGACGAAGGTGCGAACGTCCTGGACGTTTGGAGTACTCCAGTATTGGGGGTTGTCCCAATACCGCGAGTACTTCCACTTCTCCATGGACCCACCAACACCACTCGGCAAATACGCGACAACGGTCTCCACGCAGTTCGGCTGGTTGACTGGCTCGTAGGCGATGCCAAGGATCGAGATCGCGCTTGACGCCTTGAAGGGTTGGTCGTCGGTCATGTAGTAGACCGGCTGCTCACGCTTGGTTGACGGATCATCTTCCCCGAGCAGGATGCCTGAGAGGTCTCGGCCCGGAAGCTTCCTTACCTGCGTGTGGGTGTTGCGCAATTCCTTCGCGATGGCGGATTCATCGATCCCAGCAAGACCGAGCATCGTGGGAATGAGGTCGGCGTGGCTGGTGAGCACATCGGAACTTTGTGCTCGGGGGAACAACTCAGGGTTGTGGAAGACGAAGGGCACTCGCAAGACTTCGTCGTACGCGTTGTGCCACTTCTGGAACATTCCACCATGCGCACCAAGCATTTCTCCGTGATCTGACAGGTAGATGACGATGGTGTCTCGGTACTGACGACGATTAGACATCAGGGCGTTCATGACGCTCGCAATGTGCCCGTCCACTTCCTTTTGGAGCTGGTAGTAGAAGCGGTGGTACTGCTCGTCATTGTTCAGCGGCTGGAAGCCGAATTGATACTGCTCAACGAAACTTGCCTGCGCTGTCGGCTTGCTGGAGAGATCCTCGTTTTCGGAGGCTCGGTAGGTTGGAGTGAACAGGTCGCGCGGAACGTTGGAGCCGACAAGTTGCTGGGGCAAATAGAACGCATTCCGTGTGCCCTGGGCTTGCGCCGCGACCGATGCCGCCAAAGTGAAACGGCCCCAAGTAGTGATGTCGTGCGGGTTGACGAACGAAGCGACCATCAACCACGGCTTTTCGGAGCTCTGAAGTCGCTGCAGTTGCTCCACGCTCATCTCGGCGTAGACCTTGTCACGGCCGCGGCCGAACCATGCTGAGGAGCCCGAATTCAAAGGGTTGCTTCCATGTGGCTCAGGGCCGACGAAGCCACTGAAGCCAAAGTTATCCAGCATCTCGGCCTCGAGATAGATGTCCTCGAGGTAGCGGTCTCGCGCACCGACATCGGTGTACGACGGCATGGGGTTGTACGAGCCGGGTTGGTAGAGATCGGCGTCGGAAACGTGCCACTTGCCTTTCCAGTAGGTGTCGTAGCCGGCCGTACGGAAGTAGTTGCCCAGAGTGGGCACGGTGCCGGGCTCGAGCCAGTAGAGGTCTTCTTCGATGGCGCTCTTGGCTGCGCCGGACGTCTGGGAGACACCGTGCAGTGACGGATACTGACCGGTGTAAATCGAGGCTCGGCTCGGTTGGCACGCGGCGGACATGATGTGGTGTTCGGTGAAGTCGAAGCCCTGGCTGCGGATGAGGCGCTGGGCTGGCAGGTTGGCTGCGCGCCACGCTCGTAGGGCTGCAGATTCGTACGAGGGCGCTGTGCGCTGTTCATCGACCATGATGATCAGAAAGTTCGGCCGCCGGCCTAGACGTCCGCGTGGCCGGAACGGCTGCTGGGCGAGCGCGGGAGCGCTAGAGGCTGCCGCTGCCCCTGCTGCAGCGATCCCAGCGACACCCGCCGCTTGGATGAGCCGCCTGCGGCTGATCTCAGGCATGTCGGTCATCACATTCCCTTTCTTGTTTGCCTAGCGCGGATCACTGATGTAGACCTTGCCGAGCACGGTGTTGTACGTCACCACGTTCTCGAAGTACAAGTCGTTGCCGACGATGATCTGACCTTTACCCCGCGGGATCACTCGAGTGAGATTGACCGATGCCCGATTGCCGGCCCGGTAGCGGATGCCGGTGAAAGCAGATCCGGGTTCGGCCCACCTTACGAGCGTTCCCGATCGCAGGATGTCGTCGCTATTTGTGGGAAGCGAACGGAATCGGGCTCCCTTCACTCGCGTGATGTTGAAGGCAGAATCGAGCTGAGTGGGAAGGCACACCTCAGGGCGCGGGCCGAAGCGCCAGCAACCGGGTGTTGCGTGGTCGTCCCATAAGGCTGCACCGTTCACGTTCTGCCCGAGGTAGGGCATGTTCAGTGCCATAGTCGACTCCAACGGTGGATCTGCTCCTAGGACGATCTCACCGGGGCGACCCCTTCGATCACCCACAGTCCGCTGGAAGTGGATGCTCCAGCGCAGCCCGAGCACTCCGGGCAGGGCAGAGAGCGGGTTGACGAGTCCGGCGCCTTTCGTGCCGACCCCCAAGAGTCCGTAGACGCCTTGATTGGTCCACTGGCGGATGTACGCATTGGAGTTGGTAGCGGCCACAAACGGGATGTCCACGGTGGTTGTCACGCCGTTGAAGGTCATAGGTGCCGAACCCCTGACGCCGCGCACCCGTCCCAGGCTCGCGGGGCGAATGGAGACTTGAGTAGTTGACTGACGAACATCTGCGGGACGTCTATCCCAGGCGCCTGGAAAGACGATCAAACCTGAGAACCCGGTATCGACGATGACACGAATCGGCGCTGACCTTCCTACACGCATGAGAATCGTGCCGTTCTCGCCATCTCGGCCAGGGCTGGTGACGGTGCGAACCGGTATCGACACCGTCGGCGTCTCGCGCGCTGCGTCCGAACCCGAGAGTTCAACGTCGGTCTCTGCAGCCACGGCTGGGATCGACATGACGAGGGCGCCGGCGGCAACGGCGACGCTCCACCGAGTGACAGGTAAGCGAAGGCGCACGCGCTGAGGTAAGCACGGATTTGGCCAATTAGGAAGGTTTCTCGGCATTTACCCGTGCTGGCACGGGTGATCAGTTGTGGCCGAGCATGTCCTCAGCATCCATCTTCACCATTTGCGGATCGGTCTTGGGCGCGTAGCGCTTGACGGTGGTGCCGTCCGGTGACACGAGGAACTTGGTGAAATTCCACTTGATCGCCGATCCGAGAAGACCGCCGGCTCGCTCCTTGAGGAACGCGAATACCGGATCGGTCTTCGACCCGTTCACGTCCACTTTTGTTGACAGCGGGAAGGTCACGCCGTAGTTGATTTCGCAGAACTCCTTGATCTGATCGTCATCGCCCGGTTCTTGATGGGCGAACTGATCACAAGGGAAGCCGATAACAACGAGGTCGGGGCCGAGTTCCTCGTAGATTTCCTGAAGACCTTTGTATTGGGGCGTGAAGCCGCACTTGCTGGCGGTGTTCACGATGAGCAAGGGTTTGCCCTCGAATTCCTTGAGAGGAACTTCCTCGCCGGTGTTGGAGGTAAAGGAAAGGTCGTAGATCGATGTTACGGAATCAGCCATAGCGCCATTGTGCGCTAGTGGGGGCTTCTACGCTCGTTCCCATGGTCAAACCGCAGGCAGTAGTCCTCGATGTCAACGAGACTCTGTTCTCACTCGAAACCTTGGATCCCCTCTTTCATCAACTTGGGCTCACCGGGCATCGTGATCTGTGGTTCGCCCGGACGTTACGTTCTGGCTTTGCGTTGACGTGTTCGGGTAAGTACCGGTCATTTCCCGAAGTTGCCCGTGAGTCGCTTCGGTCGCTTGACCCTAAGCGCATCGGTGTGGCGGAACAGGATGCATTGCTGAGTAGTTTCGCCGATCTCCAGCCGCACCCGGATGTGGAACCTGCGTTGCGTGCTCTGCGCGAGGCCGGAGTACCGGTTGTCACGTTGAGTGTGGGAAATGCCGACAACGTTGAACGATTGTTCGAGCGTGCAGGGATCGCGGGCCTCGTGGAACGTCATCTGTCCTGCGAAACGGTGCAACGTTGGAAGCCGGCACCAGAGCCGTACCTGATGGCTTGTCAGGTGCTCAATGTCGAGCCGGCAGACGCTTGGATGGTCGCTGCGCATTCCTGGGACATCGGGGGAGCGTCTGCGGTGGGTATGCGAACGGGGTGGTTATCACGGCTGGAAGGTGTATTCGACGAGAGCTTCGAACAGCCGGATGTTATGGGCGCAGATCTCTTCGAGGTAATCGAGCAAGTGGTTGGCCACTAACGTGTGGACGTGATCACCGATTCCGCTTCCGTCGTCATCGTTGGATCGGGCATGGGCGGTGGGACACTGGCGTGGGGGTTGGCCCAGCGGGGGATCGACGTTCTCGTGCTGGAACGTGGTGACTATCTGCCGCGCGAGCAACAGAACTGGTCGCCGGAAGAGGTGTTCGTGCGGCGCCGGTACAAGCCTCGATGAGATGTGGGTGGACGACGATGGGCGCGAGTTCTCTCCCGGCGTGCATTACTTGGTCGGGGGCAACACCAAGGTCTACGGATCGAGCCTGCCGCGGTTGCGTGAAGAGGATCTCGAACGCACAGAGTATCCATCGGGTGTGAGCCCGGCCTGGCCGTTCCGTTACGCCGATATCGAGCCGTACTACGGCCAGATCGAGGAACTGTTTCGAGTGCACGGAACAACGGGTGAGGACCCATCCGAGCCGTGGCGTAGTTCCCCCTTCCCGTACCCCGCCCTCGAGCACGAGCCGTACGTGGCCGAGACGATCCGCAGGCTGTGCGATCAGGGGCTTCATCCGAGTAGCACCGCCATGGGGGTTGATCTTCGACCTGGGGGAGCCTGCATCCGCTGCAGCACCTGTGACGGCTTCCCGTGTCGACTCGGGGCGAAATCCGATGCACAGACCTGCGGAATCGATCCGGCGGTGGCGACCGGACACGTGCGTGTTCTGACGAACGCGAAGGTAGATCGTCTTGTCACGGAAAAGGATCGAGTGGTCGCGGTAGCAGGCGAGCGCGATGGCGAGCCTTTCCGGATCACCGGTGGCGCCTTCGTTGTTTCCGGCGGTGCAGCGAACAGCGCAGCGTTGCTGCTGGGGTCGGCAAGCGACGATCATCCCGATGGCGTGGCGAATTCAACGGGTCTGGTGGGTCGCAACTACATGGTCCACAACAACACCCACATTGCTGCGGTCGATCCACGTCGTAAGAACGACGTTGTCTTCCAGAAAACTGTGGCCGTGAACGACTTTTATCGGGACATGGGTGATGGTTTTCCCGGTGGCACCATTCAACTCATCGGCAAGGTGCAAGGCTCAATGATGAAGACACATGCGACGAAGGTTCCGCTACCGGTGCTCAATCGCATTGCCGAGCGCAGCATGGAGTGGTTGGTCATGAGCGAGGACCTCCCCAGTCCGCACAATCGCGTAACGCTGAATAAGAATGGCCAAATTCAAGTGTCATGGCGTCGTACCAATTACGACCGTCACGAACTTCTACTTGCGCGTACGAAGAAGATTTTGCGTACGGCTGGGTACGTCGGTATTGCTGAACAGCGCTTCGACATTGCGTTGAACTCCCATATGTGCGGCACGGTGGTTGCCGGCACGGATCCGGCCACCAGCGTCCTGGATCCCTGGTGTCGAGCCCATGAGGTGCCGAACCTGTTCGTGGTCGATTCGTCGTTCTTCCCCTCAAGTGGTGCCCAGAATCCGGCTCTGACCATCGGAGCGCAGGCTCTGCGCGTCGCGGCCGAAGTCGAATGGGAGCGCGTCGACTAGTGGTGCTTGCATCCCGAGAGTTCCAGGTCTACCGTTCTGGACAGTCGATTTAGGGAGTCCCATGAGGCGCGTCCTCGCTGCCATCGCTGGCCTTTCTTTGGGTTTGGCCGTTCTTGCCGCCCCGGCACACGCGGACCAAGGGGTCACACTTACGGCCAAGCAACTCACGCAGGCAGGATTCACGAAGAAGCCGAACGTTGTCTCGTGGGAACCGGGCACGGCTTCCCTGTCCGCCCACCGAGTTGCCCAGTGGCAGGACGTCGTCATCACCGGCAAGGCGCCTAACTTCACACCGACGGGTCAACTGCTTACTTTGCAGCGTTTTATTCCTTCCGATACGCAAGGGTCAGGAACCTTTAAGGACCTGAACATCACGACCAGCGTCAATCCCAACGGCAGCTTCGTGATGCATATGCAGCTGGGATACGTGGGCACGTATGGATACCGGGTCGGTTATTCGACCGATGGCCCTTCACCGGAGTTCATTGGCTTCCAATTCCAACTTGCCGTTACCGGCGATTCCACCGCTAGCCCGCAAGGCTCGGCGAATGCCGTGATCTTGACCAGCAGGCAGTTAGCGCGCGCGGGCTTCACCAGGTCCCCCAACGTGGTCGGGTGGGGTGGGACGGCCACTATCAGCCGGTCTGCGGCCCCCGCAGGCGCACCCATAACCATCAGCGGGACTGCCCCGGACTTCGTAGCACCTGGAGCGGTGATGCAGATGAGCCGTTTTGTCGGGACCGACAAGAAGGGCTCAGGGCACCTGGAGAAGCTCCCGATCAGCACCAAGGTCAGAAGTGATCGCACCTTTGAATTGACCTTCGAGTTGAATGTTCCAGGTACTTACGGTTACGGCCTCGGTGTCGATGGGCAGTACGAATGGGTGGGAATCGAGTTCCAGGTCACCACCACGTAGGGTCCTGGCCCATGGGTCGTTTGCCAGCACTACGCGTTATCACCGCCAACGTCAACGGCATTCGCGCAGCGCATCGTCGGGGAGGTCTGGAATGGCTTGCCGCAGAGAAGGCCGACGTGATTTGCTTGCAAGAGGTGCGCGCCACCCGCGCCCAACTTGATGAAGCTCTGACCGAGTCGCCCCTAGCGAACTGGCATGTCGCGCACGCCGAGGCACCCGAGAAGGGTCGGGCCGGCGTAGCGGTCCTGACCAAGAAGGAACCCGTGGATGTCCGCGATCGATTTCGTCAAGCCGCGATCAACGACCAAGGCCGTTGGATTGAGGTTGATGTCGACACTAGCGCGGGCCCGGTGACCGTGGCGAGCGTGTATGTCCACTCTGGCGAAGCCGGGACCCCCAAGCAGGATGCGAAGTACGCCTTCTTGGAAGGGATGGACCTGCGCCTGCGCGCTCTGACGCGGCGAGCCGACAAAGATGGCGTTCAGGCGCTGGTGTGCGGAGACTGGAATATCGCTCACCAAGAGGTGGATATCAAGAACTGGAAGGGGAATCTCAAGAGCGCGGGATTTCTACCGGAGGAGCGGGCCTATCTCGACCGTTGGTTCAGTGGATCGTGGCGGGATCTTGGGCGCGAGTTCGGTGGAGAAGGTCCGGGTCCCTACAGCTGGTGGTCCTGGCGAGGGCAGGCCTTCGACAACGACGCCGGATGGCGTATCGATTATCACGCGGCAACCCCGGCTCTGGCCGATCGGGCGAAGAAGGTAGTCATCGGTCGGGCACCCAGTTATGCCGAACGGTGGAGCGACCACGCGCCGGTGACGGTCGACTTCGCCTAAAACGCCCGACCCCATAACGCCCGATGCGGTGTCAGTCGTCGGGGAAATCCGGTGGATTTCCCACCGACGACTGACACCGCATCGGGGAGTGTGGAAGGGGACGCTTCCTGGGGAAGCGCGGCTAGAGGGCGCGAGAAAAGATCGCGTCGATCTCGGCCAGGTCGGTTGGGCTCATCGCGTTACGGCGCTGGCGATCCCACTCGCGGTAAATCTCTTTACGCGCAGCGGTATCGGAATCCATACGCCCGAACACGGAACCGAAGATGCTTCCGAGTTGCTTCATGGAGGGTCACTCCCTTTTCTGTACTTGTGGCCCGGGGGTCTCCCGAACACATAACGAGTATGTCGCACATTTGTTGTTTCACCAAACAAAAACCCCTGATTGTGCGCGAATTCACAAAGAACCCCTGTCGACCAGAAGATGTCCGGACAATGTCGTGAAAGGGCTGGACATATACCCCCGGGGGTATTAGTATCCGGTGTGCACGGCACCACAAAAGTCCGTGCACCCACTGTGTGAAGGAGCAGGAAGACAGCATGGTTACCACCCTTTCGGTCGAGGATCTGGCAGCAGCCCACCAGCGTGGAGAGCGAATCATCGACGTACGTGAGCGGTTCGAATACAACACCGGCCACATTCCAGGCGTCGAGAACATCTCGATGGCACTAATGCCACTGCGCATCGACGAGGTGCGGGGTAACAAGCCGGTGTGGGTTGTCTGTGAGTCAGGAAATCGCAGCTGGCAAGTTGCTGACTATCTGTCCCGCCACGGCGTGGACGCATATAACGTCAATGGAGGAATGGCCGCCTGGCGAACAGCCGGCCTGCCGCAAGAATCAGGATTAGGAGTGACGGCATGACAGCTACTAGTGCCCCCCATGTGATCGTGATTGATACACCCGGCCTAGGGGACCGGGGCTACATAGTCCACGACGGAGTCCACGCGCTGGTCGTCGATCCGCAGCGTGACACCGATCGTGTCGAGAGACTCATCGCTGAACATGGCTTGACCGTGACCCATGTCGGTGAGACACATATCCACAACGACTACGTCAACGGTGGCTACCAGTTCGCGAAGAAGCACGGTGCGACCTACGTGGTGCCCGCCGACGTCGAACTGGACTACCTCGGTGAGCCGAATGTGGTTGCCATGGGTGAGGGCGGTGAATTCCGCGTGGGTGACCTAGACGTCCGCGTTGTTCACACACCCGGTCATACGCCGCATCACATCTCCTTCGCCGTTAGCCGCGACAACCATCCTGGTGCGGTGTTCACCGGTGGCTCACTGCTCTACGGAACGGTTGGTCGCCCCGACCTCGTGGCACCGGACCTGACCGTCAAGCAGGCCCACGATCAGTGGCACTCAGCACATCGCCTTGTGGATTCATTGCCCGGGGATACGCAGATCTACCCGACGCATGGATTTGGTTCGTTCTGCTCGTCCATCCAGACGGAGGGTGTGCAGACATCCCTGGGTCAGGAAAAGAGCATCAACCCGGCGCTGACCCAGGCCGAAGAAGACTTTGTCGAGATGCTGATCGCGGGCCTGGACGTCTTCCCTGCGTACTACGCCCACATGGGCCCCGCTAACGCAGCAGGGCCGAAGGAAATCGATCTGTCACTGCCCGAGCCGGTGGATCCGGCGCAGTTACGTCGGCGCGTTGCGGCCGGGGAGTGGGTAGTTGATCTGCGTTCGCGCGAGGTTTTCGCATCCGGTCACGTTCCCGGGGCGGTGAACTTCGACCTCGACGGTGCGTTCATCAACTACCTCGGCTGGATGGTTCCGTGGGGAACACCCATCACGTTGGTCGGGGCAACCACCGAACAGGTCGAAGCTGCGCAGCGCGAGTTGGTCCGCATCGGTATCGATCGACCCGCCGGCCAAGCAGTGGGTGGCCCGGACTTCTGGATCGAAGACGGTGAGCAGCCGGCTTATCTGCGCCGCGTTGACTTTGAAGAGATGGCCAAGGAGTGGAAGGCGAATCCGAATTCGGTCGTCATCGACACCCGCCAGATTCTTGAATGGGAGTCTGGCCATGTGAAGGGCGCGAAGTTCATTCCCTTCTACGAAGTGCTCGACCGCATGGGCGAGTTGCCACGAGATGTGGACGTGTACGTCTACTGCGGCTCGGGTTACCGCGCAGCCGCGGTGGCTTCGGTCCTGCAAAACGCCGGGTTCGACAACATCGTCCACGTGGATGACGACTTCGGCAATGCAGCAGCATGTGGCCTGGAGATCGTCTCCGAGGACGCCCCCGCGCGAGAGCCCGGTTGGACCTGGCTCGCATCACGGGCCACAGTCCGCGAGTTCGCTCCTGGTCAGGGCGCAACGAAGGTGGCAACCAAGTAGTCACCTGTCCAACGTTTCACTCCGCAAGACAATTTCCACACAACGACCCCCGACTCGTTACGTATGCCAGGATACGAGTCGGGGGTTGTTGCGTCGGATGCCATGGGTGTTGGGAGGAGATCTAGGTGACGATCGAACGTCCAGCAACGTGGCCCCGCGCTCGGATCACATACTCGCCCAAGGTGTTCATTCCCCTGACCCAGTTGTGTCGCGATCGGTGCGGCTATTGCACGTTCGCCCAGGCACCCCATCACCTGCCCGCCCCGTACCTGTCGTTGCATGAAGTCGAAGCGGTTGCAAACCGGGGTGCCCAGGCGGGCTGCCACGAGGCTCTGTTTACCCTCGGTGAGTTCCCCGAGGATCGATATCCGGAGGCTCGAGAATGGCTGAACAACCACGGGTATGAATCCACCGTCGATTACCTGGTCGCTGCCTGTCAACGCGTTTTGGATGCCACGGGCTTGTTGCCGCACGCGAACGCAGGTGCGCTCGGGATAGAGGACTTGGCGCGATTAAGGACCGTGGCTCCGAGTCAGGGCATGATGATTGAGTCCTTGAACCCTGATCTACCGGCCCATCGTGGTGCGCCCGATAAGGATCCTGCTCGCCGCCTCGCCACCTTGGAGTTCGCCGGCGAACTCGCCATTCCGTTCACCACGGGCATCCTCGTGGGTTTCGGTGAGTCGCGTGCGGACCGAATCGAAGCCCTCGAAGCGATCGCCGCAAGCCACGAGAGTCATGGGCATGTGCAGGAAGTGATTGTGCAGAACTTTGTGCCCAAGCCAGGAACCACGATGCGCGATGCGCCTGCGTGCTCGATGGCGGACTTGGTCGATGCCATCAAACTTGCTCGTTCCATTTTGCCGACGGGTGTCCATGTGCAAGCTCCACCCAACCTCATCGACGACATCGCAGCGATCGTCGAAGCCGGAATCGACGACTTCGGTGGCGTATCTCCGGTAACTGCAGATTTCGTGAACCCCGAGCGTCCCTGGCCGTCCCTGGAAACCTTGCGCACCGTGGCTGAGGCTGCTGGTCTTGAACTGGCCCCACGCCTCACCGTGTATCCGGAATTTGCCCTGGACGCAGACAGGTGGATCGACGAGGGCTTGCACTTTGCGGTGCTCGACCGCAGTGATGCCGAAGGTTTAGGCCGCGATGATCCAGGTGCGGTGTTTCCCGAGAAGTATCAGGACGCGGCCAATGTCGGCACGGGAGCCGAGGTAGTGCAGATAGGGCGCCGGTCCACCGCGTGGTACTCCGGCGCGGACCGCACGCCGGCAACCGTTATCCCGCAACGGGTGCGCATAAGCGGTGCGGTCCGTGAAGTCCTCGCAGGTGTGCGCGAGGGTCACCGGGTGGAGGCCGAGGAATTGGCGATCTTGTTCGCTGCGCGCGGTCGTGAAGTTGCGGCGATCGCCGACGTTGCGGACGAACTCAGAGCCCAGGCCAACGGCCCCGTGGTTACCTACGTCAGAAATCGCAACATCAATTACACGAATGTGTGCACCTACAAGTGCACCTTCTGTGGTTTCTCCAAAGGACCGCTGTCGCTGAACCTGCGCGGACGTCCGTACCTGCTGGAAGATGACGAGATCGCCGCCCGGGTGGTGGAGGCGGCCTCACGTGGAGCCACCGAAGTCTGTCTACAGGGAGGAATACATCCGGATTTTGATGGCGACTACTACGTTCGGGTAACGAAGATCGTCAAGGCTGCCGTGCCGAACATGCACGTTCACGGCTTCACAGCTTTGGAAGTATTGGAGGGATCCCGTCGACTTGATGAGCCCTTGGAGTCCTACCTGCTGCGGATGAAAGAGGCCGGCTTGGCGTCTTTGCCGGGAACCGCAGCAGAGATCCTTCATGACGATATCCGCGCCATTTTGTGTCCCGACAAAGTGACAACCGATGAGTGGTTGATGGTGCACGAAACGGCTCACGGGCTTGGCTTGCGATCCAACATCACCATCATGTTCGGAAGCGTGGAACAGCCTGAGCACTGGATCTCGCATATTTTGGCTACCCGTGCTCTGCAAGAGCGCACGGGGGGCTTCACTGAGTTCATACCGCTACCGTTCGTCCATATGGCTTCACCGGTCTATTTGAAGCGGCGTGCACGCCGTGGACCCACATGGCGCGAGGTTGTCTTGATGCACGCAGTAGGGCGAATTGCCTACCGCGGATTAATCGACAACGTGCAAGCTTCGTGGGTGAAGCTCGGAATCCCCGGCGTGCTGCAACTCCTGCAAGGTGGCGTCAATGACGTGGGGGGCACGCTCATGGATGAGAACATTTCCCGAGCTGCAGGTGCTGCCCATGGGCAGGGTATGGACCCCGCGGAACTCGCAATTCAGTTGGAACCACTGGGTCGTACGCTGCTCCAGAGAACCACCATGTACCAGCCATTCGCCGACGTAAATGGAGTTGCCGGGTGAAAATCCGATCTGTCCACTCTGCTGTTCACGAGACGATGAGCGAGGCAGGTTCGGTGATCGACCCGCCCACCGTCGTGGCAACGTGCGCTGTTGTGGTGCATAACCCGCTGGCTGGTCGGGGGCGTGTGGAAGATCTCGACGAACTTGAGGTGCTGGGCAGTGAGTCGGCTGCGTTTTTGGTTGATCGGTGCTTGCGCGTGCTTCAGGCGTTGGATCTCAACGCGGCAGACGTTCGCGGTTATGGCAAAGGAGCCATCATCGGAGTCGATGGGGATCGCGAGCATTCGGCGGCGATCTTGCATCCACGATTCGGGGCACCTGTTCGCGTAGCTATTGGCGGAGGGGTCGACATCATTCCTGGGACGAAGAAGGTTGGCGGTCTAGGAGCCCCGATCACGATGCCGATCGGGAACAAGGACGATCGGTGGGTCTTCGATGACATGGATGCAGTGGATATTTCTGTTCCCGATGCCCCCCATGCGGATGAGATCGTCATCGCACTGGCGTTGTCGTGCGGCGGGCGTCCTGGGGCGCGCGTGAAGAAACCGCAGTAGGAGGAGCTATGTTCAAAGCCATGATCTTGTTGACCAGGCGATCGGACATGAGCCACGAGCAATTCGCCCATTGGTGGCTCGAAGAGCACGCGCCGTTGGCGCGACAATTGCCGGGGGTTCGGGAGATCAGGTTCAACGAGGTGACCGAGGGTGAGGGAATCGACGGAGTGGCTGAGTTGTGGTTTGACGACCGCGCTTCATTCGATGCTGCCTATGCAACGGCGATCGGCACGTCGGTAGCGCAAGACTCGCTGGATCATGTTGCGTCACGGGTGCGGCTGTTCGTGGACGAGAATCAGATTCTGCCTTCGTGAGCAAGCGGCCGACGAGTTTCCTGGGAACGCCGGCAACCGCCCCTGGGCCCTTGGGCCCCGACATGCTGCGTGCCTTCGGGGTCATCCGCAAGAACCCCCTGGAGTACCTCCACGCGGTATGGCGTGAATATGGCGATATCGCGCAGTTCCCCGTTCCGCGGCCGCCCAGTTACCTCGTCAATAGCCCCTCTGGAGTGCGTCGTGTCTTGGTTGACAATGCCCGCAACTACAGCAAGTCCACTATTCAATACCGCGCCTTATCGCTCGTTACCGGCGAAGGTTTACTCACCTCCGACGGCGATACGTGGCGTGGCCAGCGTCGGATTCTCCAACCCGCGTTTCACCACAGTGCGTTGGAGGACATCGGTAGCCACGTAAGTGAAGCCACCGAGCGAGTTGCGCGGCAGTGGGCCGGTCTGCCGATTGGCACGGTGATTGATGTCGACGCCTTCATGATGGGCGCGGCGTTGGAAGTGGTGGCGGCTTCGTTGATGAGCACGGATCTGACGGGAAGGTCCAGCGACATCGCCGCAGCTACGTTGGAAGCACTGGACGTGGTGGTGGCGCGTGCCCGAGTGCCGATCACGCCCCCAGGATGGTTGCCGACCCCCGCCAACAGGGTCTTGCGTAGATCGGTTGCTCGCCTTGACGCTGCCGTGGCGGAAATGGTCGAGGCCCGCGGATCGGATTCGGGCGAGGATCTGCTGGGAATGCTGCTCTCGGTTCGAGATGATGCTGGCCGGCCGATGGCTATTTCCGAGATTCGCGACCAGTTGGTGACGTTTATCGTGGCCGGGCACGAGACGGTTGCGAGTGCACTGGGCTGGGCCTGGGGCCTGATTGCGGCTCACCCGCAGGTGGGGGATCGGATTGCGCAGGAAGCGGATTCGGTTGCACCTGATCGCGTTATCACGTTCGCCGACTACCGAGAGCTCACCTATACCCGTGCGGTGATCGATGAGACGCTTCGCTTGTATCCACCCGCGTGGTTGATCACGCGGTCGGCACTAGGCAACGACGTTATCGATGGTGTCCACGTCCCGGCGGGCGCACTCATCATCATGAGCCCGTGGCTGCTGCACCGGCATCCGCAGTTGTGGGATCAGCCCGATGAATTCCACCCCGAGAGGTTCCTCAACGAAGTCGAAAGATTTGCGCACATTCCCTTTGGCGCTGGGCCCCGCTTGTGCATTGGACGGGACTTCTCGTACGTCGAATCAGTCATGATGGTGGCGCAACTGGCGCGACGCTTCACGGTCCGCCAGCCACCCGGTGGGCAGTTACCCGAAGGCGACCCGCTGGTCACGATTCGCCCTCGAGGCGGGATGCCACTTATCGTCGAGCCCCGCTAGCCTCCTTGGGTGATGTAGTCGACGAGGGCGGCCCGCTCGGTCTCGAGTTCGTCCATGCGCACCTTGACAACATCGCCGATCGAAACCAACCCCACGAGGGTTCCCTGGTCGTCGATGACCGGGACGTGTCGGATGCGCTTTTCCGTCATCAAGCCGGTGAGGTCGGAAACCTCAAAGTCGGGGCGCACGCTCACGACATCCTTAGTCATGATCGACTCCACGCTTGCTTGGACCAGTGACGCATCGGTTGCGAGGCCACGGACTACGTCACGCTCGGAGACAATCCCTACCAGGGTCCCAGCGGCATCGCGCACCAGTAATGCCCCCACCCGGTGTGCGCTGAGTTCGGCAACGAGGTCACTTACCGCGGAGTCCGGGGAAATCGAATAGATCTCCTGGCCCTTACCCGAAATAATCTGCGCAACCTGCATGATCGTCCTCCCGTTGGTGCCTAGTGGCCCCTCCATGGTGGGGGTGCTGGGGTGCTCCCGGCTAGTGCTGGAGGAGATCCACGACCGAATTGTGAAGAACGCCGTTGGTTGTAAGAGCCGAGAATTCAACCGTTGGATCGTTCCAGAGCAAAGCGGAGCCGTCGAAGGCAGTGACGCGCCCCCCTGATGCTTCGATGATGGGAACGAGTGCTGCAACATCGTGGATCTTCAGCGCCGGCTCGGCTGCGACATCGATCACCCCTTCGGCAACCATCAGGTGCGACCAGAAGTCGCCGTATCCACGCTGGCGCCACGTGCTGGCGAGAAGTCGCTCGAGGGATCTCTCCGGCCAGCCGATCGCATCGGAAAAACTGAAGGACGCGTCAGCGAGATTTTCAATCAGGCTCGCACGAAGCGGGTGTCGAGGTTCTGATTCCCCAGGAGCTGTTGCGAACGCTCCTGTATCGATGCTTGCCCACCAGCGTCGGCCCAGGGCGGGAGCGGATACGACTCCTGTGGTGATTGCGTCACCTTCACGTAAAGCGATGAGAGTTGCCCATACCGGGACCCCGCGGACGAAGTTCTTGGTTCCGTCGATCGGATCGATGATCCATTGACGCTGGCCGGACTGGCTTCCAAACTCCTCGCCGTGAACTGCATCATCGGGACGATGGGTTGCCAGAAGTTCACGAATTACCGACTCCGCAGCGCGATCGGCATCGCTGACGGGGGTCATGTCCGGCTTGGTTTCCACCACGAGATCGGTCGACTGAAAACGGTCCATGGTGACGGCATCGGCAGCGTCGGCCAGTTGCAACGCCATGGCAAGGTCGTTCATCGCTGCGTCCATGGAGCCGAATGTAGAGCAATCAAAAGCGACCGTATCGACGGTACTGGCCTAGGCTGCTTGCGTGAGCTCACCCCTCGACACGGTCTTCGGGCTACCGACTCACGTCTTGATCGTTCACGCCACGGTGGTTTTCATTCCGTTAGCTGTGATCGGCGCTGTTTTGATCGTCGTTCGTCGCAGCCTGATCCACCCGCTTGGGTGGGTGACCGTTGCCGGAGCAGGATTGGGAACGGCCGCTGCGTGGCTCAGCCGTGGATCGGGCGAGCAGTTGGCTTCGCGGGTTGGTTTCCCCGAACCCCACGTTGAGTACGGGAACGCGTTGCCGCTGCACGCGACGATCTTCTTCGCCCTGGTGCTCGCCTATTGGCTGGTCGCGAGGGGTGTTCCTGGGAACCGGTCGCGCCCGTGGTGGCTTGTCGGTCTGGGTGTCATCGTCATTCTTGGTTCGTTTGGTGTCGTCTTATCTACGATCATCACCGGGCACTCCGGAGCCGAGGCGACATGGGGGGCCATCATCGAGAACACTCGACCGGGTCAGGTGCCACCTCAGTAGTCACGTTCAGTACTCGATCTGCGACCGACTCCGCAGGAGGCGGCGAAGCGATTCCAGGCGCGATGGATTCATGGTCGGATCGGCATCAAGCGCGCAGTGCTGATCGTCATGGGTGCACCCACGCGGACACGACTGTGATGCGCGTTCGATGTCCGAGAAGGCGTGGATAACTCGGGCAGGGTCCACGTGCGCAAGTCCGAAGGAGCGAATACCGGGGGTATCGATGATGATGCCGCCATCGGGCAATGGAAGTGCAATGACGTTAGTGGAGGTGTGTCGACCCTTGCCGGTGACGAGATTCACGCCCCCGGTGGACCTCGCAGCGGTGGGAACCAAAGAGTTGACGAGGGTCGATTTACCCACACCTGAATGACCAACCAAGACTGTGGCGTGGTCGGTGAAGGCATTGCGGATTGCTGTCGTAACGACTTTATCGTGGACTTCGTAGATGGGAACGTCGAGCGGTCCGTACAGCTCGACCAAGGGTTCGGGTGACGCGATGTCTGTCTTCGTGATGATCAGCATCGGCGTAATCCCGGCGTCGAAAGCCGCCACCACGGCTCGGTCGATGAGTCCGGGGCGTGGTTCGGGGTCGGCAGCGGCCACCACGATCGCGAGTTGATCGGCATTGGCGACGATCACGCGTTCCACGGGATCGACATCGTCGGCGGTTCGTCGCAATGTGGTAACGCGTGCGAAGCGGCGGACGATCCGCGCGAAATCTTCACGTTCAACTCGGTCTATTCCAGTGACGTGGGAAAGTCCGACCACTTCAACTTCATCGCCCACCACGATGCCCTTACGTCCCATTTCGCGGGCCTTTATTGCGTAGTGCTGGGTTCCATCAGAGGACACAATGGTGAAGCGTCCGCGGTCCACTGTGGTGACTGTCGCCTCGGTCGCATCGTGGAAATCGGGGCGCTCTTTGGTTCTTCGCCTGCTCTTGGATCGACCGGGACGGATCCGGACATCATCTTCGTCGAGCCGGGAATGCTTGGTCACCGAATCATCCTCAGCACCCGGTGGTCGCAGACGTCCAAAGCTCGGTGAAGTTCGGAAGCGTCTTGGACGTTGTGTGGATGTTTTCAACCATGACCTCTGGAACGCGCAGGCCGATGATCGCGCCGGTGGTGGCCATGCGGTGATCGTGATAAGTCTGGAATCTGCCGCCATGCAAGGGTGCCGGCTTGATGGTGAGTCCGTCGTTGGTCTGTTGAATCATTCCGCCGAGGTTGGATATTTCCGTCTCAAGGGCTGCGAGCCGATCGGTCTCGTGTCCGCGCAGATGTGCGATTCCGCGTAGCGTGCTGGGGCCGGAGGCGAATAGCGCAATAGCGGCCATGGTGGGAGCGGTCTCGCCAATATCGGCCAGATCCACATCCACTCCCACGATTGTGTCTGGTCCTTCTACAACTAGGCCTTCTGGTGCGATCTGGAAAGTTGCCCCGAAGGCGTTCAAAACCTGAAGAACTGAGTCGGTGGGCTGCAGTGACTCAACCGGCCAACCTTCGACGAGGACACGCCCACCGGTGACGAGCGCGGAAGCGATGAACGGAAGTGCATTGGAGATATCCGGTTCAATGTGCCAGTCGTGGGCGTTGAGTTCTTGTGCATCGACGTGCCAGGTGAAGCGTTCAAAGCCTTCGACCGGTGGATCTTCTGTGCTGCGCACGGCTATTCCATGTTTGGCGAGCATGCGAATCGTCATCTCGATATGTGGCGTACTCGGAAGTCGCTGCCCCACATGGTGGATAGTCGCGCCGGCTTCAAAGCGTGCCGCTGAAAGCAAAAGTGCCGTCACGAACTGACTCGATCGCGATGCGTCCAGCACCACTTCGCCGCCCGGAACTTTTCCATGCCCGTGCACCAAGAAGGGGAGTTTGCCGGTGCCGGCATCGTCCACCTCGATGCCGATATCGCGCATTGCCTCAATCAAGGTAGCCATGGGTCTGCGCCGAGCGGCGGAATCTCCATCAAACATGACAGGTCCTTGGCTGAGCCCCACCACTGGCGGCAGGAAGCGCATGACTGTTCCGGCCAGTCCCACGTCGATGGAGGTGCCCTCACTGGTGTGCATGTAATGGGGCATGACTTCGACGTCCATGGAGGCTGCGGTGGAGGCAGCTATCCGAGCCCCGATTCCCATGGTGGTGAGTGCGGCCACCATGAGTTCGGTATCTCGTGATCGCAGTGCTCCAGAAACCTGGCTAGGTCCATCGCTGAGCGCGGCGAGGATCAACGCCCTGTTGGTGAGTGATTTTGACCCAGGGACGCGAACTTGGGCATCGAGGGGAGTGGTGCAGTGAGGTGCAGCCCACCACGAATGCGGCGAGCGCTCAGAGGGTGCTTCCGACGACACTCCATCAGGGTAGTCCGAGCCGGAAGGTGTGCTGCCCACTGCGTGCAGCCGGATGGCCGCACAATAGATGCGTGTGTGGACGATACGCGGCCTCGAAAGACGGCACCGAGGTGGCCGGATGGTTCGAAGCCGAGCAGCTGCCTGACTTTGAGTTACCTCCACGTTTCAACATCGCACCAACCCAAGAGTCCTTCATCGTTGCCGATCATGAAGGAACACGGACCGTGGACGTGGCGCGTTGGGGACTCATTCCCTCGTGGTCCAAAGACGCCAGCCGCGCGAGTTCGATGATCAATGCGCGCTGCGAGACCGTGGCGAATAAGCCGGCGTACCGCTCGGCGTTCAAGCGTCGTCGTTGTCTTGTGCCCGTTGATGGCTACTACGAGTGGCAGGCGGGTGCATTGGGTGCTTCAGGTGGAGCGGGGACACGACCACCCAAGCAGCCGTTCTACATCCACTCGGCCGATGGTCACCCACTTGCCTTGGCTGGGCTCTTCGAAGATTGGCGCGGTCCCGATGGAACAGTGCGAACCTTCACCGTTCTTACCCAAGATCCGCCCAACTGGCTGAGTCGCGTGCATGACCGAATGCCAGTAATAGTTCAGTCGGACATGTGGCACCCGTGGCTGAGCGGGGTAACGCAGGAGAGCGAAGTCGGGGGGTTATTGCGGCTTATCGTTGATCACAGTGCGCAGGGTCTGGAGGCGTATCCGGTCTCGACCGCCGTGAACCGCTCAAGCAACGAGGGTCCAGACCTCACCATGCCCGTAGGCCCGATCCTGCACGTAGGCTGACGTTCGATGACCGACGTCGTGAACGATGCGCTTTCGGAAGACGATGCCCTTATGGGGCCCCAGATCAGCGCTGCTGAACTTGCCGCGATCTTCGAGGAAGATGCGTTGCCCTACCTCGACCAGCTCTACGGCACCGCTCTTCGAATGACTCGCAACAGCGCCGACGCTGAGGATCTGGTGCAGGAGACATTCGCCAAGGCTTTTGCAGCATTCGGTTCGTATCAACAGGGAACAAACCTGCGGGCATGGCTCTTTCGAATTCTGCGCAACACGTACATAAACGCTTATCGCAAGAGCAAACGACAGCCCAATTCAGATTCGGCCGAAGAGCTCACCGACGGACAACTGCTCGACATCGAGACTCGAACCGCCGGTGGTGTTCGCTCGGCGGAAGTTGAAGCACTCGAGCGGCTGGGGGATAAAGACATTAACGAGGCGCTAGCCGCCTTGCCGGAGGATTTCCGTACGGCTGTCTATTTGGCAGATGTCGAGGGATTTAGCTACAAGGAGATTGCCGAGATTATGGAAACACCTGTGGGCACCGTCATGTCCCGCGTCCATCGGGGAAGAAAAAGCCTGCGCGGATTGTTAACAGAGTATGCGCAGCAGCGCGGGCTCCTACCGGTCGGAGGTGATCAGGAATGAGTTGCGGACGCCCTCACGCAACCCCCTGCACCGAAATCGTGGCTTTGCTCAGCGCGTACGTCGATGGTGAAGTGGGTGCCCAGGAATACCACCTCATATCCGTACACATCACCGAGTGCCCGCCCTGTGAGCAGCAAGAACAGGCGCAACGCACCGTCAAGGCCCTTATCGTCAGGGCGGCCACTGCCACGGGTGCGCCAGGTGCACCGGTTTCGTTGCACGCTCGGATTCGGGCCCAGCTGACTCTTGATGGCTTGGCGGGCAGCGACTCAGACCCGGCGCAGTAGGCTCCGCGACCATGGCCCACACCGTCCACGCAGAGATGGTTGCGTCTGTACATAGTGTTGCGGTGGCCGTCGGCGACTCGGCTGAGGCGGGCACGATATTGGTTGTCTTGGAGTCCATGAAGATGGAGATCCCGGTGCTCGCCGAAAAGGCAGGAACCGTGGTCGAGATCCTCGTCGCAGCAGGCGATGTGGTGCAAGAAGGAGACCCGCTGGTCTCATTGACGCATTGACGCATTGACGCATGAACTACTGGGGACATCATGAGTAACGCCATCGAAATCGGAGCCAGCGGCGTATCCGAAATGGTTGTCGGCTCCCAGGACACCGCGATAGCTGTGCGTAGTGGCGACGTCCCGGTTCTGGCTACGCCACGACTCCTCGCGCTCTTGGAGGAAGCCACATGCGAAGCGCTGCGAGGATGTTTAGAACCCCAGCAGACAAGTGTGGGCACCTCCATCCAGATCGTGCATCGCCGCCCCACACCCATGGGAGCACGCGTGACCGCACGCGTTCGGGTGTCTGCCATCGATGGTTCGCGCATCGTCTTTGACGTTCACGCCGACCACGTAACGGCCGCTGGAGAGGTCGTTGAGTCGATTGGGCGCGGACAGATTACGCGCGTTGTTGTAGACCGCGATGATTTCCGCGATTCGTTCGCTGGCTAATCAGACGCCGGTGGTCGATCGCGGATAGGCGATTTCCGGATCCGTGTGAATGTTGACCAAGTAAGGGCCCTGAAAATCTCGAGCCCGATCCAATGCTGCCCCGATGTTCGCGGGATCGGTGACCGTCTCGCCAGCGCCGCCGAGTGCCCGAACAACGTCGTCGTAGTTGGTGGCCGGAAGGTCCGCTATGACGTCGTAGCCGTAGAGGAAGCGCATGGGATGGCGCTCAAGGCCCCAACCGGAATTGTTCCCGACGACCATGGTCACCGGGACCTTGTGTCGAACGAGGGATTCCACGTCCATGAGGGAGAACCCGGCAGCCCCATCTCCCATCAGCAGCCACGGGTGCGAGTGGGGACGGGCGACGTGTGCACCCAGGGCGTACCCCGGTCCGGTTCCCAGGCAACCGAAGGGGCCAGGATCCAGCCAGCATCCAGGTTCTTGTGGCTCGATGAAGCGGCCGGCGAAGGAGACGAAATCGCCACCGTCGCCGATCACGATGTCGTCGGCGGCTAGCCGGGATCTAATCTCACCGTAGATCCGTGCCGGATGGATCGGAGTCTGCTCGGAGTGCAAGATCGCATCGTCTGCCCGCCATGCCTGCAGCGATGTCTCGTGCAGAGATTGTGACCACGATTGCCAAGCGTGGGGGTTCAAGCCCGCATGGATGGCTGCATCGAGAAGTTCGGCGCACGAGCTGCGCAGATCGCCGGTGAGCGTCAGTGCGTCGGGCACATGTGAGGCGATCTGGGTCGGTGAGTCGATCAGGTGGATGACGGTGGCTGGTTGTTCCCCACCGAAACGACCGTATCCGAGTCGGAAATCCAGCGGGGCACCAATCACGACCACTACGTCGGCGTCTTTGAGTGCCTGCGAGCGGGCACGTGTCACGAGAAGCGGGTTGTCGGGCTGCAGTACTCCTCGCCCCATCCCATTGGGGATGGTCGGGATTTGTGCTCGCTCGATCAAGTGCTGCACCGTATGGATGGCGTCGCCAGCCCACACATCCGATCCGATGATGAGCACCGGGCGTATTGCTGCGGCGAGGGTTTCACCGGCACGTTCAACCGATCCGGTGACCGCCTGCGTTTCGGGAGTGGTTTCTGCTACCCCAGGTGAGGCGGCGGCCGGCGTGAAAAGGACGTCCATGGGTATATCGATGAAGACCGGTCCTCGATGCGCGGATGCAGCCAAGGCGAACGCCGCAGCCACGTCGGATTCGGTGGTTGTTGGGTCGTGGATGGTCCACGCACGCTTGGTAACGGGGGCTAGCAAGGGGACGTGATCGAGTTCTTGCAGCGCACCTGAGCCCCACCGATAGTTCGGGGCCCGACCGCCGATGAGAACCAACGGACTGCCATTCATCCAGGCACCGGTAACGGCACTCATTGCATTGGTCACTCCGGGTCCAGCGGTCACGGCTGCGAATCCTGGTGTCCGGCTGAGTTTGCCGACGGCTTCAGCAGCGAATACGGCGGTTTGCTCATGGCGAACGTCGATCAGGCGCAAGGGGCCGGACCGTTCGGCTTGCCGGGTACTGCTCGCGGCCGTGACGGCATCGGAGCCTCCGACAGCGGCGTCGAACAGCGGGAAGATGTGGGCACCGGACAAGGTGAACAGGGCTTGAGCGCCGTGGCGCACGGCGGCATCCACCGTGTGGTGACCTCCGTGGCGTGGCTCTTGGCTATCTCCCGCGGCGAGCGGAGCAGATTCGGACACCGTGCCACGCTACTTTGTGTTCCGTGCCCATACCTGCACGTTTGGTCAAAGAGCGTACGGATCTCTCACCGGAGGATCTGGAGCACTTGACTGCCACGGTCGAAGACTGGTCGCTGCTCGCTGACCTGTCCCTATCCGATCTTGTTCTGTGGGTGCCGACCTGGAACGACGCCGGCGCCGTGGCTGTTGCCCATGTGCGACCGACCACTGCGCCGACGAGTGTCCCAGAAGACGTGGTCGGCAAGTTCAGTCCGCGGGGCCGGCTTGCAGCCATCGACCAGGCCTTCACCTTCGGACGAGCGATCCACACGCGTGAGCTCTCGACACCGTTGGTGCCGACTGGAATTGAGGCGTATCCGATCCATCGACCCAGTTCGGCTGGACGTTCCCGGGATGAGGAGGGGAGTGCCGGTAGAGACCGGGACGTGATCGGCGTGGTGGTTCGTCACACGTCGACGGCACCTCGGGTTGCCGGCCAGCTGGAGGAGTTCTACCTCTCAACTGCCGATGCGCTCTTTTCGATGCTGGTCACTGGTGCTTTCCCCGTTGTGGAGACGGTCACAGGAGTGAGCGGACGACCACGAATAGGTGATGGCGTCATCCGACTCGACTCCGCAGGGACTGTCACCTACGCCAGCCCTAACGCGGTGAGCGCATTGCGACGATTAGGACTAGCGACCGACGTTGTGGGCGCCGACTTTGCCAGTGTTGTCATTCGACTCATGCAACGTCGGGGAGCGTCCGATGCCGCGGTTGCCGACCTTGCTCGAGGCAAGGTGGCCGGGCGCGCCGATATCGAGACCCCGGCAGCAACGGTGTTGCTGAAATCGGTGCCACTTTCCAAGGCAAGTGGCGCAGCCGATGGAGCCCTTCTGCTGCTGCGCGACACCACGGACATCCGAAGGCGTGAACGTGCCTTGCTGTCAAAAGACGCGACGATCCGCGAAATCCACCATCGGGTTAAAAACAACCTGCAAACCGTTGCCTCGCTGCTGCGACTCCAGTCGAGGCGCTCGCAAGACCCAGCGGTGCGTACGGCGCTGGCCGATGCTCAGATGCGCGTGGCATCCATCGCGGTTGTGCACGAGGCGCTGTCGACGGGGGAGGAGGACGATCCGGGCGAGTCGGTGGACTTCGACCACATCGTGCGGGCCTTGTTCACGGTTGCCGTGGATGATCCCCGGCACGGCTTCACGCTTGAAAGATCGGGGGATGCGGGCCGGCTTCCTGCCGAAGTGGCAACACCATTAGCAATGTGCGTCTCTGAACTCGTCCACAACGCGGTCCAGCATTCCCAAGGAACCTTCATCGAGGTGGGAGCAACCCGCGACCCCGGACTCCTGCGAATCACGGTTCGAGACGATGGCACCGGCATGGATGCGCAGGCCGAGCACGGCCTCGGGCTGCAGATCGTCACATCGCTGGTCGAAACGGAGTTGTCGGGAACTTTCGAATTCGCAGCCGAGGACTACGGCACCCGAGCGGTGCTCGGCGTGCCACTTCCGTAGGGAGTTTCGAAAGCTTAGGAAGACTCGAAGAAAGGCTAGACGTTGGTCCGGGCGCGCAGGCGGGCGTTACGACGCTTCAGGGCCCGACGTTCATCTTCGCTGAGACCGCCCCACACGCCGGCGTCTTGGCCGGACTCCAATGCCCACCGCAAGCATTCATCCACGACAGGGCAACTCCGACAAACGGCCTTCGCCTCTTCGATTTGGATCAAGGCGGGGCCGGTGTTGCCGATTGGGAAGAACAATTCTGGGTCTTCGTCACGGCAGGCTGCCTCGTGGCGCCAGTCCATGCG
This sequence comes from Candidatus Nanopelagicales bacterium, assembly GCA_018402235.1. Lineage (GTDB taxonomy): Bacteria > Actinomycetota > Actinomycetes > S36-B12 > S36-B12 > S36-B12. The sequence goes on along the minus strand of JAGYJJ010000002.1, from coordinate 130,939 downwards.
TGATCACTCCAAGGGTGGTGGGCGCCGGGATCTCCGGCACTCGTGAAAGCCTTCACGATCGGGCCCGACAGTGAGGGGTAGGGGGGATCTCCCCGGAACCCTCGGAGGAAGGCGACCCAATCAGTCCGACTTAGGGCGCCTCTAGGGTCGCAGAGGTGGGCCGCCGGCACAACCCCAAATGACCAGGTTTCGACGATCGGTCTTGTCATTTTGGTCACAAGTGTGAGGAATGTCCGTTTCGTGCAATCAGGCCGAGCCCATCACCAGTAGCGCATCGGGATGGGACACGAAGGTGACCGTTGCGGTCATCCCCAAACCTTCTCCGTCGATCTGAAGGGGGACTACAGCGAAGGGATCCTTGGTGGCGCACTGCAATGTCGCCTGGTCGTGCCAGACCACAATCGTGCCCGGGCGACCAGGGCGCCGGCCTCGGGTGGGCCGGCTACTGCCGCCTCCGGACCTGGATAGCAAACGTGTAGCAGCCCGTGCCGTGGTGAGCGGACCCAGACTGCGAAGTGCGAATACGTCCAGCCCGGTCTCGAAGGAAGCGTGCGGACACGGATCGATCGGGACTGTTCCGAAGTACGACCATGGGGAGGTGTTCTGGACGATCGTGACCAGGACGTCCTCGATGGGTGCTGTACCGGGCCTGGTGAGAGTCATAGGTTGCGAGCCCTTGTTCCGCACGTATTCACGAATCGTGGTAATCAGGTAGCGCCCCGGCGAGGCTCTTTTTCCGGAACGTCGCTGCTGTTCCATGGTGGCGATGATGCGTGCGTCTAAGCCGAGTCCAGCGTTCACCACGAACCACCGCGCCGAGGTGTCGAAGTGAGCGTGCCCCACGCCAATCCGACGGAACTTGCCTTCGCGTGCCGATCGCAACACGGCCCCGGTGGCCTCCACAGGATCGTTCGGTACGCCCAATGTTCGTGAGAACACATTTGCGCTACCGCCGGGAATCACCCCGAGGGCCGGCACCCTCGGGCCGGGGCCATCGCGCAAGATGCCGTTCACGACTTCGTTGACCACGCCGTCGCCGCCGAGGGCGATAACTGCGTCAAGTTCGTTGTCCAACGCCCAGTGGCCCAGATCGACTCCGTGCCCGCGGTGGGTCGTAAAGGTGACCTCGAGATCGAGTTCGTTGGCGAGGGCACCCACGATTACGTCGGCGGTAGCTATCGACGTTGTCGTGGCCCGAGGGTTCACAACTAACAGCGCCCGCATGCTACGAGCCTAGATCTAGGCTCGTAGTCGTGACCGGCCCCCGACACCCGTTTCTCATTGCGCTTGCCATCATCGCAGTGATCCAGGGCCTGGGGCTCATCGGCTACGCGGTCTACGACATCGTGCAGGGATTCACCGTCGGCATCACCGGTCCGCAGGAAGTGTCCAACCTGCCCGCGCTGATCTTGCAAATCGTGATCTTCGCGGTGTTGGGCGTTGGCTTGCTGTTCGTGGCACGAGGCTGGTGGGGAGTCAAGTACGGCGCGCGCGCTCCGTTCATCGTGGCCCAGTTATTGGCGCTGGTGGTGGGCATTCCCCTTGCCAGTGCGCCGGATGTTGGAACGCAGCGCGCGGGTATTGCGCTGATTGTGGTTGGCGCGGTGGGCCTTGTCCTTGCGCTGGCGCCGCCGGTCACCCGCGCCCTTGTGGAAACTGACGCGCACGACGTTTAAGTGGCGTTTAAGTGGCGCTTACTTTCTCCGAGGTGGAATCGAACGACACCGGAGCATCGAAGGCCGCTCGCCGGCTCGCTCTACGCAGCGCTAGCAAAATGCCACGCCCTGCCACCAACACCAAGCCCGCGGCGAGAATCGCCCGGGGAATATCGAAACCCAAGGAAGTAATGGCACTGAATCGAAGCCAGGCGAGCACGTTGTCCAAAATGGGTGCACCTGGTGAGAAGGCAATCTGTGGGGCCAAATCCACGGTGAACGGCCAGAACCATAGGTTCAAGGCGAAGCCGTAAGCGACCGCGGCAACCGCGGCGTAACCGGCCACAAGCGCCACCTCCCGCCACGGATGAGCCTGGGCAAGCCTGCGAACCGAGGGAAGTTGCGCGAGAAGCCCCGCCCCCAAACCGATCCACGCTGCGGCGAACATCTGGAAGGGAAGCCACGGGCCCACGCCACCGGTGATCAGGGCCGACGCGAGCAAAGAAATCGCTCCCAGCACGAATCCGAAACCAGGACCGAGAGCAAAGCCACCCAGAATCAAGATGGCCCAGATGGGTTCAATGCCTGCTACCCCACCACCGAGAGGGCGCAGTGCTGCGATAACCGCAGCAAGCACTCCCAGCAAGGCGACGGACTTCGCGTCCATAGCGCCGTCGGCAAACTGCGCCAGCACCACAAGGAAGATCACGGGTAGCAAGACTGCGAAGATGAGCGGAGCATCGTCGGCATGCGCGACGAGTGTGGATCCGGGCACAGCTAGGAACGGCCACCCGAAGGCCACGATGCCGAGTGCGCTGGCGAATGCGATCGCGATAGCGGATCGGCCGCCGATGGGGATTGCTCGCGGTGTCCGGAAGAGGGCTCGTTGCTTCATGCCGAGTTCTCCTGGACTTCGCCTGTCAGCGCGAGTGCGCACCTGGCCGACAGTCAGCCAATGGCCAGGGGCCAGGACCTTGGCCACTTGAGGTGCGAACATCGGCGATGCGGTGGTGATCTCAGCGGTGGGCCCATCGGCAACTACCTCACCGTCGGCCAGAATGACAACCCGCGTGGCCAATTCTGCGGTGAGTTCCACGTCGTGCGTGGCGAGCACGATGGCGTGTCCGGTCTCGGCAAGGTCGGTGATGATTTCGGTGAGTCGCTGCTTGGTGTGATAGTCCAAGCCGCGTGTCGGTTCGTCCAGACAGATCAGCGCCGGGCGAGCAGCAAGGATGATCGCTAGGGCTAGAAGTAGGCGCTGCCCCTCGCTGAGGTCGCGCGGGTGCGTGGTGTCCAGGACCTCCGGTGCAAGCAAAGCCACAATCGCGCGCGTAGTGCCGGGTGCACAACGCGCATCGCGATCGGAAGCGGCGCACTCATCGAAGACAGTGCTCGCCTCGAGAAGATCACCGGAGTCTTGGGGTACGAGTCCGATATGACGGACGAGTTCTGGACCCGACAACGATCGGGGGTCGCGGCCATCGACGCTGATGCGCCCAGCCGATGGCTGGATCGTCCCCACGAGGGAATTGAGCAATGAGGATTTCCCTGCGCCATTGCGCCCCATGAGCGCGACGATTTCACCTCGCCTGATCGACAAGTTCACACCCTTCAAGGCGAGAACGTCGGGATAGGCGACGACGAGTGCCTCCAATGACGCAACGGTCGAACTATCGGGAACGACGCGGACCGGTGGGGTGATCCCGCTGAGTAACTGACGCAACGGTTCGGCTTGCCGTCGAGCATCTCGGATGGTGATCGGCGTGGGATTCCAGCCCGCTGTGCGAGCGAGGTGCACTACGGGCGGTGCGATGGTGGCGGTAGCCATAACCAGCGATGGTTCACCGATGATCGGACTGATTCCAGGTCCCGGGAGCGCAATGACACGATCGGCGTACTGAACCACGCGCTCAAGGCGATGCTCGGCAAGAACCACTGTGACGCCCAGGTCGTGAACTAAGCGGTGCAGTGCGGCTAGAACCTCCTCGGCTGCACCCGGGTCCAGTGCCGAGGTCGGTTCATCCAGCACCAGGACCTTCGGGTGCGCGGTGAGTACTGCGCCGATCGCAACCCGCTGGCGTTGACCACCGCTCAGCGTTCGAAGTGGTCGTCCGCGAAGTTCCTCCAAACCGAGGAGATCCAAGGTCTCTTCGACTCGACGGCGCATCACATCGGGTGCGATTCCCAAGCACTCCATGGTGTACGCGAGTTCCTCTTCGACGGTATCGGTGACGAAACTCGCCAGCGGATCTTGTGGAACGACTCCCACGAGATCGGCTAGGTCGCGCGGGCGATGCTGTGAGGTAGCGCGCCCATCGATCCGAACCTCACCGGTGAGGTAACCGCCAGAGAAGTGCGGCACCAAACCATTGATCGCACCGAGGAACGTGCTCTTGCCCGATCCTGTTGCACCGACGACGAGGACGAGTTCGCCCTCCATGATGGTCAGATCGACCTCTGCGAGTACGGCCGGTCCGTCGGCTATGTAGCGAATGGACACACGATCGAACTCGATCACGATGCCTCCTTCGGTGGTGCTGGTGTGATGAAAGCAGGCAGTGCTGCAAGTACGACTCCCACCACCGCGGGAACCGAGAGTGCGGGCCACATCGGAGGAGAGGTGGAAGTTGTCATGGTTTCTGGCGAGATCGCTGCCGCCATGAGAAACAGTCCGGCGACCACCACTCCGATGGCGGCGGTGCCGATGTCGCTGGCAGACCAGGCGTTCGGTCGATAACGGGTTCGGATGCTGCGCCGGCCAGCAAGTACCAGGCTCGTCGTGGCACTGGCGATCCCCACCACAACCAAAGCTGGCCCCCACCAGGTGGCGGCGCCGGTTCCGAGTAATCCATACACGCCGATGGTCGCGAACACCAGGCCCGCAAGCAGTGCTGCGGTGGACAGCGCCCGTTCGGCAGCGGATCGATGTCCGGCGCGACCGTACCCGCGTGAGTCCATTGCCGCAGCAAGCGTGATCGAACGATCCATTGCCCCGTGCAAAACCGGCATCGACGCCGCCGCGAAGCCCCGAACTCCTGTCTCGCGCCGCCCACGGAGTCGACGATTGGCGCGAACGCGGGCAACATCGGCCACCAGCTGCGGTAGAAAAGTGGCAGCAACGACCACGCTCACTCCAACCTCGTATACGGCAGCCGGCACGGATTTCAGGACGCGTGCTGGCGATGCCAATGAGCTGGCCGCACCAATGACAACCAGGATCGCTGCCAGTCGAAGGCCGTCGTAGAAGGCTGCAAGTACGGGTTCAAGCATCACGTCGCCACCGAGTCGGACCCCGGCCAGCAAATCCGGCAAGGCCACGCCCGGCAGCGGCATCACCGTGATGCTGCCACCGGGGGCACCGATCAGAACCTGCGCGAGGACGCGAATCGCGACAACGAGGATCGCTAGTTTCACGAAGAAGCCGAATGAGCGTGCCCATGGAGCTACCGGCTTGCGAAGTTCGACCACCACGCCCGCACTGACCATGAGGCCCACAAGCAGTAACGGATTGGTGGTGGAACTGGCGGCGACGGCCAGGCCCGCAGCCCACGTCCACCACGCGACCGGATGAAGCCACCTGTTCACATGGTGCACACGCAAACGCTCGGGTACGCGCGGCAAGGTGCTGGTTGCTGTCGCCATCACACGCGCTCTCGTTTCCGATGACGCCAGATCCCGAAGCCGACGAGAGCCAGAATGGATATCGCCACTGCGCTAATGAGCGGCGTTCCAGTATCTGACGTCACGTCCTGTTGTTCACTCGAACTCACGTTCATGTCTTCGATGTCGGATGCGGACGCTTCTTTGTGTAATCGCGACTTCAGCGGACTTGGGAAGTTCGACGAGTGGTGCACATTCACGGGATGGATAACCGTCGAGTCCACAGACGAAGCCGGCTTCCATCCGCACGTCCACGAGGCTCTGCAGAATCTGTAACCCGGTGGCTCCAAGCTCCGCAGTGACGCATTCAGTTATCACCGTGCTGGGTCTTTCTCCCGCCGGTGCTTCCTGCGCGGTTCCGGGATCGATGACGATGGCAACCCGCTTGCCGTCCGCGGGAGGGGTTACGCCGTCGCACATTGTTTCGAAGTTGGGAAGCATGCTGGGTTGAATACGTGTCGAATCTCCGGCGAGGCCAAAGCGCCAACCCTCCACCGATCCGTCTTGTGGGATGTGGGTGCCACTGCCTTCCGTTGCATAACCCCACTTCGCGGAACTGGGATCTGCGTTCCAGTAGGACCAATAGCGGTAGGCCGTGCTGGCCTCGGCAGGCAGGGCGAGGACGCCCAGCGCACCCGCGGCTGCGAGCGCGCTGAACGCCATCACCCGCCTTATCAACGAATGCTGCCGGTGATTGCTTGGATCAGGTTCACTCCACCGAATGAACGAGGGTTCTCACCGGTGCTCGTAGCAACCATCAGCAGCCATCCCGCTGCGCCAACGCTGTTGCCAGCATCGGTGGTGATCCAGCTTCGGGCGTCACGCTTCAAAGCTGCGACCGCTGTTCGGATTCCTTGCTGGCCAACGTCGGCTCCACCGAGGCCGATTATCGCCGCCGACGTCGATCCGTAGTCCTTACCACCGAACCCGGAGTAGGTGAGGACGCCATCGCGGCTTAATGTCCGCGCGAGGTAGCTCGATGTCCGGGTAGCTGCAGCACCGGAGCATCGTGGGTTGGGCTGGGGGTCGGCCTTTTCGTCCACGGGAAGTGCGTCGGTCAGTCCGAGGAGACCTTGTGCCGTGGCAAAATTGTTGGCTGCGGGCGATGAAGTGTCGTTTCGCATCGCTCCGCCATATGTGCGTCCACACGGGATGATGCGAGCGCGAAGCCAACGCTTGCCACCTGCGATCGTCGCCGAATTCGCACCTACCGAATCGAGGGCGTTGACGACCAGGCCGGTGCTACTTGCATCGGGGGTACCACCGAAGTTGTAGGGCCATGCCGATTGGCGCCCGGATGTCTGTGCACCGCGAACAAGAGCGCCAGCGGCGCGCGCTGCTGCTCGATTCTCGTCGACTGCTTCAAGGGCCATGGCGGCGAGCGCGGTCGAATTCGTGTCGGGTCCGGTGAAAGCCTCCGGATCGCTCGGTGCGCACGGCGCCGACGTATCTGCGCGGTACGCCTGGAAACTTCCATCGGCGCACTGCTGGCTCAGGAGCCAATTCACAGCCGACCGGGCAGGCGTGAGGCCGGCGGCTGTAAGACCCAACATTGCTAGGGATTGCCGATAGACACCATCGGCGGATGGGTCGGTTTGCCCGTACAGACCGGTATCGGAGGCTTGGGCAGGGGTGGCAAGAATTACCATCGCTAAGGCCGTGGCGCTGACCACCGCGAGAGCGGATTTCATCGTTCGGATGACCATGGGTCGATCCCCTTCGTGTGAGCGGTCCGGAGCGCTGCCCGCGCGGCCGCCCAACGAAAATCCCTCATGCGAGCCGCATGAGGGACGTGTCAGGGGGTGACCCGTGGACTCGTCCCGTTACCTCGACGGATGGAGCCGCTCGCGCCCGCCAGGTGCTCCGACTTGTTCACGGGTTGAACCTTCGTGAACTCACGGTTGCGGGACAGCGCCGGATTTCCACCGGCTTCCCCTGGACGTCGAGCGCGTGCATTCAGTTGTGATGCGAATCCGACCACGGGAGGACACCCGGTGTCAAAGCACCGCGCGAAATCGGTGCTAGTTGAAAGGTGGACTACTCAGCCGGATGCAGGCTCATCGTGTACGCGGGGTTCCCGTCTTCTAGCAATGTCACCTGGTCCACGCCTTGACTGAGAAGTTCCCGGAAGGCCTCACCAAGCCAGGACTCGGCATCGGCCTGGTTGCCGAAGTCTGTCGACGCGCCGGCCGCGGGTGAGACAGGGGAGCCGTTGGTCGTTTCGTACCGCCAGGTCCATCCCATGATGTGCTCCTTCGTTGATTCAGGGTCGGGGGTTAGGGGATTCGGTAAGCAGTGGGTCGGTTATTACGAGGTCCCCAAGGGCATAGTCGATCGCGCTCATGACGTCGTCGGGAAGTGACACGCCGGCAGCCTTGACGTTCTCGTCGATCTGTTCGGGACGCGAGGCGCCGATGATGGCGGTTGCGACATTGGGGTTGCGCAACACCCAGGCAATCGCCAGCTGGGGGAGCGTCAGATTCATGTCCTGGGCGATCGGGGCGAGTCGTTGAACGGCCTGGAGTACGTCGTCGCGCATCCAGCGCTCGATCATCGAAGCTCCCTCACCCCCGGATGCCCGGGAACCAGCTGGTGGCTGCTGTCCGGGCAGGTACTTGCCGGTCAACACCCCTTGTGCCATGGGCGACCAAACGATCTGACTGACTCCCAACTCCTCGCACGTAGGAACTACGTCGGCTTCCATCACGCGATACAGCATCGAATACTGAGGCTGATTGCTGATGATGCGATCGAAGCCCATCTCTGATGCGATACCGAGTGCCTCGCGGATTTGCTCGGCCTTCCACTCGGAAACTCCCACGTACAGGACCTTGCCCTGGCGCACCAGATCGTCGAAGGCGCGCATGGTCTCTTCGAGCGGAGTCTCGTAGTCGAAACGATGAGCTTGATACAGATCGACGTAATCGGTTTGCAACCGGCGAAGCGAGTTCTCGCACGATTCCATGATGTGCTTTCGCGACAGCCCGCGGTCATTCACGCCCGGACCCGTAGGCCAGTAGACCTTGGTGAAGATCTCGATGCCTTCGCGACGCTGGCTGCGCAGCGCTGCTCCCATTACTTCCTCGGCTCGCGTGCCGGCGTACACATCGGCGGTGTCGAATGAGGTGATGCCGGCATCGAGTGCAGCGTGGATGGTTGCCTGCGCCGTGGCATCGTCGATTTGGGACCCATGCGTGATCCAGTTGCCGTATGTGAGGGCGCTGATTTTCAGGCCACTGCGGCCCAGGTGGCGGAACTCCATGCACCCGAGCCTATTCCCCGAGGGCAAATGATCCGAGGGCAAATGATCCGAGGGCAAATGATCCGAGGGCAAATGATCCGAGGGCAAATGATCCGAGGACTCAGGGAAGTGTGAGCACCGCGGAACTGCGAGGAGGCAGATGCAAAACGCCGAGGTCAATGTCTGGGCTCACGTCGCACGTGTGAATTTCGATCTGTGCTTCGGTGAAGGTCTCCGGGAGGTGATAGTCGACCGCGTGATTGTTCGCGTTCATGACAACCAGGAACGAGCCCGAGCCGCCTGCCGGGGAATCGTTGGACACCGCCATACCAAGGCACAGCTGCCCCGGATCGTTCCAATCCTCGTGTGCCAAGAGTCGACCACTTGGATGCCACCACAGAACATCTTTCACGGCATCGCTGTTGTCCTCTGCAAAGAAGTGCTGGCGACGGAATGCGGGGTTGTTTTGACGAAGGTGGATGACTGATGCAGTGAAATCGACGAGTTCGCTTTGCCACGCCTGCCAATTCCAGTTGTACCAGCTGATGTCGTTGTCCTGGCAGTAGGCGTTGTTGTTGCCGTGTTGAGTGCGTCCGAATTCATCTCCGCCGGAGATCATGGGTACGCCCGAGGCTAGAACGCACGTGGTGAGCAAATTCCGCATCTGCCGCTGCCGCACCGCGTTGATCTCACGGTCGTCGGTTTCGCCCTCCACGCCGTAGTTTGCCGAGATGTTGTTATCGCTGCCATCGCGGTTGTCCTCGAGGTTTGCCTCGTTGTGCTTGTGGTCGTAACTCACCAGATCGCGCAACGTGAAACCATCGTGGGCAGTGACAGAAATTGATACTGGAGAAAGGTCGGCGTCCCTCGGGTTCGTAAAGATCTGCAGACCCAGACAATCGCCAACCCAGATCGGCCAACGTCGCCGAACCACGCCAAAAGGATCGCGTGGTGTCCCGGAATCGGTCGTTCCATTCAGCCCACAGGACCGGAAATCCACCCACCTGATAGCCGCCGGGTCCGACATCCCACGGCTCTGCGATGAGCTTCAATCGGCGCAGCACTGGATCCTGCTGGATCGCCGACATGAAACTTCCCAACATGTTCACGTCGTGCAACGAGCGCGCGAGCGTTGACGTGAGGTCGAATCGGAAACCATCCACATGCATCTCGGTGGCCCAGTAGCGCAATGAATCGAGAATCAACTGAAGCACGTGCGGATGGGATGCATCAAGGGTGTTGCCGCAGCCGGTGTAGTCGACATAACTGGAACCGTCGGCGGTCAGGTGGTAGTAGTCGTCATTACCGATTCCTCGGAATGAGAGTGTGGGGCCGTCCATACCTCCCTCAGCGGTGTGGTTATAGACAACATCGATCACTACTTCAAGACCGGCAGCGTGGTAGGTCTTGACCATTTCCTTGAATTCATCGACCTGTTGGCCTCGCGATCCCGTTGATGAATAACGAGCATGCGGAGCGAAAAATCCGATCGTGTTGTATCCCCAATAATTGGTGAGGTTGTTGCGCAGAAGGTGCACTTCCGAAACGAAGTGATGCACCGGTAGGAATTCCACGGTGGTCACGCCGAGTTTGACCAGGTGCTCGATTACCGCTGGATGTGCAGCTCCTGCGTAGGTGCCTCGCTGGTGTGTTGGTATCGATGGATGCGCCATGGTGAAGCCCCGAACATGTGTTTCATAAATCACTGTGTCGTGCCAGGGGGTTTGCGGCAGCGAATCGTCACCCCAGTCGAACGTGCTGTGGACAACGACCGACGTGGGGACGAAGGGGGCGCTGTCGGAATCGTTTCGGCGAGTCCAGATTGTGGTTGTGATCGAAGACGGCTGGATCCGCGCGGAAGTCGCCTTCGATGGACCGGGCGTACGGATCGATGAGCAACTTCGAGGGATTCCAGCGCTTGCCGCGGTGAGGATCCCAGGGGCCGTGCACTCGAAACCCGTAGCGTGCACCGTTAGGTACTCCCGAGATGCGTCCGTTGAATATGTGATGACGTTGATCAGGAAGTTCGATTCGATGCTCGTGGTCGCCGTCGAAGACACAGAACTCCACAGCGTCGGCACCTTCGGCCCATAGTGCAACGTTCACATATCCGTCGGGCTCGAGGTGGACTCCGAGCGGATCCCAGCCCCACGGGTGCCACGCCGGATCGGCGAGTCGCGGGTCGCCCGCAGACAAACCATCGCCCTGGCTCACGGCAGGACCGTATCGCGATGCGATCGCGTGCTGACGGCTACGCTCGAGCGCTAGTGAGGGGAAGGATGGGGACTGCCATGGCGGAGTTCGTGGATGTATCGATCGATTCGGGCGTGGCCACTATCCGTTTGGATCGGCCCCCCATGAATGCGTTGAACGCCCAGGTGCAGCAGGAGATCGGCGACGCTGCGCAATCGGTCGCTGGGAACGCCGAAGTTGGCGCTGTCGTGCTCTTCGGTGGGCCAAAAGTGTTTGCGGCGGGCGCGGACATCAGCCGAAATGTCTTCGATGTCGTACGCCGACATGGCCTCTGCCTCGCGCAGCCTGCGTTCGGCTTTCTCCGCCGTAGCAGCCGTCCCCCAGCCGACGATTGCCGCAGTTACCGGCTACGCGCTCGGTGGTGGTCTGGAACTGGCGATGTGCTGCGACTTTCGGGTGATGGGCGACAACGCGAAGGTGGGGCAGCCGGAAATAGCGCTAGGGATCATTCCTGGAGCTGGAGGCACCCAGCGTTTGCCGCGACTAGTGGGGCCAGCTCGGGCCAAGGATCTGATCTTCTCCGGCCGCTTCGTCGATGCGGCGGAGGCGCTAACGATCGGCTTGGTGGACAAGGTTTGTGCCCCGGATGCTGTGTACGAAGAAGCGGTGTCCTGGGCACGGGCGTTAGCCAAGGGGCCGCGAATCGCTCTGCAGGCCGCCAAGGCGGCGATCGACACCGGCCTGGAAGTGGATCTCGCGACAGGTTTGGAGATCGAGCGGGCGCACTTCGCCGCACTCTTTGCCACCGAAGATCAGCGGATAGGAATGGAGTCCTTCCTTGCGAATGGCCCCGGTCAGGCCGAATTCACTGGGCGCTGAGGATCGATGACCGCCGACCGGATCGATGCTGCTTGGGCAGACCCGAAACTTGCCAACGTCATCTACCACGACTGGGAAGCATCTACGTACGACCACAAGTGGAGCATTTCCTACGACGATCGCTGTATTGACTACGCCCGCGACATCTTCGATGAAGCAGTTGGTGGCGAGCCTTTCGAAACTGTTGAGTCAGCATTAGAAGTGGGTGGCGGCACCGGCTTTTTCCTTTTGAACCTGATGCAGTCCGGCGTGGCTAAGCGCGGAACCATCACTGACATCTCCGCAGGCATGGTTGCGCAGGCGGTCCACAATGGGCAGGCATTGGGTTTGGATGTGACGGGCAATGTGGCGGACGTTGAATTTATGCCCTTCGACGATGGGCAGTTCGACCTCGTGGTGGGTCACGCCTTCTTGCATCACATCCCCGATGTCGATGTCGCGCTGCGGGAAATCATTCGAATTTTGAAGCCCGGTGGTCGATTCGTGATCTGTGGTGAACCCACGCGTAAGGGCGACTTCGTTGCGCGTCGTTTGTCCCACGCAACCTGGTGGGCAGCAAGGCGTGTGGCCACTTTGCCCGGCGTACCGTCGTCATGGGCGCGATCACCCGAAGAACTCGAGCAGTCCTCGAGGGAGGCGGCTCTCGAAGCCATCGTCGACTTGCACACCTTCGATCCTGATCGGTTGGCGGCGGCGTGCATGCGCGCGGGTGCGGTGGATGTTCGAACTGCCACCCAAGAACTCACTGCAGCTTGGTTCGGTTGGCCGGTGCGCACCTTCGAGGCTGCGGTACGTCCGGGAGCTCTTGGTTGGGGATGGGCGAGTTTCGCGTATCGCACGTGGCAGCGGCTCAATGCCCTCGACCGCGTGGTGCTGTCGCGAGTTGTTCCCGCCGACGTTTTCTACAACGTGTCCGTTACTGGAGTCCGGCCGTAGTGCGCATTTGTCATTTGTCCTGGGAGTATCCGCCGGTCGTTTACGGCGGGCTTGGGCGTCATGTCTTCGCCATCGCCCGGGAACAGGTTCGAGCCGGGCACGAGGTTGTGGTGATCTCGCACGTCGGAATAGGGGCCGATAATGGTGTGACGCCCCCAACGGATGAAATCCTGGACGGGGTGCGCGTGATCCGTGTTGTGCGCGATGCTCCCTACGTTCCCTTCGAAGCCGAAGCACTTCTCGGTTGGGTGAGCGGACTCGCTTCTGCCATGACCAGGGCTGGCCTCGAACTCCGCAGTGAGTGGTCTGCTGATGTGGTCCATGCCCACGATTGGTTAACCGCACACGCCGCATCTTTGGTGAGTCGGGCGTGGGGTGTTCCATGGGTTCACACGATCCATGCAACGGAAGCAGGTCGCCATCAAGGCTGGTTACCCGGTTCGCTATCGCGGGCGATTCACAGCATCGAAGGGTGGTCGGTGCATGAAGCCGATCGAGTTCTGGTGTGCAGTGAACACATGAAGTGGGAAGTCGATCGACTCTTTGAGATGACTAATTCGGTGGTGGTCCCCAATGGAGTGGACACCTCGGCGACGCTCGTGGACACCGCATTGCGTGATCAGATTCGATCGCGACACCAAGGGCCGTTAATCGTGCATACCGGGCGGCTGGAGTGGGAAAAGGGTGCGCACACGATTATCGAAGCGCTCCCTCGCATAAAGAGACGTTGGCCGGACGTGGAAGTTGTGATCGCTGGCCGCGGCTCGCAATCATCGGCGCTAGCTGAACTGGCCAAGCGCAAGCGCGTGGCCTCACGAGTGCATCTGGACGGTTGGCTGCCCGAAGCAAACCTTCGGGCACTGGTAGCAGCGGCAGACGTGGCTGTGGTCCCCTCGATCTACGAACCATTCGGCATCGTGGCTCTTGAAGCCGCGAGCGTAGGTACCCCCGTGGTGGCAGCCCGCTCGGGAGGCCTCATCGAGTTCTTGAACGACGACGCCCACGGATGGGGGTTCACCGCAGGTGATGCCGCGGATTTGGCTGGGGCTATTGGCGCTTGTCTGGAGGGGGTAGACGAAGCCAAGCGACGAACGCGAGCAGCCCTTGCGCATGTCCGCAGCCACCACAGTTGGGCGGCCATATCCGAACGCACGGTTCAGGCATACCCCTGCGATTCGCCGATGCGATCACCGAGTGTGTGGGCGTATGCCGCCACACCCCCGGAACGAAATTTGCTCTTCGATGTCCGCTAGCGATCGCACGCCCGTGTGGCGTTGGTGGAGTGCATCCACGGTGCGCTGGATCCTGCGGCATCGAGCTTGGAGTGGTTGGTACCTGATCCGATATTGGCGATTCATCCGGCTGCGCATCACGCACCCCGATGTAATCGTGACCGGCCCGGTCTTCCTGGGAAAGCGCGTCCGATTCGAACGTCGCAAGTATCTGGGCCGCATCATCCTGGGACGCTGGGTGCATCTGGGAGACGGAACCGTGCTGCGCGCCCACGAAGGAACGCTGCGTGTTGGCGACAAGTGTGTCTTCGGTCAGAACAACACCGTGAACTGCCACCTCGATGTAAGCATTGGCAGTGATTGCATTGTTGCGGACTGGGTCTACATCGGTGACTTCGATCATCAAACGGAACTGACCTCGGTTCCCATCCGCGCACAGGGTCTCATCAAGAGTCCGGTCATCATCGACTCCGACGTTTGGCTAGGGGTCAAATCCACAATCCTTCGTGGGTCGCATGTGGGGCGGGGGAGTGTGATCGCGGCGAATTCCGTGGTCCGCGGCGAGGTTCCGGAGTTCTCGATCGCCGGCGGTGTGCCGGCGAAGGTGCTCGTGGATCGGCGTCAACGCGAAACTGAGCGCGAACAGGTGAGAAGGGATGTTGCGGATATGGCGCGCAAAGCTCGTGAGGCGACAACTCAGCGAATAGCCGCACAGCGTGCTGAGGGTTAGTCCCCAGTCGCTAGTCGAGAATCTACGAAAGGCATCCGCACGTCTCTCGCCGTTGCGCCGCTTGCGTGGTGAGCCGATCTCAGTAAGTCCGCCACGGAGCCAAAATGTCCATGCGCGCGATCTCGGGCGTACTCGGCGGCCGAGGCCTTCGTGATCATGAATGCCCAGTCGCTCGCTAATCCCAAAAGAAGTTCGGTAGTGATGGCATCGCCCATGAGATTGCGACCGATGCGGTTCGTCCGCCCGCTCGAGCGCAGGTATTCCAGAACGGCGTATTGCATACCTCTGCCCATATCGCGAAGTTCACCTGCTTCACCGTCCTCCCAGACCCGAAAGTCCTTCCCGCTACCCCAACTGCCTGCGCTCACTTCGATCGATGACGCGTTGTCGGCGCGTTCGGTTTCTCTTTCCAGGGTGGTCAGTTCGATGCCTGCATCGGCTGCGCCGTCGAGAACCGCATCGAGGAAGAGTGGGCCTTCGTGCCACCAGTGGCCAAATAGTTCTGTGTCGTACGCGACCACAACGAGTGGATCGATTTCAGTGCTTTCGATGAGCGTTCGGCGTGCCGTTGCAAGAAAATCCGCGGCATCGCCGCGGGCTTGCTGGCGCGCACGTTCGGCGTCGTAGGGCAACTTGTCAGCCGACGTTTGCTGGGTCACCCGCGATGAGCGAACGCCCCAAGCGTGATCGAAGGTATGGAAGTCCTGATACCAGGGCGAACCTGGGTACCCCTTGCGTGGTGACCAAACTCGGTAGGTCAGCGACAGGTCCCTACCGAAAGCTACAACGTCACTGCTGCCGATGCGGTGTGGTCGATGAAGCGCTGCGCCGGCGCGCTGCAGGGTCGGACCATCAACCACCGTGTGCGTGACTTGCTGGCGAGTCAGGATTTCCTCTACTCCGGGCCGGTAGGCGCACTCTGGTATCCACACACCGCGCGGCCGCCGACCGATGCGAACAGCGGTGTCGGTGAGCCCACTTGCGAACGCGAGATCGGCGATGGGCTCGAGAAGATGGGGGGTGAACGTATGGGTCATCGGACCACCGAGCACTTCGATAGCTCCGCAGTCGACGAGTGGGCGCAGGGCCGCGGAGCCACCGGCTTGCCAATGAACCGCGAATTCGCGCGCCGCGGTATCTGCGAGTCCAAACTGCCGAGCCGCATCGGTGCTTGCGTGGGCATCATGCGTCCGCGATGCCTCGATCGCCTTGCCAGTGGCGCGCACTCGCCAGTCCTCAATCCAGCGTGCTTGCTCGCGCAGCGACGACGGCTCATCCCATTGAGCCGCCAGAACCGGCGTTACTCCCAACGTGAGCATCGCTGAGTGGCCTCTTTCGGCGCGCGCACGCAGCATCGAGACGACAGGCAGATAGGAGTGGGCCCAGGCCTGTCGAAGCCATTCCTCACCGACCGGCCACGTGCCGTACCCCAGGAGCCACGGCGAATGCGAATGCAAAACGATCGCAAGGCGCCCGACGCTCACCACACCGCAACCAAGTCATGAACGTCCAAACCCGCCTCGTCCGCATTGATGGTGTCGATATCGATGGTGTCGATATCGATGGTGTCGATCTCGATCACTTCGATCGTGAAATCGTCGACCGCAACCGTGCCAGCGACAGCGGCAACGTCCGATGCATCGGGCTCTTCTATGAGGGCTTGCGGCAGGGACCGGCTTTCGTTCTCCCACGCACGTAGCCGTTGACCGTGACGCACGCCGTAGAGAACAGGTGTGCGGCCGGAATCTGCGGTTGCGAGGAGTTCTACCAACTCCAGGGCGTCGAACTCGCGCACATGGAAAGGGTTCTCGGGGCGTTTGCCGCGGGCGAGGCCGGGTGAGTGAACGGGCCGGTTGGGCGTACTGATAATCACCGGACCCGCTGTGCAACGGGCAAGCTCGCGAAGGTAGGTGACCGGATCCCAGATGTGCTCAATTACCTGGAGCGAGACGCAGGCGGCGATGCTTCGGGACTGGAATGGCAACGCAATGAGATTTGCTTGAACATGCGATACACGTGGGTAACGGCCTCGAGCGTGGTGAGCGGTGGCGGCATCAAGTTCCGACCCCAACAGCGTCTCGATCACATCCCGTCGAAAGTTCGGCGGTGCCGTAGCCCTCGCCGGAACCGGCATCGAGAATCCATCCGCTCGGGGCCTGGCGGTCGATGACCGTCGCGGCCCATCGGTAGCAGGCCAGATGCCGCATGAACCAGTAGTTCTCGCGGGGAACGCCCGGCCATGTTCGTTCGCCCGTGAGGAATTCCTCGGTCATGGGAGGTCGGCCCTGGCCGCAGCCGGGGAATGGGCACCCGGAACAACGCAGGCTCCCCAGGCAGATGGCACGGCCTGACATTAGCCTTGGGCTTGAGCGCGGAGTGTGCGGATGCCGACTAAGTTACTGGCCAGTAACATAGGGGAACGCATGAGGAGGAACCATGAAGATCGCAGTGTGCGTCAAGCAGGTACCCGATACCTGGGCTGAGAAGACGTTGCGCGAACAAGATTCCACCTTGGACCGGGAATCCCCCGATGGCGTGCTCAACGAGCTCGACGAGTACGCCGTGGAAGAAGCGCTCCAGATCGCCGAGGCCCACGGGGGCGAGGTGACCGTCGTGTCGATGGGGCCGGCGCGTGCAGCCGAAACCGTGCGCAAGGCACTGTCGATGGGCGCGGACGCTGGCATCCACATCCAAGACGACGTATTGCATGGCTCCGACGCCATCGCAACGTCGGCGGTTCTTGCCGCAGCACTGGCCGACAAGGGTTTCGATCTCATCATCTTCGGATCCGAATCCACCGACGCCCGCATGAGCGTGATCCCCGCGATGGTGGCCGAGCGTTTGGGTGTAGCCCAACTGACCTTCGCTCAGCGCGTCAGCATCGCTGGAACAGATGTGACCATCGAGCGCGTCACCGACTACGGCTTCGACACCATTACCGCTGCGATGCCGGCGGTGGTGAGCGTCGTGGAGAAGATCAATGAGCCGCGGTACCCGTCATTCAAGGGCATCATGGCTGCGAAGAAGAAGCCGGTTGAGACACTTGCGGTAGCAGATCTGGGACTCGATGCCGCAAGCGTTGGGCAGGCTGCAGCCTGGAGCGCGGTCGAGGATTTCGCTGCCCGGCCACCGAAGCCCGCAGGCACCATTGTTTCCGACGACGGCGACGGCGGAGCGCGCATTGCTTCGTACCTCACCGAGCAAAAGTTCATCTGAAAAGTTCACTTAGAAGGGATCGACAGATGGCAAAGGTTCTCGTACTTGTCGAGCACGACGCAGCCAGTGGTTCGGTCAAAAAGGCGTCGTTGGAGTTGCTGACTTTGGCCCGGCGCCTAGGTGACCCTGCTGCTGTGTGGTTCGGTGCTGGCAGCACGGCTGCACTAACGGTGCTCGGCGAATATGGAGCCAGCACTGTGTATGTCGCCGATGGCGATGATGTGAAGGCCCATCCCGTTGTTCCCATGGTCGATGTTTTATCTGCGCTGGTTGCAGAGTTGTCACCTGCCGCGGTAATCGTGCCGTCGTCCGCGGACGGAAAGGAAGTTGCCGGTCGCCTCGCGGTGCGCACGGGCAGTGGGGTCATCACCGACGCCGTCGATATCGACGCCTCGGGCGTTGCAACGCAAAGCGTTTTCGGGGGCAGCACTGTCGTCCACTCGAAGGTAACGTCCGGAACGCCCATTTACACAGTTCGATCCAATTCGGTTGCACCAGAACCTGCCCCCACTACGTGCACCGCGCAAACGGTGTCCACGGAGGTCAGTGCGGTCGCCAAGACGGCAACGGTTGTGGAGCGCACCGTGGCTAGCAAGGGGGGACGGCCAGAACTTACCGAGGCAGCCGTGGTCGTGTCCGGAGGTCGTGGCGTTGGTGGGTCGGAGGGGTTCTCGGTCATCGAAAAGCTCGCGGACTCCCTTGGTGCCGCCGTGGGTGCCTCGCGTGCTGCCACGGATGCAGGTTGGTACCCGCATCAATACCAGGTGGGCCAAACGGGCAAAACGGTCTCACCTCAGTTATATATCGCCAACGGCATCTCGGGTGCCATCCAACACCGGGCAGGGATGCAGACGTCCAAAATGGTCGTCGCCGTCAATAAGGATGCCGAGGCCCCGATATTCGAACTTGCCGACTTCGGTGTTGTGGGGGACCTCTTCGAGGTAGTTCCACAGCTCACCGACGAGATCGAAAAGCGCGCGAACTGAGGGCGCTGACTACCATCGCAGGGTGGTGATGAGCACCCCGGAGTCCACGGACGTGGTGGGGGACCCCTTAGCGTCGCGGCGCGTGTTCCTCGATCACGCCGCCACGACGCCCATGCTGCAGCAGGCTCGTGAAGCCTGGATCGCTGCCTCTGCCATTACTGGCAACCCCTCATCCCTTCATGCCGCGGGCAGAAGTACTCGGCGCATAGTCGAAGAAGCACGCGAGTCCATTGCCGACGATCTGGGCACCCGTCCGTCTGCGGTGATTTTCACTTCCGGGGGAACCGAGGCAGACAATCTCGCGGTTAAGGGCTTGTTCTGGGCTCGCAGGGCGCGCCTGGGGATTGCTGCCCCGGCAGTTATTGCATCAGCAATCGAGCATCACGCTGTCATGGATCCGGTCGAATGGTTGGGCAAACATGAAGGTGCCGACGTTGTGTGGGCTGCGGTCGACACCACAGGTCGCGTGAATGTCGACTTCATAGCGGACTTCATCGACCGTCATGCGAGTAAAACCGCACTCGTGACGGTGATGTGGGCGAATAATGAAGTTGGGACCGTCCAGCCTGTGCACGCCATCGCTCGCATGTGCAAGGACGCAGGAGTTCCCTTTCACACCGATGCCGTCCAAGCGCTAGGGCAGTTGCCGATGGATCTGTCGCAACTACCGGCAGCGGCGGTCACAATCAGTGGTCACAAAATTGGCGGACCGTTCGGAGTGGGTGCCCTCATCGTCGATCCGCACGAATCCATCGTCCCGGTGTCCCACGGTGGCGGCCAGGAACGAGACGTTCGGTCTGGCACCTTCGATGCGCCCGCCATCGCCGCCTTTGCCGTTGCTGTGCAGCACGCAGTAGCGCAGCAACGGGTTCACGCCGAGCACCTTGCGGCTTTGCAGACGATGTTGGCGGAGGGAATTCGCGAGGTTGTTCCCGACGCCATCATCAACGGGCCAGATCCTGGTAATGCCACCACTCGACTACCGGGCAACGTTCATGTATCGATTCCTGGGGCAGAGGGCGATGCATTGCTCATGCTGCTCGATGCGGCAGGAGTGGATTGTTCAACCGGTTCGGCATGCACAGCAGGCATTCCCGAGCCGAGTCATGTGCTAGTGGCGATGGGCGTCGACGAACGCACCTCTAGGTCATCACTGCGCTTCAGCCTAGGAAGGGACTCGACTTCGGCGGACGTTCGCGCCGTCATCGACGCCCTTCCTCCTGCGGTCGAGCGAGCGCGCCGCGCGGGCTCGGTGTCCAGTCAACGAGTTCTCGATTCCCCCGGACGTGCGGGAAGTGGCGCGCGATGAGAGTGGTCGCCGCACTCTCTGGTGGTGTCGACTCTTCTGTTGCGGCAGCCCGCATGGTGGATGCCGGACACGAGGTGGTCGGTATCCATTTGGCGTTGGCGCGAGCTGAATCCACGAGTGGACGATCCCGCGGTTGTTGCACCATTGACGATGCTCGAGACGCCCGCCGGGTGGCCGATGCTCTTGGCATTCCGTTCTATGTGTGGGACTTCTCCGCGGAATTTGCCGAGGAGGTCATGGCCGACTTCCTTGCCGAGTACGAAGACAACCGCACGCCAAATCCGTGCCTGCGCTGCAATGAGCACATCAAGTTCCGGGCCGTTCTCGATCGAGCATTGGCTCTGGATTTCGATGCTGTGGCGACCGGGCACTACGCAAGCATCGTGAATGCAGCGGCTGGCCCGGAACTGCATCGAGCGGTGGATCCGGATAAGGACCAGTCCTATGTACTAGCAGTTATCGAGCGCGAATTGCTGCAGCACTGCCTGTTCCCTCTAGGCGACAGCGTCAAGGCTGATGTTCGCGCTGAGGCGCAAGCCCGAGGACTACGAACTGCGAGTAAGCCAGACAGTCACGACATCTGTTTCATTCCCGATGGTGATACCCCTGGCTTCTTGGCTCGGACAATCGGCGAGAAGCCCGGCAACATCGTCGATGTGGGCACCGGTCAAACCGTTGGCCAGCACCGCGGCACCTTCACCGTCACCATCGGTCAACGACGGGGCTTGGATCTGCGAATACCGGGTGAAGATGGTCAGGCCCGATATGTAGTTGATGTGAACCCATCCACCGACACCGTGTACGTGGGATCACCCGAACTCCTGGACGTGATCGCGATGGATGCCGATCACGTCATCTGGTGTGCTGATCCACTCGATGAGGAGTGGAGTGAGGTGACCGCCCAGGTCCGGGCTCACCATGCGGGATCACCTGCGAGAGCGCGCCTTGTCGAGGGGCGTTTGTCCGTTGAACTACGTGAGCCGATCCGTGGCTTGGCGACAGGACAAAGTGTCGCCGTGTATCGAGGAACGCAAGTCCTGGGTTCTGGCCGAATTCTCTCTACCGTCCGCGCGAGCGCTCCGGCTCGAACGTGAACCACGTAGCGTGGCCGTATCCGGCAGTCGCTACAGGTGTGGGGTCGATGCCAGGAACCGACCCGCGTGAGTCAACTGCGATTGTGGTGGGCGAAATGGGATCGTTCCCCCACGTGGTGGAACTTCCCGAACGCGGACCGGGTGCCGATCCCGTCGGCAGGACGGCGTGCCTCCTGGCCGATGTTGATCGATCCTTCGAGGTGGAAACGACCGTTACCGGCTGGCGCGTAGGTCACGGGGGGCAGGCCATATTGCGCAGAGCGCGGGCGTGGATGTCCCAGGACCTTGAGGTCCTCGAGGAGTCGATGGGGGCGCACCGAGGCCCGATCAAAATCCAAGTCATGGGTCCGCTCACCTTGGCCGCACGAATTGAAGACCCCGCAGGCGAGTCGCTGCTACGAGATCGTGGAGCAGTAGGAGAACTTGCCGGGGCTATCGCGAGTGCTGTTACCGATCTGATCGCGCGTATGCGTCGCGGCTTCCCTAACGCCGAGGTAGTCCTGCAATTCAGCGAACCTGACCTGCCAGCAGTTTTGGCGGGCCAGGTACGCACCAGCAGCGGCCGACTCACCTATCGCAGTCTTGAGCCGCCCATTGTTCAAGGACTGCTGCGGACCGTGCTCGACGCCACCACCACTGCCGGCGCCCTTGGCGGGGTGCGTTGCGCCAGGCCGCAGGCGCCCATTCAGTTGTTCATTGATGCTGGGGCACGATTCGTGAGCGTGAACCTCGACCACGATCTACCACCGGGCGACTCATTACCAAAGGCCTGGGAGGACGGCGTTGGCTTGTTGCTGGGGTGCGTCCCGATCCAATCGTTAGAACAGCACGTGGTGGGTGATCGAGAAGTCAGTTCGATGCTGCGGACGTTCATGGACAAAAGTGGCTTCGGCGACGTTCCTGAGAACGTGGCGTTGACGCCCAGCGGAGGACTGGCGCACCTAGACCCCGCGCGTGCGCGCATTGCCATCGAGCGGTGTGTGCGCGTTGGGTCCATCGCTCGCGATGAGCATCCGGAGGTTGTCGGTGGCTAAGAAGAAGTCCGCCGTCGCAACTTCGTCGCGTCAGCAGTGGGAGGAGCTCGTCGATGCAATCAACGAAGCCCGCGCTGCCTATTACCAGCATGAGCGCCCCACGATCTCCGACGAAGAGTACGACCGTCTCTATCGGGCACTCGAGGAGTTAGAGACCGCTCACCCGGAGTTGGTCAGTGGTGAGTCACCCACCCAAACTGTGGGCGGAGATCGATCGGAGATGTTCGAACCAGTGCAGCACCTGGTGCGGCTGTACTCCCTCGACAATGCATTCAATAACGACGAACTCTCAGCGTGGTTCGACCGGATCGAACGCGCACTGGGTTCGATGCCGCGCTTATTGTGTGAGGTCAAAATCGATGGACTTGCTGTCGATATCGTCTACCGCGACGGCGAGTTGGTGTCGGTGGCTACCCGGGGCGACGGTGTGACCGGTGAGGACATCACGTACAACGCACAGTTCATCGGGGCGATTCCCGAACGGCTCACGGCAAAGAAGCCACCTTCACTGCTCGAAGTACGCGGTGAGGTGTTTCTCTCTACCGGCAACTTCGACAAAGTCAATGACGAGCAGATGGCCGCAGGGGCCACTCCTTTCGCCAACCCACGTAATGCGGCATCGGGAACCATTCGTCAACGCATGGATAAGCGTGTTGAGGAACTGACCGCTGCCCGAGCGGCCTCTGGTACTCGGGCACAAGCGCGCATCGAGCGCGTGGAGCTGGAGTATGCGCTGGCAGTTGGGCGACTATCCGCACTGGGATTCACCGCGCACGGTGTGGGCGCACGGGAAGGTATCGAAGTCACATCACAAAGCGAGGTTTATGCCTTGTTGGACACGATGGGCGTGCCCGTGAGTGATCGCATGGCGGTCCATGATTCGGTGGATGGAGTTCGCGAGTACATCCATTACTACTCCGAGCATCGCCACGACGTGGAGCATGAAATCGACGGCGTTGTGATCAAGGTCGATGAGTTCGCGTTGCAAAGTGAACTAGGCGAGACCTCCAGGGCACCCCGCTGGGCGATTGCGTACAAGTACCCGCCGGAAGTGGTTCGGACCCGATTACTTGACATTGCCGTGAACGTGGGGCGTACCGGCCGGGTCACACCCTTTGCGGTGATGGACCCGGTGCTCGTGGCTGGCTCCACTGTGTCCATGGCCACTTTGCACAATCAGTATGAGGTTGAGCGCAAAGGAGTACTCATAGGAGACATGGTCTTCTTGCGCAAAGCCGGCGACGTCATCCCCGAAGTGATCGGTCCGGTAGTCGAAGCCCGCACAGGCGACGAACGTCCCTTCATCATGCCCACTACCTGTCCGGACTGCGGCACGAAACTTCGGCCGGAGAAGGAAGGCGATAAGGACATCCGGTGCCCGAACGCAGTGTCCTGTCCGGCGCAACTGCGCGAGCGCCTGTTCCATGTGGCCTCCCGTGGAGCCTTGGATATCGAGGGATTGGGATACAAGGCTGCTGTGGCATTACTGGAATGCGGCGTTGTCCAGAACATGGGCGACCTCTTCCTTATCGATGCCAATTCGCTTCGTACCTGCCCGTTTTTCACTCGGGAACCGGCCAAGGGCGAAGTTGGGCCGCAACTGACCGAGAACGCCAAAACGATGCTGGCCAACCTCGAACAGGCGAAATCCAAGCCGCTGTGGCGGATGCTCGTTGCGTTGTCCATTCGTCACGTCGGACCTACCGCGGCGCAGGCTCTGGCGGGTGAATTCCGTTCGATCGAGGCAATTGCCGGGGCTGATATCGACCGGCTCGCCGATGTTGAGGGTGTAGGACATGTCATCGCCGAGGCCGTAGCGGAGTGGTTCGGCGAGGAGTGGCATCGACAGATTATCGAGAAGTGGGAACGCGCAGGAGTTCGCCTAGTCGACGCTGCTCCGGATGAGTCTGCGCTGGCTCCGCAGACATTGGCAGGCCTCACCATCGTGATCACCGGATCGATACCTGGCTACACCAGAGATGGTGCCGCGGCAGCAGCGTTGGCCCGCGGGGCGAAGGTGGCCGGATCGGTATCCAAGAAGACGTCGGCTCTCGTGGCTGGCGAAAGTGCCGGCTCCAAACTCGACAAGGCGGAATCTCTGGGCGTTCGGATTGTTCCCGCGGAGTCCTTCGATGTGCTCCTGCAGCAAGGGTTGGACGCGGTACTGAAAGGATGAGGTCATGGCACAGATCTCTCGCGAGGAAGTCCAGCACCTCGCCCACCTGGCTCGACTGGAATTGACCGAGGAGGAAACCGCTCACTACGCCGATCAGCTGTCGGCGATCGTCGAAGCGGTAGCCCGGGTCTCCGACGTTGCAGCTCAAGACATTCCTCCCACATCGCACCCGATCCCTATTACGAATGTCTACCGCGAGGATGTCGCCAAGCCGGGATTGGATCGCGCCGAGCTGGCTGCGGCCGCGCCCTCGTGGGAAGACGACCGCTTCAAGGTGCCGCGCATCTTGGGTGAGGACTGACATGGCGCCGGTGATGGATGGCGACCTCGCGCGCCAGGATGCGGCCACCATGGCGGCGGCAATGCAGGGCGGAGAAGTCACGTCTGTCGAGGTGACCCAAGCGTGTTTGGATCGGATCGATGCGGTGGATGGGCAAGTGCACGCCTTCTTGCACGTTGATCGCGATGCCGCACTCGAAACGGCTCGCGGTATCGACGAATTGCGAAGCACCGGCGCAGCGCTGGGACCACTGGCGGGTGTTCCGCTGGCCCTGAAGGACGTGCTCACGATGAACGGGGTGCCCACCACCTGTGGTTCGCGCATCCTTGAGGGTTGGCGTCCGCCCTATGACTCCACCGTGGTCGAGCGACTTCGCGACGCTGGAGTGGTGATCCTCGGGAAAACAAATATGGATGAGTTCGCCATGGGGTCATCCACCGAACACAGCGCGTATGGCCCCACCCGAAATCCGTGGGACCTCGAACGGATTCCTGGCGGTTCGGGAGGCGGTTCTGCTGCAGCACTTGCGGCATTCGAAGCCCCGTTGGCGATCGGCACCGATACCGGTGGATCGATCCGGCAGCCGGCTGCGGTCACCGGGACCGTTGGCGTCAAACCCACTTACGGCGGTGTCTCGCGGTACGGGCTCGTCGCCCTTGCGTCCTCTCTCGACCAAGCCGGTCCCTGTGCCCGGACGGTGATGGATGCCGCGTTGTTGCATGCGGTGATCGCCGGGCACGACCCTCGCGATTCCACGTCCATCGATGCACCGGTTCCCGATGTGGTCGCGGCCGCGAAGAACGCTGATGTTCGTGGCATGCGAATCGGTTTGGTGCGCGAACTGGGTGGTGAGGGCTACCAGGAGGGTGTCCGGCAACGCTTTGATGAGGCTGTTGCGATCTTGGGTGATCTTGGCGCCGATGTGGTCGAAGTCTCCTGTCCCAATTTCGAGTATGCGCTTGCTGCTTACTACCTGATCCTCCCGTCCGAAGCATCGAGCAATCTCGCTCGCTTCGACGGCATGCGCTACGGCATGCGCGTGGGTGATGATGGACAGGCCTCGGTCGAGGAAGTTATGTCGCAAACCCGCGAAGCAGGATTCGGATCCGAGGTGAAGCGCCGGATCATGCTCGGCACTTATGCGCTGTCAAGTGGCTACTACGACGCCTACTACGGACAGGCGCAAAAGGTTCGAACACTGATCACCCGCGACTTCGCAGCGGCTTTTGATCAGGCAGATGTGTTGATCTCTCCCACGGCGCCCACAACGGCGTTCCGCATTGGAGAGAAGGTGGACGATCCGCTCGCGATGTACCTCAACGACATCGCCACGATCCCGGTCAACCTCGCGGGCAATTGCGCGATGTCGATACCGATTGGGCTGGCACCAGAGGATGGTCTACCCGTGGGGCTACAGATTATGGCGCCCGCGCTCGCCGACGACCGTTTGTATCGCGTGGGGGCGGCGCTTGAGCAGGCGCTCGTTGACAAGTGGGGACACGAACTGATCGAGGAGGTGCCGGCGCTATGACTTCCGTAGTGAACACTCGTATGGACTTCGACCAAGCGCTGGAGCGCTTCGAGCCGGTCCTGGGTCTGGAGACGCACGTCGAACTTGGTACCGCCTCCAAGATGTTCTGCTCGTGCGCGACCGAGTTCGGTGGAGAACCGAACACGCAGGTCTGTCCGGTCTGCCTGGGTCTGCCGGGCTCGCTTCCCGTTGTGAATGCGGTAGCGGTGGAATCGACCATTCGGATGGGGCTTGCCCTGCACTGCGATATTGCGTCGTGGTGCCGCTTCGCTCGCAAGAACTACTTCTATCCGGACATGCCTAAGGACTACCAGGTCAGTCAGTACGACGAGCCGCTTTGCACCAACGGCTACCTCGACGTGACTGTTCCAACCGACGATGGCCCGCGAGAGTTCCGGGTTGAGATCGAACGCGTTCACATGGAAGAGGACACCGGCAAACTCACCCACTCCGGTGGCGATACTGGCCGCATCCATGGCGCGGACTACTCCCTGGTCGATTACAACCGGGCAGGCATTCCGCTTATCGAGATCGTCACCAAACCGATTACCGGCGCGGGTGCGCTGGCCCCGGTGGTCGCTCGTGCGTACGTGGCAGAAGTGCGCGATCTGATGCGGGCCCTCGGGGTTTCCGATGTGCGCATGGACCAGGGGTCTTTGCGCTGCGATGTGAACGTCTCGCTAGCGCCGGCGGGCGAACCGTGGGGGACCCGTTCGGAGACCAAGAACGTGAACTCCTTGCGCTCGGTTGAGCGAGCCGTCCGCTTTGAGATCGAGCGTCAGGGGGCCGTGCTGTCCGAGGGTGGCCGCATCATCCAAGAAACGCGGCATTTCCACGAAGACACCGGCGAGACCACGCCGGGTCGATCCAAGGAACAAGCCGAGGACTATCGCTACTTCCCCGAACCAGATCTTGTGCCCGTTGCGCCGAGCTCTGAGTGGATCGAGGAACTACGAACAACCTTGCCGGAAGTGCCTTCGGTGCGGCGTTCGCGGCTGCAGGTGGAATGGGGCGTCAGCGATCTGGAAATGCAGACTTTGGTCAATGCCGAAGCACTCGACCTTGTCGAGGAAACCATCGTTGCAGGCGTTGATCAGGCAGCAGCCCGCAAATGGTGGACCGGTGAGTTCACGCGAATCGCAAATGAGCAGGGCGTTGCCCTCGCCGATCTGGGGATCACTTCGGCCCATATCGCCCGAGTCGAATCGCTCATCGCCGATGGCTCGTTGACCGACAAACTCGCGCGTCAGGTGTTCGAAGGAGTAGTGGCGGGGGAAGGTGACCCCGACTCCGTTATCGCTGGTCGCGGTTTAGCGGTGGTGGGCGATGACTCAACGCTGATGGCTGCAATTGAGTCCGCCTTGGCCGAGCAGCCCGATGTTGCCGAGAAAATCCGCTCGGGCAAGGTACAAGCCGCCGGCGCTATCGTGGGAGCGGTGATGAAGACCACGAAGGGTCAGGCCGATGCCGCGAAGGTGCGAACTCTCTTGCTGGCGCATCTGGGAGTCGAGGGGTAGCGAACGTGCCGGGTGACCTGGTTCTCGTCCCTGAGCTGCTGGCACCTGCTGATATCGCGGACTGTGTCACGTACGCACCGGGTCAACTACCCGACGAAGTAGTTCGCGGCGGCGTGGGCTTCTTTGTTCCTGACTACATCGATAGTCCGAACCCCGAGTGGATGGCCCGGTTTCCGGCACTGCAGGTGGCGCAACTGCCCACCGTTGGTTTCGATGCGGCACTGACGTACCTCCCCGAAGGGGTAACGCTTTGCAATGCCGCAGGCGTTCACGAGCAGAGCACAGCCGAGCTGACGGTGGGCTTGATCATCGCCAAGTGGCGAGGCGTTGATCGGGCAGCGCGCGATATGGCCGAAGGCGCATGGAAGCACCGTCGCGGACGATCACTGCAAGATTCCCGAGTACTTGTCGTCGGTGCTGGTGGCGTGGGGCGCGGCATCGCCGATGCTCTCGCGCCGTTGGGCTGTCACATTCAATTAGTGGGACGCTCTCGACGTGACCGCATTGCCGGAGCCGATGAACTCCCCGATCTCCTAGGCGCTGCCGACGTCGTAGTTCTTGCCGTTCCTCTCACCGCGGAGACCGACGGCATGGTTAATAGCGCCTTTTTGGCGCGAATGGCTGATGGAGCGCTCTTAGTCAATGTGGCACGTGGCCCGGTTGTGGTCACTGACGATCTCCTTGCGCACCTCCCCCGGATAGAAGCCGCTCTTGATGTGGTCGATCCAGAACCGCTGCCAGCCGATCATCCACTGTGGGCTGCCCCCGGGGTTTTGATCACGCCTCACATAGGCGGCGACACGGATGCGTTCCCTCGCTTGGCCCGACAACTCATCGCCAGGCAGGTGCAGCGGTGGCGTAGTGGTGAGCCTTTGGAAAACGTGGTTGCTCCCTGATCTGTCGCCTTCACGTAGGCGCACTACTGTGCTGTCATGCCTGATATCAAGCCACGTAGCCGAGACGTAACGGACGGACTCGAGCGGGCCGCGGCGCGCGGAATGCTGCGCGCGGTCGGTATGGGGGACGAAGACTTCACCAAATCACAGATAGGCATTGCCTCCAGCTGGAATGAGATCACCCCCTGCAACATGTCCTTGGATCGGCTCGCGACAGCCGCCAAGGAGGGCGTCTTTGCCGCAGGTGGTTTCCCGATGGAGTTTGGAACGATCTCGGTTTCCGACGGCATCTCGATGGGGCACGAGGGAATGCACTTCTCCCTTGTCAGCCGCGAGATCATCGCCGATTCCGTGGAAGCGGTTGTGGAGGCCGAGCGTCTTGATGGCATCGTGACATTCGCTGGCTGCGACAAGTCGCTGCCCGGCATGTTGATGGCATCCGCCCGGCTGGATATCGCTGCCGTGTTCGTCTATGCAGGATCGATCCTGCCCGGACACGTGAAACTCTCTGATGGCACAGAGAAGGATGTCACGATCATCGACGCCTTTGAAGCCGTTGGTGCCTGCGCACGTGGGCTCATGTCGCGCGAAGACGTCGACCTCATCGAGAGGGCCATTTGCCCAGGTGAAGGTGCGTGCGGTGGCATGTACACGGCCAACACCATGGCTAGTGCTGCCGAAGCCATGGGTATGTCGCTGCCCGGATCAGCTGCACCTCCGGCCGTAGATCGCCGACGTGATGAATATTCGCGCAAGAGCGGTGAAGCTGTGGTCGAGTTGTTACGCCAGGGCATCACCACCCGCGACATCATCACGCGACAGTCGCTGGAGAACGCGATTGCAGTTTTGATGGCTTTCGGCGGCTCAACTAATGCGGTACTTCATCTGCTCGCGATCGCCCACGAGGCCCACGTCGAATTGGAAATGGAGGACTTCCACCGCATCGGCTCGAAGGTGCCACTGTTGGCGGACGTCAAGCCTTTCGGCCGCTACGTGATGAGTGATGTGGACCGCGTGGGTGGGGTACCGGTGATCATGCGCGCGCTGCTTGATGCAGGCCTGTTGCATGGCGACTGCCTGACGGTCACCGGCAAGACCATGGCAGAGAACCTGGCCGATATCGCACCGCCAGACCCCGACGGCACGATCTTGAAGGCATCAAAGCAGGCGATCGCCCCGACCGGTGGCATCACGATCTTGTCTGGATCGCTGTGCCCTGAAGGTGCGGTGGTGAAGAACGCCGGTATCCCGGTGGAGGTTTTCGAGGGAACGGCGCGGGTGTTTGAGCGCGAGCAGTCGGCCATGGCGGCGCTCGAGGACGGGACGATCCAGGCCGGCGACGTCGTGGTTATCCGTTACGAGGGCCCCAAGGGTGGTCCGGGTATGCGCGAGATGTTGATGATCACCGGTGCGATCAAGGGCGCGGGCCTAGGCAAGGACGTGCTACTCATCACCGACGGTCGATTCTCTGGTGGCACCACCGGGCTATGCGTGGGTCACGTTGCACCCGAGGCCGTAGACGGTGGACCGATCGGATTGGTGCGCGATGGTGACCGCATTCGTATCGACATCCCGAATCGAAGGCTCGAACTGTTGGTGGACGATGCCGACTTGGTTGAGCGGCGTGCGGAATTTCAGCCGTTACCCCAGCGCTACACCAGGGGTGTGCTGTCGAAGTACGCCAAGTTGGTGGGCAGCGCCTCAAAGGGTGCCGTGACCGATTAACCCCCCCACCCCTCGTGCACTTTCCGCCAGGGTCTGGCCGATTGGTCGTCAGTGCGCCAGGGTGCGGCGGATTGTCCAACTTTTCGCCACACGCACGATGGGGTCAGCTGGGGCGATGTTTCACTCATTAGAACGACGACGACGCAAACACGCGACAACACTATGAAGGGAAGAAGCACATGCGGTTGGTTCGAATCGGTGATTTCGGGGGAGAGGTTCCCGCCGTGGTGGCGGTGGACGGAAGCTACAGAGATGTCTCCGCCGTGATCGACGATTTCGATCCGGCCTTCTTTGCGGGCGACGGTATGGAGCGGCTGCGTGGGCTCGATAGTGGCTCCCTTCCGGTCGTCTCCGGGCGCATCGGTGCTCCGATTGCCCGCCCCAGCACGATCTTGTGTGTGGGCTTGAACTACGTGGACCACGCCAACGAATCCAGCATGAAAGTTCCCGAAGAACCGATCTTGTTCACCAAGGCACCTAACTGTCTTGTTGGCCCTTATGACGATGTTCGCATCCCCCGCGGAGCCACGAAGGTCGACTATGAAGTCGAGTTGGCTGTGGTGATCGGCAAGCAGTGCCGTTATCTGGAATCACCGGAGCAGGCGCTGTCCCACATAGCCGGTTTCGCCATCAGCAACGACGTCTCCGAGCGTGAGTGGCAACTCAATCGTGGCAGCGGCCAATGGATCAAGGGGAAGTCGTGCGAGACGTTCAACCCGTGTGGCCCGGTGCTCGTCACGCCCGATGAGGTGGATCTATCGGCGGGTCTTGACCTGTGGTGCGATGTAAATGGCGAGCGGCGCCAAACCGGCTCTACCCACGACATGATCTTCAACGTGGCGACAATCCTTCACCACGTGAGCCAATTCATGGTCCTCGAGCCAGGGGATCTGGTGAACACCGGAACGCCCCCGGGCGTGGCTATGGGAATGGCCGAGCCCGGATACCTGCACGCAGGTGACGTCATGACTTTGGGCGTCACCGGACTGGGCGAGCAGCGTCAGGAATTGTTCTCCGCGTAGGAATCCCAATCGCCGCCAGCGAGGATTCCGCCCTCGATCACGATGGATTGTCCGGTGATGTAGCTCGAGGCCGGGGTGGCCAAGAAGATGACCGCTCCCACCAGTTCGTTGGCCTGAGCAAGACGGCCGATGGGCGTTGTGTCTTCGAACCAGCGATACCGGTGGTCTTCACCCCACAGCGGCTTAGTGAACTCTGTTTGCACTACTGAGGGCTCGATGCAGTTCACGCGGATGTCGTCCTTGACCCACTCGCGTGCGAAGCTGCGCGTCATGCCCGATACCGCGGCTTTGGTTGCCGCATAGACGGAGATGGTATTGAAGCTGTAACGGGCACTCAGCGAACTCAAGTTCACGATCGAACCGCGCCCGGAGCTCTTGAGGTGCGGGTGTGCAGCTTGGCTGAGGAAGTACACCGCACGCATGTTCACTGCGGTGATGGCGTCGAAGTCATCCACCGTCACTTCGAGGATCGGCTTGCGTCGGTTGATGCCCGCGCCATTGACGAGTACGTCCAGACCACCCATGGTTGCCACGGCTTCATCAATCAATCTCGAACACTGGTCAGCGTGGGAGATGTCGGCTGAGAGGGCGTATGCGGTGCCGCCGGCTTCCTCGATTGCTGCAACCAACGGTTGGACTTTGTCGGTTGTCAGGTCATGGACGGTAACCACGGCACCAAGGTCCGCGAATGCTCGGGCGAGAACGGACCCGATGGCGCCGCCAGCCCCGGTGAGCAAAACGCGCATTCCATCCATACGGAATAACTCGGTGGTGGGAGGCAGGGCAGGTGCGGGTCGCATGGCGTCCTTTCGGTTAGGGGGCGGCAATCAATTCGAGAATGGTGAGTTCAAGAGGCTCGATCATGACAGTGGTGCGTCCGGAGATCGTGACGGAGCGAGCCTGATCGCTCCAATTGGCTATGAGAGCACGACTTGCGCCAGTGGAATTGGAAACGATCAGTGCGTCGACCAGCTCGGGTGCACTTGAAGTGCACGTGTGCGCGTGCGTCATGTCTGCAAGCGCCTCGAATACCTGCCAGACGGGGAAAAGTTCGTCGGGGCCGCTCGGGAAGTTCGCAGTATCAGGCGAACCTGAGGGCGATTCCATGATTCCCCGCCAGCCGACCGCCTCGAAATAGGTTGCCACATCAACGCAGTTGGCGGCTGCCAGGTATTTGATGCTCATCGCGGCCCAATGTGCGGCGAAGTACGTGCGTTGACGGGCATCAACATCGCTGGGCAGCGCCGTGTTGCTGACGTCGCTTTCGGGATCGGTCGCGTTCGGATTGAATCGCGGGCGAAGCGTGATCGGCGCTACAGATAGTTCGGCGGGTTCGGTCAATCGAATGGCGTTCTCCGCCACTATCTGCTGGGTCATGGTGTTCTGAATCAGAGTTTGGTCATCGAACGCGTGTACTTGAGGATTGATCGAGAAGTTCAGGACGTCGAACGCCAGTGTGTCCGGTGGTTCTCGGTTGAGCTCGGTGAAATACAGATTCGTGCCACCGCCTAGTCGAACGTGATCGAAACCAGGGCCGAGGACTGCCCGGGCTTCCGATGCCCACTGCGTTGGCGTGACCTTGTGGTTCGCGCTGAACACGTACCAGCAGTCGATCAGTGAGGTGACGTCCGTGGGCGCGTCCGCGAAGGTGTGCAACTGGGATGGGTCCTCGCAGGTAGTGCTGACTCGCAGGTGGGTACCTATTCGGTAAGCAGATTGGGCGGCGGCTGCCAACTGATCCGTTGCGTCCGTAGCGCTCGGATCGAGGTCGATGCGTAGGTGGTCGAGGCTGAGAGTGGCGAACTGTTCGGCTTGAACGTTGGTTAGCGTCCGGGAATCAGCGGGTAGGCACGTTCCCAGTCGAGGTAGGTCCGTTACGTGATCATCGAAGCTGATCGTGATGGTGTCCGAAGGCTGAGTGGTGGCGGGATCGCCGGGGGTAAACGTCACCGAAACGTGCTGTTCGATGATCGCGCCGGGAGTTACCTCAACGGGGAAAGGCAGCGAGATGGGCGTGCAGTAGGTCTTGAACGAGGCATCCGTCCAGTTCCGGTGATCCTCCATTTCGAAGGTTTCGCCGGTCATGCGTACGGTCGCCGTGCCCCCGCCCGGAAGCGCATGAGTGATCGCTCGAATGTCTACGAACGGTTGGTGCGGGGAGATTGTCTCGGGAAGCGCTGAATTCGTGTGGCTCCCGTCGGTGTGTTCCACCTGGCAGGTGCTCCCGGCTGCGGACATCGGATGAAGTACGCACAGCCCCAGTCGATTGCGGAGGAAGGACGACGTGGACTGCGCCGTGAAGTGATACGCGATGGCATCGTCGCTGATGCGAGCCTGGACTTCCCAACTCAGCGGCTCGGCATCGAAGGAACCGGTTCCGCTCGCGTTGAGGTTCACCGCATCTGACGTGCTGTCTGTCGAACATTCATCGATGGAGAATGGCCGGTTCGTCCAGTTGCGATCCTGAAAAACCGGGTAGATGCGGCGAATCGCCTCGTAGCCCTGCCAACGGATATCGCGCAGTTCGATGCCGTCAACGGTGACCTGAAGATCACCGATCGTGAAGGTCTGATTCACAACATGCTGCCCACGCGGTAAGGCTCCCCGCTCTCCAGCGACTGGTAGGCACCCAAGGTGAGATCCAGCACGCGGAGCGTGTCTGCTCCGCTTGTTTCTGGGGACGCCCCCGTGTTGAGGCAATGAATCCAGTGTCGCTGCACATTCACCACACTGTCTTGGATGCAATCCCACGGCTCCGACGTCCAGGAGTGTTCTGGAATGACGAGTGTCTCCTCGTGAATACCTGCGGGGAGACCACCTGCAGGTGGTAGTCCGGGCCCAGAGTGATCGTTCCCTCAGTGCCTTCGATGGCGACGAAGGTCTGCGGATACGTACTGTGATCGGACTTGCTTTCGTAGCTGGTATCCACGATGCAGGTAGCCCCCGGTAAGGACAGAACAATCGTGGCGACGTCCTCGCCTTTGATCTTCGGATTCACGCGGATCGGCATCGGTGAACAGCCGATCGGGTTCGCCCATGAAAAAGCGCGTCAGATCGAATTGATGCACGGATACGTCGGCGATGATCATGCGATCTGCGTCCATGCACCAAGGCTGAGCTGAGTAGACATCGTGCGCGGTGCGAAAACTGATGCGGCTAAAGAACGGCCGTCCGATGGCGCCGCTATCGAGGACTTCCTTGACCTTGCGCATTGGGTACTGGAATCGGAAATTCTCGTGCACCATGAACGGTAGGCCCTTATCGGCCATCGCTTTGACCATCGCTTTGGCGTCGGCCATGTCCCACGCGAGGGGCTTTTGGCAGATAGCCGCTACGCCATGCTCGGCCGCGAGTTCCACCATCATCCGGTGCGTTGGTGGGGTAGTAGCGATATCTACGAAATCTAACTCTTCGTTGGCGAACAGTTCCGCAACATCTGTGTACGCCCGGCCACCAAAATCGCGGGCGGCCGCGGTAGCGCTCGCCTCGTCGATATCGCAGGTGGCGACCAGTTCAACTTCGGGCATGTCTGCCCACGCCTTGAGGTGGTTCTGGGCGAAAAAGCCACAACCGATGAGTGCGAATCGATAGGGGCGCTTCACAGTTCTACCTCGCGGCTGGGATCGATGATCCATTCGCTCCACGATCCGATGTACATCCGCGCTCCAGGAAGTCCGGCATGTTCCATGGCGAGCACATTCTGAGCAGCGGTAACCCCGGACCCGCAGTAGAAGACGATGTCGTGAGCGTCCTGCCCAGCGCGCAGGGCGTCGTAGTGCGCTCGCAGTTGCTCCGGACTCCGGAATTGTCCTTGCTCGGTGATCGTCTCGGCTCGATCGGCCAGTCCAGCGCCCTTGATGTGCCCGCGGACGGGGTCGTAGTACTTTCCCTTTCCGTGATAGCCCTCCGGGCCCCGGGAGT
Source organism: Candidatus Nanopelagicales bacterium (assembly GCA_018402235.1). Classification (GTDB taxonomy): domain Bacteria; phylum Actinomycetota; class Actinomycetes; order S36-B12; family S36-B12; genus S36-B12. Next base: position 95,706 of record JAGYJJ010000002.1, on the reverse strand, counting down.
CGAACACGCGCGTGGGAACTAACTCGCGCATCGCATCTACTTCTTCCACGTCCGCCACCATCTCCTCGCGAACACGCGGCTCGAAGGACGACGACGGCACTGGAGCAGTTTCCGCAGCGTTCGTGAGCGTGAAGCCGGCAGCTTCCCACGCGGGCAGACCGCCATCGAGGACCGCCACATCGTCGTGACCCATCCAGCGCAGCATGAACCACGCGCGCGCGGCTGCCATCAGGCCGCGGTCGGCGTCGTAGACCACCACCTGCGTAGCCGGGCCGACTCCCCACGAGCGAATGGTCTCGGCGAATGCTCCGGAGTCAGGAAAGGGTCGGCGTCCGGTTTTTCCCTCGATGATTTCCCCGGACATGTGACGAGCCAGGTCGGCGCGTTGGGCGCCGGGAATGTGTCCTTCGGTGAATGCGCGATCACCCCACTGCTCGTCATCGAGATTGAAACGCGCATCCAAGATGACGAGTTCGTCACCAGATTGCGAAAGGTCGTGCAGTTGTCGCGGGGTGATGATCGTGCGGTAGCTCACGTCGCCTTCTCTCGGTGCTGTGTCTATGTGCGTGCGGTCTGTTAAACCGCGACGGTAGTCGGTGTGTGCACCCCCGCTGACGATGCTTCCTAGACTACGAGAATGACATCCCCCTCGCAGATGAAACCCCGCAGTTTCCTAGTGACCGAAGGTCCCGACCGTGCGCCCAACAGGGGGATGTTGCGCGCTCTTGGCATGGATGATGCCGATTTCGACAAGCCGCAGATCGGAATAGCCAATAGTTACAACCGGATCACGCCGTGCAATATGTCATTGCGCGACGTGGCCGTTGGAGTTGCCCAGGGCATTGAGGCCGGTGGCGGATTCCCGATGGAATTCGGAACGATCACCGTCTCGGATGTCATTTCGATGGGTCACGAAGGTATGCATTTCTCGCTCGTAAGCCGTGAGGTGATCGCCGATTCGGTCGAGACGGTCATGCAAGCCGAGCGCCTCGATGGGATGGTCACACTTGCAGGGTGCGATAAGTCCATTCCGGCAATGATGATGGCGGCCGGGCGACTCGACATTGCTGCCGTCTTGCTCTACGCGGGGTCGCTGCTGCCGGGACATGTGCGCCTATCCGACGGCAGTGAGCACACCGTCAATATCGTTACGGCGTTCGAGGCAGTTGGCGCGCGTGCCCGTGGGTTGATGAACGACGACGACGTTGACCGCATTGAGCGAGCCGTGTGTCCCAGCGCGGGAACCTGCGGCGGCATGTACACCGCGAACACCATGGCCAGTGCCGCCGAAGCGATGGGGTTGGCTCTCCCCGGCTCCTCCTCACCGCCAGCAGTCGACGCTCGACGGGACACCCTGGCGCGTCGAAGTGGGGAGGCCGTTGTGGAGATGATCCGTCAGGGGATCACCGCACGCGACATCATCACCAAGCAATCCTTGGAGAACGCCATTGCGGTGATTATGGCCCTCGGTGGTTCAACCAACGCAGTACTTCACCTTCCGGCGATTGCCCACGAAGTTGGTGTGGATCTGGGAATCGATGACTTTCACCGCATCGGTCAGAAGGTTCCCCACATCGCCGATTTGAAGCCCTTCGGTGAGTACTTGATGTTCGACCTTGACCAGGTTGGTGGAGTTCCCGTCGTGATGAAGGCACTGCTTGATGCCGGTCTGTTGCACGGAGATTGCCTAACAGTGACCGGCAAGACGGTGGCCGAGAACCTCGCCGACATGAACCCACCTGATATCGACGGCACGGTGGTGCGCCCGCTCAACAACCCGATCGGTGTTACCGGCGGCATCACGATTCTCGGCGGTTCGCTGTGTCCTGATGGCGCGGTAGTGAAAAACGCCGGGGTGCCGGTCGATGTTTTCGAAGGCGCCGCCCGGGTTTTCGATCGAGAGCAAGCGGCGATGGCAGCTCTCGAAGACGGGACGATTCAGGCGGGGGACGTCGTCGTTATTCGTTACGAGGGCCCCAAGGGTGGACCGGGCATGCGCGAAATGCTGATGATCACCGCCGCGATCAAGGGCGCGGGTCTTGGTAAGGACGTGCTGTTGGTCACCGACGGTCGCTTCTCCGGAGGGACTACAGGGTTGTGCGTGGGGCATGTGTGTCCGGAGGCCGCCGATGGGGGCCCGCTCGCGCTGGTGGCCGACGGGGATCAGGTTCGCATCGATATCCCGAACCGGACTTTGGACCTGCTGGTCGATGAGTCCGAGTTGGCGCAGCGCCGCGCGGTACTCACCCCGCTGCCGCCCCGCTACGACCGGGGAGTGCTGGGCAAATACGTGAAACTCGTGGGCAGCGCCTCGAAGGGCGCCATCACGGGCTAACCGCCCCATCCCTCCCCGCACTTTCCGCCAGGGGCTGGCCGAACGACGGTCGTTGCGCCAATCCCTGGCGAAATGTGCTTCATTCCGCCACTGCCCTCGGGGGACCTGAGAGGAAAAGGCCCCGGGGCGTGACAGGTGGGGCGCCAGGGGCTACAGTTCGGGAGTGACCACAAGCACCGCACGAATTCTCGTAGTACCCAGGCGCGCTCGCTGACGCACCCCGTCAACCGCGCGCTCCCTCCTACCCACCCGGGTGTGGAGGGTTTTTCATTCGTACCACCGAAAACCAGACAGGAAAGAGCAGATGGGCGAGCAGATCACCGGAGCCGACTCTTTGGTGCGGTCGTTGGAGACCGCCGACGTTGATGTGGTCTTCGGCATTCCCGGTGGGGCGATCCTTCCGGTATATGACCCTTTGATGGATTCCACCAAGGTCCGCCACATTCTCGTTCGTCACGAGCAGGCGGCTGGGCACGCGGCGGAGGGTTACGCCGCAGCCACCGGACGCGTGGGTGTGTGCATGGCCACGAGCGGACCGGGTGCCACCAACCTGGTCACCCCGATCGCGGACGCCCATATGGACTCGGTACCGATGGTTGCCATCACCGGTCAGGTCCCAAGCGCCGCGATCGGCACCGATGCGTTCCAAGAGGCAGACATTCGCGGTATCACGATGCCCATCACCAAACACAACTTCCTGGTGACCAACCCCGATGAGATCCCGCGCGCGATCGCCGAGGCGTTTCACCTGGCATCGACCGGTCGCCCCGGTCCGGTGCTCGTAGACATCTCGAAGGACGCGCTGCAAGCAAGTACCGAGTTCGCGTGGCCGACCGAGATCGATTTGCCCGGTTACCACCCCGTCACCCGGCCGCACTCTAAGCAGATCCGCGAAGCAGCGCGAGCAATCCTCGCCTCTCGGCAGCCGGTGCTGTACGTGGGTGGTGGCGTGATTCGCGCTGGCGCTTCGGCAACACTGCGCCGCCTTGCTGAGCTCACCGGGATCCCGGTCGTCACGACGTTGATGGCGCGGGGCGCATTCCCCGATTCCCATCTGCAGCACCTGGGCATGCCAGGGATGCACGGAACGGTCGCAGCAGTAGGCGCGCTGCAAAAGTCCGATCTACTGATCACTTTGGGCGCTCGTTTCGATGATCGTGTGACTGGCAAGCTGTCGAGCTTCGCCCCGAACGCATCGGTTATTCACGCAGATATTGATCCGGCGGAGATCGGCAAGAATCGGCATGCGGACATCCCGATCGTGGGTGATGTGGCTGAAGTCATCCCCGATTTGATCACCGCGATCGAAGCGGAGATGGCCGATGGCGCCAAGCCCGATTACGCGGATTGGTGGGGTCAGCTCAATCGGCTGCGCGACACCTATCCTCTTGGCTATGACTTGCCCGACGACGGAACGTTGTCCCCGCAGTACGTGATCGAACGACTCGGAAAAATCTCCGGACCGGAGTCGATCTACACCGCAGGTGTGGGGCAGCACCAGATGTGGGCTGCGCAGTTCATCGGTTACGAACACCCAGCTACCTGGTTGAACTCCGGGGGTCTGGGGACCATGGGCTACGCCGTACCCGCTGCTATGGGAGCCAAGGTGGGTCGACCCGACACGACCGTGTGGGCCGTGGACGGCGATGGCTGCTTCCAGATGACCAATCAGGAGCTCGCCACCTGTTCGATCAACAACATCCCCATCAAGGTGGCGCTGATCAACAACTCTTCACTGGGCATGGTGCGCCAGTGGCAGACGCTCTTTTACAACGAGCGCTACTCCAATACCGATCTGCACTCGCACTCCTTCCCGGATTTCGTCAAGCTCGCCGAGGCGTACGGGTGCTACGGCCTGCAGGCTACGAGCGCCGACGAAGTCGATTCGGTTATCGAGAAGGCGATGGGCATTAACGATGCCCCCGTGGTTATCGACTTCCAGGTTCACAAGGACGCGATGGTCTGGCCCATGGTTGCGGCGGGCACGAGTAACGACGAACTCATGGTGGCCCGCGCTATGGCTCCCGAGTGGGGAAGTGACGACTGATGACCAGGCACACACTGTCCGTCCTCGTAGAGGACAAGCCCGGCGTGCTCGCGCGGGTTGCAAGTTTGTTCTCTCGCCGCGGATTCAACATCCAGTCGCTCGCTGTGGGGCCCACCGAACTGCCCGATGTTTCTCGAATGACGATCGTGGTGAACGTGGACCGGCTGCCGCTCGAGCAAGTGACCAAGCAGCTCAACAAGCTCATCAACGTGCTCAAGATCGTGGAGCTCGATGAGGACTCCTCCGTTCAGCGAGAAATTATGCTTGTCAAAGTCAAGGCGAATCTCGACACCCGTTCGCACATCCTGGAGACGGTGCAGTTGTTCCGGGCGAAAGTGGTCGACGTCAGCAACGATGCAGTGACCATCGAAGCCACCGGTGCGCACGACAAACTCGAAGCTCTCTTGCGGGTTCTCGAGCCATTCGGCGTGACCGAGCTGGTCAAGTCGGGGCTGGTGGCGGTGGGCCGAGGTTCGCGCTCCATCAGCGAACGGTCGCTGCGACCGGTCGACCGCACGGCGTGACTCACCCCGTGCCCCGATAGCCTTCGCCCCACCAACACCCCAAGGAGAGATTCACCGTGGCCGAAATGTTCTACGACGACGACGCCGACCTTTCGATCATCCAAAACCGGGTGGTCGCGATCATGGGCTTCGGCAGCCAGGGTCACGCGCACGCACTTTCCTTGCGGGATTCGGGTGTGGATGTGCGCGTAGGCCTTCTTGAGGGCTCGAAGTCGCGCGCCAAGGCCGAGGAGGATGGGCTGCGGGTAGTGGATCCCGCCACGGCTGCCGCTGAGGCCGACGTCATCATGATCCTGGTACCCGATCCGGCCCAAAAAAAGCTCTACGCAGAGGCCATCGAACCAAATCTGCAAGATGGCGATGCACTGTTCTTCGCGCACGGCTTCAACATCCGTTTCGGCTTCGTCAAGCCACCCGCCAACGTGGATGTTTGCATGGTTGCTCCGAAGGGCCCCGGTCACTTGGTGCGCCGCGAGTACGTGGCGGGTCGCGGTGTGCCTGTTCTCGTGGCCGTCGAGCAGGACGCCACGGGCAACGCATGGCCGCTTGCCTTGTCCTATGCCCGAGCGATCGGTGGCCTACGCGCTGGCGGAATCAAGACCACGTTCACTGAGGAAACCGAAACCGACCTGTTCGGTGAGCAGGCGGTGCTCTGCGGTGGAGCGAGCCAGTTGGTGATGTACGGCTTTGAGACGTTGGTCGAAGCCGGCTACCAACCGGAGGTTGCCTACTTCGAGTGCCTGCACGAATTGAAGTTGATCGTGGACCTCATGTACGAGGGCGGTATCGCCAAGCAGCGCTGGAGCGTCTCAGACACCGCCGAGTACGGCGATTACGTTTCTGGTCCTCGCGTGATCGACCCCAGCGTTAAGGAGAACATGCAGGCGGTCTTGGTTGACATCAAGAACGGCAAGTTCGCCGACCGCTTCATGGCCGACCAAGAAGCCGGAGGCCCGGAGTTCAAGGCGCTGCGCGAGAAGGGTGAGAAGCACCCGATTGAGGCGGTGGGCCGTCAGTTGCGCAAGTTGATGAGTTGGGTGAAGGGCGACGACGACTACGTCGAGGGCACCGCAGCGCGCTAAGGCGCTGGCAACCACTACATGCCTGGCCGAGCAGGGGACACGAAGGTATGTAAGTCCTGTGGCCGGGAAATGGCCTGGCGCAAGTCCTGGGAACGTAACTGGGATGACGTGCGCTTCTGCTCTGACGCGTGCCGCAAGCGTCGGGTGAGCGAAGCCGATGTGGTTCTTGAGAACACGATCATCGAGTTGCTGGAAGCGCGGGCGCACGATGCGAGCATCTGTCCGAGCGAAGCAGCGCAAGCGGTTGGGGGAGACGACTGGCGCACCTTGATGGAGCCGGCTCGCCGCGCAGCGCGCAGGCTTGTTGCATCCGGCAATGTGGAGATCACCCAGAAGGGACAAGTGGTCGATCCGTCGACCGCCAAGGGGCCAATCCGGATTCGCAAGGCCCGACCATGAAGGTGCAGTGATGAAGTCGCTACCCACGCCGGATCTGGGTCGCCAGAACGTTCTCACGTGGGTGCGCGAGCATCTGGGGGATCTGGCCAGTGGTGATCCCGCGGGTGCTCCGATACACGGCGGACAGCAAGCGGCCGATGCGGCACTACAAGCATTTGACGTAGCCGGCTATGCGCGGCGCAGGAACACGGTGCTGCCTGTTGCGGCCCGCGGGGCCTCGGGTCTGTCGCCCTACATTCGCCATGGTCTGCTGCAGTTGCCTCGCGTCTACGACTTCGTTGCCGGTGGACCCAGCGTCGATGTTGAGAAGTTCCGCGATGAACTGCTGTGGCAGGAGTACGCCCGCCATCTCTACGCCCGTTTGGGGGATGCCACTAAACGTTCGTTGCGTTATACGGTGCGTGAGGACGGACCTCCCGAACGCAATCCCTGGGACACCGAGGCCGCGTGCCTGCAGGAGTCGTGGCAGGAACTGACGCGAGCTGGGTATCTGACGAATCAGGCGCGCATGTGGCTGGCATCCCACTGGACGGTGCGCGAGGGCTGGGGCTGGCGCGACGGAGAGGATCTTTTCTTCCGGCATCTGCTCGATGGTTCGCGCGCAGCCAATCGGTCGGGTTGGCAGTGGACGGTCGGAGCCTTGACCGGTAAGCCCTACGGCTTCTCACGGTGGCAGGTGCGCAAACGCGCTCCTGAGCTGTGCGGTAGGTGTCCACTAGCCAGCGACTGTCCGATCGAGGGGTGGCCCGACGAGATAGTCCCCGAACCGCGGTCCTTCGTTGACCCGCGTATGCGTCGCGACACTGACGTTGAGGCAACAGCTGGCCCACGCGAGCCCGTCACCGTCGCTGATCCCGGCTTCGTGTGGTTGACCGCAGAGAGTCTGGGGGACGACGACCCAGCGCTGCGGGCCAATCCCCATGTGCCGGTGGTATTCATCTTCGACGAACCGCTTCTTCGCCGGCTGCGGTTGTCGTACCTGCGTCTGGTGTTCCTTACCGAAGCGCTCGCCGATCTAGCGCAGCGCCGGTCGCTGCACATCTATCGAGGTGATGTAGCAGAGGTGCTGATATCGCTCGGCGCTTTCGCTGTGACATTCACGCCAGTTCCTGGTTGGCGGCGCGTGACATCAACTGCACAACCTTCGCAGGTTCAACCGTGGCCCTGGCTGCGCCGTCCCCACTCGGGCTCCATCACGTCTTTCACGGCGTGGTCTAAGTCACGCGGCGATCGCCGCTGAATGCGAAACGTTCAGCCGCCGCTAGGATCAGTTGGTGCCCACATCACGCGTTCTTATTGCTGAAGAGTTGTCTCCTGCCACAGTTGAGGCACTAGGTCCGGATTTCGAGATCATTCAATGCGATGGAGCCAACCGCGATGAACTGTTGCCGGCAATTGTCGATGTCGACGCCATCTTGGTGCGCTCGGCTACGAAGGTCGATGCCGAGGCGATCGCAGCTGCCAAGCGCCTGAAGGTGATAGCCCGGGCCGGCGTCGGGCTAGATAACGTCGATGTCAAGGCGGCAACCCAAGCCGGGGTGATGGTGGTCAACGCGCCCACCTCCAACATTGTTAGCGCAGCCGAACTGGCCGTGGGTCTTCTGCTCGCGAGCGCTCGAAACATCGTTCCCGCAAATTCCGCCCTGCACCGTGGAGAGTGGAAGCGCTCGAAGTACACCGGTGTTGAGGTTGCAGACAAGACCGTTGGCATTGTGGGATTGGGTCGGATCGGCATCCTGGTTGCGCAGCGGCTAGCGGCTTTCGGGGTGAACCTCATCGCTTATGACCCCTACGTTCAGCCGGCCCGTGCGGCGCAACTGGGTGTGCGGATGGTCACTTTGGATGAACTCCTTGCCGAGGCCGACTTCATCACCGTTCATCTGCCCAAGACACCCGAAACGGTAGGTCTCATCGGCGACGAAGCGCTTTCCAAGGTCAAGCCGACCGTTCACATCATCAATGCGGCCCGCGGTGGCATCATCGACGAAGATGCTCTCTACAAGGCGCTAGCCGATGGGCGCGTTGCCGGTGCGGGTCTGGATGTGTATGCGAAAGAGCCCTGTACTGACTCGCCGCTGTTCACCCTTGAAAACGTCGTCGCAACTCCGCACCTTGGGGCATCGACTGACGAAGCCCAGGAGAAGGCCGGCATCGCTGTTGCCAAGTCTGTTCGCTTAGCGCTCGCTGGCGAACTTGTGCCGGACGCGGTGAACGTCCAAGGCGGTCAGATCGAGGACGACGTCAAGCAGTTACTGCCGCTGGCTGAGCAAATCGGTGCGATCGCGTGCGGACTGGCACCTGCAGCAGTCGAGCGGGTCGACATCGAGGTCCTGGGAGAAGTTGTCGAACACGACGTGCGCGTTCTGGAACTCTCCGCCCTCAAGGGTGTCTTCCAGATGCTCGTTCATGATCCCGTTTCTTACGTGAACGCACCTGTTATCGCCGAGCAACGCGGAGTGGAAGTGGCGCTCACGACGGATGCGAATAGCGGAGATCACCGTTCGCTGGTCCGCGTTCTTTTGACGCTCACGGATGGCGTGAAGGTGTGCGTGGGTGGCACCGTTGCGGGCCCACGCCACCAGGGAAAGATCGTCGAGGTGGATGGCTTCGATGTGGATGTCCCGGTCAACGACCACCTTGCCTTCTACCGCTATCACGACAAGCCCGGTGTTGTAGGCATCGTTGGCAACCTTCTGGGCGGAGCAGACATCAACATCGGCGGTATGCAGGTGAGCCGGGACGACACCGATCACTCGCTCATGGTGTTGAGCGTCGACTCGGCCATTCCAGCCGAGTTGGTGGACTCGATTTCCGAGAAGATCGGGGCGCACTCTGGTCGGTTCGTCTCGTTGTCCGCGTAGCCCCCGAAGACTAATCGCCACGCTCAGCGCGGTTCACCGCGCTGATGATTCCTTTCAGGGAGGCCGTGGTGATCGAGGGGTCGATGCCCACGCCCCACAACACCCGGTCATTCACTGTGCATTCCAGGTATGCGGCTGCTCGCGCATCGCCGCCGGCGCTCATCGCGTGCTCGGCGTAGTCAAGAACTCGGACGTCTACGCCGTAGGAAGCGAGCGCTGTGCAGAAGGCAGCCACAGGTCCGTTACCGGTGCCAACGAGGGACACCTGCGGGCCGTTGTCCTTCATGACCACAGACACGGTGGTGTCGCCATCCACGGCTGAGTCTTGCTGGACAGACACCAACGAAAAGCGTCCCCACGGAGCATCGGGATTGGGCAGGTACTCGTCATAGAACGTCGTCCACATTTCCTCGGGCGATACCTCGCCCCCCTCGGAATCGGTGATCCGTTGGACCACCTGAGAGAACTCGATTTGCAGGCGCCGGGGGAGATCCAGGTTGTGCTCGGTGCGCATAACGTAGGCAACTCCTCCCTTGCCAGATTGGGAGTTGACGCGAATAACCGCCTCGTAGGTTCGGCCAACGTCCTTCGGGTCGATTGGCAGGTACGGAACCTCCCAGCGGAAACGGTCCACGTCGGCACCGGCCTCGGCAGCATCGGCTGCCATCGCGTTCAGTCCCTTATTGATGGCGTCCTGGTGCGATCCGGAAAAGGCCGTATAGACGAGGTCGCCGCCGTAGGGGTGGCGTTCGTGCACCGGAATCTGGTTGCAGTACTCGACCGTGCGGCGGATGTGATCTATGTCGGAGAAGTCAATCTGCGGGTCCACGCCCTGGCTGAACAGGTTCATGCCGAGCGTGACCAGGCAAACGTTGCCTGTGCGCTCACCGTTGCCGAATAGGCAGCCTTCGATGCGGTCGGCCCCGGCCATGTAACCCAACTCAGCAGCAGCAACTGCCGTTCCGCGGTCGTTATGGGGGTGCAGGGACAGCACTATCGAATCCCGCCGCGCGAGATTCCTACTCATCCACTCGATCGAATCGGCGTACACGTTCGGGGTTGCCATTTCCACCGTTGCGGGCAGGTTCAAGATCACCTTGCGCTCGGGTGTGGGCTGCCATACGTCGGTAACGGCATTGCAGATCTCGAGAGCGAACTCCAATTCAGTGCCGGTGTACGACTCAGGGGAGTACTCGAAGTAGACATCCGTCTCGCCCGCGATGTCGTCGGCGAACTTCTGGCACAGTTGAGCGCCGTGAACCGCGATGTCAATGATCCCCGCCTTGTCCAACCCGAAGACCACGCGGCGCTGCAGGGTTGAAGTCGAGTTGTACAGGTGCACGATCGCCTGCTTGGCACCACGAATCGATTCGAAGGTCCGCTCGATCAGGTGCTCGCGCGATTGGGTCAGGACCTGAATGACGACGTCGTCAGGGATCAAGTCCTCTTCGATGATCTGACGAACGAAATCGAAGTCGGTTTGGGATGCCGAGGGGAAACCGACCTCGATCTCCTTGTATCCCATCTCCACCAGGAGCTGGAACATTCGCAGTTTGCGCTGCGGGGTCATCGGGTCGATGAGGGCCTGGTTGCCATCGCGCAGATCCACCGCGCACCAACGCGGTGCCTGCTCGATAACCCGTGAGGGCCACGTGCGGTCAGGCAGTTCGACGGCGGCGAACGGGCGGTAGCGCTCGAAGGCCATCCCAGAGGGCTTTTGGGAGTTTCGTGTTTCGTACTCGTTCGCGGTTGTCATCTGATGCTCCTAGGTGAGAAAGGGCCGGGAACCGGCCACGCAGCACCCCCGCGACGAGGAGGCCGGTGTCTAGGCCTCGCCGCGGCTGCGAAGGAGCAGGAACGAACGCATGCGCAGAGGCTATCAGCGCCGGCCAGCGACGAAGTAGGCGATCGGCCCTAGGAAATTGACCGCGATGGCGGCGGCCCAGAGCGGCTTGGGTCCGCGGACGACATCTCTGGGGCGCTTGGCGAGGTCCACCCATGCGGTGGCGGCGAGCGACAGTTGGACGGAAGCCCCAATAAGGACGGCTGTCTGTTGTCCTGGCGTGAGGTCAGTCCAACGTTTGCGAGCCATGGCGTATCACTTCCATCATCTGTTGGGGTCTTCGACTATGCAAACATTGTGCTCCTTCGTGGGTCGTTACCCTTGCGCCCCATGGCGCGCAATCTGAATCTCGCATTGATCCCTGGTGACGGCATTGGCACAGAGGTGGTGGCTGAGGCCATGAAGGTGCTGGAGGTCATCGCCCCAGCAGCCGGCCTTGAGGTGACCACCACGGAGTACGACCTGGGGGCACGTCGCTACAACTCCACAGGCGACCTGCTGCCGGAATCGGTGGTCGAGGAATTACGAACGTTCGACGCGATCTTGCTCGGTGCAATCGGAGATCCATCGGTACCGCCAGGTGTCCTGGAGCGTGGCGTACTGCTGCCGCTGCGCTTCGTGATGGACCACCACGTGAACCTGCGACCAGTGAAGTTGTACCCAGGTATCACCGGTCCGCTCGCCGGTGGCAAGACAATCGACTTCGTCGTCTGTCGCGAAGGTACTGAGGGGCCCTACGTAGGCGCTGGCGGAGTGCTGCGTAAGGACACTCCGCAGGAAGTAGCCGTCGAAGAGAGTCTGAATACTGCGTTCGGTGTGGAACGCATCGTGCGCGATGCCTTCGATCGGGCAATGAAGCGACGCAAGCACGTGACCTTGGTTCACAAGACAAATGTGCTGGTGAACGCCGGTTCCCTGTGGAAGCGGACTTTCGATCGGGTGGCCGCGGAGTATCCCGAAGTGGCCACGGATTACCAGCACGTCGATGCGGCGTCGATGTTTTTCATCACCAATCCGGATCGATTCGACGTTGTAGTGACCGACAACCTCTTCGGCGACATCCTGACCGACATCGGTGCAGCCATTGGCGGGGGAATCGGACTTGCCGCAAGCGGCAACATCGATCCTTCTCGCTCGAATCCGTCGATGTTTGAGCCGGTGCACGGTTCGGCTCCCGATATTGCGGGCCAAGGTAAGGCCGATCCGACTGCCACCGTCATGTCGCTGGCAATGCTTCTTGATCACGTGGGTGAGACCGAGGCGGCTGGCTGGGTCGAGGCTGCCGTGGCGGCCGACCTTGAATCGCGGGGCGATGTCGTTCGTTCGACGTCGCAGATCGGTGATGCGCTCGCAGCAGGAGCGCTGGCTACCGCCGGCCGGTAAGTTTCCGCTATGACCGCGACCGACGCTGGCACAGGGCTGTGGGACATCACGCTCAACCCATCTGCTTCTCCTTTGCCTGCTGCTGAGCGCGAGGCCGTTCTTGCGGATCCCGGGTTCGGGCGCCGTTTCACCGACAACATGGTTCGGGTCAAGTGGACTGCTGACAGGGGCTGGCACGACGCTGAACTGGTCGCGTACGGACCCCTCTTGCTCGATCCGGCTACGAATTTCATCCACTATGGGCAAGCGATCTTCGAGGGCCTGAAGGCCTACCGTCACGCCGACGGCTCCATCAAGACCTTCCGGCCGTTCCGTAACGCCCAGCGTTTCGCTGCATCTGCGCGGCGTCTGGCGATGGCCGAACTTCCCGAGGAGTTGTTCGTCGGCAGCATCGAGGCGCTGGTGCGGGCTGATCGCGACTGGGTGCCAGGGGACGCGGAGAAGTCGTTGTATTTGCGTCCGTTCATGTTCTCGACCGAGATTGGCTTGGGCGTGAAGCCGGCGAATGCTTATGAGTACTTATTAATCGCCTCGCCCGCTGGCGCGTACTTCCCCAAGGGCGTGAAGCCGGTGAGTGTGTGGTTGTCCGACGACTACGTGCGGGCTGCACCAGGTGGCACTGGTGAAGCGAAGTGCGCTGGGAACTACGCCGCATCATTAATCGCGCAGGCGGAAGCTGCCCAGCACGGTTGCGATCAGGTGGTGTGGCTCGATGCCGCAGAACGCAAGTGGATCGAGGAAATGGGTGGCATGAACCTGTACTTCGTTTACGGGCTCAGGTGATTCCGCGCGACTACTCACCCCGCGCCTGACCGGATCCTTGCTGCCGGGCATCACGCGCGATTCGCTCCTGACGGTTGCTGCCGATCTTGGCATCCGAGCCGATGAAGGCGAGATCAGCGTCGAGGACTGGAAAAGCGGATGTGCGTCGGGGGAGATCACAGAGGTGTTCGCCTGCGGAACGGCGGCTGTCATCACCCCGGTGGGAGAAGTGAAGTCGCGCATGAGCGGCTCGTGGCTGGTGGGCGACGGTGGCACCGGCCCGGTCACCTCGCGTCTTCGGCAAGAACTCTTGGACATTCAGACCGGTGCGATCCCCGATCGTCACAACTGGCTGCACGCCATCTGCTGAAAAGGGAGGTTCGCGGTTCCACGCGGGGAGGTTCGCGGTTCCACGCGGGGAGGTTCGCGGTTCCACGCGGGGAGGTTCGCGGTTCCACGCGGGGAGGTTCGCGGGGTGTGGCAGACTTGGGGCGTGAGAACCCCCCGCTCCAGCGTGATCGCGTCCGCGATCACCAGCACCATCATCATCATTACCTAGCGCGTCGATTCACCTCGACGCGCAGCCCTTCGCCCAGCGAGGGGCTTTTTTGATGACGAAGAGAGAAGGAAGCATGACCAGCGCGCTGCACAAGCCAAGCGATGCCTTTCACGTGTACGACACCACGCTGCGCGATGGTGCCCAGCGTGAGGGGATCTCGTACTCGGTGAACGACAAACTCGCGGTGGCGCGGTTGTTGGACGACTACGGCGTGGGTTTCATTGAGGGCGGCTGGCCTGGTGCATTGCCGAAGGACACCGAGTTCTTCGCTCGCGCGCAGACGGAGTTGACCTTGAATAACGCCCAGCTCGTTGCCTTCGGCGCTACGCGCAAGGCGGGGGTGGCGGTTCACGAGGACCAGCAGGTGCGGGCACTGCTGGATTCGGGAGCACCGGTCATCACGTTGGTGGCGAAAAGCGATGTGTGGCATGTGGAGCAGGCACTCAAGACCACGCTTGATGAGAATGAAGCGATGATCCGCGACACCGTGGCCTTCCTGGTGGGCGAGGGCCGACGCGTATTCGTGGATATGGAGCACTTCTTCGACGGGTACAAGCACGATTCGGATTACGGCGTGCGCTTGTTGGTGGCAGCCGCTGAAGCGGGCGCGGATGTGGGTGTGCTGTGTGACACGAACGGCGGAATGCTGCCGCTGGGCATGGCCGAGATCGTCAACGATGTTGCACAGCGTTCGGGCGTGCGTCTGGGCATTCATTGTCAAGACGACACTGCGTGCGCGGTTGCGAACACCGTTTCAGCTGTATCGGCTGGTGTCACACACGTTCAGTGCACCGCGAACGGCTACGGGGAGCGAACCGGCAACGCCGATCTGTTCTCTGTCGTGGCGAATCTGGAATTGAAGATGGGCATTGAGTGTCTTCCGGGTGGCAAACTTGCCCAGACCCGACGGATAGCTCATGCGATCGCTGAGATTGCGAACATCGCACCCGATACGCATCAGGCGTATGCAGGCGTTTCGTCCTTCGCCCATAAGGCCGGGTTGCATGCATCGGCGCTGAAGATAAACCCTGAGCTTTACAACCACATTGATCCGGCGTTAGTGGGTGGCGATCAACGAGTTCTCGTCACCGAAATGGCTGGCCGAGCCTCTGTGGAGATGAAGGGTAGGGAACTGGGTTACGACCTCAGCGGGGACAAGGACCGCGTGATGCGTGTGGTCGAGACGGTCAAGGACCTCGAATCCAAGGGCTGGACTTTCGAGGCGGCCGATGCGTCGTTCGAATTGATCTTGATGGGTGCCGATGAGCAGGAACGGCGTTTCGAGGTGGAGTCCTGGCGCACCATCGTGGAGCAGGACGCCGATGGGCAGGTCCGAACCGAAGCGACGGTCAAAGTGCGGGCCAAGGGCGAGCGGATGATCAGTACTGCGGAGGGCAATGGGCCGGTGAACGCGTTGGACAAGGCATTGCGTTCGGCGGTGATCTCGTTGTATCCGCAACTCGAGCCGCTCGAGCTCATCGATTACAAGGTGCGCATTCTGGAGAAGGGCGCTTCGGACACCTCGCGCGCCGACACCTCGGGCACAGCCAGTGTGACGCGTGTACTTGTGTCCACGTCCGACGGCAACCGCGAATGGACCACCCTGGGCGTGCATGAGAATGTGATCGCAGCGTCCTGGCGGGCACTCGAGGATGCCTTGACCTACGGGCTGCTGCGCGATTCGAGGGACTAAGCCTCACTAGGGAGAACAACTAGGGTGGAACGGTGCTGATCTGCCGGTTCGCTGCGGGTGATGACATTTGGTACGGGGCCCTCGATGGCCTCGGCGACGATGATGAGATCACCGAGGACACCATCGTTGCGCCGATGGCCGGCCACCCGTTCGTGGAGATCCGACCTGAGGGCAGCGTCCTGAAGGCGGCCGATATCCGCCTCCTGGCTCCGGTGCTGCCGTCGAAGGTGGTGTGCGTTGGTAAGAACTACCGCGCCCATGCAGCCGAGATGGACAGTGAAGTGCCCAGTGAGCCGCTGCTGTTTCTCAAGCCCAGTACCTCGGTGATCGGTCCCGGTGATCCGATCGATCTACCGTGGCAATCTGAGCGTGTAGACCACGAGGGTGAACTCGCGGTGGTGATCGGACGGATGTGCAAGGACGTCCCGGTCGAGCGGGTGGGTGAGGTGATCTTCGGCTACACCTGCGCCAACGACGTCACTGCGCGCGATCTGCAAAAGTCCGATGGGCAATGGACGCGCGCCAAGGGCTTTGACACTTTCTGTCCTCTTGGCCCGTGGATTCAAACTGAGCTGCGCGCCGAGGATGCCGACGTCACAGTTCGCGTGAACGGTGAGGTGCGTCAGCGTTCGGGTATCGATGCGATGGTGCACGGGGTAGGTGCGCTGGTCGCTTACATCAGTTCCTGCATGACCTTGCTCCCCGGCGATGTCATCTTGACGGGTACTCCCGAAGGTGTTGGACCGCTGCACCGTGGTGATTCGGTGGGCGTGCAGATCTCGGGCATCGGAACCTTGACCAATCCAGTAAGGAGTGAAGCCCCGTGAGCGACGTCCGCGTTCGCTTCTGCCCGTCGCCCACCGGCAATCCCCACGTAGGAATGGTGCGCACGGCGTTGTTCAACTGGGCGTTCGCCCGGCACACCGGGGGCACTTTCGTCTTTCGGATCGAGGACACCGATTCCGCGCGCGATAGCGAGGAGTCATACGACGCGCTGCTGGCTGCGTTGCGGTGGCTCGGTTTGGATTGGGATGAAGGTCCGGAGGTTGGTGGGCCGTATGGGCCTTACCGTCAATCGGAACGTCGAGAGAACTACTCCGCGATGGTGCAACGGCTCCTGGAATCCGGTCATGCCTACGAGTGTTTTTGCAGCCCCGAGGAACTTGAGGTGCGTCGCAAGCAAGCGATGGCGGAAAAGCGTGCCCCGGGATACGACGGTCATTGCCGTGATCTGAGCGCAGAGCAGCGCGCGATCTTCACAGCGGAGGGTCGTGAGGCCGTGGTGCGCTTTCGAATGCCCGACCGCGATTTCACCTGGAACGACCTCATCCGAGGCGACATCACGTTTGCAGCCGGCCAGGTTCCGGACTATGTGCTGCAACGTGCCAACGGCGAACCGCTGTACACGTTGGTAAACCCGGTGGACGATGCCGCAATGCACATCACGCACGTGTTGCGAGGTGAGGATCTGCTCTCTTCTACGCCCCGGCAGATTGCTCTGTATGAGGCGATGATCGAGATCGACGCATTCGCCGGCCCAGTGCCGCAGTTCGGCCACTTGCCGTACGTGATGGGCGAGGGCAACAAGAAACTGTCCAAGAGGGACCCGGAGTCGTCATTGCAGATGTACCGGGATGAGGGATACCTGCCCGAGGGTCTTGTGAACTACCTCGCGTTGCTCGGGTGGTCGCCGGGCGGGGATGTTGAATTCTTCAGCAAGCAGCAGATGGCAGAGTCGTTCACACTCGAGCGGGTCAACCCGAATCCGGCGCGCTTTGACCTAAAGAAGTGCACGGCGATTAATGGCGATTGGATTCGCAGCCTGGGGGCGCAGGAATTGGTCGATCGGCTGCTGCCGTATCTGGTGCGCGATGGTGTGGTGTCCGATCCGCCCTCACCGGCGCAGGTGGATCTGGTGCGCGCCGTGGTTCCCCTCATCTCCGAGCGGATGGAGACCTTGGGTCAGGCCAGCGGCATGGTCGGATTCCTGTTTGTCGATGAGGTTGTGGTGGACCCCGACGACGCAGCGAAGATCATGGGCGAGGAGGCCGTTCAGGTGCTGGGGGCTGCTCATGAAGCGCTGTCGGAACTATCCGATTGGTCGACGGAGTCCATCGAGGCAGCTTTGCGTGCTGCGCTGATCGATGGCTTGGGACTGAAGCCGAAAGTGGCATTCGGTCCGGTTCGTCTGGCCGTGACCGGTAGGCGGGTTTCACCACCGCTGTTTGAGTCGATGGACCTGCTGGGCCCGGACACTTCCCTCGCCCGGATCGCTGCGCTGCGCGGTGCATGACTACACTTGTGCGGTCCCATGGGGTATGGGGTAATTGGCAGCCCGACTGGTTCTGGCCCAGTTAGTCTAGGTTCGAGTCCTGGTACCCCAGCGACGGTGCGCCAGCACCGGTGGAGTAACGCAAGGCCCCGTTGTGTAGTGGCCTAGCACGCCGCCCTCTCAAGGCGGTAGCGCGGGTTCGAATCCCGTCGGGGCTACGAGGGCCCTCCCTGCAGGGAGGGCCCTTGTACTTGATCCTTAGACTTTCCTTTGTTGTCCGTTCGTGGTGTCAATCGGTGGAGGATTTCGTGGGACGCACCCTGGCCGAAAAACTTTGGCAGGACCATGTAGTTCGGCAGGCCGATGGTGAGCCGGATCTGCTCTACATCGACCTGCACCTTGTCCACGAGGTGACCAGCCCGCAGGCCTTCGACGGTCTGCGCGCAGCCGGCCGTCCCGTCCGTCGTCCGGACTTGACCCTCGCCACCGAAGACCACAACATCCCGACCATCGATGTGGACAAGCCCATTGCCGATCCGGTGTCTCGGGCGCAGGTGGAAGCCCTGCGCAAGAACTGCGCAGATTTCGGAGTCCCGTTGTACTCACTGGGAAACATCGAGCAGGGGATCGTGCACGTAGTAGGACCGCAGTTGGGTCTTACTCAGCCAGGCATGACCATCGTGTGCGGGGATTCGCATACCAGCACCCACGGCGCTTTTGGGGCGCTCGCTTTTGGTATTGGCACCAGCGAGGTCGAGCACGTGCTCGCCACCCAAACCCTGCCGCTCAAGCCGTTCAAGACGATGGCTATCAACGTAGATGGAGACCTTCCCGACGGCGTTTCCGCGAAGGACATCATCTTGGCCGTGATTGCCAAGATCGGCACCGGAGGTGGCCAGGGTTACGTTCTGGAGTACCGCGGCTCAGCGATTCGGGCGCTTTCCATGGAAGGTCGTATGACCATCTGCAATATGTCCATCGAGGCGGGCGCGCGTGCGGGCATGGTTGCACCAGACGAGACCACATTCGAGTACGTCAAGGGTCGCGACCATGCGCCCACGGGTGATGAGTGGGATGCAGCAGTGGCGTATTGGCGCACGCTGTTCACCGACTCCGATGCCATCTTCGATGCTGAAGTAACTCTCGACGCCGCTACGCTCTCACCCTTTGTTACGTGGGGTACCAATCCGGGTCAAGGTCTGCCGCTAAGCGCGTCGGTGCCTTCTCCCGACGACGCCAGCGACGACGTCGATCGGGTCGCGATCGAACGTGCGCTCGAGTACATGGACCTCACGCCGGGCACCCCGCTTCGCGATATCGCGATCGACACCGTGTTCATCGGTTCGTGCACCAATGGGCGAATCGAGGATCTGCGGGTGGCGGCGGATATTTTGCGCGAACGAACCATTGCCAACGGATTGCGCCTGTTGGTGGTACCCGGCTCGGCGCGCGTGCGTTTGCAAGCCGAATCCGAGGGTCTCGACACGATCTTCTTGGATGCTGGCGCAGAGTGGCGCGGTGCTGGCTGCTCTATGTGCTTGGGTATGAATCCGGACAAGCTCACGCCAGGAGAGCGCAGCGCATCAACTTCTAATCGCAACTTCGAGGGCCGACAGGGCCCCGGTGGTCGAACGCACCTTGTGTCTCCGGCAGTCGCCGCCGCCACCGCCATTACCGGCCACTTGTCGTCGCCAGCGGATCTGGATTAAGGAGCAGTTCGTGGAAGCGTTCACCCGTCATGTCGGAACTGCAGCACCGCTGCGACGCAGCAATGTCGATACCGATCAGATCATCCCCGCGGAGTACTTGAAGCGGATCACCCGCGATGGCTTTGAAGACGGACTGTTCTCGGCCTGGCGCAAGGACCCGGATTTTGTTCTCAACCAGCCGCAGTACCAGGGCGTGAGCGTGCTCATCGCAGGCCCCGATTTTGGCACGGGCTCCTCCCGCGAACACGCTGTATGGGCGCTGCAGAACTACGGCTTCCGCGTTGTCCTGTCCTCGCGCTTCGCGGATATCTTCCGTGGCAATTCAGGAAAAGGTGGTCTGCTGACCGGTCAAGTCCCCCAAGAGGTCATTGAGCAGTTGTGGGACATGGTCGAGGCCGATCCGGGTACCGAGGTCACGGTGGATCTCGAGGCCCGCACCGTGGCTGCAGGCAACCTCGTTGCGGAATTCGAGGTAGACGACTACGTCCGCTGGCGGCTGCTGGAGGGACTGGACGATATCGGCATCACCTTGCAGTACGCCGAGGCGATCACTGATTTTGAAGGTTCTCGACCGGCATTCAAGCCCGTCACGCAGTAGTAACTCACTATTCACCTCTGCGCGTCACCTCTGCACGCATACCCAGTCGGATGTGACGCAAATCCCTTATAACGCAACAGAAATCACCGGCGCGCCGGAGAGCGAAGTGGTGGACAGCACACTAGATTCGAAGTGTCGACCGCCCGGTCGATCTCGTTAAACCCTCCGGAGGGGTACCACTCGTGAACAAAGCAGATCTAATCGATAGCGTTTCCGACCGTTTGGGTCACAGCAAGAAGGACGTGACCGACATCGTCGACGCCTTCATCCACGAAACCAAGAAGGCCGTTGCGAAGGGCGAGAAGGTCGCCATCAGCGGTTTTGGTGTTTTCGAGGCGGCTGCTCGCAAGGCGCGCCTGGGCCGCAATCCGCGGACCGGCGAAACGGTGAAGATCAAGGCAACGAAGCTGCCCAAGTTCCGCGCTGGCGCGGAGTTCAAGGGCATCGTTTCGGGTGCAAAGAAGGTCACCGAGCCGAGCAAGCCGGCGAAGAAGACCGCCAAGAAGGCCGCTCCGAAGAAGGCTGCCGCCAAGAAGGCTGCTCCGAAGAAAGCTGCCGCCAAGAAGACGGCCAAGAAGGCTGTGAAGAAGACGACGCGTCGCTAGAGACTTCCCCCGTCATCTGTGTCCGGGGATCGCTTCGGTGATCCCCGGACTTTCTATTCCTGCCGAACCATGCCGGTTAGTAGCTGCGAACTCGCTGACCCTAGACCCAAGCGGCTGGCGTCCCACAGATCGATGTCGGTGTCGACGTCGCGCCGAGCGCGCGCCCATTCGGGTGAGGCGTTACCCACGCCGAGTTCTACGGCTCCGTGATTTCGGTGCGCTGCTCGGGAGTGATGCCCGAAATGGGATCTGGCGGGGGAGTCCTCTTTGACGCACCACATAGTTGATCCGACCCCCGACGTATCGGCGACGAAGGAAACGTCGCATTCTTGTGCGCTCGTGACCACCATGGTGAGGACTGCCGCTGTCAGGCAGGGCGTATCACCGAGTACAGCGATTACTGGACCGGTTACCAGGTGGCGCGCCAGCGAGATCGCTTCGTTGATACCGTCCGGGCTTTCTTGGCGGACAACTTCGCAGCCGTGGTCTATAGCGAGTTTCAACACGCTCGTGTCGGGTGACACGACCAGGGTTCGGGCAATGTGTGGACACGTGAGGCACGCAGTGATGACGTCCTGAGCGAAGGCTTCGATCACCGAGGGGGTGTGGACGCCCGGTGTCTGAAGCCGGGTCTTGCCTTCTGAGAAGGAACGAATGGGGATGATCGCGGTCCACGCTGGATCCGCCGGCACTTCACTGTTCACTGTCCCAGTCACTGGCCCATTCACTGTCCCATTCACTGTCCCATTCACTGGCCCATTCACTGGCCCATTGAACGCCATAGCCAACGCAAGGGTGACGTCCAGGAGCAGATACCGATGGGATCCACCTGTCGTGGGCCATACCCACTAGCCTGCCGGGGTGTCTGGCAGGCGAGTTCCCGGCGTGCGCCGCAAGTGGCGGCTTGGACCGGGTTATCGCATCGCGGTGTTCTTGCTGTGGCCGTTGATGATGGCCTTCACCAAGCGTGACTGGCAAGGCTTGGAAAATGTGAATACCGATGATGGCGGCATCATCGTCACTGTCAATCACATTTCCTGGTTCGATCCGTTGGTCATTTCCCATGCCTTGTGGGACAACGATCGACCGCCGAGATTCCTGGCCAAGGAATCTGTCTTCCGCGTGCCGATTGCCGGCGCGATCATCCGCAGCGCTGGTCAGATTCCTGTTTATCGAGAAACACGCGAAGCGGTGGCAGCAGTGCGCGATGCCATCACTGCAGTTAACGCCGGTGAATGCGTTGTCGTCTATCCCGAAGGCACGATCACAAAGGATCCCGATATGTGGCCGATGGCGGGCAAGACCGGCGCCGCACGAATAGCACTGGCAACCGGCCGGCCGGTGATCCCGATGGCGCAGTGGGGGGCGATTGATGTGATTCGGCCGTATAAGAAAGAACTTCGGATCCTTCCGCGAAAGACGATGCACGTTCGTGTGGGAAAGGCCATCGATTTTTCGGACCTGGCCGATCTACCCATGGACCAAGCGACGCTTGAGATTGCCACGAATCGGATCGTCGATGCAATGACGGCTCTGTTGGCTGAGATCCGCGACGAGCAACCACCCGCTGAGCGTCATCGCCCGGGTCGTCGCCGAACGAGCGGCTCCAATGATGGAGAGGTGCCCGCATGACACGCGTTGCCGTGCTCGGTTCGGGTTCATGGGGAACGGCTTTCGCCATGGTGCTCGGACACGCTGGCTGTGACGTCACGATCTGGTCGCGTGATCCCAAGACCGTTGAGCAAATCACTACGCTCCACCAAAACCGCACGTATCATCCCGGTGTTGAGTTACCACCCAATGTTTCGGCCACCTTGTCCGCAGAGGATGCATTGGCGGGCGCCGAGTATGTGGTATTGGCCATGCCGTCGCAGGTGGTTCGGGCGAACCTGGTGCAGTGGCAAGACTCGATAGCCTCGTCTGCTGTGATCATCTCGCTCATCAAGGGCATCGAGATCGGAACCTCGATGCGCATGAGTCAGGTCATTGAACAGGTGTTGGGTACGGCCCCGGGGAACGTGGCAGTCGTCTCCGGTCCGAACCTCGCTCGCGAGATCGCTCAACGACAACCAACCGCCACCACTGTGGCCTGCGCGGATGCTGCTACCGCGATGCGCGTGCAGAGCCTGTGCACCACCAACTACTTCCGCCCCTACTGGACGGCGGATGTGGTGGGCACCGAGATCGGTGGATCGGTCAAAAACGTGATCGCGGTGGCCAACGGCATGGCGGTGGGTATGGGACTGGGTGAGAACTCCCAGGCATCTCTCATCACCCGCGGCTTGGCGGAAATGGCTCGGCTTGGAGTTGCTCTGGGTGCCGATCCACTCACCTTTCAGGGTTTGGCAGGGGTTGGTGACCTCGTGGCGACCTGTCAGTCGCCGCTATCGAGGAATCGCACTTTCGGGGAGAACATCGGTTCCGGCCTGACCGTCCAGGAGACGATCGATATCACCCGACAAACCTGTGAGGCCTACAAGAGCTGCACGCCAATTTTGGAGTTGGCGCGTGCGCATGGGGTCGAGATGCCTATCACCGAACAGGTGGTGAACGTCTTGCACCATGGGCACTCGCCCACGGTGATGGCCGCGGCATTCATGGCGCGCGACACCAAGGCTGAGTCTGATTTGAGTTAGCCCTCGATGGCCTGACGAAGGTCTGCCCACAAATCCTCTGGATCTTCGATTCCCACGGACAGCCGCACGAGATCCTCAGGCACGTGCTCTGATTCCAGGGACCAGCGTCGTCGTCGTTCCAGTGATGACTCCACCCCACCCAAACTCGTGGCGTGTACCCAGATGCTTGTGCGCGAGCAAAACTTCTCGGCCAGTTCGACGTTACCGCCCAATTCGATCGAGATCATCGTGCCGAACTGACGAACGTTGCTGACACTCGAAATCTCGGCGAGTCGAATAGCGAGTAATTCAGCGCTGTGCCGGGCGCGATCAACGCGTAGTGCGAGCGTTCGTATGCCCCGGATCGCCAGATAGGTATCGAATGGGCTGGGAGCGGCACCGAGTAGCACTCTGCGCACATGCAACTGCTCGAGCAGCTCGGTACTGCTGGTGACCAGCACTCCCATCAAAAGGTCCGAGTGCCCGGACAGTCCCTTCGTGGCGCTGTGCAGAACAAGATCCGCACCCATTTCCAATGGTCGTTGCAGCACCGGGGTGGCGAACGTGTTGTCCACTACCGAACGCACGCCGGCCGCCTGTGCCGCTGCGAGGAGCCTGGGTAGGTCTGCTACTTCTAGCAGCGGATTGGTGGGCGATTCCAACCACAGCAGATCGGCACCTGCCGCGAGTTCGCTTCCGATGCGTGCGGTTTCGGTGACGTCGACGAGCGTTAACTCGATGGTCCCTTTGGCGTGCAGTTCGCGCAGTCGAACTGCTACACCGGTGTAGGTGGTGGTCGGTGCGATGACCCGACCGTGTAGGGGCACAAGGTCGAGGACGGCCTCGGCGGCTGCCATGCCTGAGGAGAAGGCGATCGCTTGGGCGGCGTGGGGCAGGTTCACCGATTCCAGACCGGCAACGAGTGATTCGAAGGCCTCCACGGTGGGACCACCTTCGCGCGCGTATTCCGTTGGTCCGCCGGCCACGAATGATGAAGCGGGCACGATAGGGGTATTCAGCGGGGCATCGGGCACCCGCGCGGGGCGCCCGGCGGTCACCGCGACGGTAGACAGGTCGATGCGTTCCATGGTGGGACCGTAGTGGGGCGTGCGAGAACGGGGTCCACGACCGCTACCGTGCCGCCATGTCCCCGGTTCGTGTGGCCGTCCTGTTCGGTGGACGCAGCAGCGAGCACTCGATCTCGTGCATCAGCGGGGCGGCCGTATGGCAAACGCTGGCAGACGCGGGGTACGACGTTGTGCCTATTGCGGTAACGCCTTCCGCCGGGATGGTCCGATACGACGGATCACCCGAACAGTTGCGCGCCGTGCCGCTGCCGGTTGTCGACTCAGGTGCCGCTGATGTGCTGATTCCTAGTGATCCATCCGTAGCCGGGGTATTGATCGACGGGAAGCTGGAGCAGGTGGATGTCGTCTTCCCCGTGCTCCACGGTCCATGGGGTGAAGATGGGACCGTCCAAGGGCTGCTCGAACTCGCTGGATTGCCCTATGTGGGGTCCGGTGTCCTGGCATCTGCATTGTGCATGGACAAGGTCACACTCAAGACGGTTCTACGTGCCGCCGGCGTTGCTGTTCCCGACTGGGTCTATGTCGATTCCCGCGCCTGGTACTCCCATCGGGCGAAGGTGCTCGCCGAAATCGATCGGCTCGGATCGGTCGTGTTCGTCAAGCCCTCGCGCGCAGGATCTTCTATGGGTATCACCCGTGTGGATAGGGCTAGCGACGGAGATGATGCACTCGAGGGCGCCATCGAAGCGGCGCGAGCACACGACCCACGAGTAATCGTGGAGACTGCCATGGCCGATGCGCGAGAGATTGAGTGCGGACTTCGACAACGTAGTGATGGGGAAATCGATGTCAGCGTGTGCGCTGAGATCAAAGTCAAGGAAGGCTTCAACTTCTATGACTTCGACGCCAAGTACGTTGCCGAGGGCGCTGAATTGATTGTGCCGGCGAACATTCCAACGCCGATCAGTGAATCCGTCAGAGAGTTGGCGAGGCGGTGCTTCATTGAAACAGGTTGTGAGGGGCTCGCGCGCGTGGACTTCTTCATCACCAGTGACGGTGTGGTGGTAAGCGAACTCAATACGATGCCGGGGTTCACGCCCATCTCGATGTTTCCGCGCATGTGGCAGGAGTCGGGGGTGGGCTACACCGAGCTCGTGGTCGATCTCGTCCAACAGGCATTGGGGCGTTCACCGGGCTTGCGGTGAAGCGTGAGTGCTAGGAGTCGCTCGCCAATGCCTGCACGCCAGCAATCACGAACTGAGTGGCCGTGGATGTCTCGGCGAAGATGTCTTGACCGGGTTCGATTCTGCGCGCGGCAGCCTCCACCACGCCTTGGACGTATCGGGTAGCAAGATCAACGTCGGGCACGCCGAGGTCTCGGACAGCCGAACTTAAAGGTGCGGCCAACGTCGCGTGCAATTCGGACAGTTGGCGCCGCACGTGCGTGGGTAATGTCTCGGCGCTCAAAAGCACGAGCAGACCGTGGCTTCCATCCTTGATCAACTCCAGCGACACCCGGACGTATGTAGCGACCTTCTCCTGTGGGTTTTGAGCCGCAGCGAGTTCACCTTCAACCTCCGCGGTCCACGCTGTCATGCGCTCACCCAGCACGGCCGCCAGCAGATCCTCGGTCGAGGCGAAGTACTCATAGACGGCCGTTCGAGACAGTCCGGCGCGGGCGGCGACGGCAGTCATAGTGACCGCCCGGGGGCCGCCGGATAGAACCAACTCATGGCCCGCCGCTAACAAGGCGGCGCGGCGCTGATCGCGGTGTTCAGCGATCGTGGGTGCTTCGATCCGAGGCATCTACCGATCATCGCATAGGCAGGGTGGGGGTGATCTCCACCACGGCATCGATCTCAGGGCGGTAGGCCACAGGTACTCGGACTTGGACCGTGGGCTGGGAGGACACGGTTGTGAACACGCTTCCGGCCTCGGTCATTTCCACCACCCAGTCGACACCTTCGATGGTGAGCACTTGGGCATCGGGTGGAGTCTCAAACTCGATACCGCACACGATCACGATCGGCGGATCCCCCCAGGCGACTGCGGCAGCCTCGCGTGGAGTCGTCTCGCGCTGCAGTTCGCCTAAAAGTCGTATGGGAGCGGCCGCCAAGACCGGCTCACAAGCGAATGTGGTGGCTGGTGCTTGGACCGCGACCGGCCTAGAACATCCCGACAGTGTCAGGATGCCCACGCTCGCGATGATTGCACCGTGCACGACATAGGCTGACGCGATCACTGCAGCAGCGTACTTCGAAGGTGGGGTTATGGCGGACGAGCGAACACGCGAGGGAAGCAGTGAAAGAACGCTGCGCGATGTTGGTGAGTTCGCACTTATCGAGCGTCTGATCTCGGACGTCCCTGCCTCCGACGTCGTTGAGATTGGTCCCGGCGATGATGCTGCTGTTGTGAGGTGCCCCGACGGCCGAGTGGTGGCGTGTGTCGATGTACTCGTCGAGGGCAAACACTTTCGTCGTGATTGGTCCACCTCGATTGACATCGGACGCCGGGCTGCTGCAGCGAGCCTGTCCGACATCAACGCCATGGGCGCGGTCTCAACCACGCTGCTCGTGGGCGTTGCCGCGCCCGGTGACCTGCCAGCAACCTGGTTGATCGAGGCAGCCGCAGGCCTGAAAGAAGAAGCAGAACGAGCCGGAGCGGTTTTGGTCGGCGGGGACACGACTGAAGCCGATGCGGTCGTGTTCTCTGTTACCGCTCTCGGCTCGCTGGAGGATCGGTCGGCCGTCACGCGGGGAGGGGCTCGCCCGGGGGATGTGGTGGCGGTCTGTGGTCGGCTGGGCTGAGCCGCCGCCGGCCTTGCCGTCTTGGGTCGCGGCTTTCGGTCACCCAAACTTCTCGTCGATGCTCACCGGTACCCGGTGATCGACTACACGGCAGGCCCGCGCGCAGCTGCGGCGGGAGCGACAGCCATGATCGACGTAAGCGATGGACTGCTAGCCGACCTTGGCCACATTGCGCACGCGTCTGGGGTTTCCATCGACGTGCGAGGCGAAGAGCTCGAGATACCCGAACCGCTGCAGGCTGCAGCTTCGGCCTACAACGTCGACCCGCGGATCTGGATGTTGACCGGCGGAGACGACCATGCACTGGTTGCGTGCCTGCCGGCAAAGAAGAAACTGCCGAAGGGGTTCGTTGCGATCGGCGTTGTGAGCGATGGTCCAGCCCAAGTCACGGTGGATTTGGCCGAATTCGAGGGTTCAGCTGGATTCACGCATTTCACGTGATCGGCATCCGCGAGCCGGTGGAACGCGACGCTAGGCGCGGGTGACCTTGCCGGCCTTGATGCACGAGGTGCACACGTTCATCCGCTTGGGGGTGGCACCGACGAGGGTGCGCACGCGCTGGATGTTCGGGTTCCAGCGGCGCTTGGTCCGGCGGTGGGAGTGCGAGATGTTGTGCCCGAAGCCGGGTCCCTTGCCGCAGACGTCGCAGGTGGCAGCCACGGTGCACTCCTTGAGATAACCGGCCATAGCCGGGGAATCGTTCTTAGGGTTGGTTCTGAGGGTTGGTTCTGAGAGTTTGTATCCAAGCCGCGTAAGGATAACCGATCCGGCGCGCTCGGCGGCCGGCAGCCCCCCGTGCGCCGGTAGCGTCCAGGCTGTGACGGCGTGGGTAGACACCAAACTGCGCGGAGTCCTGGGCGGTCGGACTGCCGGGGCCCTCGAGCGTGGGCTGGGTCTGACCACCGTGGGTGATCTGATTCACCACTATCCCCGGCGCTACGCCGAGCGGGGCGAGTTGACCGCGATCGCGGGGCTGCACGACGGCGACCACGTAACGATCGTCGCGGACATCGCCTCGGTCACATCGCGCCGGATGCGCGCCAAAAAGGGTTCGGTCCTCGAGGTCTTGGTGAGCGATGGCACGGATTCCTTGACCATCACGTTCTTCAACCAACCGTGGCGTGAGCGCGAACTGCGCGTGGGGGATCGGGGTCTGTTCGCAGGAACCATCAGTTCTTACCGCGACAAACGACAACTCGCGCATCCGCAGTATCTGCTCTTGTCCGACGACGCATCTAAGACAGACGACGACCAAGTGGATCGCTTCGCTGGAGCCATCATCCCCGTCTATCGCTCCTCCAAATCGATCACTAGCTGGCAGATCCAATCCTCGATCGGGCTGGTTTTGGACACCTTGACCGCGGATGCTGTCCCCGATGCGATCCCCGATCACATTCGTTCGGACCTCGAACTTGTGGACGTCGTTACCGCGCTCGAGGGAATTCACCGGCCCAGCGCCCTATCTGACGTTGAGCGTGCTCGTCATCGTCTTGCTTTCGAAGAAGCATTGGTGCTGCAGTCGACGCTGGTGGAGCGTCGAAGCCTGTCCAGCGGCTATCGCGCGAGTGTCCAGCCGGCGGCAGGCTCTGATCTGCGTGCGGCCTTCGATGATGCACTTCCTTTTGACTTGACCGAAGGTCAGCGCGATGTCGGTTCGGAAATCTCGATCGACCTCGCCCGCGATGTGCCGATGCAGCGGCTGCTCCAAGGCGACGTGGGTAGCGGCAAGACCGTGGTGGCCGTTCGAGCAATGCTGGATGTGGTGGCGGCAGGTGGGCAGGCGGTACTGCTTGCACCCACCGAGGTGCTCGCTGGGCAACACGCTGCGGGTATCCGCCGCCTGCTCGGTCCGTTAGCCGAATCGGACTCACTGATGGGTGGTGGGCTCGATGGCGGCACATCCGTGGTCCTCCTCACCGGATCAGCGAGGTCCGCCCAGCGACGTGATGCACTCGATGCAATCGCCTCTGGCCGGGCAGGATTGATCGTGGGCACGCACGCGCTCTTGGAAGAAAGTGTCGAGTTCCATCGCCTCGGTTTGGTGGTCATCGATGAACAGCATCGATTCGGGGTTGAACAACGTGCGGCGTTGGCTCAGCGAGCCCCTGATGGCACGCACCCACATGTTCTGGTGATGACCGCAACACCGATTCCGCGCACCGTTGCCATGACAGTGTTCGGTGATCTGGATATTTCAACTCTCGCTCAAGTGCCCGCTGGTCGTGCTGAGGTGACCACCCACGTGGTGGACCCAAGTACCCAGCCGCGCCATGTGGACCGGTTGTGGGAACGCGCGGGGGAGGAGATAGCCGCGGGGCACCGAGTATTCGTGGTGTGCCCGCGCATCGACGCCAAAGATGCCGACGAGGAATCGGAGACAACTTCTCGTGATGTCGCCACGGTGGAGGAGGTTTTGATCCAGGCGCGCACCCGGCTGCCGGATGCGCGGATCGAACCGCTGCACGGCCGGTTGTCCGCTGAAGAAAAGGACACCGTCATGGCTGGTCTGGCGAGTGGTGCGATAGATCTGGTTGTGTCGACCACAGTGATCGAGGTGGGAGTGGATGTTCCGCTCGCAACCATGATGGTGGTCTTGGACGCCGATCGCTTCGGCATCTCGCAGTTGCATCAATTGCGCGGCCGCATTGGCCGTGGTTCATTGCCAGGTGTGTGCCTGCTGGTCAGCTCCGCACTGCACGGCAGCCCCACGCGTGAACGACTTGACGCGGTGGCTAGTACTCGTGATGGCTTCGAGTTAGCCCAGCGTGATCTGGAAATCAGGCGTGAGGGCGATGTGCTCGGTGGATCCCAATCGGGGATGCGTTCGTCGCTGCGCTTACTGCGGGTAGTCGAAGATGTCGCGGTGATCGAACAGGCGCGTGAGGTAGCCGAGCAGATCCTTGATACTGATCCAGGATTGACCGAGCATCCCCAGTTGCGTGCGGCGATGACCACATTGGATGCCGAACAGGCCGATTTTTTGGAAAAGGCGTGACGCGCATCATCGCCGGGAGCGCCCGAGGTCGTCGACTCTCGGTACCCACGTCTGGGACGCGTCCAACGTCGGATCGAGTGCGCGAAGCGATGTTCGCCACGATTGAGTCGAAGCTGCTAGCGGACGGGCCGCCACTGGACGGATGTGAGCGTGGGTGATCTGTGGGCCGGCTCAGGTGCGGTTGCGCTCGAGGCATGGAGCAGGGGTGTTGATCGGATACTGGCGATTGACAAGGCAAAAGCAGCGGTTGATGTCATCGAAGCAAACGTCGCGAACCTCGGGGCCGGGGGCGTGCTCGTGGTGCGATCCAGCATCGCCGCAGCCATAGCAGGACCGCCGCCTGGTGGGCCTTTCGATGTTGTGTTCGCGGACCCTCCCTACGAGGTGTCGGATGCATCGGTCGCAACGGACCTGGCGGTTGCGCATGCGTCCGGGTGGTTCGCAGACGAGGCAGTGATCATCGTCGAACGCAGCATCCGTTCGGGTTCGCCCTTCCCGGTGATGGTTCACGAGGTCGAGCAACGCCGGTACGGCGACACCGCGCTTTGGTACGGTCGAGTGCCCGAGAAGCAAAGCGAAGCCGCTGTGAGGTCCGCGTGAAAGTGATCTGTCCGGGATCCTTCGATCCTGTCACCAATGGACATCTCGACGTGTTCAAGCGCGCAGCGCAGATCGCCGATGAAGTGACCGTTGCGGTGCTGGTGAACCGCACGAAGTCGGGCTTGTTCTCCGTTGATGAGCGAATGGAAATCTTGCGTGAGGTGACGTCGTCGTTGCCCAACGTGCGAGTCGACTCCTTCCACGGCCTCCTGGTCGACTACTGCCGCGAGCACGAGATCCAAGCGATCGTCAAGGGTCTTCGAGCAATCAGCGATTTCGACTACGAACTACAGATGGCCCAGATGAACTATCGCCTGGCCGATGTGGAGACGCTCTTCGTATCCACCAACCCGCAATTCAGCTTCCTATCCTCCAGCCTGATCAAGGAGATCTCCCGCTATGGAGGCGATGTGGAGGGCTTGGTTCCGCAAGCCGTGTTGGAGCGCCTCCCGGCCAAGTTCTCCGACACAATGTGAGAGCCGGTGTCAACATCGGTCGGTATCACGAGATGCCGCTGCGCGATAGTGGCGAGTAACAGGAGGGGCTAGGAGTGGACGTCCAAGAGAGGCTCGATGAGTTGACGGTCCTCATCGAGGATGCCAAGTCCATGCCGTTGTCGGCATCGTGTGTGGTGAACCGAACCCAGGTGCTGGATTTGATCGACGAGATCCGCCAGTTGCTGCCGGAGTCGGTGCACCGGGCCGATGAGCTGCTCGCCGATCGCGAGGCTGTTGTCCAAGACGGCCGGCGCGAAGCAGATCGCATCCTCGAGCGGGCACGAACCGAAGCGGACAAAATGGTGTCCGAACATGAGGTGTACCTGGCGGCAGTGGCCGAGGCCGAGGCTTTGCGCACCGACACCATCGGAGACACCGGCCGGATGCGCCAAGAGACCGACGATTACATCGACGCGAAGTTGGCGAGTTTCGAGATCACTTTGCAAAAGACCTTGCAGACGGTTGATCGAGGTCGCGAACGCATTCGCAGCCAAATGTACGAGGACCTCGCCCCCGTCGAAGGTGATGACTTCTTCGACGCCAACGTCGATCAAGGCCGCGGGGAGTACTGACCGTGGCCGGTCCGCGTTCGGCGGCCGGCGGGGTCAAAGCCACCATCGTCGACGTCTCTCGACTCTCGCGGCAACCGGGCTCGATGCTGCCGGTCGCCAAGGAGTTGCCGGCGCCGGCGGACATGGTGGTTGCCTTAGCCCGCGTTCCCGAGGGCTCGCCGCTAGATCTCGACATCACCCTTGAATCGGTGATGGAAGGCATCTGGGTGAGTGGAATAGCCGACGTCGAAGTCCTTGCGGAGTGTTCGCGATGTCTGGAAGAGACCTCGTGGTCAGAATCCGTGGCACTTGAGCAGATGTATCGGTATCCGGCAACTGACGCTCGCGGGGCGATCATCGAATCCGGCGACGAGGACGAAGACACCCCAGTGGTGGTGGACGACACCATCGATCTGGAAGAGACTTTGCGAGATGCCATCGTGCTTGCCCTGCCGCTGGCGCCGCTGTGCTCACCCGATTGCGCCGGGATTTGCGTCGAATGCGGGGAACGTTTGGAAGGTAATCCCCACAACCACCCGGTCACCGACCCTCGTTGGTCGGCCCTGGAGTCCTTGCTCTCCGATCCTGGGCAAAACCCGCCCGAGGGGGACCCTGACTCGGTCCGTTAGGCTGCGGCCACCCGAGAAGAGGAAGAATCGTGGCAGTCCCCAAGCGCAAGATGTCCCGTTCCAACACGCGTAGCCGTCGCTCGCAGTGGAAAGCCAGTACCCCCACGTTGGTGACCTGCGCCCGCTGCAAGGAAAAGCGCCCCGCCCACACCGCGTGCCCCACGTGCGGCACCTACGCCAAGCGGCGCGTCCTCGACGTCTAGGAACATGCCCCGCATCGCCATCGACCTACTCGGAGGCGACGCAGGGCCCGCGATTGTGGCCGATGCGCTGGCCGCCTACCTGAATCAACCCCATGGTGGCAGCGTGTGCCTCGTGGGGCCGGACCACGTTGCTCGCGAGTTGCTCGCCGAACGCGGAATCGATCTCGATCAGCGCATTGACGTGTTGCATGCCGACGATTGCGTACCGATGGCGGCAACCAGCCACGAAACCGTCGCCCTGCTGCGCCAGCGGTCGGACCTCACCAGCGTTGTGGGCGTTGATGCCGTGCGGACCGGTCGCGCTGATGCCTTTGTATCCATAGGTCACACCGGCGCCACAGTTGCTGCAAGTGCTTTCGGTCTTGGTCGATTGCCGGGAATGGGCAGGCTCGGCTTAGCCGTTGAACTGCCGAGCATGCGAGGTCCGGTGATCTTGTTGGACTGCGGAGCGGCTCCGCACGCCACGGCCGAGGATCTTGTGAGATTCGCCGCGGCCGGTAAGGCATACAGCGAAGCGCTGGGAGTAACACAAGCGCGCGTTGGCTTGCTGAGTATCGGAGGTGAGCGCGGCAAGGGTGATCACCTCACGTAAACGTGCGGACGAACTCCTCGAGGACGCCTTTTCCCAGGCGTACGCCGGTCCGGTGGAAGGTCACGATCTCGTGGGTGAACCGCAGGCCGACGTAGTGGTGGTGGACGGGTTCACCGGCAATGTGGCGTTGAAATCGATGGAAGGGGCATTGCGCTGGTCGGTTTCGGCGATGGCGAGCGCGTATGGCCAAATCGAGCCTGCGCGTGAAGTTTTGCGCACGTCGCACTTTCTGTCCGGTGGGGCGTTGTTGGGTTTGCCTGGCAACGTGGTGGTGGGACATGGTGCGTCGTCGGCTGCCGAAGTCTTGGCGTGCATCCAACGCGCGGCCGCCATGCACGCAGGACACGTCGTGGAGCGTGTTCGCGAATCACTTACGCGCTTTTCACCGCTGAACTCTCGGGGCGAGGCATCGTGACACCTATTAACAGTGAGCACGTTGCGGCCATCGCTCAAGCATTCGATGTCGATCCCGATGATGTTCGCGCGGATACCCCGCTCACCATGCTCGGTTGGACAGGGTCGGCCACCGATTGGCTATTGGCGGCTGATCATCTGGGAGCGTCGATGTCTACCGACCCACCCGATACTTCGGAAGTCACGACAATCGCCGACGTGATCGCTATCGTCACGTCATCGCGTAGTAGTCGTTTGCAGGCGAATATGTGATGGAAATACCTGACCGAAAGGGGAGTGTCGTTGTGACCGGGGTCGACGATTCCGCAGTGGAGTCCTTGATGCAGACCCTCGGGCAAAGACTCGACCCCACTTTGCTTCGTCAAGCGCTCACGCACCGTTCCTTCGCGTATGAAAACGGTGGTCTTCCCACCAACGAGCGGCTTGAGTTCCTGGGAGATTCGGTGCTCGGCCTGGTCGTAACCGAGCGGTTGTATCGGGATTTCCCCGATGAACCCGAAGGCCAACTCGCCAAGTTGCGCGCCGCCGTGGTGAATGCAACCGCTTTGGCCGATGTGGCACGGGCGCTGGGCTTGGGGAGTTATCTCTTGCTCGGTAAAGGCGAGGAGAGCACCGGGGGGCATGACAAATCCTCGATCCTGGCCGATTCCATGGAAGCGGTCATCGGTGCCATGTATATGTCCACGGACCTAGAAACTTCCCGGGCGTTCATCGAGCGGATCTTCGGTCCGCTCATCACGTCGTCGGCAACGTTGGGCGCAGGGTTGGATTGGAAGACCTCCTTGCAGGAACGTTCAGCGGAATTGGATAAGGGAGTACCCGAATATCACGTGACCGACTCGGGCCCAGACCACGCGAAGGAATTCACGGCCCAGGCGGTCATCAGCGGTGAGATCCTCGGTCTAGGTCACGGACGGAGCAAGAAGGTGGCAGAGCAAGAAGCGGCTGCGCAGGCGTACGCCGCGCTCAGCGGCGCACCCGATTCCTGAAGTTACATGCCTGAACTTCCCGAAGTTGAGGTTGTCCGTCGCGGCATCGATCGCTGGGCCACCGGTCGCACCATCGAAACCGTCAACGTCCTCTACCCGCGGTCCATCAGGCGTAGTCCCGGTGGCGCCGGGGCCTTGATCGATGCGCTCACCACGGATTCCTTCCGGTGTGCCAGCAGGCGCGGCAAGTACCTGTGGCTGCCGCTCAAGAACTCACCAGACCTAGCGCTCGTCATTCACCTAGGCATGAGCGGTCAGGTGCTGATGCAGCCGGCCAAGTCGATCGATGAAAAGCACCTGCGGGTTCGCGTGCACTTCACCGATGCCAAACGCCAGATGCGTTTTGTCGATCAACGCACTTTCGGTGGGGTGTATCTGGACTCACTCTCAGTCGACGGCGTTCCCGCAACCATCGCGCATATTGCTCGCGATCCGCTCGACCCTGATTTCGACGACGTCGCCACCGCGAAGCGAATACGCGGAAAGGACACAGAAATCAAGCGTGTGCTTCTCGATCAGTCGGTTATCTCCGGCATCGGCAATATCTACGCCGACGAAGCCCTGTGGCGAGCCAAGGTCAACGGACGCAAGCCTGCATCGAAGTTGAGCCGCAAGGAGGCGATTGGCCTCATTGAGCATGCCCGCGAGGTAATGCAAGAGGCCCTGGCCCAAGGCGGCACCAGCTTCGACTCCCTGTACGTCAACGTGAACGGAGAATCCGGGTATTTCGAGCGATCACTGGATGCCTACGGCCGCGAGGGGGAGCCGTGCCGGCGTTGCGGCGCTCCAATCAAGCGCGAGGCCTTCATGAACCGGTCGAGCTACCGGTGCGCAAGGTGCCAAGTAGCGCCGCGGCGTGGCGGCGGAGCGGTCAGCTCCGACGAGGCCGCGCGTGCTACCCACCGCGGCCACGGAGGGTAGGTAGAGTCCGAGGGCGCCTTCCCCGCACACGCTGGAATCAGTAGATCTCGGCCCGCCACCTTGGCGTGTCGACTTCGAGAGGGAGACGGACCACCTGTGCACCTCAAGACTTTGACCCTTAAGGGCTTCAAGTCCTTCGCCTCGGCCACCAGTTTGGAATTCGAACCCGGGGTCACCTGCGTGGTGGGTCCCAACGGCTCGGGTAAGTCCAATGTGGTCGATGCCCTTGCCTGGGTGATGGGTGAGCAGGGCGCCAAGAGTCTGCGCGGCGGCAAGATGGAAGACGTCATCTTCTCCGGGACCGTCGGGCCGCGCGCCCTTGGGTCGCGCCGAGGTCTCCTTGACGATCGACAACACCGACGGCGCCTTGCCGATCGAGTACTCCGAGGTGACGATCTCGCGCACGCTGTTCCGTAACGGTGGCTCGGAGTACGCCATCAACGGTGAGCAGTGCCGCTTGCTCGATATCCAGGAGTTGCTCTCTGATTCGGGTATCGGCCGCGAGATGCACGTGATTGTGGGTCAAGGACAACTCGACACGATCTTGCACGCCACTCCGGAGGATCGGCGCGGGTTCGTTGAAGAGGCAGCGGGTGTTCTGAAGCACCGCAAGCGCAAGGAGAAAGCGCTGCGCAAGCTCGATTCGATGGAGGGCAACCTCACTCGTTTGCAGGACCTCACAAGTGAATTGCGCCGCCAACTCAAGCCGCTTGGCCGGCAAGCAGAGGTTGCCCGCCGCGCCGTGGTGATCCAAACCGATGTCCGTGATGCTCGGTTGCGTTTGCTGGCCGACGATCTCGGGCAGTTCCGCGAAACACTCGAAGCCGAAGTTGCCGACGAAACGTCGCTGCGTGCACGCCAGACCCAGGTGGAAACCTCGATCGGCGAACTACAGGCAAAGGAAGCGCAGTTCGAAGAACAAGAACGCACGCAGGCACCTGAGTTGAGTTCAGCGCCAAGACACCTGGTTCGCGCTATCGGCGGCAGGTGAGCGGTTCCACGGCCTCGAGCAACTCGCCCGCGCAACCGTTCGCCACTTGCAGCCAGAGGAAGAAGACGAGCACGTATCGGGCCGCGATCCAGAGCAGTTGGAAGCCGAAGCGCGTTCCTTGCGTGCACAGGAGTTCGAACTCGGTCGCGAGGTCGAAGGATTGCGCGATGCGCTTGCTGCCACTGAGTCGTCACGACTGCGCGCGGAGGAAGAGTTCGCCGCTGAACAGCGCCGCATTCAGGCAGTAGAGGCGGCCGCGGCCGATCGTCGAGAAGGCCTTGCCACCATCGAAGGCAAGGTGAACGCCGCGGTGTCTCGCCGCGATGCGCGCGCTGCGGAGATTGCACGGCTCGATGACCAGATTGCTGAAGCTCGGCAACGCGCCGACCAGGCACAGGCTGAATTCGCCCGCGTTGAGGTCGACATCGTCGGTTTGGACCAAGGTGAACTAGGGCTGGACGAGGCGCATGAGCGGGCGCAGTCGGCGCTGGCTTCCGCAGATGCTGCCGTGGAGGAATTGCGTACTGAAGAGGCGCGGATTGAGCGGGCGCGGGCTGCTGCCGATGCCACGTGCCAGGCGCTGGAGTTGAGCATGAAGCGCAGCGATGCGGGCGCCTCGGTGATGGGCGCCGGGCTGCCGGGAGTTATCGGAGCACTGGCCGAGCACCTGCACATCGACGGCGGGGCTGAGCACGCGGTGGCTGCAGTCTTGGGTGATCTTGCGAACGCCATCGTGGTGCGCGGCCAATCGGCTGCGATCGAGGCCGTGGCGCTTTTGAAGGAAACCGATGCGGGGCGGGCCGCGCTCGTGGTTGTCGATGATTCACCCTCGTCTTCCACCGCGGTTTCCGCGCCACCGAACGGCCGGTGGCTTCGCGACTTCGTGCGGTGTGATGACCTGGTCCGTCCGGTTGTCGACTCGCTGCTCAACAACGCGGCCCTGGTGGACGATGTTGCTGCAGCGATGGCAGGGCATCGGTCGGCCGGTCACCTCACGTGGGTCACCTCGGCCGGAGATGTTGTGGCCCGCGGGGTGGTGCGCGGCGGGTCAAGCGTCAGCGAATCGCTGGTAGAAGTCCAAACCGCCTACGACCAAGCCAAGGCCGAACTGAACGATCTCATCCAGCGCAGTGAACGCCTTCGCTTCGATCTCGCCGCAGCGCGCGACAGCCAAGCCGAAGCCGCGGCGGGGGTTGAACGCGCCCTTGCGCGATTGCACGAATCCGACGCGGAGATGGCGGCTGTTGCCGAGCAATTGGGCAACCTCGGGCAGGCATCGCGTGCGGCCGCAGGGGAAGGCGATCGACTTGCGCAGGCCCTCATGGCCGCCCGACAAGGCCTAGAAGCAGACGAAGCGGCTCTGACTCAGTTGCGCGCACGCCTCGATGCGATGCAAGGGGAGCCACTCGCAGATCCGGGGGCGGATCGGCGCCCGGAGCTTGAACAGGCCGCGCAGAGCGCACGCACCCAGGAAGTGGATGCCCGCCTGGCGATGCGAACAGCCGAAGAACGCATGACGGCCGTGACCGATCGCGCTGTTGCACTAGAAAACGACGCCCAGGTTGAACGCCGTGCCCGCCAGGCTGCTGCGGAGCGACGCGAACGCCGTGCCCGCGACCTGGTAGTTGCGCAGGCAATCGTGCAAGCCGTCACGATCGTTCGGTCCCATGTTGACGTGTCCGTTGCGCAAGGCCAGCGCGTTCGTAGCGAATTGCAAAGGGCGGCACGCGAACGCGCCGATGAACTCGTGGTGGTGCGTGAAAAGTTACGTGCATTGGCCACCGAACTCGAGGGGTTGCGCGACAGCGTGCATCGCGATGAGCTCGCCCGGGCCGAGCAGCGGATGCGGATCGAGCAGATCGAAGCCAAGGCCCTTGAGGACTTCGGCATCGAAGCCGACGTCCTTATCGCCGAATACGGACCCGATCAGTTGGTGCCCCCCTCGCCGCGTGCCCCCGGCGATGAAATCCCCGAAGGTGAGCCCGAGCCGCAGCCGTATCCATACGTGCGTGCTGAGCAGGAGAAGCGCTTGAAGCAAGCCGAGCGCGGGCTTGCAGTCCTGGGCAAGGTGAACCCACTTGCGCTTGAGGAGTACTCGGCCATGGAGGAGCGTCATCGTTTCTTAACCGAGCAACTCGACGACCTCAAGCGCACCCGCGACGATCTCTTGGACATTGTTAAGGAAGTAGACGAACGCGTAGAGCAGGTTTTCACCGAGGCCTACCGCGATGTGGAGCGTGAGTTCGAGCAGGTGTTCGCGCGGCTGTTCCCGGGTGGTGAGGGACGACTCGTTCTCACGAACCCCTCGGACATGTTGAATACCGGCATCGATGTCGAAGCCCGGCCACCGGGTAAGCGCGTTAAGCGACTATCCCTGCTGTCCGGTGGGGAGCGAAGTTTGACGGCCGTTGCATTCTTGGTGGCATTGTTCAAGTCGCGGCCCAGTCCGTTCTATGTCCTCGACGAGGTCGAGGCAGCCCTCGACGACGTCAACCTGGGCCGATTGATCGACATGATCGAGGAACTGCGAGATTCCTCCCAACTGATCGTCATCACCCACCAAAAGCGCACGATGGAGATCGCCGACGCCCTGTATGGAGTCTCGATGCGCGGCGACGGCGTCACCCAGGTGATCGGGCAGCGAATCCGCGAGGCGGTCAGCGCCTGAGAGGATAAGCCGCTATGGACTCGCTTACCTGGTATCTCGTCATCGCCGTCGTCCTTCTCGGCTTCGCCATCGGAGCCGGCTTCGCGCTCACTCGCCGAAGCGGCAAGAAGGCTCCGACTGGAAAGGACAAACCGCGCCCGGGCATCGACTATGCGCCGGGTGTTGGGGATGACGATTCTGTTCCCCGCGACACCGAGCGCCGCAACGTCGATCAGATCGGCTCGACCCTGCTGGATGAACCTCCGGTGGCGGAGATCATCCCCGAACCTGAGGCTCTTGAAGAACCCGGACTATGGGAAGTTGAAGTACCCGAACCAACCAAGGGTCGCTTGCATCGCCTCCGCGAGCGACTCGCGCGATCGAACACTGCGCTCGGCAAGGGCCTGTTGGCGCTGTTGTCCAAGGGTGACATCGACGATGCCACGTGGGATGAGGTCGAAGAAGTCCTGCTGACCGCAGATCTGGGTGTGGCGGCAACGATGCAACTGATGGAGCAACTGCGTAACCGCATCCAGGTGGAAGGAGCGAGCAGCCCCGATGCTGTCCGCGCCGTCCTGCGCGAGGAACTCCTGGCATTGGTGGATCCGGCGATGGATCGCTCGGTCACCACCAAAGCCACGGGGCGCCCGGCGGTGATCTTGGTGGTGGGAGTAAATGGAACCGGCAAGACGACCACCACGGGCAAACTCGCGCGAGTGATGGTTGCCGATGGTCGAACCGTCCTCCTCGGCGCCGCGGATACCTTCCGCGCTGCAGCCGCAGACCAACTGCAGACCTGGGGCGATCGGGTGGGGGCCGTGGTGGTGCGTGGACCTGAGGGAGGGGACCCAGCGGCGGTTGCCTTCGAAGCGGTGGATGTAGCCGCCCAAGCGGGTGTAGACGCCGTGGTGATTGATACGGCCGGCCGCCTGCATACGAAGACCGGCCTGATGGACGAACTTGGCAAGGTGAAGCGGGTTGTGGAGAAAAACAGCGAGGTCGACGAAGTACTGCTGGTTCTCGATGCCACCACCGGTCAAAACGGACTGGTGCAGGCACGGGTTTTTGCCGAGGTGGTGAATGTGACGGGCATCGTGCTGACCAAGCTGGACGGCACAGCCAAGGGGGGCATCGTGGTGTCGGTTCAGCGGGAGCTCGGCGTCCCAGTCAAGCTCGTAGGCCTGGGAGAAGGTCCAGATGACCTTGCGCCCTTCGAGCCCGCGGAGTTCGTCGACGCTCTGCTGGCGTAGTCGGCATATGTAACGCACTCGAAACACGGAAGGTGATTTCGTCACCGACGCGAAACGTTGCGCGCTACCTGATGAAACGCGTTGCCACCACTGTTGGCGCGGCTGAGGCCACACAA
Source organism: Candidatus Nanopelagicales bacterium (assembly GCA_018402235.1). Lineage (GTDB taxonomy): Bacteria > Actinomycetota > Actinomycetes > S36-B12 > S36-B12 > S36-B12. Next base: position 55,189 of record JAGYJJ010000002.1, on the reverse strand, counting down.
CAGGAGGTAGCTATATGGATTCGGGTGTAACCGCGTGGTTGCTCACAGCAACCGCATTGGTATTCGTGATGATTCCCGGTCTGGCATTCTTCTATGGAGGAATGAACAGATCGAAGTCCGTTCTCAACATGCTGATGATGGTCATTGGCGCGTTGTTCATCGTCGGCATCTTGTGGGCGCTGTACGGCTACTCAATGGCCTACGGAACCAGTGCTGGAGGATTCGTCGGTAGTTTCACCGACTACTTCGGTTTGGAAGCTGCGCTGGCTCCGCCTGGGCCGGACGACGCCTTCCCACTTATGGCCGACGTTGTCTTCCAGGCGATGTTCGCCTGCTTGACCGTGGGTCTGATCGCCGGCGCACTTGCCGACCGCATGAAGTTCGGTGCGTGGATCATCTTCGCCGGAATCTGGGCTTCTTTGGTCTACTTCCCGGTTGCCCACTGGGTTTGGGGCGGTGGCTGGATCAAGACGCTGGACATCGGCGGTGCGAACGTCATCGACTTTGCAGGTGGTACGGCGGTGCATATCAACGCCGGTGCTGCTGCGCTCGCGGTTGCCATTGTCTTGGGCCGACGCCTGGGATGGCCTAAGCAGGCTATGCGTCCCCACAACCTGACCATGGTGATGTTGGGTGCGGGCTTGCTGTGGTTCGGTTGGTTCGGCTTCAATGCCGGTTCGGCATACGCAGCCGACAACACCGCGACCATCGCCGCGGTCAACACTTTGGTTGCCACCTGCGCAGCTGGACTTGCCTGGCTTGTTGTGGAGAAGATCCGCGATGGCAAGGCGACGTCCCTGGGCGCGGCGTCGGGCATCGTTGCTGGCTTGGTAGCGATCACACCCGCGTGTGCCAACGTCACACCGATGGCTGCGATTGCGATCGGCCTAATCGCTGGTGCGGTCTGCGCTTGGGCCGTGACGCTCGAAGTACAGGCTTGGCTTTGATGATTCCTTCGACGTGGTGGGTATCCACCTTGTCGGTGGCATCATCGGAACCTTGCTCCTGGGCTTCGTGGCGTCGGATATCGCCGCCGAAGGTGGCCAAAATGGCCTGTTGTACGGCGGCAGCGTCAACCTGTTGGTGGTCCAGATCATCGCTGCGGCAGGTGTCCTGGTGTATTCCTTCGTCCTTGCAGGCATCATTGCGTTGGTGCTCAAGAAGGTCATCGGAATCCGCCTCGACGAAGAGGACGAGGTCAGCGGCATCGACCTCGCTGAGCACGCGGAGACCGCCTACGAATTGGGCGACTCCGGTGCTGGCGGCGCATTTGCAGGTGTCGGGCACGCTGCCCGCACGAAGGAGGTGTAGTGATGAAGCTGATCACGGCGATTATCAAGCCGTTCAAATTGGACGACGTCAAGACCGCAGTAGAGGCACTCGATGTGCACGGCATGACCGTGTCGGAGGCCTCTGGCTTCGGTCGACAGCGCGGACATACCGAGGTGTACCGCGGTGCCGAATACACCGTTGAACTCGTACCGAAGGTGCGGGTGGAGATAGTGATCGAAGACGATCGCGCCGGGGACGTGATCGAGGCCATCGTCGCTGCGGCCCAGACCGGCAAGATCGGCGACGGCAAGGTGTGGTCGGTGCCGGTCGACACCGTAGTTCGGGTACGCACCGGCGAACGTGGAGCCGAGGCGCTCTAACGGTATGGAAGATCGGCTGCAGATTGCGCGGCGCTCGGACCTTACGGGGTCTGAGCGCCGCGCACTGCTGACCGCATCCACCGACGACTGGCTTCGCGGGCTGTTTGCCGCGGCCGTTGAAGGTCAAGCGGTGGATCCCTCGGACTTCTGCCTGGTAGCTGTCGGGGGTTACGGCCGCGCGGAGATGTCGCTACGAAGCGACATCGACGTCTTCTTGCTCCACGAGCCGGGAGCCAGAAAAGTCGAAGAGGTCGCCTCGGCCCTGTGGTACCCGGTGTGGGACTCCGGCATAGCCCTCGATCATGCGGTGCGAACCGTTCCGCAGGCTCGACGGCTTGCCCATGACGACTTCAAGGTTCTCATCGGACTGATCGATGCCCGGCTGGTCGCAGGAAACTCGATGCTGCTCGACACCTTGCGCGCAGGTGTGTTGGGTGATTGGCGATCGGGTGCGGCCACCAGGTTGTTGGAATTGCACGACTCAGTTACGAAGCGGCGCAAGCGGGTCGGTGATCTGGCGCAACTTCTGGAGCCGGAGATCAAAGAGGCTTACGGAGGTCTGCGCGACGCAGTTGTTCTGCGCGCATTGTCCGCATCGTGGGTTGTGGATGTTCCTCGTACCACCTGGCCGGCATCAACTTCGTTGCTTCTGGATGTGCGCGATGCCTTACACAGTCGAGGTATGCGCGATCGCCTCACCATGCAAGAACAAGATGAGGTGGCTATCCAATTGGGTGGTTCACTCCCAGGTGTTCAGGACGCGGACCAGTTACTGAGAACTGTTTACCTCGCCGGGCGCGATATCGCATTCACCAGTGATGTTGCCTGGTACCGGGCACTTCGGACAATGCGAAAGCCATCTGGCCTCACGCCACGAGTCATTCGCCGTCTTGGCAGGCGCCCACCCGCTGGTCAACCCGAACGCACGCCGCTTGCCGAGGGGGTTGTACTCAGCGCGGGGGAGGTTCTCTTAGCCAGAGGAGCTGCGCCGGATACCGATCCAGGAATCACGCTGCGGGCCGCGGCTGCCGCTGCCCAGGCATCGGTGATTCTCGCTCCCACCACCGTCGAACGGCTAGCTGCCGTAAACCCGGCTGATCTGGTCTGGACGCAGGAAATGCGCGAGTCCTTCGTTTCGCTGCTCGGTGCCGGGGAAGGGAACCTGCCGATCTTCGAAGCACTTGATCAGTCGGGAATCCTTGAGGGTTGGATTCCCGAGTGGCGCGCAGTTCGATCGCTGCCGCAGCGCAATGCCATACATGAATACACGGTCGATCGACACCTTTTGTTGGCTTGCGTCCATGCGGCCGCCCGGGCTCGAGATGTCGATCGCCCCGATCTGTTGCTCGTCGCGGCACTGCTGCACGACATCGGAAAAGGTTTCCCCGGCGATCACAGTGAAGTTGGTGCACCTATTGCGCGGGACATCCTCACGCGAATGGGTTTCGATGACGCTGATGTCTGCATTGTCGAAACGCTGGTGCGCCGCCACCTGCTTCTTCCCGATGTAGCGACCCGCCGAGACCTGGAGGACCCGGCGACGATTCAGTCGGTCATCGAACATATCCACGACGCACGCACCTTGGAACTTCTGCACGCGTTGACCTGGGCCGACGCCGAGGCAACTGGTCCGAGTGTTCGAACTCCCTGGCGCCGGCAACTGATTGCCCAGTTGGTTGATAGATGCGCGGCTGCCTTGCGTGGAGACGAGAGCGGGTACGTCGAGGAGTCGAAGGTTTTGGATTCCGCGCTCACGCAGACGGGCCTCACGGAAGTTGCCGTCGCGTCGGCGCCCGATGGATGTTCGATCGTTGTTTCCACCCCCGAACGATTCGGCATATTGAGCACCGTTGCCGGCGTGCTATCCATGCACCGATTGCATATCCGTGGGGCACGAGTTCGTTCCCAGAATGAGCGCGCTGCGCAGCAGTGGTTTGTGCGCCCACTCTTCGGTGAGCCACCGGACGCAAAAGGCGATTGCATCCGACCTTCGTGCTGCGCTGGTCGGGGACTCTAGATATTGATGACCGCCTGAAGAGGCGAGAACCGCCTGCCTCGGTGGGGCAGGAATGGGTTTCGCCCAAAGTGCTGCTCGACCGCACCCCGCAGACCCACACCGTCGTGGAGGTTCGAGCCCACGACGAACCCGCGCTGCTGTTTCGCATCACCAAGGCCCTCGTGGCCGCTGATGCCGTCGTGACCGGAGCGAAGATCGACACCTTGGGTTCAGAGGTTGTGGATGCCTTCTTCATCACGGATCGGTTTGGTTCGCCGCTGGGTGATGATCACGCAGATGCGGTCCGCACCACGGTGCAGGCGTCCTTGGAGGCGCGTTAGTCTGACGGCGTCGTTATTCGTATCGTCGTCGTAGCAAGGAGCCGAAGTGTTCGCGTCGCTGTCGGATCGCCTCTCTGCGACTTTCAAGGGGCTACGCGGTAAGGGCCGACTCTCCGAAGCAGACATCGACACGACCGTCGGTGAGATCCGTATTGCCTTGCTTGAAGCGGATGTTGCGTTGCCCGTGGTGCGTGCCTTCACCGCGCGGGTCAAGGAACGTGCGATGTCCACGGAAGTATCGGGCGCCCTCAATCCTGGACAGCAGGTCGTCAAGATCGTCCACGAAGAACTCGTGGGCATTCTGGGTGGTCAGACCCGGCAGCTCCAGTTCGCCAAGACCGGGCCAACGTTCATCCTGCTTGCCGGTTTGCAAGGTGCCGGCAAGACCACGTTGGCGGGCAAGCTAGCGGCGCATCTGAAGAACGATGGCCACACCCCACTTCTTGTTGCTGCTGATTTGCAGCGTCCGAACGCCGTCGATCAATTGACAGTGGTCGGCGAACGTGCCGGCGTTCCCGTCTTCGCCCCGGAACCAGGCAATGGTGTGGGGGATCCAGTTCAAGTAGCGCGCAATGCGCGAAAGCACGCAGAGACTGCGCTGCACGATGTAGTGATCGTCGATACCGCGGGACGATTGGCGATCGATCTGGAACTGATGGATCAGCTTCGCCAGGTACGCGATGCGGTGCAGCCGGACAACGTCCTGCTGGTGGTCGACGCCATGATCGGCCAGGACGCCGTCGCTACCGCCGAGCAATTCGGTGAGCAGGTGGGTTTCGACGGGGTGGTGCTCACCAAACTGGATGGCGATGCCCGCGGCGGCGCGGCTTTGTCCATCGTGACCGTTACCGGCAAGCCGATCATGTTCGCATCCGTGGGAGAGAAACTCGACGACTTCGAGGCGTTCCACCCCGACCGCATGGCCAACCGCATCTTGGACATGGGCGATGTCTTGACCTTGATCGAGCAGGCCGAGCGGGCATTCGACGCCGAACAGGCAGAGAAGATGGCCCGCAAGGTCCAAACCGGTGAGGACTTCACCCTCGAAGACTTCCTCGAGCAAATGCAGTCCATCAAGAAGATGGGCTCACTGGGCAAGATCCTGGGAATGCTTCCAGGCATGGGGGATATGAAAGAACAACTCGATCAGGTCGACGACCGAGAACTTGACCGGGTAGCCGCGATCATCCAGTCGATGACTCCCGGGGAACGTCAGGACCCGAAGATATTGAACGCCTCGCGCCGCACGCGTATTGCCCGCGGCTCGGGAACGCAGGTAAGTGACGTGAACGGCTTGATCGAACGGTTCGGCGAGGCGCAGAAGATGATGCGTCAGATGGGTAAGGGTGGCGGTATGCCGGGCATGCCGGGCATGCCGGGTACCGGTGGGGGTAAGAAGAGTAAGGGCAAGATGCCCAAACAAAACGTGCGCAAGGGCAAGAAGGGCCGCAGCGGCAACCCGGCCAAACGGGCCGCGCAGGATTCGGGTGTGGAGTCTGCAGAGCAGGCGCCGGACCAGATGACCCCGCCGGATCTTTCCCAACTCCCCGACGACCTCAAAAAGCTGCTGTCCTAGCGTCCTGCGCCCCCGGCGGTGGGCGTCGTCGTTCGTTCTGGCACACTTTTGGGGTTCTCGTCGAAAGCGTGGCCCTCTCACCTCGCTTACGGCGGTCCACTCGTCGGTCCCGCGTGGCACCCCACGCTGAAGCGGAGCCGTCACCCATACGTCAGGAGAGCAGCCACCCGTGGCAGTCAAGATCAAGTTGAAGCGCGTGGGCAAGATCCACGCACCGCAGTACCGCGTCGTTGTCGCCGATTCGCGCACCGCCCGTAACGGCCGCGCCATCGAGGAGATCGGCATCTACCAGCCGCTCGAAGAGCCAAGCCTGATCAAGGTGGACTCCGAGCGCGTCCAGTACTGGCTCGGAGTGGGCGCGCAGCCCACCGAGGCTGTTGCCGCCATCTTGAAGGTGACCGGCGATTGGCAGAAGTTCAAGGGCGAGCCCGGTGCCGAAGGCACGTTGAAGGTCGCCGAACCAAAGGCCGACAAGAAGGTCGCTTACGAAACTGCCGTGAAGGAAGCTGCCAGCGAGCCCAAGACCCCAACCCGCAAGAAGGTTGAGTCAAAGGTGGAAGAGGCGGCCGAGAAGGTCGAAGAAGTAGTCGAGACGGTTGCCGAGAAGGTCGAAGAAGTTGTCGAGGCTGTCGTTCACAAGGTCGAAGAGGTCGTCGAAGACGCCGTCGACGCTGTCGAGGGCAAGAAGGACGAACCCGTCGTCGTTGACGAAGTAGAGGTCGTGGCCGAAGCCGAGAAGACCGACTAATGCTCGATGAGGCTCTCGGCCACTTGGTTCGTGGGATCGTCGATAGCCCGGACGACGTCTCGGTCACCGAGCGTTCGGGTCGTCGCGGCACCACGCTCGCGGTCAGCGTCAATCCGGAGGACATGGGTCGGGTGATCGGTCGCAATGGTCGCACCGCCACAGCTCTTCGCACCGTCATCACAGCCATCAACGACGGTCGCGGCGTGCGGGTTGACTTCCTCGACGTCGGCGAACGCTAAGACCCTCCGCCGTGCTCGTCGTGGTGGGGCGTATTGGTCGTCCTCACGGTGTTCGGGGAGCGGTCAGTATCGAGGTTCGCACAGACGAACCTGATCGTCGCTTTGCCGTCGGTGCCCGACTCCTCACGGACGCAGGAAGTGAGCTGGTAGTCACCTCGTCCACCTGGCATAGCGGTCGGTTATTGCTGACGTTTGAGGGGTACGACGATCGAAATGCCATTGAACTACTGCGCAATCAGATCCTGAGCGTGGATCGTCCCGATGATGAGCAACCGGAGGATCCCGAAGAGTTCTATGACTCAGCTCTGGTCGGCTGTGAAGTCTTCGACAGCGACGGCACCGCGATCGGCTCGGTTCGAGAGGTGTCGCACCTACCGGCGCACGACATGCTTGTTATCCGCACCGAAGACGATCGCGAAGTGTTGGTGCCGTTCATCGAAGAGTTTGTGCCGTCCGTGGACATCGCGGCACGGCGGATTGTCATCACGCCCCCCGACGGGTTGCTCGACGAGGACGTCTGATGCGGATCGATATCGTCTCGATCTTCCCGGACTACCTTGCCGCCTTGGGTTTGTCCTTGGTAGGTAAAGCGCGCGACGCTGGACTGTTGGATGTACGTGTCCATGATCTCCGCAAGTACGCAACCGACAAGCACCGCACTGTGGATGACACTCCGTACGGTGGCGGTCCGGGCATGGTGATGATGCCCGAGCCATGGGGAGCGGTTCTCGATGACATTCGCAAGACGAGTACAGCCGCTCCGCTCTTGATCATTCCCACTCCCTCGGGCAATCGGTTCGACCAACCGATGGCGGTGGAGTTGTCCTCTGCCGATCACCTGGTGATCGCCTGCGGTCGATACGAAGGGATCGACGCTCGCATCGCCGAGCACTACGCAGCGCGCGAGGATTGGGCTGGCGTGCGTGAGGTGAGCATTGGGGATTACGTGCTCGCCGGCGGGGAAGCCGCGGCTTTGGTCATGGTCGAAGCAGTGGCCCGTTTGATACCGGGAGTGCTGGGTAACGCCGAGAGCGCTGCAGACGATTCATTCAGCAAAGTTGACGGTCCGGCGCTGGAAGGCCCGGTTTTCACCAAGCCGCCCACCTGGCGTGATCTCGACGTCCCGGACGTACTGCTCTCCGGCGACCACGGTCGGATCGCCGCGTGGCGTAAGGAGCAGGCGCAGCGCCGAACGCACGAGCGCCGCCCCGACCTGTCCTGACCGCGAACCTCCCCGCCGGGCTCTTCGAACCTCCCCGGGCGTTTGATCGAGCCTCCCCGGCGGGGAGGCTCGATGTCCTCGCCGGGGAGGTTCGCGGCCCCCGGCGGGGAGGTTCGTGCGGGTGTGGCAGACTTGTGAGCCTTCGACACCTTCGCCCGATGTCTGCCACAAGGGACGCATGAGGGCACACCACTCCACCTAACCGTGGGCGACTTGTGGCGCTTGCAGAGAAGAGAAGCAGCAATGAAGACCCTCGATTCCGTCGACGCCGCAGTTCTGCGCGACGACCTCCCCGAATTCCGCGCTGGCGACACCGTGAAAGTTCACGTGAAGGTCGTGGAAGGTAACAAGACCCGTGTGCAGGTCTTCCAGGGTGTGGTTATCGCTCGTTCGGGTTCGGGCGCCGGTGAGACGTACACCGTTCGCAAGGTTTCCTACGGCGTGGGCGTCGAGCGCACTTTCCCGTTGCACTCTCCTGTGGTGGAGAAGATCGAACTAGTCACCAAGGGTGATGTTCGCCGCGCCAAGCTCTACTACCTGCGCGGGCTGCGCGGCAAGGCGGCAAAGATCCGCGAGCGTCGCGACAACACGCCAGTTGCTTCCAGTAAGCCTGAGAAAGTGGATCAGGCAGACACCGCGCAAACGGAGAGCTGACCTTGGCCGACCGGGAGCGGCAATCCTGGTGGGATATTCCGGTCACGATCGCCATCGCTTTGGCTGTCGTTCTGCTGATCACCACCTTTGTGGTTAAACCGTTCTCCATTCCGTCTGGTTCGATGGAGAACACCTTGCAGATCGGTGACCGCGTTCTCGTCAACCGAATGGTGTATCGCTTCCGAGATATTGAGCGGGGCGATGTGGTGGTGTTCGACGGCTCAGGATCCTTCGTTCCCGCCCAGGTCACGCCTGATCGGGACCCGATCACTGGGGCGCTCGTGTGGGTGGGGCAATCCTTCGGATTGGTAGCACCCGATTCCACCGATTTCATCAAGCGGGTAATCGGCGTGGGCGGTGATCGGGTTACCTGTTGCGACGAGCAAGGGCGCATTCTGGTCAACGGTGAGCCGCTCGAGGAGGACTATCTGTTCCCCGGTGACGCGCCGAGTTTGCAACCCTTTGATGTGGAAGTCCCAGAAGGCAAACTGTGGGTCATGGGCGACCATCGCTCTGCTTCGGCGGATTCGCGCGTTTACTTGGGTAATCCCGGAGGCGGTTTCGTCCCTGAGGATGCGGTGGTGGGTCGAGCTATGACAGTTGTCTGGCCGTTGAACCGTATTTCCAATATTCCGCTGCCAGACTACGGCGCCGATGTCCGGGAAAGCTCGAACAACTAGTGGCACAGGATCAGCGCGGCAAGCACGCCCGCGAGAAGAGGCAGATCCACCCGTTTTGGCGGGGACTGCGCGAAGTGACCGTCATTGTGGTTGTTGCCCTCGCATTGTCAGCGCTGATTCGCGCATTCCTATTGCAGGCGTTTTACGTGCCGAGTGCATCGATGGAGGACACACTTCGACCCGGTGATCGGATCATTGCCTCGAAAGTCACCACCACCCTCTCGGGTGTGAAGCGCGGTGAGATCGTCGTCTTCAAGGATCCGGGGAACTGGCTACCCGAACCGCTACCTCCGGCTGACGATTGGCGCACCACGCTCCGGCAGGGGCTCACGTTCATCGGCGTATTGCCCAGTGATTCCGGCGACGATCTCGTGAAGCGGGTCATCGGCATCGGGGGAGATCGAGTTGCGTGCTGTGATGCCGAGGGCCGCATCGTGGTGAATGGGGTTCCGTTAGATGAGGACTACATCATCGGGCCGACGGACCAGGTTCGTTTCGATGTGACGATTCCTGACGATGGCATGTTCGTTCTCGGCGACAACCGTGGCGACTCACGAGACTCCCGCTACCACCTGGACATGAACGACGGGGCTGTCCCGGTCGATAACGCGGTGGGTCGGGTCATCTTGGTGCTGTGGCCCTTCGATCGTCTGGCTATCGAGACGATTCCCTCCATCTTCGGTAACCCCGCGCTGGACTGAACGAGGTTGTTGTGCGCCGATCCGATCCTGGTGTGGACATCGAACGAGGTCTCCTGGCGAAGAGCTCGGCGCAGATCGTTATCGCTATCGACGAAGTGGGGCGCGGAGCACTCGCGGGACCGGTGACCCTCGGTGCTGTTGCCATCGATGCACACACCGGCGGCGCTCCGGCGGGAGTGCGTGATTCCAAAGCGCTGTCTGCGAAGCGACGCGAATTCTTGGTGCCGGCGATTCATGAGTGGGCACGCGCGAGTGCGGTTGTTGATATTCCCGCCAGCCGGATTGATCACGTGGGAATCGTGCAGGCATTGGGAGAGGGGGCAGCAGCAGTTGCCGCCATTGTTGCCTTGGCCTGTGCTGATGCACCCGCTGTAGTTCTACTCGACGGTCACCACGATTTCCTGACCCCCGTCAATGACACGTGGCAGGTCCACACCGTCGTGAAAGGTGATGCGTCGTGCGCGAGCATTGCGGGGGCATCGATTATCGCGAAAGTGCATCGCGATGCAGTGATGCGAGATTTGCATCACGAGCACATGGCCTACGGGTGGGACCGCAATGCTGGGTACGGAACCACTGAGCATCGACGCGCGCTGCAGGAGCATGGAGTCACCAGCTACCACCGCACAACGTGGCGGCTGATGTCTATCCCCAACCACTGATCCGCCCGTCCACAGGCGCAAGATTCCCTCTGGCGAAGTGGCGTGAGCAGGGCGCAGTCTTACCTGCATGCAGATTCCCGAGAAAATAGATGATCGGTTCGCACTGGGCCAGCGCGGTGAACAACTCGCTATGGACTATCTGCGTTCTTGCGGCCTGGTGGTGCTGGATCGCAACTGGCGCCCTCGCGGTCAAGGCGTTCGCGGTGAACTCGATCTGGTTGCTCGCGATGGCGATGAACTCGTCATCGTAGAAGTCAAGACACGCCGATCTCTTGCATACGGCTCACCTGTGGAGGCGGTCACCACGCGCAAGATGCGGACCCTTCGATCCCTTGCGCTCGCCTGGTTGGAGCATCGATCCATTCACGCTCCGCGGCTGCGCTTCGACGTTGTAGCCGTGACCATCCCACCGGTCGGTCAGCCGGTTATCGAACACCTTCGGGCGGTGTGAGGTGGCGCTTGCGCAGGTGCACGGTGCGGTGGTGTCCGGAGTCAGCGGAACGGTCGTAACGGTCGAGGTTGATGTTGCCCAGGGGTTGCCGGCCGTAGGTCTTGTCGGCTTGGCCGACACGTCGATCGGCGAAGCGCGCCATCGGGCTCGGTGCGCAGTAGGCAACACGGGGCTCTCGTGGCCTTTGGGGCGCGTCACCATTGGACTGTCGCCCGCGCACGTTCGCAAGCACGGAACGGGTTTGGATCTGCCCATCGCCATCGGTGTGCTCTCGGCCGATGAGCAAATTCCTGCCATGACGCAAAGCGACGATCAGCCGGTCTTCGTTGGCGAACTCGGACTCGACGGTCAGGTGCGCCCGATCCCTGGAGCAATCACGGTCACCTGCGCAGTGCAGCAAGCAGGCTTTCGGCGAATAGTGGTACCAGTTCAGAACGTGAACGAGTGCGCGCGCGTTCCAGGCGTTGAAGTGATCGGTGTGCGATCGCTTTTGCAAGCCGTGCATGTTTTGCTCGGCGACGACGATGGTGTGCGTGCTGGCATGCCGATGTCGGTGGCCCCCGTAGTAAGTGGACCCGATCTGGCGGAGGTGCTGGGTCAAAGTGAAGGCCGGCGCGCGCTGGAGATCGCAGCTGCGGGTCGACACAGTCTGGCGATGGTTGGTCCACCGGGCGTTGGAAAAACCTTGCTAGCCGAAAGAATCCCGAGCATCCTTCCGGACTTGAGTCCCGAACACGTGGTGGATGTCATGGCCGTGCACGCCTTGGTATCGAGCCCAGGAGCTGGGTTAGTGGTGATCGGTGAGGATGGCCGCCCGCCGTTCCAATCGCCGCACCACTCGTCAAGCCCCGCTGCGCTGCTCGGTTCGGTGATGGCAGGTTCTGTGCGTCCGGGGGCGGTATCGCTGGCCCACCGGGGCGTGTTGTTCCTCGACGAAGCACCGGAGTTTCCGCGTAACTCACTTGAATCGCTACGGCAACCGTTGGAAAGTGGAACGGTTAGTTTGCATCGGGCCGCCTGGAGCGGTGATGTGCCAGCCGATTTCCAACTCATCCTTGCTGCAAACCCGTGCCCGTGCGGATACCGGCACACGCCGCGCAGTTTTGGGCGCCACTGTGATTGCCCACCAACGTCGGTGAGCGCCTACGCCCAACGCATCTCCGGTCCCTTGCTTGATCGCATCGATATTCGCCTTCGTCTGCAGCCAGTACGCAGCGCTGAACGCGGCGAATCCAGTGCTCAGGTGGCCGCGCGGGTCCTGCAAGCGCGGGATCGAGCCGAGCGGCGGTGGGGATCGGCCAACGCTCGCGTAAGCCCGGGCACTTTGGCTGCCTATCCGATGGAGGATGGCGCCGAGGACGTGATCGCAGATCACCTGCGCGGCAGCGGAGGGATGCGCTCGACCCATCGCATTGCCAAACTCGCCTGGACTCTTGCCGATATGGACGGTCGATCACGACCGAATGCGCGCCACGTGAACGAAGCAATCGAGTGGCATCAGCCACTGGGGGATGAGGCGGCATGAAAGCTCGTGCGCTCGAAGCCGACCCGGACTGTGATGATCGGGACATCATTACCCGCGCACGTATCGCCTTGGCGTGCGTATGTGAGCCTGGTGAAGCCGGGCTCGCCGATCTCATCGACAGCCGCGGACCCACCGCTGTAGTAGCCGCCTTGCTCTCGGGGGCACCGGTGCGTATCCCTCGAGCCGCCTCGATCGGCGCGCGCTTGGCCGAATTGGACCTCGATGCACAACTGACGCGCGCCCGGGAACTAGGTGTGCGCGTCGTGGTGCCGGGGGAACTCGAATGGCCCGGTCAACTCGATGATCTGGGAGCAAATCGACCACTGGCCCTGTGGTGCTGGGGTGAAGCGAACCTACGGCTGCACGCCTTGAACTCTGTGGCCATGGTTGGAGCTCGAGCGTGTACCAGGTACGGCGAGGTGGTTGCGCGCGAATGGTCCGCAGCACTTGCCAGTGAGCGCATATCGATCATCTCCGGAGGCGCATACGGAATCGACGCCGCTGCACATCGTGGGGCGCTAGCGGTCGATGGCAGCACCATTTGTGTGGTCGCAGGCGGCGTTGACCAGGCCTATCCGCGCGGACACGAGGGTCTATTCACCCAGATCGTGGAGCGCGGTGTGGTGATCAGCGAAGCGCCGCTGGGCGAGACGGTTCGTCGTCGTCGTTTCCTTACTCGCAACCGGGTGATCGCTGCCCTGGCAACCGCTACCTGTGTTGTTGAGGCCTCGCGCCGATCCGGTTCCTCCAGGACCGCCGCCTACGCCGCTGATTTGAATCGCCAGGTCTATGCCGTTCCCGGTCCTGTCACCTCAGAAACCTCGGTGGGTACGCATCGCTTGATCCAAGACCGCGTGGCGATCTTGGCCAGTGATGTTGAGGATTTGCGAACTGGCGTTCAACCCGTTCGCGTCAGTCTTCCTACTTCGAACGAAGATCCGCAGCTTTCGGCCGGGTTGCAAGAAGTGCTTGATGCCCTGCCCGGTTCCCACAATCGTGGACTAAGCGTGGACGCAACGGCCGTGCGATGCGGACTCGATCCGCACCAGACTCGTGAGTGGCTGCTCGCTGCGCAGTTGGCGGGCTACGCGCGTTGCTCCGATGACGGTTTGTGGGTCTACATGGACAATCCTGGGCGAGCCTGATGCTGCGATCGGCCAAGAGTTGCCACCATGTCCCATATGGAAGAACTCCCGGGCGCGGCGTGGAATGAAGCGCTTGAGGGATTCACAACGCACCTGCGCGACGAGCGCGCTCGAAGCCCCCATACGGTGCGTGCCTACGTTGCCGATGTCCGTGACCTGAGTTGTTTCTGCGCGCAACGTGGCATCGTCGAACCAGCCGACGTAGATCTGGCTGCCTTGCGGGCCTGGTTGGCTTCGGCAACCACCGAAGGGCTATCGCGCTCGACCATCGCGCGACGAGCGGCATCGGCGCGAGCATTCACGGCGTGGTGTCACCGGCGAGGGTCGGCAGCCACGGACCCCGGTCATCGGCTGGTGAGTCCACGGGTGGGTAACCGATTGCCCGCCGTGCTGGACAAAGGTCAAGCGCTGCAGGTACTCGAATATGCGGGTAGGCACAATGGTTCGCACCGATCCATCCGTGATGCGGCGATCCTTGAGGTGTTGTATGGAACGGCGATCCGTGTTGCCGAACTGTGTGGCCTCGACGTAGACGATGTGGATGCAGGTAATCGAACGTTGCGGGTGGTCGGCAAGGGGGACAAGGAACGGGTTGTCCCGTATGGAGTTCCTGCACAGCGAGCGATCGACGCATGGCTGGGTGTTCGGGGGGAGATGGCGCTGCCGTCAGTTCACGCGCTTTTCGTTGGTGAACGTGGTTTTCGGATCGATTCGCGAGTGGTAAGAAACGTGGTGCGCACCTTGACCGAGGCCGCGGGCGTGCCAGTTGTTGCCCCCCATGGCATGCGGCACAGCGCCGCTACCCACGTGCTCGAAGGTGGGGCCGATCTGCGCTCGGTGCAAGAACTGCTCGGACATGCCAACTTGGCTACCACCCAGCGCTACACGCACGTGTCCGTGGAACGGCTGCGTTCCACATTCGAACAGGCGCATCCGCGATCAGGTAATTGACGCGGGTACTGCAATCAAAGCCGTCGAGTTCATGCCAGGGGCTTGAGTACCGGAATACGCCGAAGCCAGGCGATCGGATCGAGGTACGGGTCGGTCAGGGCGTCGAGTCTTTCCCAAGCGGGCCGGCGAATTCCTAGGTGCAGGCACGCCACGGGGCAGTGCTGACCGGCCACGAAGCCGATCACATCCCCGGCCGTTACGTAATCCCCTCAGCCACCGCCGCGTCGATGGGCAGGTAGCTCGAGCGCACGACCTGGTGGTCCACCGTGACGGATGCAACCCCGGCCACTTTCCCGACGTGGGTGATAGTCCCATCGCCGATGGATCGCACCGGGGTTCCTATCGGGGCTGCGAAATCCACTCCCCGATGCCCTGATGCGAAACGATTCGTTGGCCGTTCGAAACCGTGCACGGTGCCGCTGAGCCCGGTTGCCAAGGGAGGGACCCAGGTGGCACCCACCGGGCTGATCGGTGTCCCGGCAGCCATGATCCCGGCCAGGAGGATAGAGGAAATCGAGGTCCACATACCCCTCACACTCGTGCCTTCGCGGGTGCCCCCGCCAGGGTCTGATTTCCACCTGGGGAGGGTGCGCACGGGGGCTGTGGACAGTCGGCGTAGACTCGGGGCGCTTCGTGAGGGCAGTATCCAAGTAGTGCCCCACACGAAGACATATTTCGCGTGACCTGTTGCTATGCCCAGCATGGCCGGTCCCAGCCGATGGTCCTGCTCCGGCAGGCGGGTGGGCCGAGGTCACCAGGGGTCCGTCCACCGGATGGACCGGCAACCGAATGCGGTGCCTTGATGTGCTCAAGCACCGCCAACGGGCGCGCGCGCCCACCGAAGGAGTACGACCATGGCCGTCGTCACGATGCGCCAGCTGCTGGAAAGCGGTGTCCACTTCGGACACCAGACCCGTCGCTGGAATCCCAAGATGAAGCGTTTCATCTTCACCGAGCGCAATGGCATTTACATCATCGATCTGCAGCAGTCGCTGTCCTACATCGATCGGGCTTATGAGTATGTGAAGGAAACCGTCGCCCATGGTGGTTCGGTTATGTTCGTTGGCACCAAGAAGCAAGGCCAGGAGGCCATTGCCGAGCAGGCCACTCGCGTGGGGATGCCGTACGTCAACGAGCGCTGGCTCGGTGGAATGCTGACCAACTTCAACACCGTGCACAAGCGCTTGCAGCGGATGAAGGAACTCGAAGAGATTAACTTCGACGACGTCGCTGGTTCGGGCAAGACCAAGAAGGAATTGCTCATGATGCGCCGCGAGAAGGACAAGCTCGAGCGCACACTCGGTGGCATTCGCGATATGGCCAAGATTCCCAGTGCCATCTGGGTCGTGGACACCAAGAAGGAGCACATCGCCGTCGGTGAGGCGCGCAAACTTGGTATCCCCGTCATTGCAATGCTCGACACCAATTGCGATCCCGACGAGGTCGACTTTCCGATTCCAGGAAACGACGACGCTATTCGCTCGGTTGCACTCCTCACGCGGGTCATTGCCGACGCCGTGGCCGAGGGTCTCATGGCGCGCGCTGGCGGAGCTAGCGCCGCGGGAACGCCCGAGGAGCCATTGGCCGAGTGGGAGCGCGAGCTGCTCGCTGGCGCAGGTGCTGCCGATGAAGCAGCCGCTGCACAGGTGGTTGCAGTTGAGACCGCAACCGAACAGGCTTAAGGAACGGCCGCCCGTACGTTCGCTTTCCCACCACAACGATCTGAAGGAAGAACATGGCAACGATCAGCGCCGCGGATGTTAAGCGGCTACGCGAGATGACCTCCGCCGGCATGATGGAGTGCAAGAAGGCGCTTGAGGAAAGCGATGGTGACTTCGACAAGGCTGTTGAGGCACTTCGCATCTCCGGAGCGGCGAAGGCTGCCAAGCGTGGCGCAGAGCGCACGGCTTCGAACGGCATCGTTGCCGCCGTCGATAACGCGATGGTCGAGTTGCTGTGTGAAACCGACTTCGTGGCCAAGGGCGAGGAATTTCAAGCCCTCGCTGGAACGCTCACCCAGGCGGCCTTCGATGGTCAAATCGGCGACCGCGACGCATTGCTGGCGGCCACGTTGGACACCGGCAAGACCGTCGCAGACACCGTCGCGGAGATGGCAGGCGTAATCGGCGAGAAGATCGAACTCGGTCAGGTGGCGGTCCTGCAAGCACCGGTAGCCACCTACCTGCACCGCCGCGCATCGGATCTCCCGCCTCAGGTGGGCGTTCTCGTGGCCTACGACGGCAGCGAGGAGGCGGCTCGCGGAGTGGCGATGCAAATAGCCGCCATGCGACCACAATTCCTCACCCGTGATGAGGTGCCTGCCGATACAGTCGAAAACGAGCGTCACATCGCCGAGACCGCGGCCCGTGAGGAAGGCAAGCCCGAGCAGGCGATCGCCAAGATCGTCGAGGGTCGGGTTAATGCCTACTTCAAGGACAATGTGCTGCTCGAGCAGCCGAGCGTGGTGGATAACAAGAAGTCCGTGACAGACGTCCTGACCGAGAGCGGCACCACGATCCGGGCATTCGCTAGGTTCGAGCCGGGTCAGGCGTAGCGCCGGATCCACAGGTCGAGGCGAGGGAGAGCGAATGGATCGGTCCAGAGCATCGGAGCCGATTCAGCCATCCCTGGAAGGCACGATCGAAACCTGGTCGCAGGTACCCGAGGGTGGGTGGCGCCGCGTACTGCTCAAGCTCAGCGGCGAGGCCTTCGCTGGCGGCGGTGGTCTGGGAGTAGACCCCGATGTTGTCGCCTCCATCGCCCGGCAGATTGCCGATGTCGCCGCGTCCGGCACCGAAGTGGCCGTGGTGATCGGTGGCGGCAATTACTTTCGTGGAGCACAGTTATCCGAACGCGGCATGGACCGCGCGCGAGCTGACTACATGGGCATGCTCGGAACGGTTATGAACTGTCTGGCCTTGCAAGACTTCTGCGAGAAGGTCGGCCTGGACACCCGAGTTCAGACGGCCATCGCCATGGGTCAGGTGGCCGAGCCGTACGTGCCGCGTCGGGCAATGCGCCACCTGGACAAAGGTCGCGTTGTCATCTTTGGCGCCGGACTCGGTCAGCCTTACTTCTCGACCGACACAACCGCTGCTCAGCGAGCGCTCGAAATCGGTGCAGAGGTGGTGCTGATGGCCAAGGGTGTAGATGGTGTCTACGACTCCGACCCTCGTACCAACCCGAACGCACACCGTTACGACCATCTCTCATGTGATCAGGTTCTGGCGCAGGATCTGAAAGTGGCGGATGCCACTGCGATCAGTTTGTGCCGGGACAACGCTCTGCCCATCGTGGTCTTCAACTTGCTAGTCGAAGGCAACATCGCCCGTGCGGCCCGGGGCGAGCGAATAGGCACGTTAGTCTCATCGAACACTTAAGGAGATCCTTGTGAGTGAAGACATCGACATGATCCTGCTCGAGGCTACCGAGAAGATGGACAAGGCCATCGAAGTAACCCGCGAGGACTTTGGAACCATCCGCACCGGACGAGCGAACGCCTCGATGTTCAACAAGATCTCCGTGGACTACTACGGAACTGCCACACCGCTCAATCAGCTTGCCTCGTTCCAGGTCCCGGAAGCTCGAATGATCGTCATCAGTCCCTACGACAAGGGTGCGATGCCTGCGGTCGAGAAGGCGCTGCGTGACAGCGATCTGGGCATTAATCCCAATACAGATGGCGTAATCATCCGCGTGGTGTTACCCGAGTTGACCGAAGAGCGTCGCAAGGAGTACATCAAGCAGGCCCGAGCCAAGGCCGAAGATGGCCGGGTTGCGATTCGCAATATTCGCCGGCACGCCAAGGAAGCCCTCGACAAACTGCAAAAAGACGGCGACGCCGGCGAGGACGATGTTCGTCGCGCGGAGAAGCAGCTCGATGACCTCACCCACAAGCACGTGGAGCACGTCGATGAGGTCCTGGGGCACAAAGAGGCCGAACTGCTCGAGGTCTGAAGGTGGGATCAACGTCAGACCGGGACGAAGACAAGTCCCGACGTAGAAAACCTTCGCGTACGGGGCGCAACCTTCCGGCGGCCGTTGCCTCCGGGGTAGTACTGGCGGTCATCGTGATCGCGAGTCTTTTCACGTACAAAGCGCTTTTTGGACTTGTGGTGATCGCAGCTTTGGCAATCGCCATGCGGGAGATGGTGCAGGCCTTCGGCTCGCGCAACATTAAGATCGCGCGCGTTCCGGCCTACGGCTCGGTAATCTTGTTGCCCACAGTTGCATATTTCGCGGGTCCCATCTGGCAGCTTGTGGCAACCGGTGCTCTGGTGCTTCTGGCCACGTTGTGGCGTATTCGTCGCGGTGTCGATGGCTACGTCCGCGACATCACCGCATCAATCTTCGTGATCGTTTATCTGCCCTTCATGGCGGGCTTTTTGATGTTGACCCTGGCCACCGACGATGGCCCGTGGCGGGTGATCGTTTTCATTTTGCTCACTGTCTCCAACGACATCGGTGGGTACTTCGCTGGAATCTTTTACGGCAAACATCCGATCGCGGCATCTATCAGCCCGAAGAAGTCGTGGGAGGGTTTTGCCGGCTCGGTGCTCATGCAAGCGGTTGTTGGCGGCCTTTCCTTCGCATTCCTTCTGAATGCTCCGTGGTGGCAGGGGGTGATCGCCGGATTGGTTCTCACTATCACCGCTACGGGCGGAGACTTTGCCGAGAGTGCCATCAAACGTGATTTGGGGATCAAAGACATGGGGTCGTTCTTGCCCGGTCACGGCGGCATGATGGATCGCTTGGACTCCCTTGTGCCGAATGCGTTCGCCTCTTGGGCGCTGTTCACGGTGTTCCTCGGCTCTGGTGGGACGGGTCTGTGATGGTGGATTTAGTGCTGGAGGCGCCAGCCCGAGGAAAGCCACCGCAGCATCTTCTTGATATGTCGCGAAGTGAACGTCGTGATGCCATGGCTGAGCTGGGATTACCGGCCTTTCGCGCCGATCAGGTATCCACGCACCTATTCGTGCACTTGCAAGATGACCCGGACACCTGGACCGATATCAACGCCACGGATCGCACAACGCTGCGCAGCGTCTTACCTACCTTGCTCGATCCCATCCGCACTGTGGCATGCGACGACGGCACCACGGTCAAATCTCTATTTCGATTGCACGATGGTTCTCTTGTTGAGTCGGTGCTCATGCGTTATCCGGATCGAGTGACGATGTGTATCTCATCGCAGGCTGGGTGCGGCATGAACTGTCCGTTCTGTGCCACCGGACAGGCTGGTCTCACCCGCAACCTGTCTACGGCAGAGATCGTGGATCAGGTGCTGGCAGGAGCTCGAGCGCTTGCCGCGGGGGAAGTGCCTGGGGGGCCGGGCCGGGTAAGCAATGTCGTGTTTATGGGCATGGGGGAGCCGTTAGCTAACTACCGAAATGTGGTGGGTGCGCTGCATCGCCTTGTTGATCCGCCGCTGGAGGGTCTGGGCATGAGTGCGCGCGGAATAACGGTCTCGACTGTTGGCTTGGTTCCGCGTATCCGCCAGCTAGCAGACGAGGGGATGCCGGTCACCCTCGCGGTGTCTTTGCACGCACCCGACGATCACCTGCGCGACACCTTGGTGCCGATCAACAATCGCTGGAAAGTGTCAGAAGTCCTCGACGCTACCTGGTTCTATGTTGAGCAAACCGGGCGTCGGGCCAGCATCGAATACGCGCTGATCAAAGACATTAACGATCAACGTTGGCGAGCGGAATTGCTGGGGGAGATGCTCGCGGGTCATCTGGTGCATGTGAATTTGATCCCGCTGAATCCCACTCCGGGCTCCAAGTGGACGGCGTCTACGCCCCAGGCGGAGAGGGAATTCGTGGCGGCACTGCGAGAGGCGGGCGTGCCTGTGACCGTCCGGGACACCCGCGGTAGGGAAATCGATGGCGCGTGCGGCCAGTTGGCTGCACTCGAGGCCTGATCATCGGGTTTCATGGAAGACTCACCGGCCATGGAGGAATCCCTGGTAACCGAAACTGATCGCCCTATGTGGGTCGAGGTGATCTTCTCGGCGCTGCGTACTGTCCTTGGTCTGATTTTCATCTTCTGGGTACTGAGCCTGGTTCCCGAAGAAAGCGACCCACGAATATCCATCCCGGTCACGCTGTTGCTTATCGGCATGGTCATCTACGGGTTGGTTCTGCGGTGGCAGCTTAAGCGCGTGGTGAAGTCCAAGCGCCCGGGCCTGGTAGCTGCAGAGTCGCTCATCTTGAGTGCCGGGCTGTTCATCGCAATCTTCAGTGCCATCTATGTGATCCTCGAAGGCGACAATCCCGGATCCTTCTCCGAGCCGATCACTCACTTCACAGCCGCTTACTTCACCTTGACCGTTTTAGCTACCGTTGGCTTCGGAGATATCACCGCGGTTACTGACGCAGCGCGGTTCATCGTGATGTTGCAAATGGCTCTCGGACTGGGCTTCCTTGCTGTCATCATCAAGGTGTTCACTGGAGCTGCACAACGAGCACGTCAGGCGCGCGAGGGGAAGCGACGCGAACAAGCGGACGCAGCAGGTGGAGACGGAAACGCGTGATGGGTGCTTATCGGGAAGCCTACGAAGCGAGCATCCGCGAACCGGAGAGTTTCTGGCGTGAAGCAGCTAAGGCCATCGACTGGGAAACGTATCCTTCCCGCATTCTTGATGATTCACAGGCTCCGCTGTATCGATGGTTTCCTGATGCACGTCTAAATACTTGCGTCAACGCAGTCGATCGTCACGTGCGCGATGGTCGGGGAGACCAACCGGCCATCATCTACGACAGCCCTCTTACCGAAACTCAACAGACAATCACCTACGCCGAATTACTCGATCACGTTGCGCGGTTTGCGGGCGTCTTGACCGACCTCGGGGTGCGTCACGGGGATCGCGTCGTCATCTATATGCCGATGATTCCCCAAACCGTGGTTGCCATGCTCGCAAGTGCTCGTATCGGGGCTGTCCACTCAGTAGTGTTCGGTGGTTTTGCACCCGCGGAACTTAGTGCCCGGATCGATGACGCAAAGCCACGGGTGATCCTTACGGCGAGTTGCGGTATTGAACCCGCGCGAATCATCGAATACAAACCCCTTGTTGATGCGGCCATCGAGATGAGTGAACATGCGCCGCAGGCAGTGGTCGTGTTCCAACGCCCCCAGGTCACAGCGGAGTTGGGGGCGCGCGATGTGGACTGGAACGATGCCGTTTCCTCGGCAGTGCCAGCAGATCCAGTATCGGTTGCGGCAACCGATCCGCTTTACATCCTGTACACGTCGGGAACAACCGGAAGGCCCAAGGGAATCGTCCGCGACAACGGCGGTCATGCCGTGGCGATGGCCTGGTCCTTTCGCCATGTCTACGGGATGAATCCCGGCGATGTCTGGTGGTCGGCATCGGACGTGGGATGGGTGGTCGGTCACTCCTACATCGTCTACGCCCCACTCATCAGCGGGGCAACAACCGTGCTCTATGAGGGCAAGCCGGTGGGCACCCCCGACGCCGGTGCCTTCTGGCGGTTGATTGAGCAGCATCGCGTCAGGGCAGTTTTTACCGCGCCCACGGCAATCCGTGCGATCAAAAAGGAAGACCCGAATGCCGAGCATCTAGTGAAGTACGACGTCGGTTCCCTTGAAACATTCTTCTTTGCCGGCGAGCGGCTGGATCCGGACACCTTCGAGTGGGCGAGTGGGCACCTCCACGTGCCGATCATCGACAACTGGTGGCAGACCGAGACCGGTTGGCCGATTGCGGCGAACCTACGCGGCCTCGAACCCTTACCCATCAAGTCGGGTTCACCGAGTTTCCCGGTACCGGGGTACGACGTACAGATCTTGGATCCGGCGAGCCAGGACGTGCCGGTTGGTGGTGAGGGAGATATCGCCATCAAACTGCCGCTTCCTCCAGGAACGCTGCCCACCTTGTGGGGAGACGATGATCGCTACGTCGCGTCCTACCTCAGCGACCACCCCGGCTACTACACCAGCGGTGACGGTGGATTCTTCGACGAGGACGGCTACCTGTACGTGATGGGTCGCACCGACGACGTCATCAACGTGGCAGGCCACCGGCTTTCAACTGGGTCGATGGAGGCCGTGGTAGCTGCGCACCCTGCGGTAGCCGAGTGTGCGGTGATCGGTGTTCACGACGATCTGAAAGGTCAGATTCCTCGTGCCTTCGTAGTGTTGAAAGCGGGAGAGGATCCAGATCCAGACGAGTTGCAGGCGCGGATCGTGCAATCGGTACGCGAGGAGATAGGGCCGGTGGCGGCATTCAAGGAAGTGGTGATCGTGCCGGCGCTACCGAAGACTCGCTCGGGCAAGATCCTGCGCCGAACCATGCGCGGAATCGCCGCTGGACGCGATGAACCAGTCCCGAGCACTATTGAGGATCCTGCGGTCCTCGACGCGCTCGTGGACGTTTTACGTCAGAAAACATAAGCCCGATAGTCGGACAGATCCACGGCAGTGGGTGGTGCCAGCGAAACGAGCGTTAGCCTGCAAGTTCGATAGCGAACAAAGCTGGAGGTGTCTTGCATGACGGACGACAACGATCAATTCATGACGCGCGCGGAGGTTCGGCAGTACGTGACAGCATGGAACGGCGAAATCATCATGGGTGCCGTGGCTGGGGTGTTCATCGGTGTGGGTCTGATCACCTTGATCTCGGATGTGATTGACCTTGGGATAGCTGAGACTTTCGCCTTCGAAACTCTGCTCGGCTGGGCACTGTTCCTAATTGCTGGGGTTTTGTTCCTTTTCGCCATGTTGCAAAACAGGCGCAAGCGAATCGCCCTCGAGTAGTGAAAGTGGTTGGTGTCGACACTCGCGCCCCCGACGTTTACCCGTGGTTGAAGGCCGAGTGCACCACTCACCGGAATGCCGGGATACCGGTCAGCGCCTGACCGACCACCAGAGTGTGCATTTCATTCGTGCCCTCGTAGGTGAACACCGATTCCAGATTGTTCATGTGCCGGATCACCGGATACTCCAGGGTGATTCCGTTCCCGCCCAGAATTGATCGACATTCGCGTGCAATCGTGAGCGCCTCACGTGCATTATTGAGTTTGCCCACGCTGATCTGCTCAGGGGTAATCTTCCCGGAATCTTTGAGGCGCCCTAGGTGAAGTGCGAGCAACATGCCTTTATCAAGTTCCAGTGTCATATCGACGAGCTTCTTCTGGGTGAGTTGAAAGGCCCCGATTGGTTTGTCGAACTGCTCACGTTCTTCGGCATACCGAAGGGCTGTTTCCAAACACTCGCGAGCTGCACCCATGGTGCCGAAGACGATCCCGAATCGAGCTTCATTCAAGCAACTCAAGGGACCTTTGAGTCCGGTCACATCGGGCAGCACCGCTTCGGCCGGCAGACGCATGTCGCGAAAAACCAATTCGCTGGTAACGGATGCCCGCAGGGAAACCTTGTGGTGCACCACGTTCGCCTGGAATCCTGCAGTGTCCGTGGGAACCACGAAGCCTCGGATGCCGTGGTCGGTCTGCGCCCATACGATCGCAACGTCGGCCACCGATCCGTTGGTGATCCACATCTTGCTGCCATCGAGCACCCAGTCGCTGCCGTCTTGACGCGCTCGAGTGCGCATCGATGAGGGGTTGGAGCCCGCGTCGGCTTCGGTTAGTCCAAAGCAGCCGATGAGGCTTCCCTTTGCTAGGCCCGGTAGCCAGCGCTCACGTTGCTCCTCGCTACCAAAACGATGGATCGCATACATCGCCAACGAACCTTGCACGCTCACCATCGAACGAATGCCAGAGTCGCCCGCCTCGAGTTCCATGGCGGCAAGCCCGTAGGCCGTGGCGGTTGTTCCCGCGCAGCCGTAGCCCTCAAGATGCATGCCCAACAATCCGGCTTCACCGAAAGCGGCCATCAAGTCCCGTGCCGGGACCTCACCTTCTTCCCACCAGTGGGCCACTTTGGGACGAACGACGTCGTCCACAATCGTGCGCGTCACATCTTGGATGCTGCGCTCTTCTTCGCTGAGCAGATCGTCGAAGGCGATGAGATCGAGTGGATGCGTGCCGTGTTGGTTCATGGGACTCTCCCGTCGTTGCTATCAGGTTAGTGGCCGGTGAGGGAGCCGACGAGTCGTCCGAAAACCGACGGCTTGCCGGTCTTGGATTCGATCGCGTCGGCGGCTTCGGTGGCCTTGAGCCCGATGGTGGTGGCGGCCCAACGCAGGGGTTCTGGCTCCCATGCACGTGACCGGTGGTCTACCCAGGGCAGCGTTAGTAGGGGATCGCCGGTGCGCCCCGCGATGAGTGCCGCCAGCGTTCGACCAGCGAGGTTGGAGGTGCCCACGCCATCGCCCACGTAGCCACCGGCCCAGCCCATGCCGGTCACCGGGTCAAGGCCCACCGAGGCCCACCAATCACGGGAGATACCAAGCGTGCCGCCCCACGCATGCGTGAAGCGGTGCTGCCGCACGACCGGGAACAGATCGACCAATGTCGCCTCGAGCATTCGGTGGATGCGGCCATCGAGTTCGGTTTGGGACTGGATCTTGGAACCGAAGGTGTAGGGGGCGCCGCGTCCACCGAAGGCGAGCCGATTGTCGGCAGTGCGCTGGCCGTAGATCACCAGATGGCGACCGTCGGAGAATGTGGGTCGGTCTGCCAGTCCGATCTGATCCCAGGTGCTCTCCGGGAGCGGCTCGGTGGCAACCATCAGCGAATAGAACGGCAGCAACGTGCGGCGCTGTCCGGGGATTTCGGCGGTGTAGCCCTCGGTTGCTCGGATCACGTACCGAGCACGGACGCTGCCGGTGGGAGTGCGCACGATTCCCGGTTCCACCGCGAGGGCAGGGCTGGTCTCAAAAAGCTGCGCACCCGATTCGACCACATGTTGGGCAAGGTGGCGTACCAGTTTCGCTGGCTGGATGGCCGCGCAGTGTGGTGTGTACACGCCCCCCACCACATCGGTGGCGTGCATCATGTCGAGCGTTTGCTGTGCATCCAGTAAGCGTTCATCGGAGTCGATGCCTGCGGCACGCAGGTGCGCCTCTCGTTCACGCATTGCGTTCCACTGGGCGAGGCTTCGCGCCGCGACGATCGTGCCGCCTTTGGCCCAGTCGATGTCCCAGCCGTGATCCGCGGCCACGCGACCAATTTCATCGACGCTGTGGTTCATGGCTTGCTGCATCGCGATTGCTGCAGGTAGACCCGCACGTTTGGCAATTGCCTCGTGGTCCTGGGGAAAGAGCGCCGAAGCCCAACCACCGTTGCGGCCGCTAGCGCCATAACCGGCGATGTGCTTTTCCACGATCGCTATGCGCAGGCTGGGAACTTGCTGTTGGAGGTAGTAGGCGGTCCACAGGCCTGTGTATCCAGCGCCGATGATCGCGACATCGGCATCCACCTGGCCAACGAGGGGTTCACCCAGGGGTTCACGCAACTGCTCGGGGAGTGCGTCCCACCACAGAACTCGATCCAGCATGTCCGAGGCGCTGGTCATAAGCGTTGCTGGACATAGTCCGGTACCGGAACATTTCCCGGAACGTACTGATCAGTAACGGCCGGGAGCATCACCTGGGTCAGGGGCACGTGCCCAGCCCAGATGCTTCGCCAGGGTTCGTTCTGTAAGTCGCTGGGGTCGTCATCGGGGGCGCCCTCGCTCACCTTGACCGACCACTCGGTGAGCGGCAGTGCCACGGTGATGGTTGCGACCCGTTCCTTTTTGCTCGGCTGGCGTGCTTCATCCCAGCGGCCAGGTAGGAGATGATCACTAAGAACGCGAAGGGCATCGAGTTCGTCATCGCCGGTGAGGCGGTGCGTGGATCCGAGGATCATCGCCGAGCGGTAGTTCATGCTGGATTCAAACGCGCTGCGCGCATAGACCAAACCGTCGAGCAAAGTGACCGTCAAGCATGCTGGTGCACCATCTGCGAGGGCTCGAAAGAGTCGTGATCCGCTAGAGCCATGCACGATCACTTCATCGCCGCGTCGGGCATAGCCAACTGGTAGCACGAACGGCTGCTCGCCATCAATGATGCCTACGTGCGCGACCAATCCTTCGTCGAGGATCGAATCAAGTGCCGATCGTTCGGTAACTGCCTTGTCCGGAAGCCGGCGAATCTTTGTTCGGGCGCTCAAGGACCCGGTTACAGGATCGACCATGCCTCGGTCAGCACCTTTCGCAGAATTCTTTCGATCTCATCGAACTCCGGTTGACCAATGATGAGTGGGGGAGCGAGTTGGATCACTGGATCGCCGCGGTCATCAGCGCGGCAGTACAACCCGTTGTCGAACAAGGCCTTGGACAAGAAGCCGCGCAGCAATCGCTCGGATTCATCGTCGTTGAACGACTCCCTGGTCTCCTTGTCTTTCACGAGTTCGATGCCATAGAAGTAGCCAGCACCACGAACATCTCCCACGATGGGTAGGTCCTTTAATTTTTCGAGGGTTTGCCGGAATTTGCCCTCGTTCTCGCGGACGTGTTCGTTAATGCCCTCACGCTCAAAGATGTCCAGGTTCGCCAGGGCAACGGCAGCCCCGACAGGGTGGCCTCCCCAGGTGTAGCCGTGGAGGAACGCGTTGGTGCCGTCCTTGAACGGTTCGAAGAGTCGGTCGCTGGCGATCATCGCTCCCATGGGGGCGTAGCCGCTGGTCATTCCTTTAGCGCAGGTGATGATGTCCGGCGTTACGCCGAAGCGATTCATGGCGAACATGTCGCCGATCCGGCCAAAAGCGGTGATGGTTTCGTCGGCGACCATCAAGACGTCGTACTCATCGCAGATCTCGCGCACGCGCTCGAGGTATCCGGGTGGGGGAGGAAAGCAGCCCCCGGAGTTTTGAACAGGCTCAACGAACACTGCAGCCACGCTGTCCGGTCCTTCGAACTCGATGGCCTCGGCGATGCGGTTTGCCGCCCATAGCCCGAAGGCCTTCTCGTCGTAGCGGTATTCCTCGGGCGCTCGGTAGAAGTTGGTATTCGGAACCTTCACACCGCCCGGTACCAGCGGCTCGAAGGGCACCTTGGCCGGAGGGATGCCAGTGATACTGAGCGCTCCGTGCGGTGTGCCGTGGTAGGCGATGGCTCGGCTGATCACCTTGTGTTTGGTTGGCTTGCCGGTCATCTTGAAGTACTGCTTGGCGAGCTTCCATGCGGTCTCTACTGCTTCGCCGCCGCCGGAGGTGAAGAACACGCGGTTCAGATCGCCCGGGGCGTAGGAGGCAAGGCGCTCAGCGAGTTTGATCGCGCCGGGGTGGGCGTAGGACCAGATTGGGAAGAACGCCAGTTCCTCGGCTTGTTTCGCCGCAGCGGCCGCGAGTTCCTTGCGGCCATGACCAAGTTGCCCCACGAACAACCCGGACAGGCCATCGAAGTACTTATTGCCTTGGTCGTCCCAGATGTAGGCGCCTTCCCCCTTGACGATGACGGGCACGTGTCCGCCGGAGTAATACACCGAGTGGCGCGTGAAGTGCATCCACAGGTGCTCGCGGGCAGCTTCTGCCATGGAGTCGTAACCGGACTCGGTGATGTCTTGCGGTGTTGTTGTCATCGTGTTCCCCAGGTGTATATCTGTTTGCGTAACTTCAGGTAAACGAAGGCCTCGGCGCGAAGCACTCCGGGTAATGAGCGAATCTGATCATTAATGACGGTCAGTAGATGGTCGTCGTCTTCGGCGAGCACTTCGGCCAGGATGTCGAACCCCCCGGCGCAGATCACCAGGTAGTTGACCTCCGAGAGGCGCTCAAGATGCTCGGCCACCTGCTCGATATCCCCCGAAACTGTGATGCCCACCATCGCCTCCCGCGGGAAGCCGACCTGCATGGGGTCTGTCACGGCCACTATCTGCATGACCCCTGAGTCCAGCATGCGTTGGACCCGTTGGCGAACGGCCGCCTCGGACAGCCCGACCACTTTGCCGATCGAGCCGTACGAGCGTCGGCCATCTTGTTGGAGTTGCTCGATGATCGCCTTGGAGACGTCATCGAGAACCGGTGCCTTGGTGGGTGCCTCGGTGGGTGCCTTGGTGGGCATGTCTCCACTTTTCCCCAGACGGCCGCGAATAGCAAGCGAATCAGTGGCAATGAAGCGAAAATGCATCGAATTTCGTATAGATGGTGGCTTTTGGCTATCGAAAAGTGCCGATCTCCTTTAGCGTGAGGCTATTGCCCAGGACTCGCCGAGGAGGCCTTTCGTGAAGATCCGCAATTTCATCGACGGTAGCAGCGTGGACGCGGTTGAGGGCGGCACCAGCGACCTGATCGACCCCACTACTGGCGAGGTGTTCGCGAGCGCGCCGGTGTCGACCTCTCCTGATGTGGATGCCGCCTACAGTGCGGCAGCCAAAGCCTTCGAGACCTGGGGAAACACAACGCCCAGCGAACGCCAAGCGGCTTTGCTGAAGATGGCCGACGCCATCGAATCGCATGCCGATGAGCTCATCGCGCTGGAGAGCCAGAACACCGGCAAGCCGCTTGCTGTTACAGCATCGGAGGAGATTCCGCCGATGGTCGATCAGATCCGGTTCTTCGCCGGCGCAGCTCGAGTTCTCGAGGGTCGCTCGGCCGGCGAGTACATGAGTGGTTTCACCTCGATCATCCGCCGTGAACCGATTGGCGTGATCGGACAGGTCGCGCCGTGGAACTACCCGATGATGATGGCCGTATGGAAGTTCGCCCCGGCGATTGCCGCGGGCAACACTGTCGTTCTGAAGCCCAGCGACACGACGCCTGCCTCAACGGTGAGGATGGCGCAGATTTTCCACGAAGCCGATGCGCTTCCGCCGGGTGTCTTGAACGTGGTGTGCGGTGATCGCGACACCGGTCGCACGTTGGTGGAGCACCCCACCCCGCAGATGGTGGCGATCACCGGATCGGTGCGTGCGGGAATGCAGGTGGCTGAGTCCGCAGCGAAGGACGTCAAGCGCGTGCACCTTGAGCTCGGTGGCAAGGCACCCGTGGTGATTTTCGACGACGCCGACGTTGCTGCTGCAGCGGAGTGGCTGGCAGTTGCCGGCTACTTCAACGCCGGCCAGGACTGCACAGCGGCAACCCGCATGCTGGTGGCTCCGAAGATCTACGACGATTTCGTAGCTGCGATGGCAGAGCAGGCGAAGGGTACTGCCACCACGTTCGAAGACGGTCCTGGCGGCGAGGCGATGGTTCCGCCGGTCAACAACGTCAATCAGCTTGAGCGAGTGCTGGGTTTCTTGGAGCGTGCGCCTAAGCATGCCGAGGTTGTGGCCGGCGGTGTGCGTCAGGGAAATCGGGGCTTCTTCGTTGAGCCCACGGTGGTTGCGAACTTGAAGCAAGACGACGAAATGATCCAAAACGAGATCTTTGGCCCGGTCATCACTATTCAGCGCTTCAGCGATGAGGACGAGGCACTGCGCTGGGCCAACGGCGTGGAGTACGGGCTGGCATCGAGTGTGTGGACTAAGGACATTGGCCGAGCGATGCGGATGGCCAAAGGCTTGAACTTCGGCACAGTGTGGGTGAACACCCATATTCCGCTGGTTGCCGAAATGCCGCACGGCGGCTTCAAGCATTCCGGTTATGGCAAGGACTTGTCGATGTACGGCTTCGAGGATTACACGCGCATCAAGCACGTGATGATCGACCTCAACTCCTAAACCCCGCCCGCCCCGATGCGGTGTCAGTTGTCGGCCGCACGCTTCGGCGTGTCGGCCCGACAACTGACACCGCATCGGGGGAGTGGGGCGGGTCAGGACGGTTCGAGGACGAGGGCGGCCGCTTCGACCGCGGCATTAAGGAACGCCCGTGCGGCGGGAAGGGCATTCTCACCTGACCGGATGGCCAGGGAGATGGTTCTGGCATCGACCTGCGGAGACAGGGGCAACTTGACAACGTCGTCGTCGTTCAAATCGATTGCAAGGCGCGGCATGATTGCCGGCGCGACGCCACTGCGCACCATGGCCTGAACAGCACCGTTGTCGACGGTGCGAAACAGATATCGAGGTGTGATGCCGTGGCTGCGTAACAGCACATCTACGTCGTCTTGGTAGGTGAGGGGTGGCTGACCGATGAGAGCAACACCATCGAGGTTCACGAGGGGAAAAGCACCCTTACGTACGTGACTGAGCAGGGGGCTGTCTTTGGCGAGCAGAAGTAGGTACGGGTCACGGCCTAGTTCCGTCACGTCCACGCGTGGATCGGAATAACTGCCTTCGATGAAAGTGACGTCGAGTTCGTCGTCGAGCAGATCATCGATCAGTCCTTCAGAGCTCGGGCCCTCGTAAAGGGCAACTGTGATGCCTGGTGCTTCCTCGCGCAGTGCTTGAACCGCGCGAGGAAGCAGGTGCACCGAAACACTTTGGAACGTCCCGATGGAAACTCGGCCGGCGGTTCCGGCCAAGGTGTCGTGGACGTCGCGCTCGGCCGAGCGCACGTGGCCAAGCATGTGTTCGGCCGACGGCAGTAGCACCCGACCGGCTGGGGTGAGAGATACGGGCCTGGGTCCACCGGGCCGTTCGAATAATCCAGTGCCCAGGAGCCGTTCGAGCGCGGCCACCTGTTGGCTGATGGTGGCTTGGCTCAGGCCGAGTTCATCCGCTGCCGCAACGAACGACCTCTCGTGGGCCACGGCTACGAAGGCGGCCAGTTGGCGGAACGAGGCCTGCTGAAGGGTCACGCTTGCATAATACTATTGAATAATACGATCGACACTATCCATTTCCATAGTTTTTCTTTATGTTGCGATTCCCGTACGTTCGGCACCGAAAGGAGGGCAACCATGCTCCGAACAATCGAAATTTCCCCCATCCAGCGTGATTACGACGCCCTGGCGATGGCCATCGAAGAAGGTCGCTGGAACGCCGAGGACCCCCGCGCCCAGGCGATCATCGCCACGGCGCGTACCCGCGGTCTGGCACCTGCTGCACTCGAGGTTTTCGAGGATCAGACCGTGCCCACGCCGGTGCGCGAGCGCGCCCTCGCCGCGATCGCGGGCCGAGTGTTAACGGAATCGAACTTCGCCCTAGCGGGCTGAGCTCCACCTTCCCCTCCCCGATGCGGTGTCAGTTGTTGGGCCGACACGCCGAGGCGTGCGGCCCACAACTGACACCGCATCGGGGAAAGAGGCGGACATACGACGAAGGGCCCGGGCGGATGCCCGGGCCCTTCGCTTTGCCTTGCATGTGCAGTTGTCTTGCTGGTGGAGCGGTGTTGCAGGTAGTGGGCGCTTACGCGCCGCCCTCCTTCAGTTCCACGGTGATCGGGCTGAAGCCACCACCGGTGGTGTCCACTCCATTGGCCTGCAGCGCTGCGTTAGCGGCCTCGGCGAATTGGTTGGTGTAGGCCTCCGCCGGCGGGGCCGACGTGATGACCGTGGCAGCCTCGAGGTTCGGGGTGTTCAGTGAGATCTCCACGGTCTGATCCCACTCAGCAGAATCGATGATGCCGATGCCGTTGGGTGATGGCCAGACCAACTTGTTGACCTCGTTCATCATCCACAACTGGTGGCTCGCGCCGAGCTGGGATCCATTGGCCGTCACGATGTCCGCACACTCCTGCGGATTGTCGCGGCAGTAAATCCAGCCCTCAAAGGACGCGGTCACGAAACGCTGGGCTAGATCCTGGTAAGCCGGATCCGACAAGCGCTCCTCGGATGCCCAGACGGCATCCTGCAGCATGCCCACGCCGTAGTCGGCGTAGTTGATGACGTTGAAGTCTTCCGGCTGGTAGAGCTCGCCAGTGTCCGGATTGACCGCTTCGAGCAGCTGTGCGTACTCGTTGTAGGTCATGGCCTCGGCTGCGTCGATCTCACGGTTGAGCAGAGCGAGCATGTCGAATTGCTGCTGCACGAGCTCAACGTCGTTAGCCGGGTCTAGGCCTTCTTTGGCAAGGGCGGCGAAGATCTCGTACTCGTTGCCGAAGCCCCAGTTACCGATCTTCTTACCAGCGAAATCCGCAGGTGAAGTGATGCCTGAATCGGCCCACGAAACCTGCAGTGTGCCCGAGCGCTGGAACACCTGTGCGATGTCCACAATGCCCGCACCCTGCTCACGCGAGGCCAGTGCCTTCGGCACCCACGCGATCGCGAAGTCCGAACCGCCTTGGGCCAGGACAGTCTGTGGCACGATATCCACGCCGCCTTCCAAGATGGTTACGTCGAGGCAGGCTGCCTCATAGAAACCCAGATCCTTGGCTGCGTAGTAGCCGGCGAACTGGGCTTGGACGAACCACTGCAACTGCAAGCTGGCCGGAGTCAACTCCGTGCACTCCTCGCCGCTCGCTGCGTCCTCGGCCTCGGTTTCCTCGGTGGCGGTGTCTGTTGCTGTCTCCTCCGCGGCGGTCTCATCTGCTGCGCTGTCAGAGCTCGAGTCCGAGCCTCCGCAAGCGGACAGCGCGAGAACGCCGACAGCGGCGAGACTCGCTACACGAGTCCACCTACTGCGTGCGATATTGCGCATGCTTCCTCCTTCTTAGTGTCAGGCCGAACTGGTTCTGCCTGTCCAGGGTGTTGTCCATCTCTCCACGGCCACGACGATCAGGTAGAACACCAGGCCGGTGATGATGGCGGCAACTACATAAGCCCACGCTCGTCCGTAGGCGGTGTTGGCGGCCGAACTGGCTATTCGACTACCAAGTCCTTGTTGTGGTCCGCCGAAGTATTCGGCAACCAGGGCTGCGATCACTGCCAGGGGTGCAGCGATCTTCATGCCGGTGAAGAAGAATGGAATCGCGTTGGGAACGCGCAAAGACCGCAACACCGTCCGCGGCTGTGCATTCATCGAGCGCATCAACTCCAGTTGCACCGGCTGTACCTGTACTAATCCTCGGGTGACGTTCACGAGCATCGGGAAGAACACGATGATCGCGGTAACGAGCACTCGAGGCGTTCGGCTCGTAATGCTGAACATGTTGTTCAGAATCGGAGTCAGGGCAATGATGGGCACTGCTGCTAGGCCCGCGGCAAGCGGAGTAATCAAATTGTTAACCACGATGAATCGCTGGGCGAGGAGCGCCATGACTATTCCGGCGATTGTTCCGAACACAAGTCCCAAAAGTGCGGTTGTCCCGGTGTAATAGGCGGTACCCCACATCAAGTCAAGACCACCAAAGAAGTTCTCCGCGATCAAGGTGGGTGCAGGAAGCACGAAGGGCTTGATGTCGCGGGCCACCACGAGCAGTTGCCATGCGCCGAGGAACACCAGTGCGATCAACACCGGTGGCCAGACGAACTTCAGGCGATCTGCCCATGCTTCAGACATCAGACCTCGCCCACCCGGGCACGCATGCCTGCTCCGCCAACGTGGCCGCGAAGTGCTTCACGTACGGCGGTGACCGACTCGTAGAACGCATCCGACTCGCGAGTGTCTTCGTCACGATCGACGCCAAGAGGGATCGGCACAACATCGGTAATGCGACCAGGACGGGGAGACATGACCACAACTCGGTCGGATAGGTAAACCGCCTCGGGGATCGAATGCGTGACGAACACGATCGACTTACCTGTCTCCTGGCGAATGCGAAGTAGTTCATTTTGCATACGCTCGCGGGTCATCTCGTCGAGCGCGCCGAAGGGTTCGTCCATGAGTAGCAAGGGCGGATCGACGGCCAGGGAACGAGCGATTGCGACGCGCTGTTGCATGCCTCCCGATAACTCCCACGGGCGGTGTTCAGCGAAGTCGGCGAGTTGGACCATTTCCAGCAACTCCATGGCGCGTTCCTTGCGCTTGTCCTTGTTCCAGCCTTGGAGTTCGAGGGGTAGTTCCACGTTACGACGAACGTTGCGCCAGTCAAACAGGGCGGCTTGCTGGAAAGCCATGCCGTACAGCTGCTTCTCGCGGGCCTCGGGTGGGGTAACGCCGGCAACGCGCATCTGGCCACGCGTGGCATCGGTCAGATCGGCGATAACACGCAACAGCGTGGACTTACCGCAGCCTGACGGCCCAATGAGGGAGATGAATTCGCCGGTGTCGACGGTGAGATGAACGTCTTGCAATGCCGTCACCTCGTTGGAGAGGCCTTCGTTGAAGATCTTCCACACGCCGTCGGCGCTCACCGCATGTTCGTGTCCACTCATGCCTTGTTCTCCTTGGGCAGGTTGCGGGTCAGGTACACATCTAGAGCGGTTACCAGCGCGGCAACCAACAGACCGAGCGCGATGGCACCGAAAACGGCCACGTACACCTTGGCCGGCTGCGAGGTGATTTGGCGCGCGTACTCGATCAACATCCGCCCGATACCACCGCGAACCCCCGTGGAGATCTCGGCTACCACGGTGCCGACCACCGAGGCGGCAGCCGACACCTTGAGCGCCGGGACGAGATAGGGAATGGATGAGGGGAAGCGCAACTTGCGGAGCATCTGACCTGGGGAGGCCGCATAGGAACGCATCAATTCCAAAGAGGTGGCGCTGGGAGCCTGGAGCCCGCGCAGCGCGCCAACCGATAGCGGAAAGAATGCGAGGTACGCCGCGATGAACATCACCGAGTAGGTGGTGGACCACTGAATTGGGCCGATCTCGATTCGATTACCGATTCCTACGATGAGCGGGGCGAGCGCAATCAACGGCACCGTCTGCGATGCGATCACGAACGGCAGCAACCCGCGTTCAGCGAACAAAAATCGCTGCATGATCACAGCGAGCAGCAGGCCGACTGCGACGCCGATGATGAACCCGCCCACGGCAAGAGTCATCGATCGAAATGCCGCCGAGACGACGGCTTCAAAGACCGTTGTGTCCGAGCCACGCACCTCTGGCTCGCCCATCGCCGAGACCATGGTCCACACATGCGGCATGGTGATATCCGAGGTGTTGAAGGGCATCGGAATGTATTGGCCGAGCCACTTCACCAACTCCCACATGAGGACAACCAGGCCTATCCCTGCCAGCGCCCACAGCAAGGAGATGCTTCCGTTCTTTAAGCGCCGAGCCACGCCGCTCGAGCGGGTTCCGGTTGGGGGAACCGTCCGCTCGAGGACTGCAGCGCTGCTCACGTGTGTTTCTCCTTGGTAGTGATCCGTGCCCTTTGTGAATTTGGCTACTAGGACTTGGCGAGTACCGTTTCTTGGACTTCCGGTATGACCTTTTCTCCGTACTGAGCCATCGTGTGGTCCTTGTCATCGTGTTGAAGATAGACAGCGAACTGGTCCACACCGAGTGCCTTCAATTCCTCCAAGCGAGCGACGTGCTGCTCCGGCGTACCGATGATGCAAAAGCGCTCGACGATCTCATCGGGGACGAAGTCGGTGTGGGTATTGCCCGCCTGTCCATGCTGGTTGTAGTCGTAGCCTTGACGTCCCTTGATGTAATCGGTGAGCGCCTGGGGGACCGCACCAGAATCGCCGTAGCGCTCAACGATGTCTGCTACGTGGTTGCCGACCATGCCGCCAAACCACCGCAACTGATCGACCGCGTGAGCATGCTGTTCGGGGGAGCCGTCGGTTATGTAGGCGGGTGCGGCCACGCAGATGTAGACGTCGTCTGGATTGCGTCCTGCTGCTGCAGCAGCCTCGCGCACGGCCTTGATGGTCCACTCGGCGATCGATGGATCGGCTAGTTGCAGGATGAAGCCGTCGCCCACCTCGCCGGTGAGTGCGAGCACCTTGGGGCCGTAGGCGGCCACCCATACGTCGGTCCTGCTGTCGAGCGCCCAGGGCAGACGAAGGTCGTTGCCCTTGTAATCGATCGCCTCGCCGTTTACCAGCCCCTTGATGTCCACGACGGCCTGGCGCAACTCCGCAACGGTGACCGGCTTGCCATTGGTGACACGCACCGCGGAGTCGCCGCGACCGATACCGATCACGGTCCGGTTGCCGTACATCTCGTTCAGCGTTGCGAATACCGACGCGGTAACGGTGATGTCGCGGGTGGCGGGGTTGGTGACCATTGGCCCGACGATCACCTTGCGAGTTTCGTCCAAGATCTTGCTGTAGATGACGTACGGCTCTTCCCACAGGATGTGTGAATCGAAGGTCCATACGTAGGTGAACCCGTAAGTCTCGGCACGTCGAGCCAAATCGACCACGCGTGATGCCGGGGGAGTGCACTGCAGTACGACGCCAACATCCATGATGAACTCCTTTTTCGATTCGATGAGGCGCGCACGCGCCTAGGGGTAGTGCGGCTAGCGCGTCTGCGGGAAGCCGAGATCAACGGACGAGGTAGCCGGGTCGGGCCAGCGCGAGGTGACCGTCTTGGTTCGGGTGTAGAAGTCGATCCCGGCTGGGCCGTACATGTTGGAATCACCAAACAGTGATGCCTTCCATCCGCCGAAGCTGTAGTAGGCGACTGGGACAGGGATGGGCACGTTGATGCCCACCATTCCGACCTGGATGTCGAACTGGAACTGACGAGCGGCGCCACCATCGCGGGTGAAGATCGCGGTGCCGTTTCCGTATTCGTGATCGTTGATTAATGTCACTGCATCTTCGTAGGTGTTGACTCGGGTAACCGAGAGGACCGGTCCGAAGATTTCGTCGTCGTAGGCCTTCATGCCTGGCTTTACCTTGTCGATCAACGACGGCGCAAGGAAGAAACCTTCCTTGGGAAGATCGTTATCGCGGCCGTCCACGATCACGCTCGCACCTTCCGCAGGAGCGCCCTCAACGTAGGAGGCAACCTTGTCGCGGTGCTCGCGGGTGATCAGCGGACCCATCTCGGCATCGGGGTCGGTGCCGGGGCCCACCTTCAACTTGGGTAGGCGCGCGGCGATCGCATCAACGAGTTTGTCGCCCACATCGCCTACGGCTACCACGACCGAGATAGCCATGCAGCGCTCGCCCGCAGAGCCATAGCCCGCGCTCACAGCCGCATCGGCCGCCATGTCGATATCGGCGTCGGGGAGAACCACCATGTGGTTTTTTGCGCCACCGAGGGCTTGGACACGCTTACCGTTGGCGGTGCCGGTCGAGTAGATGTACTTCGCGATCGGGGTGGAGCCAACGAAGGAGACGGCGGTGATATCCGGGTGCTCCAGGATGCGATCCACCGCCACCTTGTCGCCGTGCACCACATTGAACACACCGTCAGGCAGCCCAGCTTGCTTGAGCAACTCGGCCATGAACAACGAAACCGATGGGTCCTTCTCGCTCGGTTTGAGAATGAAGGTGTTGCCGGTGGCGATCGCATTGGCGAACATCCACATCGGCACCATGGCTGGGAAGTTGAACGGCGTGATGCCGGCCACCACGCCGAGCGGCTGGCGGATCGAGTAGACGTCGACGCCAGTCGAAGCCTGCTCGGAGAAGCCGCCCTTCATGAGTTGTGGAATGCCGCAGGCGAACTCGATGTTCTCGATTCCGCGTGCCAACTCACCGGCGGCATCTGAGGGCACCTTGCCGTGCTCGGAGGACAGCAGGTTGGCGATCGTGTCGCGGTTTTGAACGACAAGTTCGTGGAAGCGGAACATCACCTCGGCGCGACGCGACAGTGACGCCTTGCGCCAGGTGGCGAACGCTTCTTTGGCATTGGCGACCGCGGTATCGACGTCGGCAACGGTGGCAAAACCGACCTGCGCTTGCTGCTCGCCGGTGGCCGGGTTGAACACCGGTCCGAAGTTCCCTGAGGATGCCGGAACTTCCTTGCCGTCGATCCAGTGATTGATGGTGCGCAACGTCTTTCTCCCTTGTCTCGTCTTTTCTTGTGTGCGGGTCAGCCCTGTTGGCTGGAGATTCGCGGCTACTAGACCAGGTACTGGTTCATGCCTCGCTTCAAGTACTTGCCGTGGCCCTTGGTGCCGAGGTACTCGTTGTTGTCCACCACCACGGTTCCGCGGGAAATGACCGTATCGACGTGTCCGTCGATGTTGAAGCCTTCCCAAGCGGAGTGATCCATGTTCATGTGATGGGTCTTCTCGTACCCGATCTCGGTTCGACCAGCTGGATCGTAGATGACGACGTCGGCATCGGATCCTGGTGCGATGACTCCCTTGCGGGGGTATAACCCGAACATACGCGCCGGGGTTGTGGCGGTGATCTCGACCCAGCGCTCCAGGGTGATCTGACCGTCCACCACGCCTTGGTAGATCAGATCCATGCGGTGCTCGACCGAACCGATGCCGTTGGGGATCTTAGAGAAGTCGCCCACGCCGAGTTCCTTTTGCTCCTTCATGCAGAACGGACAATGGTCGGTGGAGACAATCGAGAGGTCATTGGTGCGCAGGTAGCGCCACAGTTCTTGTTGATGGTGCTCGGCCTTCGAGCGAAGCGGCGTGGAGCAGACCCATTTTGCGCCCTCGAAGCCTGGTTGGGAGAGGTGATCTTCAAGCGAGAGGTAGAGGTACTGCGGGCAGGTCTCGCCGAATACGTTCAATGCTTCATCGCGTGCCTGCTGGACTACCTGCACGGCCTGCTTGGCGGACATGTGCACGATGTACAGCGGGGTGCCGGTCATCTTCGCGAGCATGATCGCGCGGTTAGTCGCCTCTGCTTCGGTTTCCCAGGGGCGGGTGAGGCTGTGGTATTTCGGGTCGGTCTTGCCTTCGGCCAGCGCCTGCTGAACGAGCACGTCGATCGCGATGCCGTTCTCAGCGTGCATCATGATGGTCGAACCGTTATTCGCCGCGGTTTGCATGGCCCGCAGGATTTGACCGTCGTCGCTGTAGAAGACACCTGGGTAGGCCATGAAGAGTTTGAAGCTGGTGATGCCTTCGTTGACGAGTTCATCCATCGCCTTGAGTGAATCGTCGTCCACGCCGCCGATGATCTGGTGGAAGCCGTAGTCGATTGCGCACTGGCCGTCGGCTTTCGCGTGCCAGGCGGCGAGGGAATCTTGCACGCGCTCACCGAACTTTTGCACCGCGAAGTCGATGATGGTGGTGGTGCCTCCCCACGCGGCAGCACGCGTGCCGGTCTCGAAAGTGTCCGAGGCGAACGTGCCGCCGAAGGGCAACTCCATGTGCGTGTGCACATCCAACCCGCCGGGGATGACGTACTTCCCGCGGGCGTCGAAGACCTGATCGGCAGTGGCCTCCAGGTTTGATCCCAAAGACGTATCTCCGGGAGCGAAGACGGCAGCGATGGTCTCACCGTCGATGAGAACATCGGCCTGAATCACGCCCGTTGAGGAAACGACGCTTCCGTTCTTGATCAAGATGGTCATGGCTTCTCCTCCTGCTCGCCTGCACGCCCGCCTGCGGTGAACGCTTGCCTCAACTGTTACCGACCACTATGGCCGAACGAGGTCGTCGTACGCATCCGGACGACGATCTCGGTAGAACGCCCAGCGGTTTCGGACGGTAGTGATCAACTCCAGGTCCAAATCACGCACGATCAACTCGGACTTGTAGGCGTCGCCCTTGTCGCCTACGTAGTTGCCTTCGGGGTCGACGAAGTAGGACTGGCCGTAGAAGTCGTCGTCGCCCAGTGGCTCAACACCCACCCGATTGATAGCGCCGACGTAATACTCGTTGGCAACGGCCGCGGCAGGCTGCTCGATGCCCCACAGGTACTGCGACAGACCGCGCGAGGTGGCCGAGGGGTTGAACACGATCTGCGCACCGTTCAATCCCAGCGCACGCCAGCCTTCGGGGAAGTGCCGGTCGTAGCAGATGTACACGCCCACCTTGCCGACCGCTGTGTCGAAGACGGGGTACCCGCCGTTGCCCGGGCGGAAGTAGAACTTCTCCCAAAAGCCGTTCACGTGCGGAATGTGTTGCTTGCGGTACTTACCTAGGTAGGAGCCGTCGGCATCGAGAACCGCTGCGGTGTTGTAGAGGAACCCGGGGCCAGCATCCTCGTACATCGGCAGCACCATCACCATGTTGAGTTCGCGTGCGAGTGCCTGGAAGCGCTCGACGATCGGGCCGGGAACTGCCTCGGCGTACTCGTAGAACTTGGTGTCTTGAACCTGGCAGAAGTACGGGCCGTAGAACAGTTCTTGGAAGCAGATGACCTGGGTGCCCTGGGCTGCGGCCTCACGGGCGTATTCCTCGTGCTTGACGATCATGGATTCTTTATCGCCGGTCCAATCGGTTTGCACCAACGCGGCGCGCACGACGCTCATGGGGTCTCCTGCCTGCCTCGGGGAGCCTGCCGCCAGGCTCCCTCATCTATTTGTGATTTCGCACCCTAGACGCTAAACATTGTGTTACAACACCGGTTTAACAAACTTGTTACCGGCGGAAGGCGAACGCGTGACGGTCTCCATTCCCGCCTCCGGCACCCTCGTGCCGGCGGCCGATGTGGTGCCGTTCATCGAGGATCGTTCGCCTCGGGGTATCGCGGCGGCCGTCCATCGGATGATCCGGGCTGGATCCCTCGCGCCAGGAGACCGCTTGCCCACTGTTCGAGAACTTGCGGTAGCGATCAACGTGAGTCCGGCGACCGTTTCCGAGGCCTGGCAGGCCCTCGGTGCCGTTGGTGCGATCCAGGCCCGGGGGCGGGCCGGAACCTTCGTGCGCGACGTCGCCGAACCCACGCGCCCCACCCGTTACCTCGGTATCGGCGGAGCGCCCACGCAGGACGCTGCCATGGATCTGTCAACCGGAACCCCGGACCCCGCTCTTTTGCCTGCGTTGCATGAGGCCGTCGAGAGATTTTCCGCCGGAGCCACCGCCTGGACTTCGAGTTATCTCGATGAACCTGTCCTGCCGGCACTGCGCGAGCACCTCGAGGCGTCGTGGCCGTTTCGGCCCCAGCGGCTGACCGTGCTCGATGGCGCCCTCGATGCCCTATCCCGCGTGGTTGACCAGGTGGTGGGCCTCGGGGATCGAGTGGTGATGGAGTCTCCGGGCTTTCCGCCGCTGATCGACATGCTCGAGCGGGCCGGCGCGGAGATCATCGCGGTCCCGATGGATGAGCAGGGCATCGTCCCCAACGACCTCACCGGGGCTTTGCAGGCGGCGCCAGTGGCGGTTTTTGTGCAACCCCGGGCGCAAAACCCCACTGGTACGTCCATGACGCGGCTTCGCTCTAGTCAACTTGCGGAGGTGCTCGCGGGCAGTCGCGCATGGGTGATCGAGGATGATCACTGTGGGGATATCTCCATCGCCGACGACGTCAGCATCGGCCAATTTCTACCCGAGCGATGCGTGCATATCCGTAGCTATTCCAAATCGCATGGCCCCTGACCTGCGCATCGCAGCGATCGGGGGAGCCGCTGAGGTGATCGATCCGATCATCGCCCGCCGGATGCTCGGTCCGGGATGGACCAGTCGCTTACTGCAGGCAGTTCTCCTCGATCTGCTCACGCATGAAGATCCGCAGGAGCAGGTTCGCCAGGCCCGGATCGCCTACGCGCGACGTGGCACCGTGTTGCGCGAGCACCTGAAAGACCGCGCCGTGGA
This sequence comes from Candidatus Nanopelagicales bacterium, assembly GCA_018402235.1. Taxonomy (GTDB): domain Bacteria; phylum Actinomycetota; class Actinomycetes; order S36-B12; family S36-B12; genus S36-B12. The sequence continues at coordinate 13,459 of JAGYJJ010000002.1, read as the reverse complement.
CACCAGCCCCGGCGATGGCATCAACGTGTGGATCCCGGTTGAGGATGAGCGAAATGCTTTGATCACGCTGGCTGCTTCGGGAATTCGAGTTGCCCCCGGCAGCCCGTTCATCGTCGGCCCGGAGTCCGGGCAAACTGGCAGCGGCATTCGCATCACCACGGGTCAACTGCCCGACGACGAAGCCGGTATCGAACAGATCGCCGAGGCTCTTGCCCGCGCCGCCGGAGGCACACGTCAGTCCGGCGCTTCCACGCGCTGACGCTTTCCACAGACGGTGATCACGGCATCCACAACGACTTCCCTGTCGGTTCCGTGGGCAGATGTTATGCGCCAGTCTCGGAGATGGTCACCACAGCGAGGTCTGAAGGTAGGAAATCATTCCTACCGCAGTAGCATGAAGGAGTGAAGATCAGCGTGAGTCTGGACTCAGAGGATGTCGCGTTTTTAGATGAGTACGCGTCGCGGCACAACAAGGGATCTCGATCTGCTGCCGTGGCGGTCGCGGTTCGCGCGCTTCGGGACGAGGGTTTGGAAGACGCGTATGCACAGGCGTTCACGGAATGGCGCGACAGTGGACACAGCGATGTGTGGGAGTCGGTGGCGGGGGACGGATTGGACGAGAGCGATGCTTGCGACAGCTCTCGTGCTGATCGTTAAGCGAGCCGACGGTGCTTCGTGGTGAGGTCTACTGGGCTGATCTCGAGCCGGCGGTTGGGCACAGAAGCGAACAAAGTTCGCCCCGTCGTTATCGTCAGTAATAACGGCGCCAACGCCGCCGCGCTACGCCACGCGGGCGTTGTCACGGTCGTGCCGCTCACGTCCAGCAGCAGCCCAGCCCACCCCTTTCAGGCTCTCGTGACCGTTGACCGGTCCCCTTCGCTCGAGAATGCGGAGTCCAAAGCACAGGCAGAGCAAGTGCGCTCGATCTCAACTCATCGAATCCAAGACCGCCTGGGTTTTCTGTCCGCTTCGGATATGCGGCGCGTAGATGACGCGCTGCGTGTGCACCTTCGCTTGGATTGATCGGATACCGGCGACGCGACTATGCGAGAACCGGCGATACTGCGGCCAAAACGGCAGTGAGTCTCGCGCCGTGGCCTGTGTTATTCAGCTCCCACTCGCCGCAGGTGTCGTCCAAGATTGCACTTCCTAAGCCTGTGTTCGCTGCGGCGTCGATTCCTTGACCGTTGTCGTTGAGCGTGATTCGAATGAATCGTTCGTGCACCATGTCGACATAGACGTCGACCCGCGTTGCCTGCCGTGAATGGCCGAATTCGCCACCGACTCGCCCATCACCATGACTGCCGCCTGTCGGCACGTGTCGTCGCGGTCGAGCATGCGTGCTGCAGCGGCGTCAACACTCGCCGCGACTTCGCAGACACCCGCCCACGTGAGTTCGATCTCCGCTAGCCCCGTTGTCCAGTCCGCCGCGGGTTCCTCGTGGCCGGTCACTCGATCGAGTGCTGACGTGATTCGATTGCGTGCCGCCTCGATAGCACCAGCGCGATCGACATCGCCTGACTGGCCAAGCAGGAGAGCGCTGGAGGTGATGGCGGCTTGCAGTGGGCCATGAATCGCTTGGGCGAATTGGCGTTGTTGCGCCCACAGGTTTAGGCGGATACGTGCGACCTCCCATGTCAATTCATTGTTGATAGCCCTCAGTTCGTCAAGAACTGAGGCGCGCGCGAAGGAGATTGTTCGGGCAATAGCCAAAACCAAAGCGATCACCACGACGGGTGCGAACGCCCAGAACCGCCCGATGGGATCGGTGTCGATGCTCGCAAGCGGGCCGGGCAAGACCGGCACGGCGATCAAGATCAGCTGCAGACCTAGGCCAATACCAACCACGCTCGCGGCGATAACGACCCAACGCATGCCGCCAGAGACACGGGTTAGGACCGGTCGACTTATCCGTACTGCCAGCACTGAGAAGAGCCACACCGACAGGAAAACCGCAAACAAGAATGCGAAGGATGAGGCGAGGGATTCGACGTTGACGGAGACGGTGACCGGCCCTACGTCGCCGGCCGCCGTGCTCTGCCCGGCGTCGGACTCAGCGAGGGTGAAGCGGATGCTCATGAGTGTGACGGCTAACGCCATCAACCACGGCACGATCAGGGGGCGGCCCGCCACTTCGGACAGCACAGCCGACCAGCGCAGCCGCTGGGCTTGAGGTAACAGGGGAGTGAAGTCCGGCGTGGTGGCGGCAAGTTCGTGGCTGAGGGGTCGAACGGTTTCCTGCGCCAAGGATGCGAGTTCATCGGCCGCAGCGCGGGGGTTGGCTTCCCAAAATTCGTCCACACGGCCTTCCAAGCTTGCTCGAACTTGATCGACGATGTTCTGGCGAGCGGAGGCCAGCGAAGCAAGACCGGTGTCGCGGGTAGCTTCGAGGGCAATGGTTGTGGATCGCAGTTCACGTACGTTGTTTCGGTAATCGATGAGCGAGACACTCAACAGGCCAGCGGCGGGGATGACGATCATGCGGGCGAAAGCGCCATCCACCGTGACGACTGCGGTCGATTCGGCCAGGAGAAGTTGAACAATCACTGCTCCGAACAGGCTCGCAGAGACAATCGTTACGACCATCACCCAGGCGTGGTGAGTCGCATAGCGCCGACGCAAGTACATCCATCGAGCGGCCGCGAGCCACGCGAACACGAGAAACTGCGTCAGAGCGAAGACGAAAAATCCGTGCAGCCAGATTTCGTAGGTGAGCAGCACGCTGCTGATGACGAAAGTCGGCCAGGAGACCAGACGTGGATCAGCAAGCCGGGCTCGAAGCCCGATGCGTTCACCTGGAAACCGCTCAGACAGGGGGTCCGACATGCTCCGGTACTCCAGCTGCCTCGATGTACTGCCGCGCGGCTTCCACCCGCGGATTCACATCGGACGTCACCACAATGCCGAGTGCGGCATAGACAGACTTCAAGCGCATTTCGACAGTTCGTTCGCTGGTGTTTCGATGCTTGGCAATCGCAGCATTCGTCATTCCCGTGGCAGCCATACGCAAGATCTCGCTCTGGGTAGGCGTTAATTGACCCAGCGGGCTATCGGTTCGTCCTTCGATCACAACTTCGCCGCGAAGAGCCGAGTTCAGCGCCTCGGTTAGCACGTTGGCATCCGTCACCTGCTCCTTGGCAATGAATCCGCAGCCGTCGGGAATATCCACTTCCCGAAGTCCGGCCACGGCAGGGTCGGTGAACCTACTCAAGAAGACGATTCCCATCTCAGGGTGCGCCTGTCGAAGAACGTGGCCCAGATGTAGACCTGATGGTCCAGCACCTAGGTGGATATCGATGAGCGCGGCGTCGGGATCGAAGGAAGCGATCACCTGACGGGCTTCGGCTGCAGACTGAGCGGTCTGAACTTCAAAAGAGTTCTGCTTGAGTATTTCGGCAACCAATGTGGCCACTAGCGTTTCGTCTTCCACGACAACGATGCGCCTCTTCCAGTCAGCCACAATCGCCACGATATCTGGTGTTTATGCGAATAATGCAAGAACCGCTGATCGATCGATTGTGCCCGAATGTGTCTGCGGAAGCGCCTTGACCATGAAAAATGTTTTTGGCCGCTTTGGTCCCGCTAACTCCTTCGCTGCGAATTCGCGCACGTGTGCTTCGCTCACGGAACCCACCACCGCCACGCATACGCGTTGCCCCCACTGTTCGTCGGGAAGTCCAAAAGCCACCACCTGATGGATGTCATGAGCTGATACCCGCATGAAACACGCCTATCCACGCGCCGTGGCATCTTGAGTGTTCGTAGGCTGGGCTCAAGATCGACACGTCAGGAGATATCGACATGGATGCCGCTTTCATCGCAGGTGCCGCTCGCGCAGGAACTTCCGGACAGTCCGGCGAGGTGATCAATCCGGCGAACGGTGAAGTAGTCCAGACATACGAGTACGCCGGTCCGGCCGAAGTTGACGGCGCTGTTGGCGCCGCTCGAAACGCCTTCAAGGAATGGTCAAGCGCTGCGCCGGTTGAGCGAAGTGAGGTTTTGCGCAAATTGGCTGATCGCATGCAGGCGCGCACCGAGGAGTACGTCGCAGCCGAAACGCAGCAAACGGGCAAGCCGCTTCGCCTGTCCCGTGAGTTCGACGTCCCGGGCTCGATCGATAACGCGGCCTTCTTTGCTGGCGCGGCGCGCAACCTCGAGGGCAAAGCGGCCGCGGAGTGGGATGGTGCGCACACATCGATCATCCGTCGTGAACCGATCGGTGTTGTTGGCTCCATCGCCCCATGGAATTACCCACTGCAAATGGCGATGTGGAAGATGCTTCCCGCAGCGGCCGCGGGTAACACCATCGTGTTGAAGCCGGCGGAGATCACGCCCATCACCACGCTGATGCTTGCCGAGGATTGCATCGCTGCAGGAATGCCTGCCGGCGTGGTGAATGTGGTCGCCGGAGCGGGCCCGGTCGCGGGTGAAGCGCTGATGTCCCACCCGGACGTGAACATGGTGTCCTTTACGGGCTCCACCGCTGTCGGCAAACGCGTGATGGAACTGGCAACCGCCGATGTCAAGCGCGTTCATCTAGAACTTGGTGGCAAGGCACCTTTCGTAGTCTTCGACGACGCCGATCTCGAAGCAGCCGTCCAAGGTGCTGCAGCTGGCGCGCTGATCAACACCGGCCAGGACTGCACCGCGGCCACGCGGGCCTACGTCCAGCGTCCGCTATACGAAGCGTTCGTTGAGCAGGTCAGCGACCTATTCGCACAGATCGTGATTGGTGACCCACTCGATGAGTCAACCGACATCGGTCCGCTGATTTCGCGCCGACAGCAAGAGCGGGTTGCGGGCTTCGTGGAGCGGGCGCGCCAGGACGGGGCGAAGGTCCGCGCGGGTGGGCAGATACCCGGCGGTGCCCTAGCCAGCGGTGCCTACTACCCGGCGACCGTCATTACCGATGCCGCGCAAAGCAGCGAGATCGTCCAGTCGGAGGTCTTCGGGCCCGTGCTCGTGGTCCTGCCCTTTGATTCCGACGACGAGGGGCTGGCCCTGGCCAACGACACCCCCTACGGGCTGGCGGCCTCGGCCTGGTCTAAGGACGTTTTTCGGACCCTGCGGGCCCAGCGGGAGATCCAGGCCGGCTGCGTGTGGATCAACGACCACATCCCGATCGTCAGCGAGATGCCCCACGGGGGTTACAAGCAGTCCGGCTTCGGCAAGGACATGTCCACCTACTCCTTCGAGGAGTACACCCAGGTGAAGCACGTGTCCATGGACATCACCGCCGAGGCCAAGAAGGGCTGGCACCGCACGATCTTCTCCGAAAAGTGACCTTCTGAGCCCTGCCATTTCCGGCGGGAAGGGCTAGATTTTTCCCACGTCCGGAAATGACAACCACGGGCTCGCCCGAATCCGCCTTAGAAAGGACCGCCATGAAGCACAGTCCCGAGATGATCGCCGCGCTGGCCGGCACCATGCGTTCATCGGTCTCGCGCCGTCGCCTACTCCAGGTGGCGGGCATCTCCTCGGTTGCCGTGGCGGCTGCCGCGTGTGGCACGGGCGGCGACGACGGGACAGCGTCCGAAGGCAGTGCCCCCCAGGACGTTTCCGACACTGAGAAGACCGTGGACTGGTCCAACTGGGTTGAGTACATGGACATCGACGAGGACACCGGCGCCTACCCCACTTTGGAGCGTTTCCAGGAGGAGTCCGGTATCTCGGTGAACTACACCGAGGACGTCAACGACAACAACGAGTTCTACGCCAAGGTTCGCACCCAACTTGAGCAGGGCCAGGACATCGACCGCGACATCGTGGTCCTCACCGACTGGATGGCGGCGCTGTGGATCCAGAACGGCTTCGCGCAGAAGTTGGACAAAGCCAGCATCCCGAACTCAGCGAACCTGATCCCGCGTTTGCAGAGTGTCTCCTTCGATGAGCCGCGTGATTTCACGCTCCCCTGGCAGGGTGGTTTCGCCGGCCTGGGCTACAACATCGCTCGGTACCAAGAGGCCACCGGTAACAGCGAGATGACCTCCTTGGATCAGCTCTTCGATCCGGCACTTCGCGGCCGCATCACGCTGCTGTCCGAGATGCGCGACACCATGGGCTGCATCATCGCCTGGCAGGGCAACGACCCCGCCAACTTCACCCAAGAGCAGTTTGAGCAGGCGATCGACGCGCTGACCGAGCAGGTGCAAAACGGTCAGATCCGCCAGGTGACCGGCAACGACTACCTCGCAGCGCTCGAAAGCGGCGACGTCATCGGCGTGATCGGCTGGTCCGGCGACATCTTCGCCCTCGGTGAGGATTTCGGATTCGCGTTGCCGGAGTCCGGTGGGACGTTGTGGACCGACAACATGCTGGTTCCGTCCACCTCTACACATAAGAAGAACGCCGAGGCGGTCATGAATTTCTACTACGACCCCGAGGTCGCAGCAGAGGTCGCCGCGTATATCAATTACCTGTGCCCGGTTGAAGGCGCGCAAGAGGCGATGGTGGCCATCGATCCCGAACTCGCCGAGAACCCCTACATCTTCCCCACCGAGGAGTTCTTGAATCAGACCTCGGTCTTCATGGAACTCACGCCGGAGCAAAACGAGCAGTACGAGCGGCTGTTCCAAACGGCGATTGGTAATTAGTCGTCAACTAGTTGGTGATTCGGTAATAGCGTTGGTGCGGGGGCGAAAGCCCCCGCACGTGTATCCGGCCACTGACGCGAGTCGACGTGCGAAAGGGTGATCAATGACCGAACGGCGCATTGTGGAGGACCTGCACCTTCGAGACCTGACCAAGAAGTATGGGGAACTGGCCGCAGTCGACGATTTGGATCTCACCATCCCCGCGGGAAGTTTCTTCGCCCTCCTAGGTGCCTCCGGTTGCGGCAAGACCACCACACTGCGCATGGTTGCGGGCCTGGAAGATCCATCGTCGGGAACCATCAGCATCGGCGAGCGTGACATCACCGGTCTTCGGGCGTACAAGCGTCCGGTCAACACGGTTTTCCAGTCCTATGCGCTGTTCCCGCACATGGATATCTTCGAGAATGTGGCGTTCGGCCTACGACGTCGCGGGGTGAAGGATGTCAAGGGTCCGGTCGAAGAGATGCTCGAACTTGTCGAGCTTGCGCCGATGGCTCGCCGAAAGCCCACGCAGTTGTCCGGTGGACAGCAGCAGCGCGTGGCGGTGGCGCGCGCTTTGATCAACCAACCCGATGTCCTGCTGCTCGATGAACCGCTCGGCGCCCTAGACCTGAAGCTTCGCCGGCAGATGCAGATCGAGCTCAAGCGCATCCAAACGGAGGTGGGGATCACGTTCGTGCACGTGACCCACGATCAAGAAGAGGCCATGACCATGGCCGACACCGTTGCTGTCATGAATGCCGGGCGGATCGAACAGCTGGGCCATCCGGCAGATATCTACGAACTTCCGCGCACAGTTTTCGTCGCCAACTTCCTGGGTCAGTCGAACTTGTTTGCCGGAGTCAAGACCGGCACCTCCGGTGAGCTGATCACGGTTGAGTCCCATGGTCAGACCTTCGGCGTGCCACTCGCGCGTAACTCCGCGGAAGGTTCGGACATGTACGTGGGTGTTCGGCCAGAGAAGATGACGATCCTCGACGAACCGGATGCCCACAAAGTTCCCGATTCGCATAACCGGCTCACCGGTGCGGTTACCGACGTGTCCTATACCGGCGTGTCCACCCAGTATTTGGTGAATACCGATTGGGGCCAAGACATCACTGTCTTTGAGCAGAACGTCCTGGTGGGGGATCGATGCGATGTGGGGGATCGGGTGATCGTGCATTGGGCGCCTGAGCACAGCTTCGGGTTGGCGCGCTGACCATGGCCGCCGTACTGCCTGCGTCCACATCGACCCAACAGCCGCCAACGGTCAAGCGGCGTTCGCGAACCGCCTACTTCCTGCTGGCACCCGGTATGGGCTGGTTGGCAGTGTTCTTTGCCGTCCCCTTCATCACGTTGTTCGTGACGAGCCTGCAGGTACCCGTGCCAGGCCAGTCCGGTCGTTACATGCCGGCGTTCGATCTGATGAACTACCCCGAGGCCCTCTCGGCCTACTCCGAGCAGTTCATTCGATCCTTCGTCTACGCAGGTATCGCCACGGTCCTTGCCTTGATCATCGCCTATCCACTCGCGTACTTCATCGCCTTCCGCGGCGGTCAGTGGAAGGGTTTGCTGCTGGTTTTGGTGATCGCCCCCACGTTCGCAAGTTTCTTGCTGCGTACCTACGCGTGGCGGACGATCTTGGCCGACGAGGGTCCCATCACTAGCTTTTTGAATGCTCTCAGCGTGCTGCCGCAGGACCGAATTCTCAATACCGGTATCGCGGTGATCGCCGGCCTGACCTACAACTTCCTGCCGTTCATGATTTTGCCCTTATACGCGGCACTGGATCGCATGGATCCGCGACTCATCGAGGCCTCGGGTGACCTCTACGCCCACCCCGCCACCACGTTCCGCAAGGTGGTGTGGCCGTTGTCGCTCCCGGGAGTTGTGGCGGGAACGCTCTTGACATTTATTCCAGCCTTTGGCGACTACATCAATGCGCAATTACTGGGCAGTACCGGGGACCGCATGATCGGTAACGCGATTCAGATCAACTTCATCCAGTTCCGTGACTACCCGATCGCTGCCGCGCTATCGATCATGCTGATGGCACTGATTTTGGTGATTGTCTTCGTCTACATCCGCCGCGCAGGAACGGAGGAGTTGGTCTGATGCGATTCATCCGAAAGCACCTGCTCACAGTTGTGGCGATTCTCGTTCTCGTCTACCTTTTCGTCCCCGTTGCGGTGGTAGGGGTCCTGAGTTTCAACAAGCCCAGGAGCGACTACAACACCCAGTGGAATCAATTCAGTCTCGATGCTTGGACCAATATTTGCGGCGTCCAGGCGGTGTGCGATTCCTTCATGATCAGTATCCGCATCGCACTTATCTCTACCCTCGTTGCGACCACGCTGGGAACCATGATCGCGATTGCGCTTGTTCGTTATCGATTCAAGGGCCGGCAGACCACCAATTTGTTGATCTTCTTGCCCATGTCCACACCCGACGTCGTGATGGGTGCCAGCCTGCTTGCGCTGTTCTTGAATCTCACGTTCCCACTCGGTCAGACCACGGTGGTTATCGCCCACATCATGTTCACCATCTCGTTCGTGGTGGTAGCGGTGAAAGCGCGCTTGCAGGGAATGGATCCGGCGCTAGAGGAAGCGGCGCAAGATCTCGTATGCGAGCCCTCGGGCCACCCTGCGCTACGTCACGTTGCCGCTGGTTGCCCCCGGTATCGCCGGTGCCGCGCTACTGGGCTTCGCGTTGAGCTTCGACGACTTCATCATCAGCTTCTTCAACGCCGGCACGCTGGTCACGTTCCCGATCTATATCTGGGGTGCCGCCCAGCGGGGCATCCCGGTTCAGGTGAATGTTCTCGCCACTTTGGTGTTCTTGATCGCTTTGTCCATCGTGCTGATCGCGCAGTTCGTGGCCTGGCGCAAGCGCAAGGCGCTCAATGCCCAGATGCGCGAGCAGTTGCAGGCCAAGCGAGCCGACCTCAACCCGATCCTGATGGACGCCCCGCTGTCCCGTTCCTAACCGCCCCCCTCTCTCTCCCCCCGCGAACCTCCCCGCCCAGCGCATCGAACCTCCCCGCCCAGCGCGCCGAACCGCCCTGCAGGGCGGTTCGGCGTTGGGCGCGGGGAGGTTCGATGGCCCAGGCGGGGAGGTTCGCGGGAAACGGGCGATCGCGTGATGGCATGCGACATCGAATTACAATGAAAATCTCACTACGCACCAAGGGAAGGGACTGGTGGGACGACGCGGCGGTCGGTCGCGTCCCGCATAGCCACCACGGATAAGGAATCCCATGGAATTCGCCACCACCCCGACCACACCGGCGATCGACGCTGTGAAAGACGCCGAACGAAGTGTCTATTGGCTCGACCGACCTGAACGCCCCGCAGCACTGCCGCCGCTCACCGAGAGCATCGATGCGGATCTAGTGATCGTTGGCGCCGGGTTTACCGGTTTGTGGACGGCTCTGCTAGCCAACGACGTAGACCCCGACCGCGACATCGTGGTGATTGAGCGCACTCGGGTGGCCGATGGTGGGACAGGTCGCAATGGCGGTTTCGTTGCTGCCAGCATTACCCACGGATTCGGTAACGGTCTGTCGCGTTGGCCCGAGGAGCTATCAACGCTGCTCACGATGGGGCAGCGCAATCTGGAGGACATCGAAACCTTCGTCAAACTCAATGGAATCGACTGCGATTTCCGCCGTTCGGGTGAAATAGACGTGGCCGTTGCCGACCATCAAGTCGATGAACTCCGCGAAGCGGTGCGCGACATGCAGGCATTCGGACTCAACGTTGATTTCATGGACAAAGATGAAATCCAATCAACCATCACCTCACCCACCTACCTGGCTGGCCTGCGCGATCACGCGTCCGTTGCGTTGGTGGACCCCGCCAAACTCGCCTGGGGTCTGTTGGCAACCGCGCGATTGCGCGGCATCCGAGTATTCGAGAACACCGAGATCACCGGTTTTGAAGACGAACACGATCGCATCGTGTTCACCACCGAGCACCACCGTATTTCTGCCCAACGTGCCGTGATGGCCACGAATGCCTTCCCTAGCTTGATCCCTGCCGTGCGTCATCGCATCGTGCCGGTCTACGACTACGTCTTGATGACCGAACCGCTCAGCGATGCTCAGTGGCGGGACGTCGGTTGGGCGGACCGCGAGGGCCTGAGCGATTCGGGTAACCAGTTCCACTATTACCGACCCACCGCCGATGGGCGAATCCTGTGGGGTGGGTACGACGCTGTGTATCACTCTGGCAATGGGTTTGGGCCGCAGTTCGATAACGACGAGGAGTCCTACCTGCGTCTTTCCACGCACTTCTTGCAAACCTTCCCGCAGTTGGAAGGTATCCGTTTCACGCACGCTTGGGGCGGCGCGATCGACACGTGTTCACGCTTCACGGCGTTCTGGGGTACCGAAGCGCAGGGAAAGATCGCCTACGTTGCCGGATTCACCGGACTTGGAGTGGGCGCCAGCAGGTTCGCCGCCCAGGTCACCCTCGATCTGCTCGATGGCCATGACACCGCTCGCACCCGTCTGGAGATGGTGCAGACCAAGCCGATTCCGTTTCCCCCCGAGCCGCTGCGGTCCTTGGGGATCAAATGGACAACCACGTCCTTGCAACGTGCCGATGCCAAGGGCGGCAGGCGCAATCTATGGCTGCGCACACTCGACCGCCTCGGCCTGGGCTTTGACTCCTGAGAAGCCTCACCCGCGGACTACAGTCTTTCCATGGCTCGATACGGCAGTCAATACGGCCCGGACTACACGTTCCTTGGGGTTCCCAAGGCCGATTTGGACGACCCTGCCACGTATGCCAACGCCCACGTAGTGATCGTCGGTGCCCCCTTCGACGGTGGTACGTCCTATCGATCCGGCGCGCGCTTTGGTCCGCAGGCGATCCGAGCAGCCTGTTATCTCGGCCACGATGGTTCGCGCCCGTCTTTGGCGATGCGCGTGGACGGACTGAAAGATCTCACCGTGGTCGATATCGGGGATGTCGAGCTCTACTCAGGCGACGCGCAACGCTCGTGCGCGGACCTGGAGAAGGTAATCGAGAAGGTTGCGGCAACCGGTGCTGTTCCTCTCGTTCTTGGCGGGGATCACACCATCACCTGGCCGGATGTCACGGGGGTGGCCCGCGCGCGCGGCTGGGGCAAGGTCTCGGTCATTCACTTCGACGCCCATGCCGACACCGGCGATATTGAGTTCGGTTCACTCGTTGGGCACGGACAACCCATGCGTCGTCTCATCGAATCCGGTGCTGCTCGTGGAGACAAGTTCTTCCAGATCGGTTTGCGCGGTTATTGGCCGCCACCGGACATCTTGCAGTGGATGGCCGAGCAGAAGATGCGCTCATACGAAATGACGGAGATCGTCGAACGTGGATTCGAGACGGTTCTCGATGAAGTGCTCGACGCTGCGATGGATGAATGCGACGGTGTGTTCTTAAGTGTCGACATCGATGTGGTCGACCCAGGATCGGCTCCGGGCACCGGAACCCCTGAACCTGGTGGCTTGACCTCGCGGGAGTTACTCGACGCGGTACGAAAGATCGCCTACAAGGTTCCCTTGTTCGGCATCGATGTTGTGGAGGTGTCGCCGCCATTCGATCACGCAGACATCACCGCGTTGCTGGGTAACCGCGTTGTCCTCGAGGCACTTTCGGGTATGGCCAAGCGAGTATCAGGCGAAATCTGGGATCCGCGCACACCGCTATTGGAGGGGCGCTGATTCCCATGCGAGTTCTAGCTATCGGTGCTGGGGGAGTGGGCACCTCTGCTGCGCTTATCGCCAAGCGTCGTGACTTCTTCGAGACCTGGGTGATTGCGGACTACGACGAAGCGCGTGCGAGGGAACTCAAAGATCGAACCAACGACGAGCGCTTCATGGCAATCGCTCTCGACGCCAGCGACGCACAAGCCGTAACGGAAGCTTGCAAGCAGCACCGCATCACGCACGTTGCGAACCTCGTTGATCCGCGCTTTGTAATGCCGATCTTCACCGGTGCCCGTGAAGCAGGGTGCAACTATCTGGACACCGCGATGAGTCTGTCGCGTCCGCACCCCAGCAACCCACACGTGGAAACGGGCATCAAACTCGGCGATGAGCAATTCGCAACTGAGCAGCAGTGGCAGGACAAGGGGCTGCTTGCGCTAGTGGGTATGGGTGTCGAGCCCGGTTTGGCCGATGTCCTTGCCCGTTACGCAGCAGATCACCTCTTTGATGACGTTGACGAGATCGGGATCCGCGATGGCGCCAACCTGCAGGTGCACGGCTACGACTTCGCACCCACGTTCTCCATCTGGACCACGATCGAAGAGTGTTTGAACCCGCCGGTGATCTGGGAGAAGGACAGGGGCTGGTTCACCACCGAGCCGTTCAGCGGCGCGGAAGTATTCGATTTCCCCGAAGGAGTCGGCCCGCAGGAGTGCGTGAACGTGGAGCACGAAGAGGTCCTGCTCGTTCCGCGCTGGATCGACTGCAAGAAGGTCACGTTCAAGTACGGACTGGGGGAGGAGTTCATCGAGGTCTTGAAGACCTTGCACAAACTCGGCCTCGATCGCACCGAACCCCTCACCATCAAGGGTCAACAGATTTCTCCGCGTGATGTGGTTGCCGCGGCCCTTCCTGATCCGCTCACCCTCGGCGACAAGATGTCCGGCAAGACGTGTGCCGGCACATGGGTCACAGGAACTAAAGATGGTCAGCGCAAAGAGGTGTACCTGTACCACGTCACGGACAATGAATGGTCCATGCGCGAATACGGAACCCAGGCCGTCACTTGGCAAACCGCGATGAATCCGGTGATCGCCCTGGAACTTCTGGCCACCAACGTCTGGCAGGGCACCGGAGTGCTGGGCCCGGAAGCCTTCGACGCCGTTCCCTACCTCGAACTCATGGAGTCCGG